>CACYWG010000040.1 GCA_902778115.1 Oscillospiraceae bacterium | reverse complement strand
GTCGGCCTTTTTGCCTGTAATGAGAGCTACGGCACCAAAGGCCTTTTTTATGGCGGCGGGCTGCGGCAGCTTGGCGTGCAGTGTCTCGGCGTCCTCACCATCGGAACCTATACCGTTTTGTGTATGATCCTTGTGTTCAAACTGATCAAAGGCACGATCGGTCTGCGGGCCGGCACGGAGGAAGAAATCGAAGGTCTGGATGTGACGGAGCACGGCCTCGCCAACGCCTACGCGGACTTCATCCCCATCGAGTCCACACTGGGTGTGCATTCCGACGGCCCGGTCGACACCGCCGGCCTCCAGCCCTTCCCGCTGACGCTCTCCTCCGGCTTGCGTGAGACGCCGGTCGGCCGGAAGCGCTACACCCTGGTGCGTATCCTCTGCGATGAGGCGCGCTTCGGCACCCTGCGGGATACAATGGCCGGTATCGGCGTCACTGGCATGACCGTCACCAATGTGATGGGCTGCGGCACGCAGAAGGGCAAAACCGGCCAGTACCGCGGCATTGAGATGAGTATGCATCTCACGCCGAAGCTTCAGGTCGATATTGTCGTGTCTAAGGTGGATCCCGAGCTTGTTGTAGCTGCAGCCAATGCAGCGCTGCACACCGGTGAGATCGGCGATGGCAAGATTTTTGTATACGATGTGGGACGCGCTGCAGATATCAGAGCTTTAAAGGCTGCAGGTCAACTTGCTGCGAGCACATCTCATAACGCAGGCCGCTGAATGACCATAGGGAGGCGAAATCATGTTCGATGCTATGAAGGTTAAAAATGAGTGCGTGGATTGGATACGCGGCTTTTTTGAAACAAATGGAGCAGGATGCAATGCGGTGGTTGGGATCTCCGGAGGAAAAGACAGCTCTACAGTTGCGGCGCTGTGTGTAGAGGCGCTCGGCAGGGAACGGGTGATCGGCGTGTTGATGCCGAACGGGGTACAACCGGACTATGATGCTGCCCTAAGTCTGGTGACTCTTCTGAGAATTCGGTATTTCACAGTGAATATTGAAGCGGCGGTAAACGGCTTGAAAGAAGCCATTCCCTTTGCGCTTTCTGAGCAAAGCCGAATCAATCTCCCGGCCCGAATTCGTATGGCGGCGCTGTATGCGGTATCCCAGAGCCACAACGGAAGAGTGGCGAATACCTGCAATCTCTCGGAAGACTGGGTGGGTTATGCGACACGCTACGGAGACGGGGCAGGAGACTTCAGCCCCTGCTCCAGATTGACTGTGCAGGAGGTCAAGGCGATCGGACGGGTGCTGGGACTGCCTGAGCAGCTCGTCGAAAAAACGCCCATCGACGGCCTGTCCGGGAAGACAGACGAAGAGAGCCTGGGCTTCACCTATGAGGAGTTGGATCGTTATATCCGCATAGGAAAAGTATCTGACGAAAGGACAAAAGCCAGAATTGACAGACTGCACGAGCAGAACCTCTTCAAGCTGCAGCCGATGCCGTATTTTGACCCCGACCTTAAGACCATCCCGCTATAATGAGCATATGGCAAAACAGCAAGGCTGTTTTGCTGCGCCGCAAAGCCTTTGAGCATGACTTCTGCGGCACCGGCGCGGTCATCAGTATTCGGGGGGAGCAAAGCCGTCGCATGGTTGACGACGCTTTGAAGATCATATACCAACCTGATTTGACAGCATCCTGCACCATGATAGGAAAAGGCTTTTTGCTATCATAGTGTTTTCGAATGATAAGGATGAAGTTGATACAAAAATGCTTGTCTTTTGCGACAGACAAGCGTAAAATGACCGCGTGCGTTTTAGCCTCACAAAGCCAGAAGGAGGAATTCATTATGAGTACAGTACCGGAACTGTTTGGCAGCATGGTATTCGACGACAAAGTCATGCGTGCGTGCCTGTCCGCGGATGTCTATCACAGTCTGAAGGAGACCATCCGCAAAGGAAAGAAGCTGGATCTCTCTGTAGCCAATGCCGTGGCGGATGCCATGTGCGCCTGGGCGGTGGAGAACGGAGCCACCCATTTTACCCATTGGTTCCAGCCGCTGACCGGCATCACGGCGGAAAAGCATGAAAGCTTCCTCTCTCCTGCGCCGGACAGCCACGTGATCATGAAGTTTTCCGGCAAGGAACTGATCCAGGGTGAACCGGACGCCTCCAGTTTCCCCTCCGGCGGCCTGCGGGCCACCTTTGAGGCGAGAGGCTACACCGCCTGGGATCCGACCTCCTATGCTTTTATCAAGGAAAAGACGCTGTGCATCCCGACGGCTTTCTGCTCCTACGGCGGCGAGGCGCTGGACAAAAAAACGCCGCTGCTGCGTTCGATGGAGGCTCTGAACCGCCAGGCGCTGCGGGTGCTCCACCTGTTCGGAAATCATGAGGTACAGCGGGTCGTGACGAATGTCGGCCCGGAGCAGGAGTACTTCCTGGTGGACCGGGACATGTACCTCAAACGAAAGGACCTGATCTACACCGGGCGCACCCTCTTCGGCGCCAAGCCGCCCAAGGGCCAGGAACTGGAGGATCACTACTTCGGTGCCATAAAGCCACGGGTCAAGGCCTTCATGGAGGAGCTGAACGAGGAACTCTGGAAGCTCGGCATCTATGCCAAGACCGAGCACAATGAGGTGGCTCCCTGTCAGCACGAGCTGGCGCCGATCTTCACCGTGACCAACGTCGCGGCGGACCACAACCAGCTCACCATGGAAATTATGAAGAAGGTCGCCCGCAGGCACGGCCTCGTGTGCCTGCTGCACGAAAAGCCCTTTGCGGGCGTGAACGGCAGCGGCAAGCACAACAACTGGTCCATGGCCACCGATACCGGCGTCAATCTGTTAAGTCCCGGCGACACGCCT
>CACYWG010000039.1 GCA_902778115.1 Oscillospiraceae bacterium | reverse complement strand
AAAAGCGATCAGCTTCATGAAGGACTCCGCCGTGTAGCTGCCTGTGGCATTGGGATGCTTGTGGGTCAGGCCGTAGTACTCGATGCCGTCCCGGTAGAGAGTGTTCTCCGGCAGGGTCAGCATCTGCGCGCGCAGTTCGTCATCGGTCTTGTCGGGCGGCAGAAAG
This sequence comes from Oscillospiraceae bacterium, assembly GCA_902778115.1. Taxonomy (GTDB): domain Bacteria; phylum Bacillota; class Clostridia; order Oscillospirales; family Oscillospiraceae; genus Limivicinus. The sequence goes on along the minus strand of CACYWG010000039.1, from coordinate 3,417 downwards.
CCGATGTACTCCACCTCGCCCCGCAGCTCCTTCGCTCTCGCCGCGGCGGCCTGCTGCAGGCGCTTTTGAACTCCTGCTCTGTCCGCGTCGTGGAAACCGTTGCGGCGGACGCGGCCGGAGTTGAACAGGGAGAGGGTCGCCACGGCCTTGATGCGCTTGTCCGTCTGGGCGCAGGCCAGGGTGTAGCCGCCGCCTCCGCAGATGCCGAGGGCGCCGACGCGGTTCTCGTCCACCTTGGGTAACTGGGAGAGATAATCCACCATGCCGCTCACGTCGCCGATGCGGTTGGCGGGATAGTCCCGCAGACGGGGCTCGCCGCCGCTCTCGCCCTGATAGCGGGCGTCGCAGGCCAAGGTGATATAGCCGAGCTCAGCAAGACGCTGGGCGTAGAGCCCCGCGACCTGCTCCTTGCAGCCGCCGTTGGGATGGGCCACCGTGACGGCGGGATAGGTTTTCTTGCTCACCTCGTCGTAATCCGCAGGCAGATAGAGATTTGCCGCGACCTCGATCCCGTCTACCGTGTAGCGCACCGGACGGATGTTTACCTTGCCGGGTTCGTTTGCTTCGATCGCCCCGCTATAGACCAGTCCGAAAGGATTTGCCATCGTCCAGCCCTCCTTATTTCAGCCCCAGCTTTTGAAGCCACTGGCTGACCGCCTTTGCGTTGCCGCGCTCGGCGTCGCTCATTTCCATGGGCAGGCCGGCAAGAACATTTGCGTTCGGCTCCAGTTCCTTGATCGTGCGGTAGGTGCCGCCATCCCCGGAGCCCATGTGGGTGTTGAAGGGAACGATGGTCTTGCCGGAGAAATCATACTTGTCAAAGAAGGTGTACAGGATCATCGGGAAGGTGTACCACCACATGGGGTAGCCCACGAAGATGGTGTCGTAGTCCCGGACGGGGATTTCGTTTTTGATGGCCGGTCGGGCATTGGTATCGTGCTGCTGCTTGGCCAATTTAGCAAGCGCATTGTAGTGATCCCGGTTGCTGTCGTAGGGAACGACCGGTTCGATCTCCATGAGATCCGCGCCCGTCTGCCGGGCGATCTCCTCGGCGGTTTTCTTCGCCGTGCCGTACACGGAAAAATATACGACCAGTGCTTTGCTCATTTGCAGTTCCTCCTTACGGGAGTATGTTGTATTCTTCATCGGTGACCGGTTCCAGCCACTCCACCTTGCAGCCTTCGCCGGGGACTTCCAGCGCGATATGCTGGAACCAGCAATCTCCGGCTGCGCCGTGCCAATGCTTGACGCCGGAGGGGATATTTACCACGTCGCCGGGGTGCAGTTCACGGGGCTCTTCACCCCAGGCCTGATACCAGCCGCGGCCGGCCACGCAGATCAGCATCTGGCCGCCGCCCTGTTCGGCGTGATGGATGTGCCAATTGTTGCGGCAGGCGGGCTCAAAGGTCACGTTGAAGGTGGGCACCTGATCCAGCGGAAAGATTCTTTTCCATGATCAGATTCCTTTCTCCTGCATCCACTTGTGGATGTGCTCAAAGACCTCACGGTTGTTCTTCTCCTGGAACATAAAGTGCGAGTTGCCGCAGATCCCTTCGTCCGGCAGGTACACGACCTTCGCGTCGCCGCCATGGCGGTTGACACAGTCGGCAAAGGTATGGGCCAGAGCCAGCACCGCGCGCCAGTGATCCTGTGCCGGGAACTCCACCGTCACCTTGGGGATGTAGTCGCCAAAGTATACGATGATGGGCTTTTTGATAAGCTGTTCAAACATCGCCATGGGAACGGGAATGCAGGGGATGCCCGCGCCGGGGATGGCAAAGGCGGAATTGGAGGCGTAGGGTGCCGGGCATTCCTCCTCGGGCATCACAAAGGTGCCGGGCTCGAGGGCGATCACACCGGTCACATTTTCCTAGGCTGCCGCGATGAACCAGCCGGGAATGCCGCCCTGGGAGTGGGTGATAAGCGCGGCAGGACCGGACTTCTCCAAGGCTTTGACCGCGGTGTCCGTCACCAGCTGGGCATCGAACTCACCCACGGATGGAGTCATCAGACGGAAGAACTGGTCGATGTCCGCTTCTTCATGGGGCATCTGCGTGCCCTCAGCGTAGTTGGGCCAGGAGCCCAGACGAAACTGGGTGAACCAGGTCAGATCGTCCGGCCGTGCGGAGACGGTGGCGTTCTTGGAGGACTTGGCTGCCGAGCCGTAGCGGGGCTGGTCGATCAGATACGTGCCGTATCCTGCCTCAAGAAACATGTCGGCAAAGCCCTCGGCATAGGGGGTACGCTGCCAGGTGACGATGCTTCCACCATAGCCGTGGAGGAACGCAGCCTTCTTGCCGTTTCCGTTTTCCGGGAGCTGATAGAACACGGTGCAGTGATCGCTGTAGCGAACCTGGCCCGCGTCAGCCAACTGTCCGTGGATGGGGTCAAACACACCCTCGGCCTTCTGGACGATGCCGCCCGCCGTGTAAACGCCCTGCTCTTTGATATGAAGTGTCATGTTACTTGTCCTCCTCTTCCGGCCAAACTTCCGCGATCAGCGGGAAGGTACTCCAGGCCTTGGGCCAGCCGCAGTAAAAGGCCAGCTGCGTTACGATCTCCACAGCCTCTCCCTTGGTGATGCCGTGGGCTTTGCCCAGGGCCAGATGGCTTTTGAGCTGGGGATAGAGCCCTGCGGAGAAGAGGGCTGCGATGGTGATCATGCTGCGGTCCCGGGTAGACAGTTCCTCCTCCCGCGACCACACCTCACCGAATAAAACGTCGTCGTTGAGTTCCGCGAATTTGGGAGCGAGCTTGCCCAGATGATCTCTGCCTGCCGTCTGCTTTTCTGCCATGATGAAACCCTCCTATAAGTTCTGTTGAAGTTGTATTTCCTTTGTGATCTCAGTATACCGGGCTTTTCAGGCTTTGTACAATGCCAAAAGCGGAAGCTGCTATAACTCAAAGTCATAGCAGCTTCTCAAGTCTTTTCCAATATACCCTTATCTCTGGCCAAACAGCCAGCCCATGATTGCCTCGTCCTTTGCAATCGCCATCCCTCCGCCGTGCTGGTCGGAAATACCGCGGTCGGCAAAATAGCTCTGGGGCTTCACGTCCAAGACCAGCAGCCGGTTGATCTCTTCCTCGCTCAGGCCCTGCTGCTCATACAGCGTACGAAGCTCGTCGGCGGCGTTCTTCATGGAGTCTGAACCGTAATAGCTGTCCTGCTCGCCGGTCACCAGATAGACCGGCGTTTTCGCCTGGGCGAGCACCTCCAGATCTCCGTCCCACTGGGAGGAGACCATGAGATAGGCCGTGTACAGCTCGGGGCGCATGCCCATCACGAGAGAGCCGGTCTCCCCGCCGCCGGAATAGCCCTCCAGATAGACCCGATCCGGGTCGATGTTGTAGATCTCCAGCAGAAGTTCTGTCAGCGCGATGGTCTGCCGGGCCGAGGTCTCGCGCCAGTCGCTGAGC
>CACYWG010000038.1 GCA_902778115.1 Oscillospiraceae bacterium | reverse complement strand
CGGTGATTGGCCGCTTCATTGGTACTATGGGTGGAGCTGACTTCTGCAAGTTCAGCCATGCCTTTCGACATGGGTTACTCCTTTCAGAGCGTATCTTGCAGATCTCCCCGGGTAAGAACGACAACCTTCCTCTCATGGCCACCACATCTACTGTATGGGGTTCGGGTAGCATTGGACTTTCCCTTGTTGCGCAGAGTCGTCCGCCCCAAATCAGCCTTCTATGTGGTTTCTGTCCGTTCTCGCGATGGACACCCTTGCCTTTGGCTAACGGTTCCTGCTACCGAGTCCGTAGTGGACTTTCACCACCAAGTTGTCGACCATGCCGGGCGCACGCAAATAGAAGGGCTGCTGCAGAATACTGCAGCAGCCCTTGGTTTTTTTTATGTGTTTACCACGAGATCGTGAGAGCTTCGAAGCAGGCGGCGATACGCTCGTCGTCCCAGGGGAAGCTCTTGGCCTCATAGCCGGCGTCCTTGAGCTGGGCAGAGAAGGCGTCGGGATTGGCAGCAACGGAGCGGAACACGGCGAGGAGCTCGTCGGCGTTGTCGCGGTAGGCCACCTTATTTTCATAGATCAGGCGGTCGGTATACTGGCCGATCGTCGTCTTGACGTCCTCGGCGCTGATGTCGGAGGCGGCAAAATAGTCCGCGATCCGGGCGGCCGCGGCGGCGGATGCCATCGCGGAGCCGGCCGTGCCGGCGGGCTTCTTGTTGCGGATCACAACGATGACCTCATCGAGCGAGCGGCAGGCAGAGTCGCTGCCCGCGACGACGATCTCGGCGTCCTCGGAGAAGACCGAGCCGCCGGGGTTGGTAAACTTGCACTTGACCTTCCAGCCGTCCAGCTCGGAGGGAATGCCGGTCATGATGAGCGTTTCCGTGCCGAGGCCGGTGCAGGTGACGTTCGGGAAGTCTGTTTTGATGTCCTTGGCGTTATAGCCCTTGGTTCCGTCGGGGCTGGCGATGAACCAGCTGATCTCCCGCGCACCGTCGGCGCGCGCGATGAAATAGGCCGTGCCGCCGGGCGTGACCGTCTCTCTCGTGGGGTTTTTGGTCACGGTGGGGGGATCCACTCCCGGCACAGGCGTGGGCTCGGGCGTGGGCTCCGGGGTCGGTTCCGGCGTGGGCTCGGGCAGGGGCGTCGGCTCCGGCGTGGGTTCAGGCTGCTCTCCCGTCTCAGCCGCCGGATCGGCGGTCACCTCGGCGGGAAGCTGCGTGTCGGACGCGGCAGGCGTTGTCTGCGGGGGCGTGTCCACCTGGGTCGTCTGTCCGGAGCGCAGGCTGCAGCCCGTGACGGCAAAGAGCGCGAGAACGATCAGGAGCAGGCAAAGGAATCTCTTTTTCATGGTTTTTCCCGCATCGGCAGTTCGATGCGGTTTGCCTCCTTTCAAGACGGTCTGTTGTTTGAAAACGGCAGGCGCAGGCCCGCCCTTATTTCCCTTTGATCGCGCTGAAGGGGTCGGCCCCGTGGCCGATGAGAGAGGTGAAGCTCAGCGAGGCGCTGACGTGGTCAGCCATCGAGGCGCGCGCCAGCTCCGGCATGCGCAGACGGATCGCCGAGATGATCGAGGTGTGGTTGTATTTCACGCTGGGCATCCAGGGGTTGTCCTCGCCGCCCAGTTTGCCGATGAACTCGACCATCGAGGACTGGTACATCGTCAGCTTCGGCAGCAGCAGCTCGTAGCTCTGGCGGAGATAGGGATTGCCGCAGCTCTCGATGAGAAGCTGGTGGAAGGGCATGTCCGTGTCCTTCATGCCGCGGCTGTCGCGCCGGGTGACGCTGTCGTGGAAGGCCTCGGCCAGCATGGTCAGCTCGCGCACGGCGGCCTCGTCGGCGCTGTATGCCGCAAGGGCAGCCGCCTCGCTCTCGATCGCGGAGCGCACCTGGTAGAGACTGATCATGTCCGTGAGACTCAGATCCAGGACATAGCTGCCGCTCTGCCCCGGGTGGGTGACGGCAAAGCCGATGTCCGTCAGCTTGGCGATTGCCTCGGCCACCGGGGTGCGGGAGATGCCGAGAGAGGTGGCGATCTGGTTGACGTTCAGTCTCGCGCCGGGCGCGATGCGCAGCGCGACGATCTCGTCGTAGATGAGCTTGCTGACGAGGTCGCGCAGCTTGGCCTCCGGCTCGGCGTTCATATACTCTCTGAGTTGATAGCGATCCATCGTCCGCTCCTTCTCTTTGGAAAAAAGCACACCCGGGGCAGGGTGTGCTTTTCTTTTTTCTTACTTGGCGTAATCGACGGCCTTCGTCTCGCGCAGGACGTGGACCTTGATCTGGCCGGGATAGGTCAGCTCGTCCTCGATCTTCTTGGC
>CACYWG010000037.1 GCA_902778115.1 Oscillospiraceae bacterium | reverse complement strand
TTTTTGTACATGAGATAGTTTGCGACCATATAGAACTTCAGCTGCTCGTTCTTCGGATAGAGGATCAGATAATCCTGCTTGTCCGGCGCGGTCAGCATCGAATCCGGCGTGTCGATAAAGGCGAAGATCTTGCCTCCGATTTCCCGGACGCGCTCGACGAGCCGCACCATCTCCTTGGTGTTGCCGGAAACCGAGGAATAAATGACCACGGACCGTTCGGTAAAGCGGCGGTTGCCGGTGGTGAGAAACTCTGCGGCGTTTTCAACATAGATGGGCAGAGAAGAGCGGCCGCGCATATAGACCTCCACCTGCATGGCGGAAGCATAGGTGCCGCCGATGCCGATAAAATAGATCCCGTCAAAGCCTTCCTCCCAGATTCGGTCGATAACCGCCTCGATCTGGGGACGGAGCGCCAGAGCGCCCTGCACGCTCTCAATCGCTTCCTTTTCATCAAAATTGCGCAGGCAAGGACCCTCTGTCTCCTGCCATTTTTTCGCTTCAAAACTCATAGTACGACTCCTTAATAGAATTCTCCGTCCGTCTCCAGTCCGAGGAAGAAACGGAGCGCGGTCTGAATAGCCCGATCCCAGTATGGCCAGGCGTGCTCGCCAGGTCCCTCGCCATAGCAGTGTCCGTATCCGGCCTCCTCCGCCGCGAGACGGAAGCGCCGGTTATGCTCGTAAAGGAAGTCCTCCGTGCCGCAGAGCTGAATCAACCGCGGCCGGTCAGCCTGTGCGGCGGCGCGCCGCACCAGCGCGATCGGATCGTCCTCCTCGGGCAGCTCGCCCGTCGGGTAGAGCGCGTCAAACTCGCCCGGCTCGATCTCCGGCAGCATCCCTGCGCGCGCCTCGTCGACAAAACGGCGGAAGTCCAGCACGCCCGAAAGAGCGGCGATCGTGCCGAAGCGCTCCGGTCTGCGCAGGCCGATCTTGAGCGCGCCGTAACCGCCCATGCTCTCGCCCGCAATCATGCAGTCCTCGCGCGGCCGCCTGAGCGCGAACCATTGCTCGCACAGCTGCGGCAGCTCGTCGGCAACATAGTGGAAATAACGCGGGGCAGTGGGATAGTCGCAGTAAAAGCTGCGCTGTGCCTCGGGCATGACGACAATCAGATTGAATTTTTTCGCGTAGTATTCGATTTTTGAAAAGCGCAGCCACTCGTCGCAGTTGCCTCCGAGGCCGTGCAGCAGAAAGAGCAGCTTCGGCGTCCCACCGAGCAGCGGCGTGACGTCGTTGGACGCATCCGGCAGGATCAGATTGATCCGCGTGGTGGTTTTCAGCTCTTCGGAATAAAAGTTGCCGCTAAAGCTTCCCATGTTTGCTCCTTTCAGCGCTCGACGATCAGCTCTTCTTCACCGCCCTCGGGAATCAGAACGCGCTGCAGCGCGATCACACGTCCCTCGCTATTAAGATACTCCCGCTCGAGACACAGGGCGGCGCGCTCCTCCCTGAGCCGCAGGATGCGCAGATCGCGCCGCTCAAGCTCGACAAGCTCAAGACTCTGGCGTGCTGTATGAACGCCGGGGAGAGGCAGTCTCCACAGCGAGCCGCGTTCGGGCAGCGGCGCCCGCTTCCGTTCGGTGCCGTGTCCGGGCAGCACCAGTTCCTCAAGGAACAGCGGATCCCCATCTCGGCTGTAAAGACGGCGCAGGCACAAAAGCTCCTCCTCCTCGCTGACGGAAAAGCGAGCGGCGTAATACGTGCCCGCCGGACGAATCTGTTGGCGGAAGGTCTTCATGCGCAGACGCCCGGCGTCAACGGAGGGATTAGAATAACCGTTCATCTCTGTGCGGCGGCTTTACCATCCGCCGAAATAGCCCAGCGTCACGGTAGCGTTTGCCGCGCCCTTTGCCATACAATCCTCCAGCGGCAGTCCCTCGACAAGGCCGAAAAGGAACCCGGCGATATAGCTGTCGCCCGCGCCCATCGTGTCGACGAGCTTTTCACAGGGGACGATGCCGAAACTGTGGAAGCGCTCACCGTCAAAGCAGAGGCTGCCCTCCTCGCCCAGCATCGCGACGACCAGCCGCGGTCCCCGCGCATGATAGTCTCTCATTTGCTCGCGCAGCGCACCGGTATCCCCTCCGTCGCTGGAGAAAAA
>CACYWG010000036.1 GCA_902778115.1 Oscillospiraceae bacterium | reverse complement strand
ACCTCGCCGATCACGCGGATGGCGAGACCGGGGCCGGGGAAGGGCTGGCGCGAGACCAGGCTCTCCGGGAGCCCCAGCTCGCGTCCCAGCTGGCGCACCTCGTCCTTGAAGAGCAGGCGCAGCGGCTCAAGGATCTCTTTAAAATCCACATAGTCGGGCAGACCGCCCACATTGTGGTGGCTTTTGATCACGGCGGATTGGCCGAGGCCGGATTCGATCACGTCGGGGTAGATCGTCCCCTGGGCGAGATAGTCCACCGCGCCGATCGCTTTTGCTTCCGCCTCAAAGACGCGGATGAATTCCTCCCCGATGATGTGGCGCTTTTCTTCCGGTTCCCACACGCCGCGCAGGCGCGCCAGAAAGCGATCGGCAGCATCGACGCGGCGGAAGTTCAGCGCGCGCGGGGCAAAGGCGGCCTCCACCTCGTCTCCCTCGTTCTTACGGAGCAGACCGTGATCGACAAAGACGCAGGTAAGCTGACTGCCGATGGCCTCGCTCAAAAGCGCGGCCAGCACCGAGGAATCCACGCCGCCGGAGAGCGCCAGCAGCACCCGTCCGTCTCCCACATGCCTGCGAAGCTCGTCCACGCTGCGGCGCTTGAAGTCTGCCATGGTCCAGTCGCCGTGCGCCCCGCAAACGCGATAGAGGAAATTGCGCAGCATCTCGCGCCCGAAGGCCGTGTGATTGACTTCCGGATGGAACTGAACGCCATACAGCCCGCGCGCTTCATCGCAGATCGCGGCAGTGGGACAGGCTGCGGAATGAGCGGCCAGGCGGAAGCCCTCCGGCACCTGCGCCATATAGTCCCCGTGGCTCATCCAGGTAACGCTCCGCTCAGGCAGATCCCGGAACAGCGCGCAGGTCGGATCAAAAACCGTTTCGGTTTTGCCGTATTCACGGGCGGAGGCATCCTCCGCCGCGGTGACCAGCCCGCCGAGAGACTGCGCCAGCAGCTGACAGCCGTAACAGATGCCGAGGATCGGCACGCCCAGCTCGAAGACGCCGGGGTCGGGTCTGGGCGAATCGTCGAGATACACGCTGTGCGGTCCGCCGGTGAAGATGATGCCGATGGGGTCAAAGCGGCGAATTTCCTCAATGGGCATCGTGTGGGGATGCAGCTCGCAATACACATGCTGCTCGCGCACGCGCCGGGCGATCAGCTGGTTATACTGCCCGCCGAAATCCAGGATCAGGATCTTTTCCATATATCACTCCTCCAGCGAAGCGGATATGAGCCCCACGAACAGGGGGTGCGGGTGATTGGGGCGGCTCTTGAATTCCGGATGGAACTGCACGCCGACAAAGAAGCGCTTTTCGCTCAGTTCCACTGCTTCCACGATATAGCCGTCCGGGGACTGTCCGCAGAGGCAGATGCCCTTTTCCTGCAAAAGCTCCCGGTAATCGTTGTTGAATTCGTAGCGGTGGCGGTGACGCTCGCGGATCTCCTCCGCGCCGTAGCAGCGGCGCATGACGGACCCCTCCGCGATGCGGCAGGGATACGCGCCGAGACGCAGCGTGCCCCCCTTGCTGACCGTTTCATTCTGATCGGGCAAAAAGTCAATGACTTTGTGCGGCGAGGAGGGGTCAAATTCTCCCGATGTCGCGTCTGCCAGGCCGCAGACGTGACGTGTGAACTCGATCACCGCCACCTGCATGCCGAGACAGATGCCGAGATAGGGGATGTCGTGCTCCCGGGCATACTGCGCTGTCACGATCATGCCCTCCACGCCCCGGTCGCCAAAGCCGCCGGGGACGATCAGCCCGTCACAGCCGGCGAGGCTTTCACCCACGGTTTCTTCTGTAATCGTCTCGCTGTCGATCCAGCGGATCTCCACCTTCGCATCGCAGGCGTAGCCCGCGTGGCGCAGCGCCTCGGCCACGGAGAGATAGGCGTCATGCAGCTGCACATATTTTCCGACCAGGCCGATGGTGACCTGGTGCTGCAGCGACTTGATGCGCGCCACCATGGCCCGCCACTCATCGAGCTGCGGCGCGCGGGTCCAAAGCCCCAGCTCCCGGCAGACGATCAGCGAAAAGTCCTCGTCCTCCAGCATCAGCGGCGCCTCATAGAGGATCGGCAGCGTGCGGTTTTCGATCACGCAGTCGGGCTTGACGTTGCAGAACATGGCGATTTTGCGAAAGATCTCCGGCTCCAGCGGCTCGTCGCAGCGCAGTACGATGATATCCGGGGAGATGCCCATGCCCTGCAGCTCCTTGACGGAGTGCTGGGTCGGCTTGGTCTTGTGCTCGTCGCTGCCGCGCAGGAAGGGCACCAGCGTCACATGGATGAAAAGCGTATTCTCTCTTCCCTGCTCAAGGCTGACCTGCCGGGCTGCCTCCAGGAAGGGCTGACTCTCGATGTCGCCGGCGGTACCGCCGATCTCGGTGATGACCACTTCGGCCCCAGTCTCCGCTCCCACGCGGTAGATAAAATCCTTGATCTCCTGGGTGATGTGCGGGATGATCTGCACGGTCTGTCCCAGATACTCTCCGCGCCGCTCCTTGTTCAGCACGTTCCAGTAGACCTTGCCGGTGGTAAGGTTGGACCAGCGGTTCAGGTCCTCGTTGATAAAGCGCTCGTAATGCCCCAGATCCAGATCCGTCTCGCTGCCGTCCTCGGTCACATAGACCTCGCCGTGCTGATAGGGGCTCATGGTGCCGGGG
>CACYWG010000035.1 GCA_902778115.1 Oscillospiraceae bacterium | reverse complement strand
CAAGATCCTGCAATGTGATTTACAGGATGTAGTCGAATATCTTCCCGAAAACAACACCTGACCCGGAATCATCCGTACGTTCGTACCGGTGACTCCGGGTCTTTTTTTATGAATTCATTTCTCTTGTCTGCTTTTTGCTTTTACTTTGTTCCGGTCAGGGCCACGCCGTTGACATACAGCGTGTAGCCGTTGGATATGACATTGGCCGCGTCGCCGTTGAATTCGGTCACATAGCTGTCGCCGGTCAGTGTCCAGGTGCTGCTGGCATCCAGTGTCACGGAGACAGTGCCGACCTCGGTTGAGACGGTCTCGCCCTTGGCGTTGGTGATGGCCCCGTCGACGCTGCCCTCAAAGGTGGAGCCGTCCGTCAGCTCCAGTGTCAGGCTGGAATCACTGCCGACTTTGATCGCGCCGACGAGCTTCTGGGCAATGGCCTTGAGTGTCGCAATGTTGCTGCCGCCGCTCCAGCCGTCCGCGCAGACTGCGCTGGTGTTGGTCACGTGGAAGACGTGACCGTTGAGGCTTTTGAGGCTGCCGCCGGTCATCGTGAAGCTCGAGGTGCCGCTGGCCGCGTCGCCGGACATGGACTGGTAGATCATGATGGTGTCCAGGAAGGTAGCGTTGCCGTTGCGCTGGGTGTTGTTGGCGGTCAGATCGCAGTTGTTGAGTGTGATGGAGTTGAGGCCCTCGATGCACACGCCCTCGGAAAGGTTAGAGGTCAACGTAGCGTTGGAGACTGTGATATCCGCCGTGGAGTAGATGGCGGGAGAGCCGAGGCCGTTGCTGGTGTAGCTGCCGCCATCCACCACGACGGTCCCGCCGCCGCGATCGGTGCGGATGGCTGCGGAGGACCGGCCGGAGGTCTCTACCGTCAAATCATAGGCATAGGTCACACCGCCGCCGGTGGTCATGATGCCGCCCGACCCGTTTCCGGTGGTCGTGATAGTGGTGTCATAGATGTAGAGTGTCGTGCCGTCTCCGGACGCTCCGTTCTGCCCGCCGTTTCCGCCGTAGCAGAACACACCGTTTGCACCTTCCGCATCGGAGGTGATCGTGCCGCCGGTGATGGTGGTCGTGGTGCCGTCCTTCACCAGAACAGCCGCGTTCAACCCGTAGAAGTTGCAGTTATCGCCGCCGTCGGAGTCACCGGATTTGGTGACCGTGGGATCGGTGATCGAGACCGCATCGGCGGTGCTGATCAAAAGGGCGCTTTCATCGGAGGTGGTGCTGGTATAGGTCTGGCCGCTCTGGGTATCGGCAGAAGTGATCTCCGCTGCTCCGGAATAATCAATATCGGAGCTGCTTCCTCCAGGACCGCCGCCGGGCATTCCGCCGCCGAAGCCTCCGGGAGGCGTTCCGCCCGGTCCGCCATTGCCTTCAGGAGGATCGCCGGGAGGCGTACCCATCCCTTCGCCGGGTGCCCCTTCGGGAGGATCCCCGGGCATATCGCCGGAGGGAGCCTCCTCCGCCGGAGCCTGTTCGGTTGCTTCCGCCGTCTCAGTGGAAGCCGCTTCTACTTCGGTTTCGGTCACAGCAGTACTTTCGCTCGCGCTGCTGCCGCAGGCGCAGAGGCTGAAAATCATAATCAGTGATAAAAGAATGCACAGAATCTTTTTCATAAAAAATCCCTCTCTTTCCTTGTGTGATTGTAGAATATCCCAGTTACCTTAATAATACCTTAAGAGAAAGAAGATGAGCAGATAATTTATAAAGCCGTGCCGCCCAGTCATTGTACACGTGCTCTCGTACTCCATGCCCAAAATTGCAAATCTGCAATTTCTGGCGAAACCCCGCTTGCAAAAATGCAGAAGTGTCGATTTCAGCCTCCCGTAAAGGTTTTTTTCGTATAATTGGGCGGAAACAGGCAAAAGCCAAATTCTTTTCCGCCCGCGTGAAGGGAGGTGCAAGCGGGCCGCAAATGGTGAAACGAAAAGGACTTGAATCGATCTGTACGTGCGTACAGGGTTCAGGTCCTTTTTTCTTGCCTGCCTCCAAAGCGGAAAGTGAGAAATCCCGTTCTTAAATAACTGCTCTCACTTTTCCGAGAACAGAATAAAGGAGGCTACTAAAATGATTGACTTCAAAAGCGTCAAAAGCCTCGTCACAGCCCGCGAGGCGGCGGAACACTATGGGCTGACAGTAAACAGTCATGGGATGGCCTTGTGTCCCTTCCACGACGATTACAACCCCAGCATGAAGCTGGACGATCGGTTTCATTGCTTCGGCTGCGGAGAGGACGGAGACGTGATCGACTTTACCGCGAAGTTCTTCAGCCTGTCTCTGCCGGAAGCGGCGGAAAAGCTGGTCAAGGACTTTGGGAACGGAGCCGAACTTCCTACATCGCCCGCACCGCCCAATCCGCCCGATCCGGCCCAGCGCTGTCATGATGTGCTGCTGCAAATGGAGGTTCAACTCCACCGGCAAAAGCGCCTGACCGCGCCGCAGAGCATGGACGATCCCATCACAACGGAATATGCGCAAAACTGCCAGATGTACGATTTCATCGTAGGTCTGGCAGATTTGCTTTCCGGGGGCACAGAGCAGCAGAAGTCGGACGAGATCGCCTACCTGACCGGCGGCGTGCTGGATCACTATGAGCGCGTTCTGCAGAAGGAAGTGATCGCATATGACGACATCTTCTGAGCCTGCGCCGATCTGGCTGGACGGCAACGGGAAGATCGACGAGGTGGGCTTTTGCGAATCCTTTCGGGAGAGCCACCCGATGCTCTGCATCCATGAGACCTTCTTTACCCGGGACGGCAAGGTCACGGACGAGAGCCGCTTGAAGAGCGAGATCTACCAGATGATCAAGCCCTACGTGCGCACCGGCGTCTCCAAGAAGGTCAGCATACTGCTGGAGGCCCTGCGTTCGGAATGCTTCTCCCCGCCGCTGCCCATCTACCACGACCGCATCCATGTGGCCAACGGCACGCTGTTCCTGGATGGACGCTTCGAAACGAGCAAGGACTTTTGCTTGAACCGGCTGCCGGTACGCTACGACCCGGACGCGCCATGGCCGGAGCGCTGGCTGCGCTTCCTCGAGGAGCTGCTGATTCCGGAGGACATTCTGACCCTGCAGGAGTTCATGGGCTATTGTCTGATCCCCAGTACGAAGGCCCAGAAAATGCTGATGCTGGTGGGCAAGGGCGGCGAAGGCAAATCCCGCGTCGGGATCGTGCTGTCGGCGCTGCTGGGCATCAATATGTACAGCGGCAGCATCGCCAAGGTGGAGACCAGTCCCTTTGCCCGCGCCGATCTGGAATACGGGCTGCTGATGGTGGACGACGACATGAAGATGGAGGCGCTGCCGGATACGAATATCCTGAAAACCCTGATTACGGCGGAGCTGCCCATGGACCTGGAGAAGAAGGGCAAGCAGAGCTACCAGGGCACCATGTACGTGCGCTTCATCGGCTTTGGCAACGGGGCGCTGAAATCCCGCTATGACCGCAGCGTC
>CACYWG010000034.1 GCA_902778115.1 Oscillospiraceae bacterium | reverse complement strand
CAGGGATCGGGAACGTGCGCTTTGTGCAGGGGGACGTGGGCGCACTGCCGTTTGAAGATGAGAGCTTCGACATTGTGCTCTCCCTCAACGGTTTTCACGCCTTCCCGGACAAGGAGGCGGCCTACCGGGAGACCTTCCGCGTGCTGAAACGCGGCGGGACCTTCTGCGGCTGCTTTTATATCCGGGGCGGCTGCCGCCGGACCGACTGGTTCATCCGGCACCTCTACCAGCCCAAGGGCTTTTTCACGCCGCCTTATGAGACGGAGACGAGTCTGAGGCAGCGGCTATCCGCATTATACAGCACGGTGAATGACGAGCGTGGAAGGCATCGGCTGCTTCCGCTGCGTCAAGGGATAAGAACGGAATGGAGGACGAATATGCAAAAACCTGACTATAAAAACTGGGTGCCGAAGAGCATGGTGATCGGTCTGGGCGCAGCCACAGCCGTTTCCGGGAGTCTGTTCGCGCTCTTTGGCGCAACGGATCGCATACTGAAGGGCAGGCCCCGGCGGATCGCCGCCGCCACCTTTGGCGCAGCAACGCCGGTGCTGCTGTTTTACACTGGCTGGATGGGCGCGCTGCACAGAACCTTCGACTATAACGGAAAGCGCAAACTGGCCAAGACCATCATTGACGGCACAGCGGACTTCGTGCACATCCCTGATGGCGGAACGGGGCTGGATGTGGGCTGCGGCAGCGGAGCGCTGACCATCGCCTGCGCCAAACGAAACCCGGGGGCGCAGATGGTCGGCTGCGACATCTGGAGCGGCGCATACAAAGCGGTCTTTACCAAAAAGCGCTGCGAGGAAAACGCAAAGGCGGAGGGCGTTGCCAACGTGCGCTTTACCGGGGCAACGCTGTACATCTCCCCTTCCCAGACGAGAGCTTTGACGCCGTGACCAGCAACTATGTCTACCACAATATCGCCGGTCAGAACAAGCAGACGCTGCTGCTGGAGACGCTGCGGGTGCTGAAAAAGGGAGGCAGCTTTGCCATCCACGATCTGATGAGCCGTGCCCGTTACGGCGATATGGACGCTTTTCTTCAAAAGCTCAAGGCCGAGGGCTATGAGGATGTACGCCTCATCGACACCACGGATGGACGCTTCATGGGCCGCAAGGAAGCCGTGCTGCTGGGCCTCGGCGGCTCGACACTGCTGGTAGGCAGGAAGTAAGAGGAGGGGGAAAAAGAAAATGATCAAGACAGTGCTGAAAATCGACGGCATGATGTGCGGTATGTGCGAGGCTCATATCTGCGACACGATCCGAAAGGCCGTCCCGGCTGCGAAGAAGGTGAGCGCCTCTCATGGGCATGGCAAGGCATCTTTTCTGACGGAAGACCCAGTAGACGCAGCTGCCCTGAAGGCTGCCATTGACGCGACCGGGTATACCTGCCTGTCGGTGGAGAGCGCCGAAGCAGAACGGAAGAGCTGGTTCGGATGGAAATAAGCACCGTACTGTTCGGACTTCTGATTCCCTTTATCGGCACCTCGGCCGGAGCAGCCTGTGTGTTCTTCCTCCGAAAAGATCTGAAGCTCAGTGTTGAGCGGATGCTGAACGGCTTCGCGGCAGGCGTCATGGTGGCGGCGTCCATCTGCGCCAAAGGCCGTCTGGCCTTTCTCCCTGCTTTCCTGGGCTTCTGGATCGGCATCGCCTTCATGCTTCTGCTGGACCACATCATCCCGCATCTGCACCGAGCTGTGAATCAGACGGAGGGGCCGAAGAGTCACCTCGCCCGGATCACCATGATGGTCCTGGCGGTGACGCTCCACAACATCCCGGAGGGAATGGCGGTGGGCGTCGTGTACGCGGGGTTTCTCTCCGGCTCCGGGATGATCAGTGCGGGCGGGGCGCTGGCCCTGACTCTCGGCATCGCGATCCAGAACTTCCCGGAGGGCGCGATCATCTCCATGCCGCTGTACGCCGAGGGTAAGAGCAAGGGTAAATCCTTCTGGCTTGGTGTCCTGTCCGGCGCGGTGGAGCCGGTCTTCGGCGCGCTGACGGTGCTTCTGGTGGGGCTGATCGTGCCCGCCATGCCTTATTTGCTGTCTTTTGCCGCCGGGGCCATGCTGTATGTGGTCGTGGAGGAGCTGATCCCGGAGATGTCCGCGGGAGAACATTCCAATATTGGTGTCATCGCCTTTGCCTTCGGCTTCAGTCTGATGATGGCTCTGGATGTGGCGCTGGGCTAGGCTTAGTGGATACGAACACCTACCGCCTGTGAGCGTCCCTTTTCGGCGCTTTTTGTCCCGCCTCACTTGCTGGGCGCCAGCCCAGCGGCGTTCGTTGGGCACAAAAATCGCTCGAAAATTGCCAGCTCACAGGTGCTTGGGCAGTTTTCACGGAGCGGATTTGGGCTGAGGCGAGGCGCAGACCGCAGGGAATACTCCTGTATTTCCAAGGGCTGGAACGAAGCATCAGCCCAAATCTGCCCGCGAAAACCGGCAGGGGTTCGAATCCACTAAGCCTAAGGAGGAGAAAAACTTGAAATATCACATTGAAAAGAACTCCGTTCAGGAGACCCTCATCATCCCGCTCTTCGGGCGGCTCATCTGCTCCGAGCATTACCCGGAGCTGTTTTCCGATCCGTCGGCGAAGCGCATCTGCGCCATGCTGGACTATGACTTCTCCGAAAAGCGGAAACTCATGGAGTCCCAGGCGGGACTCTTCGGCGCGCTGGAGGTGGCCCAGCGGCAGTATGACCTCATGTGGGAGGTGCGGGATTATCTGAAAGCCCACCCCAAAGCGGCAGTGGTCAACCTGGGCTGCGGGCTGGACGACACCTTCTCCCAGGTGGATAACGGTCAGTGCCATGGCTACAACCTCGACATGCCGGACGTGATATCTGTGCGGAACGAGCTGCTGCCCGCGGGTGAGCGGGAAGAAAACATCGGCATCGACCTGAACGACCACAGCTGGATGGAGAGGATCGACGCTGACCATGGCGCGGTGTTCTTCGCCTCCGGTGTGTTCTACTACTTTGAGACAGAGGCGGTCAAGGCGCTGTTTCAGGCGATGGCCGCGCGCTTTCCCGGCGCGGTACTGGCCTTCGACTGCTGCAACCGGCGCGGCGCGAGGATGATGACAAAGACCTGGCTCAAAGGAGCCGGGATCCGGGACGTGAACGCGCTGTTCTCCCTGGATGACCCGATGACCCTGAAGGGCTGGAGCAAACATTTCGCTGCCGTCTCGACGAAAAGCTATATGCGCGGCTACCGGGACATCTACCCTAAGATGAACGCCTTTCATAAGCTGATGATCCGCTTCTGCGACAGCCTGGTCAAGATGGTGATCGTGAAGATCACATTCGGAGAGGGTAAAGAATGAAGTACATGGGAATGCCGCTGGGCATGTGGCTGCTGTATCGGAAGTCCTTCCGGGAGCACCTGGTCTCCGTGCTGGGCTTTTCGCCGCGGGAAGCGGAGAAGATCGCCGAAAAGGCCAGGCCCAAATACCGGGAGATTATCGAAAAGCTCCCGGTATTTGAAAAAGCCGACCGCTTCCAGTTGAATATCGTGAACTGCGCCCTGCTCTGCGCCTTCGTCCTGAGCATGAAGCGGCGACCGGCGGTACAACAGCTGACAGACTTTTACGCGCAGGCTATGATGACCGCGCCCACCCGGTGGTTCTGCCGGATGAGCGCCAAGCGCAAGTTTACGGACGCGGATCTTCAGGGCATGAAGGAGACCGCCGCCCTGCGTGCCGCCGACCGCAACCCCTACTCCTGGAACATGGACTATCTTCCCTATCCGGACGGCAGCGGCTATGAGGCCCGCTTTACCAAATGCGGCATCTGCACGCTGATGAAGGAACTGGGACTGTTTGAACTGACCCCCGCCATGTGCCGTCTGGACTACACCATGAGCGAGGCGGGCGGCGCGTCCGAATTCGTACGGCAATACACGCTGGCAAGCGGCGGGCCGTACTGCGACTGCGGATATAAGAAAAAGTGAAAAACCCGGCAAGGGCCGGGCAAATATAGGAGGATAAAAGATATGACTACTACCGGAAAGATCGCACTGTTTGTGGGCGGCACGCTCTTTGGCTCCGCCGGCTTCAAGCTCCTGGGCAGCAAGGACGCCCGCAAGGTCTACACTCATGCCACCGCCGCCGTGCTGCGCTGCAAAGACCAGGTGATGCGCAATGTGGAAGCCGTACAGGAGGGCTGCTCGGACATCCTGGCCGACGCCAAAGCGATCAACGAGGCGCGAGCCGCCGAAGAGGAAAAGTACATCGAAGATACTGCGAAAGCATGAGATTTCAGATTCTGCATGAAAGCCGGGGACGCGTCCGTCTGCGGGCGGTGCAGCGCTCCATGAGCCTGCGTGAAGCCGACCTGCTGGAGGCCTGGATTCGGGCACTGCCCGGCGTCGACCAGGTGACGGTACATGAGCGGATCTGCGGCGTGACCATTCTCTTTACCGGGGAACGTGACACGCTGTACAGCGCCCTCGCCCGCTTTTCCTATGAGGAAGCCGAAGAAGAGGCGCACGTGCTCAGCCCCCGCAGCCGCGAGATCAATCGGGAGTACAAGGAAAAGCTGGTCTTCCAGGTGCTGCGGCACTATGGGAAAAAGCTGTTCCTGCCCCTGCCGATCCGCCGGGTGATCAACACCGTCAGCGCCCTGCCCCGCCTCTGGCTTGCCGCAAAGACGCTTTTGCGGGGCAGGTTGACCGTCGAGGTGCTCGACGGCGTGGCCATCGGCACCTCGCTTTTGACGGGGGACTTCTCCACGGCAGGCTCCGTGCGCTTCCTGCTCTCGCTGGGCGAGACGCTGGACGACTGGACGCACAAGAAATCCGTGGACGATCTGGCCAAGAGCATGTCCCTGCAGGTAGACAAGGTCTGGCTTTTGACGAAGGACGGCACCCAGGTAATCGTTCCGCTTTCACAGGTGAAGGTCGGAGATCGGATCATCGTCCACACCGGCCATGTCCTGCCCCTGGACGGCATCCTGGAGCAGGGGGACGTGATGCTCAACCAGGCGTCGCTCACCGGGGAATCCGTCCCCGTGGCCAAGCGGCCCGGCGCCGCCGTCTACGCGGGCAGCGTTGTGGAGGAGGGCAGCTGCGTCCTGCGCGTGACCCACTCCGCGGGCGAAAACCGCTATGACCGCATCGTGCGCATGATCGAGGAGTCCGAACGCCTGAAATCCGGCACTGAGGACCGGGCTTACCGCCTGGCGGACAAGCTGGTGCCCTGGTGCCTGGGCGGCAGTGCGCTCACCTGGCTCTTGACCGGCGACACTGCGCGGGCTGTCTCGGTGCTGATGGTGGACTTCTCCTGTGCGCTGAAGCTCTCCATGCCCCTGAGCGTCCTCTCTGCCATGCGGGAGGCCGGCCGTCACAAGATCACGGTCAAGGGCGGCAAGTACATGGAGATTTTGAGCAAAGCGGACACCGTGATCTTTGACAAGACCGGCACCCTCACCAACGCCTGTCCCACGGTGCGCAAGGTCGTACCCTTCCGGGGACAAGATGAGCGGGAAATGCTGCGCGTGGCCGCCTGCCTGGAGGAGCACTTCCCCCACTCCGTGGCAAACGCCGTGGTGCGCGCCGCCCGGGAGCGGGGGCTGGACCACCGGGAGATGCACAGCGAAGTGGAATACGTGGTGGCCCACGGCATCGCCACT
>CACYWG010000033.1 GCA_902778115.1 Oscillospiraceae bacterium | reverse complement strand
TTTTCAAAGCCGACGCTGCGGCTTGCATTTGTGAGCTTTACCGCAATTACTCCATCCTCACCCACGTTCAAGCTCGATGCGTTTTCTGAAATACTGATCTGCGCAGGCTCCGTGTTCGTCTGGCCGTCCCGGATATGGATGACCATAGGAAGGTCTGTCATTAACTCCTTGCCGTCTGCGTCTGCTCCGCTGATCCGCACGGTGCATGGGTAGTCTCCATTCATGCGGTCAGAGAACAGGTTGAGATTGAAGCGTACTGCCCAAAGGCCATCCTCCACCCGCTGCGTTCTGGCGCTCATGCTCTGCGGCTTGAAGGGTGAAATATCTTCATTGGCGACGATCAATTCCGCCTGGATATTGCCGACCGCCTTTTCCGAGCGGATCGGGATCACCATCGTCAGACGATCCCAGGAAACAACGGGCTCATAGCCTTGCAGATAACACCGGCTCATGTCGTTGAAAACTATGCGTTCATCAATGGTAAAGGCGTCCGTGTTGTCTGCATAGGCGCTGGGGATCATGGCCGTGATCAAGACGGCCAGCAAAAGAATAGAAAGAATCTTTTTCATGTCACAACTCCCGAATGTTCTCAACGATACTCTGATCCAGCACGCTTTTTAGTTTCATCCGCAGCCCGGCCAGGCAGCACAGAGCGCAAAGGGCACCAAGCGCGGCCATCACAACGACCATGACCGCCATATTTGCTTTCACGTCAGCCATAAGGGAGTGAATCCACAAGGCGACGGCAATATACAGTATGACGGCCAACACAGTCCCTGCGGCTGTCGTCAAAATCATAGGAAGTCGGTAAACCTCCAACAATGCTTTTTCGTCCGCGCCGACAGCACGCAGCGTTCCGATCATACGGCTGTCAGAGCGAATGCGCCGTGCCGCGCCAGATACCTGCATAGCGACGGCCACGGTAAAGAACAGGAGCATCATACCGCCGAAAAGCGCTGACACCTTCCGGATGGAATCCACTTCCTCACGCCAGAACTGCAGCCAGTTGCGCAGCTTCATATCTCCCCGCATACCGATTCGGCTGATCCGTCCGACAAGCGCTTCCTCCGTCTCTCTATCCACATCACCGTCCAAATAAATCGTGACAGTGGTAAGATGCGTGAGATCGAAGCCCATAGCCCTTGCGCCTTTCTCTGTGGTCATGAGGCAAACTTCGTCTGTTTTGATTGGCAATCCGGCCAGAACAGCTCCTACCGTGGGTGTAGCGCTGCGGTACTCCATCTGGGAATAAGCAGACTTCCAAATGTTATAGCTTTCTTCGGCCACCGGTGTTCCGTCGCAGAGGATCTGAGCTAAATCCAGCGTCATTCCCGCGTGGAAATAGTCGTTTTCCAGCTTATAGAGCGATTCACCATGCCAACGCTCATCTGAGGAAGCGAGATACAACGGCGCGTCCTCGCTGCCGATGTTATAGACCCCGATCGTCGGGGCATACACAAGGAGCTGCTCTCCCGCGTCGATGGCTGCAATATTGATCTTACCCTCCGCAACGCGGTCGCTGTAATCAACATTCTCAAAATCCACGACATACAGCGCAAGACTGACCGGCCTGCCGGGAAGAGACAGAGCATCCACGGCTGCGCGCATCTGCTCATACGTCATATATTCGTTCCACGCAGCCACTGTGTCATAGTTCTCTGGGTCCGGTTCCGGGGGAACAGGATCGGTTTCCGCACGGGAAAGATACCCTCCGTTCACAGCGTTGAGGATGTTATAGACAACGGGTATGGGTGAATCTTCGGTACCATCCCCGTCATAGGCCGTATAGCGTGAGCCACCCAGACTGGTGAAATAAGCCGGAGCCGTTCCTTCCGGCAGAAGAAGCTCCACAAAGAGAGTGGCGTCTATGGTAGCCATTTCTACATGCGGCGTTGTGCGGAGTTGTGCGAGATCCGCTTCACTAAGCACGTTCTGGGGATCAAGGTCTGCAAAACGATAGGGCGAGGAAGCAGCTGATCCCTCGGTATGGGCGGGATAGAGCGTAAACGCAACGGGGCGGGCGCGGGCGAATTCTCCCACTGCGTCATAGACGATCTCGCCTACCATAGCCGAACACAGGAGCGCAGCCGCCACCATCAGCGCAGCGCCAGCCTGCCGCCAGGGGTGAAGCCGAAGCTGCCGCCCCGCGATTAGCCGGGTGGAACGGAAGTCTTTTCGGCTCTTAAACTTGCTTGCTTTGCGAAGAAGCGCCGTGTCGCGCAATACGCCCATAGGGAGCTGTCGAGACGCCCGCCAGAGCGGAAGCGCCGAGGAGAGCAGAATACAGAGTACCGATACCCCAACAATGGGGAGCAGCAGCCACGCGCTCGGCGCAAAGCACATTTCCTCCGGACGGATGCGGCACAGGAGCCAGCTCACGCCGACACCGAGGCCAAGTCCCAGCGGCAGCGCGATGCTGCCGAGCAGCCATGCGTCACGCCCGAAAATGGATCGGATCTGCCGCCTGGTCGCACCGACGGCGCGAAGCATACCGATCTCCTCGGTTTTCGCGGCAAGCACGCTCTCCATAGCCGAGGCGATCCCGACGCCGGTACAAAGCAGCAAGGAGCCGCCCAAAATTAGCATCATACCGATCAGCCCGACAAAAATATCCCGGTCGTAGATGCTGGAATCAACAGGCGTCACGCGCCCCTCCGCCCGGCTGACGGCCATCATCAATGCGTTTTCCATGGAGTGATGTTTGGTAATTTGCGTGAAAGTTACCAGCGGCGCATAGGTCGTTACCCGATGGATGACCGCTCGGCCATCGGGAAAGCTCTCCTCCGTGGAAAGGATGACAGACGGCCAATGAACTACCCGGCTCGTGGTGCGGAAGGTCGCGCCCGGATCTAAATTGACGGATTGCTCGTTCAGAATACCCACGATAGTAAAACTCCGCTCCGTCTCCGTTCCGTCCACGGGAAGCAGTTTCCATGTTACGGTATCACCCAGCCCGGCCTCCAGCCGCAGTTTTTCCAAAGCGTTTTGTTCTACAGCGATCTCGCCTGCTTTTTCGGGCATCCGTCCTTCCACGCAAGCGGTACACAGGATTTCCGTGCCTTCCTCGTCCGCATAGCCGAGGTACACGTCGCTGTCTTTTACCGACGCAAGAACATATTCTCGTCCGATATTTTGAAAAAGACCGCTTTGCCGAAGCTGCTCGTCCGTAAAGTTCGGATCGTCATAAATCACGCAGTCAGTATCACCGACCATGCGGCGAATGCCCTGCTGCTGAGCTTCCAGAATACCGCGGCAACAGATACTCACCGTTGTTGCAAGAAATACAGCCAGGAAGATTCCAAAGGCAAGGCTGATGTAAGTCTTGCGGTTGGCGCGGATCGAGGCGGCGGAAATGTGGTTGATACTGAGCCGCTTCATACGCTCACCGCCCCGCTGTCTTCGGCTACCTGGCCGTCCTCCAGACGAATCACGCGCTCGGCCTGCTCCGCGACGCCGAGATCATGCGTGACCATGATGAGCGTGATCCCAAGCTCTTTGCCTACCGTGCGCATGAGGGACAGCACCTCACGCCCGGTCTTGCCGTCCAGGTTGCCGGTGGGCTCGTCTGCAAACAGGATCGCGGGCTTGTTTGAAAGGGCGCGGGCAATACACACCCGCTGCTGCTGACCGCCGCTCATGGCGCCGGGCAAATGAGAAAGCCGATCCTCAATGCCCAAGAGCTCGATCAAATGGCCGATGTGCGCCTCGTCCGGCTTGCGTCCATCCAGCATCACGGGCAACAGGATGTTCTCCTGTGCCGTCAGTTCCCGGACAAGGTTATAGCTCTGGAACACAAAACCGAAGCGGCGACGGCGCAGCACCGAAAGCTGGTTGTCGTTGTAGGAAAAGAGATTCTTCCCTTGATAGATGACCTCGCCGCTTGTCGGCCTGTCCAGCCCGCTGAGCAAATGCAGGAGCGTGGATTTGCCGCTGCCGGATTTGCCGGTGATCGCGGTAAAGGAGCCCTGCTCAAAGGCGAGACTCACGTCCTGCAGGGCGTGAACAGGCGCGGCGGCGCTGCCGTAGGTCTTGGTCAGGTTTTCACAGCTGATAATGATCATATTGACCTCCAATGTCGAATTGCCGGGAACGTAGGGGCGGCAACCTGCCGCCCGCCGAACCGCAAAAATGAAAAGCGGGCGGCTGATAGCCGCCCCTACAAGATGGGGCGCATCTCCCAGCCCCTGTATCGTATCAGATGAATCTTACTTTTCGGTGACTTTTACCTTACGTTTTCGTAAGGTTGAGGATCGGAAACTCCATATTGATCCGCAGGCCGTTCTTTCCATTCTCAGCGCTGACATGCCCGTGGTGTCGGTACACGATCTCTTTCACAATGGCAAGCCCCAGGCCGGAGCCGCT
>CACYWG010000032.1 GCA_902778115.1 Oscillospiraceae bacterium | reverse complement strand
GCCTTCACCGGAATTGTCATCATCCCTACGCCGTCCGAGAGCTTCCAGCCGGATGGAAAGCGCCGGAGCACCATAGATTTCGCCCGCAAGCGCCTGATCGGCGCGGGCGCTGCGGTGGCCTTCGTCATGCTGGCGACGGTGATCTCCTATCTTTTTGGCATCGTCAACTCCGTGACCTCACGCATCTTTCTTGACAGACTGCTCACCGATCCAGATCACCGTCGCGTGGGTGCAGGCGGTCTACTCGCTGAAGATCAACGGCAAGATGGCCGTGATCGGCAGCACCAGCTATATGTGGAAGGTGCTGCATCTGCCCATGGAGTTTTACTCCCAGCGCCTGGCGGGCGACATCCAGTCCCGCCTCTCTCTCAACAGTTCCATCGCGGGAACGCTGGTGAATACCTTTGCGCCGCTGCTGCTCAACTCTGTCATGATGGTGTTCTATCTGGTGCTGATGCTGCGGCAAAGTCCGCTGTTGACTCTGATTGGCATTTCCACGCTGATTCTGAATGCCGTGCTGTCAAGAGTCATATCCAACAAGCGTATGAACGTGGCGCGTGTACAGATGCGCGACGCCGGGATGCTGGAGGCTACGACGGTCACCGGCATTGAAATGATCGAGACCATCAAGGCCAGCGGTGCGGAAAACGGCTTCTTCCAGAAGTGGGCCGGGCATCAGGCGGCGGTCAATTCCCAGAGCGTGGAGGCCGCGAAAACGCAGCAGACCATCGGCATCCTTCCGGC
Organism: Oscillospiraceae bacterium; assembly: GCA_902778115.1. Lineage (GTDB taxonomy): Bacteria > Bacillota > Clostridia > Oscillospirales > Oscillospiraceae > Limivicinus. Next base: position 13,223 of record CACYWG010000032.1, on the reverse strand, counting down.
CTTTATCGGGACGCTTGCCAACTACGCTGTGCTCCTTCTCGGCGTATGGCTGACCATGCAGGGCAAATTCAGCCTCGGCGCGGTCATGATGTTCCAGGACCCAGATGGAGCGGGTGGAGGACGTCATGGAATACCCGGAGGATGTAAACACGGCGGATCATCCCCAGTCGGAGGAAAAGCTGGAAAAGCTCAGCGGAACGGTTGAACTGAAAAACGTCACCTTCGGCTACTCCCGGCTGGATAAGCCCCTCATCGAGGATTTCTCCCTGAGCCTGAAGCCCGGCGAGCGCATTGCCCTGGTCGGTGCGTCCGGCTGCGGCAAATCCACCATCTCTAAGCTCGTTTCGGGCATATACCAGCCCTGGAGCGGAGAGATCCTGTTCGACGGAAAGCCCCGCAGCGCCTATCCGCGGGATGTGATGGTCGGCTCCCTCGCTGTGGTCGATCAGGACATTATCCTCTTTGAGGACAGCATCGAAAACAATATCAAGATGTGGGATGACACCATCATGGATTTCGAGGTGATCCTCGCTGCCAGAGACGCGCAGATCCATGACGACATCGTGCAGATGCAGGGCGGCTACCGTCACAAGCTGAGCTCCGGCGGGCGGAACCTCTCCGGCGGGCAGCGTCAACGACTGGAGATTGCCCGCGTGCTGGCGCAGGATCCCACCATCATCATCCTGGACGAGGCTACCAGCGCACTGGACGCCAAGACGGAATACGAGGTCGTGAATGCGATCCGCGACCGGGGCATCACCTGTATCGTCATTGCCCATCGGCTCTCCACTGTACGCGACTGTGATGAGATCATCGTGCTGGACAAGGGCAAGGTGGTCGAGCGCGGCACTCACGACGAGCTGATGGCTCTGGGCGGCGCTTATGCCGACCTGGTGGCGAACGAGTAAGGGGGTGAGCAAATGGGTTGGTTTGAAAATCAGATCCAGGACCGGCGCGAAGCCGATCAGCAGCTCCTGGAGGATTCTTTTCTCCGCATTGCCGGCGTGGTCATGGGCGAAAGGGACGCCCAGCGGATCGGCGACGCGCGGATCATCACGAAAAGCGCGATCGATGAGATCTTAAAATACTACCACTATAAACCCTCCGAACTGCCGGGCATGATGCGCCGCAGCGTGGAGCTGAAGAAGGGCTGGTATAAAGACGCTTACGGGCCGATCCTGGCCTTCCGCAAGGACGACGGCAGCCCGGCGGCTCTGCTGCCGGGGGCGGTCTACGGCTATACCTTCAAAGATCCGGCTACCGGAAAGGCAGTCCGGCTGAACGCCGAGACCGAGCAGCTTTTCGATCCGGACGCGATCTGCTTCTACCGGCCGCTGCCGCTGAAAAAGCTCGGCATCCCCGATCTTCTGCTGTATATGAAGCGCTGTGTCTCCACCAGCGACATTTTCATGATCGCCTTCGCGGCGATCTCAGTGTCTGGCGTGGGTCTGCTGATCCCCCGCCTGACCAAGGCGCTGACAGGACCGATACTCTCCAGTGGAAGCGGCAGCGCGCTGATCGGCCTTGCGATATGCCTGGTGTGCGTATCGCTCTCCATGCAGCTTTTCTCCTCGGTCAGCGCCATGGTGTCAAGCCGCCTGGAGGCCAAGACCTCTCTGGGCGTGCAGGCCTCCATGATGATGCGCCTCATGTCCCTGCCGGCCAGCTTCTTCCGGCAGTACAGCCCGGGCGAGCTGAAAAGCCGCTCCATGTCGGTCAACCAGCTCTGCTCCATGCTGATGAGCATGGTCATGACGACGGGACTGACGAGCCTTACCTCCCTTTTGTACGTCACGCAGATCTTCCGCTTCGCGCCGAAGCTGGTCATTCCCTCTCTGCTGATCGTGCTGGTGACGGTGGGCTTTTCGGTGGTCACGACCCTTGTGCAGATCGGCATCAACCGAAAGAAAATGGAGCACGCGGCCAAGGAATCCGGCATGAGCTACTCCCTGATCTCCGGCATCCAGAAGATCAAGCTCTCCGGCGCGGAAAAGCGGAGCTTCGCCAAATGGCTGAATCTCTACGCCGAGGGGGCGGAGCTGACCTATAACACGCCGATGTTCCTGCGGGCCAATGCCGCCATCAGCACGGGGATCTCGCTCATTTCCACGATCATTCTCTATTATCTCGCGGTGAAGAGCGGTCTGAATCCATCCACGTATTTTGCCTTTACAGCGGCCTACGGCTCGCTGATGGGTGCGTTTACCACGTTGGCCGGCACGGCCATGAGCGCCGCCCAGATCCAGCCGATTTTAGAGATGGCTGAGCCCTTCCTCAAAACCGTGCCGGAGACACAGGAGAAGAAAGAGATCGTCACCAATATCAATGGCAGCGTGGAGCTCAGCCATATTTCCTTCCGCTATGACGAGGATTCCGGACGGGCTGCGGCAAATCTACGCTCATGCGCCTGCTGCTGGGCTTTGAGAAGCCGGAAAAGGGCGCCATCTACTATGATGGCAAGGACATCGAGAGTCTGGATCTCGGTTCCCTGCGCCGGAAGATCGGCACCGTCATGCAGCAAAGCGGCCTCTTCCAGGGAGATATCTATTCCAACATCGTCCTCACAGCGCCGGGCCTGTCCATCGACGAGGCCTGGGACGCCGCGGAAAAAGCCGGGATCGCCGACGATATCCGCGCCATGCCTATGGGGATGTATACCATGGTCTCCGAGGGCGGAGGCGGCATCTCCGGCGGGCAGAAACAGCGGCTGATGATCGCCCGCGCCATTGCACCGAAGCCGAAGCTCCTGCTCTTTGACGAGGCCACCAGCGCCCTGGACAACAAGACCCAGCGGCAGGTCTCCGAGGCGCTGGACGCCATGGGCTGCACCCGCGTGGTCATCGCCCACCGGCTCTCCACCATCCGCCACTGTGATCGGATCCTTGTGCTGGACGGCGGGCGGATCGTGGAGGACGGCAGCTACGACGCGCTGATCGAAAAGGGCGGCTTCTTTGCCGACCTGGTGGCGCGGCAGCGCGTGGAGGCGGAGGCCTGATATGCCGGAGCTTCTGAAGCCGGACTTCGAGACAGTGTTTGAAGTCTATTATGATCGCGTGTACAAATACGCCTACACGATTCTGCTCAATCGGGAAAATGCCGAGGATGTGGTGGAGGAGACCTTCCTTGCCGCCTATGTCGCCTATCCCGGCTATGACCCGGCGCGCTCGTCTCTGGCTACCTGGCTGACGCGCATCGCCCACAACAAGGCGGTGAATCTTGTACGCTCCGCCCGATACTGCCGGGAGACGGCGTTGCCGGAGGACTTCGCTGATCAAAGCCCCGCAGAACAGGACGAGCCCCGGTATACGGTGCTCTGGCTATATGCGCGGCTGACGCAGGAGGAGAGAGAATTCCTTGACCTGCGCTATGTCATGGGGCTTACAGACAAGGAAGTCGGTGCGCTGTACAGCCTGGAGTCCAAGGCAGTCAACAAACGCTACCAGCGGCTTTTAAAGCGCTGTCGGCAGCTTTTGGACGGCGGGGAAAAAACCTGAAAATAGTGTAAATCCCCTGTCTCCAATCGGAGTTCTGCCTTGTATATAGGATAGAGCAGTCGTGAGACCGAGCTAAATAAACAAAAAGGAGGTCAAAACCATGAACGAGAACCTGAAGAAATTCCTTGAGGAAGCCGGTAAGAACGAGGAGCTGAAAGCAAAGCTGACCGCGCTGACTGACAAGGAAAACGCAGTAGAGAAAGTCATCGAGATCGCCAAAGAGTATGGCCTTTCCCTTAACGCTGAGGACTTTAAGCCTGTCGATGGAGAGGAGCTGTCTTTAGATCAGCTGGACCAGGTTGCCGGAGGAGCGTCTTCCAATAAATTCATATGTCCCTATTGCGGTATGGAATTTGACAAATACGGTAACATTTTGTCTGAGATGGAACGTACATGGCATATGGCACAGCATTATTTGGAAGAGAACATCCCCAAATAAGAGTTGTTTGCCGGAAGTGCCAAATCCGTTATCTATTGGAACCGACATGGGTTGGGTGCAAGCATATGCTTCCAGGCAGATTAAAGAAAAGTAATGGTCAATACGGAGGGAAAACCATGAGCGAAGAGATCAAAAAGGAAGCACAGGATGTGGAGCTGAATCCGGAGGAGCTGAAACAAGTTTCCGGGGGCTTTACCAACCATGATAAATGCGAAGAAAGATTTATTATTTCAGAAGAAGAAATGGAAAAAATGAAAAGAGGCATTTGCCCGGTTTGCAACAAAAAAATCGAATCCGGAACAGATATAGATATAATGATAGTTTGGGCGCATGCGAAGAACTGCAAAGGGTGATGCTTGAAAGAAACGCCCCTGTCTCCAAACGGCGGGCTGTCTTCTACATAGAATAGAGCGGTCATGAGACCGATCTAAATATTTTTTGAAAAGGAGAAAAACAGATGAGCGAAGAGATCAAAAAGGAAACGCAGGACCTGGTGCTGGCTCTGGACAAGCTGGAGCAGGTCAGCGGTGGAAGCACAGGTGCTAATGACATGAAGACTTGCCCTGTCTGTGGCGGAAGTGTTGCTGCAGCAGATTTTGTAAATCATATCAGGTCTCATCCGGAATTTGCCAATAATCTGGAGGAAATATTAAAAGCTATACAGCAATTAAATCAGCAGAGCCGGGAAACTGAGATAGGCATAGTCGAAAGCTGATGATAGCAATGAATAGGTTCCTGATAGAAATAATCGCAGAAAAGAAATAGTCAATACGGAGTGAAAAACCAATGAGCGAAGAAATCAAAAATCTGAATCCGGAAGAGCTGGAGAATGTTGCGGGAGGAATGATTGGCCAGGGAGTCAGCGGCGGGTTTGAAATCGTCGATGGTTCCGGCAACGGCAACGCGATCGGGATATTATAATACCTTGGAAGAGGCAGAATTCGCTGCTTCCGGCATTTGTCCGCGTTGTGGAAAAGTCTTTTCAGACACACAGGCAATAGATAACCATATCAAAGAGTGGGCATCCGGCAAGAAGTGAACGCAGAAAGGGAACGCAAAGAAAGGAAACCAAACCCATGAGCGAAGAGATCAAAAAGGAAGCGCAGGACGTGGAGCTGAACCCGGAAGAGATGAACCAGGTTGCAGGTGGTGGATTTGTGATTAATGGGATTGAAGGGAAAGAAAAAGAATGCCAATTATGTGGGAAGACGTTTCTTTCGTTTGGTTCAAATTACTGTGATGCATGCAAATGGATTAAGGAACATGGTATTTCAGAATAAGAGAATATTACATAACATCAATAAGTAACTGTGGAGGCAAGTGATGAAGCTAACGAAAGAACAGAAAGACAAGTTGGAAGCCTTGAAAACCACTGCGGAAATCAGGGCCTTTTCCGCCGCTTCCGAAAGTGGCGGTCATTTTGAGATCGACTACGCTAATCACAAGGTGCGGTATATTGACGATGCCGGCAATGTGATCTGGGAAGATGACTTCTACGAATATGAGCATTACTTCAATAAACTGGATTGAACAATTGCCGTCCACAGGAAAGGAGAGCAAACCCATGAGCGAAGAAAGCAAAAAGGAAGCACAGGACGCGGAGCTGAACCCGAATGAGCTGAAACAAGTTTCCGGGGGCTGGACCGACCCTTTTGAACGTGAAGAAAGAGTTGTTTTTTCAAAAGAAGAATTGGAAAAAATGGAAAAAGGCATTTGCCCAATATGCAACAAAAGAATCGAATCTGGAACAGATTTCATGAAAGTTTGGGAGCATGCGAAGAACTGCAAAGGGTGATGCTTGAAAAATACGCACCTGTCTCTAACCGGCGGGCTGCCTTGTATATAGAATAGAGCGGTCATGAGACCGAGCTAAATAAACAAAAAAGGAGAACAAAACCATGAGCGAAGAAATCAAAAAGGAAGTACAGGACACGGAGCTGAACCCGGAAGAGCTGGACAAGGCCAGTGGAGGTTACACCGAGTATTCTCCTGGTGCGCTTTTCAAAAACCGCTTTATATTTACCGAACAGGAGGTCCAAATCATACAGAGCTTGCGTGATGTAACACTTGAAGCGGGGCGCGAATATACTGCGGACGAGCTTGAACGTTTTGGCATCGGAGAAGGCACCTCGGCTTCCGTCAGAGAATTTTTGGGTAGCCTCGGTATTTTTAAGTCGTAATATGCCTGCCTTACTGTCACGATTTTAAAAGGAGAATAGAGCCGTGAGCGAAGAGATCAAAAAGGAAGCGCAGGATACGGAGCTGAAACAGGAAGATATGCATAAGGTCAGCGGTGGCTACGTCATTCACAACGATGATCCTATGCCCTCAATCTTCTGCTCAAAATGTGGCGCAGAAATGATTAAGAAAGGAAATGACTACAGTTGCCCTAACGGTTGTAAATAACGCAAGCCGCTAGAGCAGAGACACCTTGTCCCTATTCCCCTGCGAACAAGGAATGATCGGAGAAATGACTATGAGCAAAGCACATGACCGGGACATAGAAGAGCTGCTGCGCGCAGCGTCTTTTCGGCGACGGGGCTGAGCTGGAGCTGGACGATCTTGCTCTGGCGGCGGGCGGTCTGGCCGAGCCCTTCGTTCCCCCGGAGGCTTGGCCGGATGCAGGACAAAAAGGAGCGAACTGATGGAGTACACATGGTCCCGCGCATTTGCCGACGGGAGAGAGGCGGCCCTCATGGGCGACAGCGCCGAAAGGCTGCTGGATGCCTGCCGGAGGCTGTCATTCGCCGGTGCAAAAACCGCTTCCGGCCTTGTGGAGGCGCCGCTTCTGGGCGTGCCGGAGTACGACGCCCTGGTTATCCACAACCCTCGCGGCCTGCTTTCCGGCTGCCTGGTGGCCGATTCCTCGCTGACTCAGGCACAGGAGGTTTTAGATTGGGCGGCGCAGAGGAAGCCTTATCCGCCCTACATTTTCTTCGAACTGGACGCCGCCGGGTCAGGATCCCTGTCTGGCATCCACTGCAAGATAGAAGGAAATCTGAAGCTGGCGGAGGCTTTCTTCCGCACCGTGGGGGAGCCGGAGCGCTCGAAAGCCTTCCTCCGGCTCGCGGATCGGCTGCCGGAGGGCTGGTACGCCCGCCATGCAGGGGTCTTTCCCGGGCGGGATATCAACAGCACCCGCATGGAAGTGGAGCCCTTTACCCCGGAGGCAAGGCAGGCCTTGAGCGATCCGACCTATGTTCGGCGCTGGCTGGACGAGCTCGGCTTCACCGCTTATGACGATATCATGTGCTCTGACATTGCCCGGCTGGCGGCGGTGGACACGCCGATTTCCGTTCAATTCGATTTCCTGCCCGACGGCACATTTCTTCCGGTGCTGTCCCTCTTATCCATGTATGAGAACGTGCGGCCGGACTGCGGGCCGCTCTTCGCGGAGGACGGCGCGCTGCGGCGGCTCTGCCTGCTCTATCAGGAGATGGGCGTCTCCGACGGGCGCTGGCGCCTGCTGGAGCCCTGCCTCTTTTCCACCCGACGGGGGTTCCGGATGCCGGACGGCGGGATCGAACTGAGTTTCCACCACTGCTTCCCCTGCGGCACCAAGGCCAAGTGGCGGGAGGGCAGGCGCACAAGCGCGAAATTCTATCTGCTGCTGGACGCCTCCCGGGTGCCCTATGACCCCGAAAAGATCGGCTGACGCGGCAGCGGGGATAGACTAAAGAACAGACAAAGGAACAACAAAGTGATCAGATACTTTACTCTTTCGGAAAACTATAGCCTGCGGGGCTGGAAGTTCCTGCCCTATGCGCTGCAGGCACTGAACTTCGCGAAGACGGAGTTTTTCCAAAAGCCGGATTTCAAACTGCTCCTCAACTGTGACGGGCACACGGCCATCGACTGGGACGCGCTGACCCCGGAACAGCAGAAGAAGTATGAAGAGTGGGAAAAATTGGGCTTTATCCGCCCCTGTGACGGGTGGCAGCACCTGCTCCCCGAGCAGGAATACCGCTTCTATCCCGCCCGCTTCAAGGAGTATGTCCAGTGGTCGATCACCGGGCGCTGCAACTACCGCTGCCGCCACTGCTTTATGTCCGCACCTCACGCGGCCCAGGGCGAGCCCACCTGGGACGAGCTCATGACCATGCTGGACGCCTTCGAGCGCTGCGGCGTGCGCAATCTGCAGATCACGGGCGGCGAACCCATGGTCCGCAGGGACTTCTGGGAGCTGGTGGACGAGATCCTCAGGCGGGGACTGACGATCACCACCCTGTACTCCAACGGGCTGCTCGTCACGGATGAGTTTCTGGACAGGCTGGAGGCACGAAAAATCTATCCCTCTATCCAGTTTAGCTTCGACGGCGTGGGGCACCATGACTGGATGCGAGGCATCCCCGGCGCGGAGAAGACGGTGCTGGACGCCTTAAAGCGCTGCCAGGATCGGCACATCCCCACCTCGGTCTCCATGGTCATCTGCCGGGAGAGCGCGCTCTGCATCCGGGAATCTGTGAACCTCATGGCTTCCCTGGGGGTCCGGAGCATGAAGGTGGGCAACGCCTCTCCTCTGGGGGAGTGGAGGAACGAGACCGAGCACTTCCTCAGCCGGGACGAGGTCTATCAGACTTACCTGGATTACATTCCCCATTTCTTCGAGGACGGCGCCCCGCTGAGCCTGATCCTGGAGGGCTTCTTCGATTACGACAAACCGACGGATTCCACGTCGTCCTGGTTTGAGAAGGATATCAAGGAAGAGTATTTCGGCAAGGTTTTGATGTGCGCCCATGTGCGCCGGGGCATCTACGTCAGCCCCAAGGGGAACGTCCTGCCCTGCATGTCCATGGTGGGCGGCCCCATCGAGGAGCAATTCCCCAATATGCTGGAGACGCCGCTGGAGGAGATTCTGGACGGACAATCCACCTATATGACCATCACCTCGGCCAGAATCGGCGACTTCATGGAACACAATCCAGACTGCGCCGTCTGCGAATACCGGACCGACTGCTGCGGCGGCTGCCGGGCTCTCGCCGTCCGGGACCATCCCACGGACTACCTGTCCGTGGATCTGGACACCTGCCGTTATTTCAAGGGCAGGTGGAAAGCAAAAAAGGATGCTCTGCTGCGCCAGATCGGCCGGCTTTAAGCATAATGAATAAAAAAGCAGGGAGGAAAACAACCATGGCAGAATTATCCAAAGAACTGTACAACAAGCTGCTGTTGGCGGACAGCCAGGAGGAAGTGGCGGAGCTTCTGAAAGCGGGCGGCCGGGAGGATATGTCCGCGCAGGAGGTCTGGGAGCAGGTGCAGCAGCGCCGCGCCCAGGACGGCGTGGAGCTGAGCCTGGACGAGCTGGAGGACGTGGCCGGCGGCAGGGACTGGATGGCGCAAGGCTGCGCGGCGACGGTGGAGAGAGGCAGTGACTGCTGGGGAACCGACAGCTGTGCACTGATCAATGTCGTATATGAACCTGCGGCGCCCAATAGCTTCTGCCCCAAATGTGGCAGACAGGCTGTTTGGAAAAACTACACGGTCTTTTGTCGGAACTGCGGAGAATACAGAGTTTCCGTTCACGGTCTGTAATTCCGGACGTTTTTGACTGCGCCGGATCGGCCGGTCTTAAATATATTAATCAAAATAGGAGGAACAACATATGGCAGAATTATCCAAAGAGCTGTACAGCAAGCTGCTGCTGGCGGACAGCCTGGAGGAAGTGACTGAGCTGCTGAAGGCCGGCGGCTGTGAGAACCTGCCCGCGGAGGAGGTCTGGGAGAAGGTGCAGCAGCGCCGTACCCAGGACGGCATGGAGCTGAACCTGGACGAACTGGAGGACGTGGCCGGAGGCCGGGACTGGATGAAAGAAGGCTGCGCGGCGACGGTGGAGCCCGGCAGCGACTGCTGGGGCACCGACGGCGGCTGCGATCTCTGCAACATCGAGTACACGAATCTTCCCAACTGTAACTGCTTCAAATGCGGCAGATACAGCGCGATCCGGACGGCGTACTGTTCCTATCTTTGGACTACCACTGTTCAGTGCAGGTACTGCGGCGAAGTGAAAGAACCCATTTAAGTGATGCGTCGGCTCAGGCATAATAGAAGAATCACAGGAGGTAAAAACAATGGCAAAAATATCCAAAGAACTTTACAGCAAGCTGCTGCTGGCGGACAGCTTGGAGGAAGTGACTGAGCTGCTGAAGGCCGGCGGCTGTGAGAACCTGCCCGCGGAGGAGGTCTGGGAGAAGGTGCAGCAGCGCCGTACCCAGGACGGCGTGGAGCTGAGTCTTGAGGAGTTAGAGGATGTGGCCGGAGGCAGGAACTGGTGGACGGAAGGCTGTGCCGCCACCGTGGAACCCGGCAGCGACTGCTGGGGGACTGACGGCGGCTGCTATGCCATCAATCTCGATTATGAGTGGATGCCCAACGAAAAATGCCCCAGATGCGGAAGCTGGGCCTGCATCGTTAACCACTATGATAATCAGCACAAATACCGGGTCCTTTGCAGAAATTGCGGAGAATTTGGCATATATTGACTAATGTCTTGGAGCGACTGGCCGCGGATTACCCCCAGCTCTACCTGAATCCGGATACCGACACGCAGGAGACCTACCGCCGCGTGGTCCTGCGGGGCGAAGAGCCGGAACGCAAGAGCCTTACCCACTACCGGGGCGATCCCGCCGAACGGGAAGAGATCGCCGACACCCCCGCCGGGCAGGTGCGGGTGGTCACGCTGGGCAACCGACAGGATTTTGAGCTGGCGCTGCGCAGCCTGATGGCGGCCAAGGACGGGCCTCTGACCCCGATCCCTGCAAGCCAGGGCGCGGCCATGCTGACGCTGTTCAACTGGCCGCGCATCCACGCCCATCTGGCGCTCTACCCGGAGGAGGAGCGGGCGGCGGAATTCAAACGCTTCACCGCCGTACGGGAAAACTATGTCGATATGCTGGTGTTGCTGTCCCGCGGGCCGTACAGCCACGTGGACGCCGCCGCGGTGGGCGAAACGGAGGCGGCGTGGCTCGAGCATTCCGACACCATCCGCCGCTATCACGAGCTGACCCACGTGATCTGCCGCAGGCAGTACCCCGGTGACGTTGCCCCCATCCGGGACGAGCTGGTCGCCGACGCGGTGGGCCTATATGCCGCCTATGGGCGCTTTGACCCGATGTTGGAGCGCCGCTTTCTGGGCATTGATGACGACGGACGCTATACCGGCGGACGGCTGGGAAACTACACGGATACGCCGGAGACCTTGACTGGGGCGGTCTGCGCGGCGTTGGAGCGCATCCGGGCTGTTGTTGAGGACAATCCGGCTGCAGAGCCCTTTGCGCTCATCGGCACGCTGATGTCGGCGGCGGATTTGGAAGAAAGGAAAGAACTTGCAAAGGAGAGACAAGCATGATTAAAGAAATCAAAGAGAAGAAAATGGATATGGAACTGGACTTCGACAAGCTTGAGCAGGTCAGCGGAGGCGGCAAGCTGCAAGACCTTATCAACAGGATCGTAAATTCCGGAAAAGCGCCCGAATACAAAGAAATCCTCCAGACCCAGGGAAAGGCTGCCGCCGCCGCTGCGTGCTGCGCGGACAACCCATAGAATCTGTGAAAATCCTGCTGAGGGGAGAAAGCTCACGCTTGCCGAGGATGGCGATCTGTGCGTCTATAAAGACGCACAGTGGCAAAGGCTTGGCTTTAACGAGCGTTTTGCCGGGGAGTTCCCGCCCTGCACCTTTCAGGATATCCTTTACGCCCGGGATGATTTTTACGCCGCCGGTACAGCGGACGACGGACAGGCGGTGCTTTACTCCTCCCTGACGGGAGAGCTCTGGACACCCGTGAATCTGACAGAGCATCACTATTGGGAGGAAAAGGGGCGGCTGCCGAAGGGCGGCGCCGTGAAGCTCTTTTTCGAGCCCTGCATGGATCAGCTCCTGCTGGTCAGCGTTGGCGGAGATGTGGCGATCCTTCCGGAATGCCCGAAATGCGTGAAGATCCTGCATCTGACGGACCGCGCGGTGACGGACGCGGCCTATGAGGATCACCGGATGACCTTCACCTATGACGACGGGGAAACGGAGACCTTCTCTCTGGCCACCGCGGACCTGATCCGAGTGTCACTGAGCTTTGTGAAGGAAGCCTGCGCGTCAGGCGGCGAGCTGATCGACGTCCGCCCGCAGCACCGGCGGCTTCAGGAGGGGCCGATCCCCTGCACCGCCGCTGTCGATCCTGAGGAGCTGGACGATTACCTCAAGGACAAGGCCCCGGATACGAGGCTGTTCTTTATCTGCAGCTTCGGTACCGTCGCCGACCAGGCGACCTGGCATGCCTACCGCCTGGGCTTTCGGAATGCGCGCTCTGTCGGCGGCTGGCACAAGGGGACGCATATCGACTGATGCGGCGCGGCGAGAGCGGCGCCGAGCTCCAGGGCAAGCCGTAACGATGATCTGGCATAGAACAGACAAGCATCTGATCTAAATTATTGAAAGGAGAACGAAACCATGAGCAAAACCATTGCAGAAGTTTACGAAGAAGTCATGAAGAGCGCCGAGCTGCAGAAGGAATTTCTGTCGGCGGAGCAGAACGGCAGCATCGCGGCCTTCGCTGCGGCCCACGGCTGCGAGGCGAGCGCCGAGGAGGTGCAGGCCTTCCTCAAGGGCAAGCTGAACGAGGACAAGGAGCTTTCCCTGGACGAGCTGGATCAGGTCGCCGGAGGGAAGGGCGGCAACCAAAATAACAACATCGACAACGATATCAATATTCAGGTCGACGGCAACAACAATAACATCACGAACCAACCGTGATGCTGTACCCGGAGCTATCCATCGGGGAATATCTCCTGATGTTCTCCGACGCGCGGAACGCTTTCTCCGACGCCTGTGTTCAGCAGGCGTCGGAGTGCGGCCGCATGTACTGCGAAAAATCCCCGCTCTTGCGGAGCATGTGATCAGGACTTCAACACGTGGTATCCGTGTCTCGATCCCGGAAAAGCATCCCTGCTTTGAGGCGGTGGACGCCGTCTGCGCCCGGCTCGGCTTTCGCCCGACGGAGAACCTGCACACCTACAGCTTCGACAGTTCGCAGAAAGCAGCCTGGCAGAGGGTAAAGGCGGCGCGGCGCTTTGACACCGGGTGTGCCCGGCTGCAGCGGCGAGGTTGCGGCGTCGTGTCCTTTGCCGAGGCAGACGAGGGGCTATTGCGGCAGATCCGGGACTCTCACAGCACTGCGTTTCGTAATCCGCTCGATCCTTCGGCCTTCTTTCGGCACCCGTCAAAGAAGCTGTCGATGGAGTTGAGCTTTGCCGCGGTGAAGGAGGGCAGACTTCTGGCCTATACGCTGTATTCACAGCCT
>CACYWG010000031.1:1770-11974 GCA_902778115.1 Oscillospiraceae bacterium | reverse complement strand
CCTTACGAACGAGGCAGCACCTTATTGCTCAAACGAATCATGTTCAACAGCCGGTTGTTTGGTTTGGCTGATATCTGAGCAAACAACTCCATCCTCCAGGGCCTTCGCTTCTATGAGTTGAAAGCCCTTGGCTTCCCCGGCTGGGAGGAAGCGGGAGCGGTCGAAGAGGGCTGCCTCCGGCTCCGCGCTGACGGCGGGAGCAAGTACAGTGCTCAGCTCGTCCATGCACTCCGCCTGCAGGAAGGACCAGTTCATATGATGAAAGCTATCCTCTTACAAAAGAACTGAGCTTGTGCGCCAGTTCCTTTGTAGAATCGTACAGCGCGTCGTAGACTGCCTGATATTGCTCATACGCCGCGTGCGCTTTCGGATCGGGCGCGTAAGTTCTGCCGGCGCGGACATAACGCATCAGCGAGGAATAATCTTCGAAGCCCTCATTCCCCACGCCGAGCGCTGCCATTAGCGCGTCTCCGTAGCAGGCGCCGACCGTCACCTGCGGCGTTGAGATCTCCTTGCCGAGAATGTCGGCGATGATCTGCATCCACAGCGGATTCTGCGCGCCGCCGCCTACGGCGATGATCCGGTCGATACGCGCCTCGGGATGGGATTCCATGATACGGATCTGCTGGTTGACTGAGAAGCCGAAGCCGACCGCCTCCAGCGCGCTGCGGTAGAGATGCGCACGCGTATGCTGCAGCGTCAGGCCGAAGAGCACGCCGCGGGCGTCGGGGTCGTTGATCGGCGTCCGCTCCCCGGCAAAGTAGGGCAGCGTGATCAGCCCCTCGCTGCCGGGCGGGATCTCCGCAACGCCCTCCAACATGCGCTGATAGGCGTTTTCTCCGCCCGCGCGCTCGGCGGCAAGGGCGTCCGGAAACAGCTCGTCGCGGAACCATTTGGTCAGGCTGCCCGCCGTGTTGGTTCCGGCCGAGATATCGCATAAGCCGGGGACGATGAACTCCTCGCGCCAGAGCCGCTCGTCGTCGATCAGGCTGTCTGTGCCGAGGATCATGTAGACTGACGAGCCCAGCTGCAGCATCATTTTCCCGCTCTCCACGACGCCGCAGCTGATCGCCTCGGCGCCCGAATCGTCCGTTCCGGTGATGACCGGCGTCCCCTCGGCAAGCCCCGTCTCGGCGGCGGCCTCGGCCGTCACGGTGCCTGCGACCTCCGCCGCCTCGAGGATTTCGGCAAGCTGGTCCGGTCGGCAGACCGGCGCGCAGTACTCCTGAACCGGCTTGCGTGTCTGCGGATCATACAGCGGATTGAAGCTGGCCAGGCCGAGGAAACGGTCCACGACATAGCGGCCTGTCAGCTTGGCGGTAATGTAGCTCGATCCCGTGAGGAACTTGTGCGTCCTGGCGTAGACCTCCGGCTCCCTGCGCTTGATCCACAGGATCTTCGGCATCACGTCGCTGGAGCAGAGCGGACGGCCGTACCATTTCAGGATCTGCTCCTCCCCGTAGAGCGCGGTCAGTTCAGCCATCTCATCCGTGGCCCGCGCGTCGATGCCGTAGAGGATCGCTTTGCGAAGCGGGCGGCAATGTTCGTCCACCGGAACGCAATCTGCGCCGAGCGCGCTGATCCCGACGGCCTTGACGTCCTTCGCGTCCACGCCGCTCTTGCGCAGCAGTTCCCGACTGATCGTACAGAAATCACCCCACCAGTCGCGCTCGGCGTCATGCTCGTAGTAACCGGGCTGGGGATTTTCCATGCTGTGCTCCGTGCTGTGCAGGGCGAGGATCTCGCCCTGCTCGTCGATGAGAGCGCCCTTGCTGGAATTGGTGCCGGTATCGATGCCGACAAAATAAGCTTTTCCCATCGCGCCGCCCTCACAGCGTTTCACGGAAGCGATAAACCACTGCCATGAACTCCCGCACGCGCTCAATATCGACACGGACATTCTCGTGGCGGCTGTTTTCCAGCTTGCCGTTTTCCTTGAAGTAGGTCCCCACGACGGCCGCGTCCCCCGCCTGCAGCTTACGGACGATGGTGTCCGGCCGGCAGCCGGTGTTGCACAGGACGACGACCTCGGGATTTGCGGCCTTGACCGATGCGATCAGCTCCTCGTCCACATCCATGCCCGCCGCGTTGGCCGAGATGCACAGCCCGTCCGGGGCGGCCTTGGACATCGTAGAAGCCGCAATATCCGCCAGCGGTCGCGTATCCAGATTGCGATCGGATTCGGGATTGATGAAGTACAGCATTTTCAGATCGTCGAGCGGCAGGGCGGCCTTGCGGCGCAGCAGGGCGGAGAAGTCATTGTTGTACAGACCTCCGTCTCCTACATAGACGCCGGAGAAGGTTCCCCGCACATAGCTTGCTCCCACCGCAGCGGCAAGCTCGAGACAGGCTGCGCCGTCGGAGATGGCGTCCACGCCGAAGGGGACGCGGATCTCACTGCGCAGCGCGCCGATGATATAGGCCATCGCGGCGGGCGTGACCATGTCCATTTTGCGCTGATAGGGAAAGCTGAACTCGTTAGAGAAGATGATCCCGTCCACGCCCCCGTCCTGCAGGGCGTGCAGATCCGCGCGGGCGTGCTCCACGATCTCGCCGAGCGGAGTGCCCCTGCGAAAACGCGGATCTCCCGGGAGCGCGTCGAGATGCAGCATTGCAAGGATGGGTTTTTTGACGCCGAAGAGTTCTTCAGTCCAGAGCATGATGATAATCTTCCTTTCTATGTTGTACTACAGACTGTTGGAGGCAATGGGAAGCCCGCGTTTCCAGCGTCTGCCGCAAAAGCGGCTGAACAGCAGGAAAAACCGCGTCAGGTTGTCCGCGACCATGCAGCACCAGACGGCCTCCAGGCCGAGACCGAGTCGGAACACGCACAGCGCTGTCAGACACAGCCTCACACCCCACATGGAAAAGAGCGAGAACAGCAGCGGCGCACGCACGTCACCCACCCCACTGAAGACACCCTCGAGAATAATGACCACGGCAAAAAACGGTTCGGACACCGAGACAATGCGAAGCACCCTCGCGCCAAGCGCGATCACGTCCTCATCCGGCGTGAAGATGCGCATGAAAAACGCGGGAAACAAAAACAGGAAAAGGCTCAGCGCGCTCATCAGAATAACCGCCAGCAGAAGAAGCGAGGCGGAATAGTCCGTCAGCCTCTTTTCATCTCCCGCGCCGTAATGAAAGCCCGCCAGCGTGGAGGCAGCCGTCTGCATGCCGTAGCCCGGCACATAAAATGCCTGCTCGGCGGTAATCGCAATCGAATGCGCAGCCACGGCCACCATGCCAAGCCGGGCGATCAGCGCCGTAAAAACCACCTGTCCGAACATGGAGATCATACGCTCGGCCGCCAGCGGCATGCCGATAGAAAGGCAGGCGCGCATGGCCGCACGGTCATAGACGGCCCGCGCGCTTCGGCATTCCTCAACACGCCAAGCGACAAGAAACATTCCGATACCGCCGAAGACGAAGGAAGAGGCGGTGGCGATCGCCGCCCCGGGAACGCCGAGGCCCGCGCCCCAAAGCCTCAGCCCTATGCCGAAAAAGGAAATCTCTCTTGTTGGCATGATCAGAAGCGTGTTGAGCACGATGTTCATCAGGTTCATCCCCAGATGAATCCACATCGGCGTTTTGGTATCTCCCGCGGCACGCAGGACAGCGGAAAAGATGATCCCGGAAACGCGGAAGAGCATGGGCGCGCAGATGATACCGAAATACAGCGCCGCGTCCCGCCGGATCGCCGTCTCCGCCCCGAGCCAGTCCGGGAGATGGGGACTGATCGACAGCGTCAGCACCGTCATCACGACGCCGAGTATCCACACGAGCAGCTTGGCCTGCCCTGCGGCTTTTATCATCCTCTCCCGGTCTCCTGCGCCTCTGGCCTGAGAGATACAGGCCAGAATGCCGGTCGAAACCGCCCAGAGCGGCGCGTTAACAAGCCAGGTGGTCGTGGCGCTCAGTCCCACGGCTGCAGAGGCGGCTGCTCCCAGCTGGCCGACCTGCGCGGTATCCACATATTGAACGACCGTCTGCAGCGCGGTCTCTGTTATGGTGGGCCAGGCCAGACGCAGAATGTGTCTCTGCATCCCCCGGTCGCGCAGCAAAAAAAGGGGGGAACGTGCCATGGATCCTCCTAAAGCGTTTTTCTACTCTTCCGGCAGGAAGTCGCGAAGCACCTCGCAGCTGCGGCGGATCGACTCGTGCGGATCCTCCCAGTAGATCGAGTCGTTGATCTCGAGATCGAGACCGTTGGCAAAGTCGTGCTTCTCCAGGATCCGCACGTACTCCTCCAGCTTCTCACGGCCGAAATCCCCGTCGCCGAGGATCAGGTGATGGCTGTCGGAATAGTGCACCCATTCCAGCTTCTCTCCAAAACGCTGGCAATAGTCCTCCAGCCGCTCCCCGGCCACCTCCATCGCGACAAGATCGACGCAGACGCGAAGCGCAGGCGAATCCACATCCCGCAGCATCCGTGACACGTCCTCGAGCGTGATGACGAGATTGCTCTCATAGGGCTGGAGCTGTTCGAGCACGAGCAGCACGCCGCGCGCCTCAGCCTCGTCAGCAAGTGCGCGGAAGCTCTCGACCGTGCGTTTCCAGCCCTCTTCGCGCGGCAGATCGCGCGGGTGGCAGCCTGTGTTCAGGAAGACGCGGTTTGTGCCGAAGCCAAGCGCGTCGTCCATGGCGGCCTTCATAAAGTCGACCGTGCGCCCTCGCAGCCGCGTGTCCGGCGCAGAATAGCTGAAGGGATAGCCAAGCGTTTCCGGCGTGTAAATGACGACCCGCATCCCCCGATCCTCGATCTGATGCCGCAGCTCTTTAACGCGGCTGCCGGCCTCGGCCGCGGAGGAGTAGTCGAGTCGGCAGTAGTGCGGCGCTCCGCCCCAGAGATCGACCCGGCGAAGACCGCAGCGCTCCATGGAATCCAGATAGTAGTCAAAGCTGTGCTGAACATACTGCACACTCATTACAGCCACGTCCTGCATGGTAATACGGCTCATAAAACCTCTCCTTCAGCTCATCGCATTGTATACTTCTTCTCCGTCAAGCAGTGTCAGCACAACGCGCAACGTGCGCGCCGCGGACGGCGGCACTGCGAAAAGATCACCCGAGAGGACCGTTATATCCGCTTTTTTTCCCGCCTCAAGCGTACCGAGCTTGTCTTCACAAAAAAGGTTGTAGGCCCCGCCGCGCGTCCATGCCGTCAGGAGTTCGGCGGCGGTAAGCGTGTTCTGTCCGTTGAAGGGTTCGCCGCCCTCCGGGAAGAAGCCGCCCACGGCGTGATAGACGGATTCCGGGATGTCATCGATCAGCAGCGGGAGATCGGTGCCGCAGCTCAGGAGAACGCCGCTGTCGGCCATCTTGCGCCGGTTCCAGTAAAAGCGGCCGCGCTCTTCGCCGATCTTTTCGCGGATCATGGCCAGCTTGCTCTCCCGCTCAGCGATGGACTGGATCTGCGGATAGATCTCCGCAATCGCGCCGAGCGCTCCCATGCGCTCAAGATCCTCCGGGTCGCTGAACTCGAGATCCGTGATGCTGTGACGGTTGATCAGCCGCCCATTTTCGTCGCGGCGGCAGCACTCATAGAGATCCAGTACCTTTGCGATCGCCGCGTCTCCCTGCGCGTGGAGGGAAAAACGGAAGCCGTTCTCGTCCGCCGTACGCAGTTCCCCGGCGATAGCGTCCCAGTCGATGGAGATCGCGCAGAGGCAGTCCGTACCGCAGTATGCTTGTTTGAGAGCGCCCTCCATCTGGCTGATCGAACCGTCGGTCATGCGGTTATAGCCTGAAAAACGCAGATAGTCGCTGTGAAAGCGAGCGCTCATCTCTTTGCCGAAAGCGAGGTCGAGCGGCCTGTCGAAAGGCTGGCTCATAAAGCTGACACGCAGCGTCAGCTCGCCCTTTTTCTCCAGCTCTTCCAGCAGCGCGGGAAAGCCGTGGAAGTCGTCAAAGCCCATTTCCTTGACGGAGGTGACACCGCGGCTGTTGAGCAGGCGCATGTAGTCGCGAAACAGCGGCAGGATCCGCTCGCGGTCGCGCAGCATGGCGTCCTGCTGCGCGCTGTTTTCGGCATCCAAACCGAGCTTCTGCGCAGCATAGCCGGTAAAAAAACAATGCACGTCGAAAAAGCCGGGACAGATCGTGCCGTCGCCGCAGTCGAGAATGCGGCAGTTGTCCCTTATCAGCGCGCTCTCCGGTTCCCCGTGCCCGACGGCGAGGATATGACCGCCGCCCAGCGCAACGTAGCCGGCAAAGGGCGGCTCACCGGCTGCGGTAAAAACACAGGATGATTTCAAAATCAATTCCGCTTTCATGACGTCCTCCTTTGATGTTTGTCGTGAAAAAGTGCAAAAACCGCACCGCTTTCTAAATAAGCGGCGCGGCTTCCGGCTTTGCATCACAAGAAGAGAGAATAGAAAATGAGCTTCCGGAGCGCCTGCACACAGCGTTTCCGGATATCTGTGTTAAGCCTATCATTTTGGTCCAAAATTTTCAATAGCTTGAATGTTTTTCGTCTACTTGCTCGGAATTGCACCATCAAAACTGTCGTTCCTGCTGAAAGTGGTATAAAATTTAGGCATTTTCTCCCTTCGGATCGGGATAAAACAATCAAACAGAACGAAAAATTGTTCCATGAACTCGGTCTTTCCTCTTGACGAACAGCCCGATCCTTTTTATAATAGGGCAAAAGTGGTACAATACGCACAGTTACTTATCTGTCAAGGAGGCGCTTGCAATGAAGGCTGCCATGATCGGAGACAACTGCATCGACGTCTATCGTTTCATCGACGGAAAGGCGCTCAATCGGCGCTACCCCACCGGCAATGTGGTGGACACCGGCGTCAATCTGCGCAAGCTCGGCGTACCAACCGCGATCATCAGCACCACTGGCAGCGACGACAATGGCCGCTGGATGGTCGAGACCCTGGAAAAGGAAGGCCTTGATCTGT
Organism: Oscillospiraceae bacterium; assembly: GCA_902778115.1. Lineage (GTDB taxonomy): Bacteria > Bacillota > Clostridia > Oscillospirales > Oscillospiraceae > Limivicinus. Next base: position 5,063 of record CACYWG010000031.1, on the reverse strand, counting down.
CTCACTTTAAGATAGGCGACGGGGCGACAGCCATCACCTATATGGATATGAACGGCACCGACCGTGTACACGGCGAATATGTGGAGGGCGTACTCGAGCACATCGTATTCGATGAGGAGGACGTCGCCTTTGCCGCGGCGCACGATCTTGTGCACACGGCGCTCTGGGGCAAGGCTGACGGTGTGCTCGGTGTGATCAAGGCGCACAATCCGGCGGTCCTCATCAGCTTTGATTACTGCGACCGCCTGAGTGATCCCATCATCGAAAGGACGCTGCCCTGGGTTGACGTCGGTTTCTTCTCCTGTCATGATGAGTCCGACGCCTTTGTGAAGCAGTTTCTGCAGGACAAGGTGCAGCGCGGCATGAAGCTCGCCGTGGCCACCTTCGGTGAAAAGGGCAGCCTCGCCTGGGACGGAAAGGTCTGGACCGCCTGCGGGATCTATCCTGCGGTCAAAGTCGTGAACACTGTCGGCGCGGGAGACAGCTATATCGCCGGCTTCCTCTCCGGTCTGCTCAGGAACGAGCCGATCGACGAATGCATGCGCATCGGCTCGCGTGTGGCGGCGCAGGTCGTATCCGTATTTGAACCCTGGGTCACGGAAGAATCTTAACATATAAAAGGAGTAAGGCCATGAAGATCGGAATGTTCACCTCCGGCTACCAGCGCAATCCGCTGGAGCACTGCTTTCAGGATGCGAAGGAATACGGCTACGATTATATCGAACTCTGGGGCGGACGGCCGCATGCCTACGCCCCTGACCTTAAGGCAGGCGAGATCACGCAGCTGCGGCGCCTGATCGACCTCTATGAGATGCCCGTCGTGGGGTATACGCCTGAGCACAACGCATATCCGTACAACTACATGATCGGCTCGGAAGCACAGCGCGAGGACGCCGTGGCCTATCTCAAGCTGTGTCTTGACATGGCCAAAGAAATGGGCGCCTCCTTCATGCTGACCAGCCCCGCCAACGGCGGGTATCTGGCCACCTATGACGAGCTTTGGCCGAGGCTCGAGAAAACCATCCGTGAGCTGGGCGACTACGCCGCAAAGTGCGAGGTCAAGCTCACGGTCGAGGCACTGACGCCCTATGAGTCCAATTTCTTCACCCGCGCCAATGATTTGGTCGAGCTGTTTCGCCGTGTCGACAATCCCTGGATCGTAGGCATGTGCGACCTTGTCCCCCCCTTTGTGCAGCACGAAAGCATCATGGCCTATTTCGACAAGCTGGGCGCGAAGATGGATCATCTGCACATCATCGACGGTGAGCAGGGCACCGACAGCCACATCCTTCCCGGCGAGGGGAGCATGCCGCTGGGCGAACTCTTCTGTGAGCTGAAGCGGATCGGCTACGAGGGCACTGCCACGCTGGAGCTGGTCACCGGTTACATCAACGAGCCGCGCTTCTACGCGCGCCGTGCCGTGAACAATGTCCGCGCCATGATGGCTGCCGCAGGGATGTGAGGTAAGGTATGACGATTGACATCCACGTCCACCCGGCCTTTTACGAGCCGATCAACGCCAACGCCGCGCGCGAGGAGCTGCGCCACCGCGAGCTGGACATTCACCGCAACGGTCTTGCGCCGCTGGAGCACGTGTTCAATCAAATGCGCTGCGCCTCTCTCGACCGTCTCTGTCTGCTGGCTCAGGACTATTCAACTCAGATGGGCGAGACTCTGGTGAGCAACAAGGAAGTTGCGCAGCTCGTCTCCCTCGCGCCGGACCGCTTTTGGGGGGTTGCCTCGGTCGATCCGCTCGACAGCGAAGCGCCGGACAAGCTGGAAGACGCTTTCTCCCGGATGGGACTCAAAGGCTTGAATCTCCACCCGGGGCGTTCTCGCTTCGACCCGGCCGATCCGGTGCTCGAGCCGCTCTGGGCCGTGTGCGAGCGCCACGACAGACCGGTGCTGTTTCATGCGGGACTCTCCTGGGAAAAAGATACGCTTGCGGAATACGGTCATCCCCTCCGCTTCGAGGCGCTGGCGCAAAAGCATCCCCGTCTGAGGATCTGCCTGGGGCACTTCGGCTGGCCCTGGATTCGGGAGACGGCGATGTTACTGCTGAAATATCCCAATGTTTACGCGGACACCGCCGCGCTCTACTTCGACAACGCGCGGGAGTTTTATACGCAGTGCTTCACACGCGATATCCCGCTCACATGGATCGACCGGTCGCTTCGCCATCAGGTGATGTTCGGCTCGGACAATCCGCGCTTTGAGCAGATCCGCATGGCTGAAGCGCTGGGCACGCTGGGTCTGCGCGATAGTACGCTGGAACTGATTCGCGGGGAGAACGCCCTTGTTTTTCTCGGTGAAGGAGACGGTGCATGATGTTTGTCAGGACGCTGGTGCTCTGCACCAAAAGCTATAACGAAATGACCGTGCTCACCCCGCGTGTAGAGGAGATCGTCCTCGAGAGCGGCGTGCAGGAGGGCATGGTGACGGTTCTCACGCGCCATACGACGACCGGCGTGACCGTCAACGAAGCGTTGGAATGCCTTGAGAGCGACATCCAGACCGCGCTGGCGCTCTTCGCGCCGGAGGAGCGGTCCTACTGTCACGCACGCATGCTGCGCGACTACGGCTCGACGGCAGGCAACCCCACCGGGCATCTCAAAGCCATGCTGACCGGCAATCACTGCCATTTCCTGATCCACGGCGGCGTGCTGGAAAGAGGCGGCGCGCAGGACGTATATTTTTGCGAATTCGACGGCCCCGCACGGCGGGAGATTCTGGTCATAGTGGAGGGGGAATGACGGAACCATAAAACAGCGCGAAAAGCGCGGGTCTTTCCTGTAAGAAAGCGCCTGCGCCTTTGACGGCGCCCGGGCAAAGCGGACGCCTCAGCCCCAGCATACTGTATCACAAGAAGCAAGAGAAGACCGATGAGCTCCAATTAAGAGAGGATACGCGCGGTGTGCACAGCCGCACGAAATTCAAAGGAGGATCATCATGTCAGAATCCAACAAAGAACTGGGCCGAAAGTTAGGTCTGGGCGCGGTCATTGCCCTCGGTGTAGGCACGACCATCGGCTCCGGCATCTTCTCGTCTCTGTCCGAGGTCGCCAATGCGGCCGGAAGCTCCCTGTTCCTGTTCCTGGCTTTCATCATCGGCGGTCTGCTCCAGATCCCCGCCAACTTCTGCTATGCCGAGCTGGCCTCGGCCTTCCCGGAAGACGGCGGCCAGTATGTCTACTTCCGTGAGGCCGGTTCCCGCCCCCTGGCTTTCCTCTGCGGCTGGATCAGCTTCTGGGCCACGGACCCCCCGTCCATCTCCATCATGGCGCTGGCGATCGT
>CACYWG010000031.1:0-1719 GCA_902778115.1 Oscillospiraceae bacterium | reverse complement strand
ATCTTCATGTTCGTCCATCTGCGCAGTGTGGAAAACGGCGGTGCGTTTCAGACCTTCATCACCGCACTGAAGATTCTGCCTTTTGCCCTGATCATCGGCGTTGGCTTGTTCAATCTCAATGGCAGCCTGCTGCTCTCTGGTGAGCGGCTCTCCAGTGCCGCCACCGGCGGTGTTGCCGCGCTGATCGCCGGCATCGCCTCCACCACCTGGTCCTACGACGGCATGGGTGCCCCCTGCTACATGTCCGGTGAGATCCGCAATCCTCAGAAGAACATGCCCAAGGGCCTGATCCTGACCGCGGTCATCGTTCTCGCTCTCTACGGCGGGCTGACCTTTGTCGCTTCCGGCATCCTGAGCGTGGACGAGCTGGCCGCTTCCGACGCCCCGATCGCCCTGCTGGCTTCCAAGCTGCCCGGCATCGGCCACTTCGCCGGCACCGCCGTTGCGATCATGGCGATCATCGTCGTGATGGGTTCACTGTCCAGCTGCATCATGTACCAGCCCCGCATCGAATATGCCATGGCGAAGGACAATCTCTTCTTCAAGTCCTTTGCCAAGGTCCACCCCAAATTTGAGACCCCCTATTTCTCCATCATCGTCCAGTGCGCCGTGGCGATCGTCCTGATCTTCGCCACCTCGCTGTCCGATCTGCTGGGCTACTTCACCATGGTGGCCCTGCTGAAGAACGTTGCCACCTTCTGCACGATCTTCGTGCTGCGCAAGAAGGAAAACTACAAGCCCAGCTACAAGATGCCCGGCGGACTGATCATGCCCATCATCGCCAGCTTTATGACCCTGACGCTCATCTGGGGCGAACTGACCTATGCCCCCATCCCGGCGATCCTCTGCGCTGTGATTGCCGTCGCCACCGGTCTGCCCGCCTTCTACTTCTGGGATCGCAAGAACAAGAAGGAGCAGCAAAACGCCTGATCTGAGAAGATCATAAACAAATAAAGCAACAAGCAGTATGTCCCGCCGCGGCAAGCCTTTTGCCGCGGTGGGGGGCAGAAGGAGGGAGAAGGATGAAAATGTCGCGTGTGCCCACTCCTGGCGAGTTCGCCGCGGAGTCACTGGAAGTCCTTCTCCTTTCCCTTCCCCCGCGCAGGAGGCTGCCAAGCGAGCGCCTTCTGTGCGAAAAATGGGGCGTCAGCCGCGGCACGCTGCGCACAGCGCTGCGGCGTCTTACCGCTGCGGGACGGCTCGTCGCTTTGGGCGGCTCGGGCTATACGGTGGCGCTGCCGCGGCCAGAGTGGAACGCGGCGGGCAAAGAGAGTCTGTTTGAAACGCTGCGTCGAAAAGCGCAGCGCCCGCATGGTGAGCTGCTGGACGTCTGGGAGCATTCATCGAAGCTCCCCCTTCCGGAAAAGGAGGGCGGCGAGTGGCTTGACGTTCGGGCGTTGTGGCGCTTGGAACGGACGCCGATCGCACTGGAGAGTCGCGTCCTGCGGTACGCGCCAGGCGAAGAATGCGATGGACGCGGCGCCGCGCTGCTCTCCGCAATGGCCGCTCCCCACAGCGAAGCGGGGCCGCTTCGTATCGGCATCCTGCGTGCACGGAAGGAAGAGGCTGCGCTGCTCTCCGTTCCGGAAGGGAAAGCGCTGATCCAGGTCCGCGGCTTCAGGTATGAGGACGATGGATCTCTGAGGGAAAACCACCGCGTGATCCTGCGGCCAGACAGGATACGTTTGCTGCTTTGAGAGGTGAGAATATGAAACTTGC
>CACYWG010000030.1 GCA_902778115.1 Oscillospiraceae bacterium | reverse complement strand
CTGCTGTTGGCCCGCCCGCTGACCGGCCTTTTCCTCACAGGGGATGACCCGGCGGCTGTGAGCAGCGCTGTCTGGCTCACCGTCTCCTGTGCGCTCGGCTTTGTGTTCTATATGCTCAATTCCGAGCTGGTTTGCTATTACAAAATAGTGGGTGCTTACGGTCAGGCGCATGTGATTTTCTTCGCGGAAGCGCTGCTGTTTCCGCTGGCCTTCAAGCTCCTGCTCGGCGAGTTGTTCGGCGTCGTGGGCTTTTGCCTCGGCGGCTTTGCGGGAGAGCTGGCCGCCTTCCTGCTGAACCTGTGCCTTGTATGGAAAGCCGCCGGGCATTTTCCGACGCGTCTTTCGGACTTCCGTATGGACAAATATCTGCTCCGCCAAGCGCAGGCGCAATCAGAATCGAGGTCGGAAATATGAGACAAAACGGCTTCTGTGAGCATAAGTTCCGCTCCATGCTGCTGACCGGCACCTTCACCATGGCGGTTATCTACATTATGCTCCTGTGCGACAATATCATTGCAGGCTATTTTATCGGAGAATCAGGCGTTGCGGCCATCAACGCGGTCACACCCGTCACCGGTATCGTAACCTTTTTCTCCACCGTCATTTCGATCGGCTCGGGCATCCTCTACAGTCGGGAGATCGGCGCGATGAACAAGCGCCGCGCGGACGAGATCTACGGACAGGGGCTGATCCTGAGCGGCGCTATCTCGGTGATGGGCGCGCTGCAGTTGATCCTTTTGCGAGACATGTATTTCAAAGCAAATGGGATCAACGGTGAGATCTATGAGCTTGCGTTGGTCTATTATCGCTGGACCCCGCTCAACGCCGTGCTCAACGTCATGGTCTCGTATCTGAGCCAAATGGTCTATACCGATGGGGACGAGACCTGCAACAATGTCTGCTACGGCTGCCAGATCGGCGGGAATATCCTGTTTTCCGTGCTGTTGGCGAGCCGCTTTGGAATGCTCGGCATCATTCTGGGGACGATCATCGGCAACGCGCTGGGGCTTATGGCCTCCCTCTGGCACTTTCTCCGCAAGAGCAACACGCTGCATTTTGTCTGGCATCTGTCCGTGTCCGATCTGGTGCAGAGCGTTCGTTTCAGCATCGTGGACGCGGTGATCTATCTCTGCTGGGCGGTGGCGGACTATGTGTTGATCGGCCATGTCTCAGCCCACTATGGCGAAACGGGACAAGTCACGCTGGCGGTCGTGATCAGTCTGATCGAGTTCGGCGTGGTCATGGACGGCGTTGGTCTTGCGGTGCAGCCTCTTTTGGGGACATACCTGGGCGAGAATAATTACGTGATGATCCGCAGGCTTATGCGTGCTGCGATCAAGGCCGCCCTGGCCGAAGGGCTGATCGCCAATCTTCTTGTGTTTCTCCTGGCCAGGCAGTTTTGCGGTTTATTCGGAATCAGCAGCGGAGCGGCGCTGCTTCCCTCTATCCAAGCCGTCCGGATCGTCTGCATGGGCATGGTCTTTTGCAGTGCGATCTCCCTGATGACCTCGTATTATATGCTGATCGACCATGTGGGGCTGTCGGTGGGGATCACTTTTTTGAAGGACGGGTTGCTGTATTCTCTCCTGCCCGTCCTTGGCTCGGTGCTTTTTGGACAGGCGGGGCTTTGGTCAGCCTTTGCCGTTGCGCCGCTGCTGGCGCTGGGGCTGTCTCTGCTGTATATTCGCCTTCGCTATGGCAAGGCACGCTTTCCCTATCTCCTCGAAGGCACGGAGAAGCCGATTCTTGTCCTTGATGACACTCTGACGAAGGAAAGCTGCGTCAGGCTGTCCGAGCAGGTCAATGAAGCGCTGCGTGATCGCGGATTCAGCGACAGAAGCGCAACACAGGCGGCGCTCTTTACCGAGGAGATCGGGCTGACCCTGATTGAAAAGAACAAGGCGGTCCGAAAGCCGCTCCTTGTCGAAATCTCGCTTCTGTTTGAGAAGGACTCCGTCCTGCTGATCGAGCGGGATTCCGGCGTGATTTTTGATGTGACCGATCCAGAACTGAAGATCGACGGCCTGAGCAGCTTCGTTATCAATCGCAAAAGGAGAAGGCGTATCTTACAACAACAGGATATAACCGCAATATGATACGGTTTCCCAAACCATAAAAATCATTTTAGCCTGGAGGTAAAAATCATGCTGAATATCACAAAAAACACCAACGAGACTGAGCTGACCGTCTCCCTGACCGGGCGGCTGGACACCACCACCGCGCCGGAGCTGGAGAAGGAACTGAGGGACTCTCTGGACGGTGTGACAACGCTGGTCATCGACATGACCGCGCTGGATTACATCTCCTCCGCCGGGCTGCGCGTGCTGCTCTCCGCCCAGAAAACAATGAACAAGCAGGGGGAGATGAAGGTCGTGCACGTGGGTGAAACGATCATGGAGATTTTTGAGGTTACAGGATTTTCAGATATCTTGATAATCGAGTGAGCAGGAGTCCTGCTGACCGGAGGAAAAGACAGTGGGGGGGAGATACGCCATGCCGGAAAAAACGGTAAGAGAAATGACAGCGTTGGAGAGAAGGCATTACTCTCTGGAAGCGCGCATGTTTCACGCAGTTGAAATGGCTTCCGCTGTCCTCGGCCTTGTTGCGCTGCTGCTCAAAGAGGCGGAAATCGACCGCGTGGATACCATCGGCGGCGTTGACTTTCATGTGGGTACGCTGCACTGGCAACCGGTAGTAATCATGCGGTCCGGGATTGGGAAGGTCATGGCTGCCTCCGCTGCGACGGCCACGCTGAACAATTACCCGATCTCCAAGGTGATCTTCACCGGTATCGCGGGCGGCGTCGGCGATGAGACGCAGGTACTGGATCAGGTGATCGCAACGCGCCTGGTGCAGCACGATTACGGCACGATCACCAACGACGGCTTTGTCTGGTCCAGCGGTGTTACCGGAGAAGAAATGGGAGAAAAGGTCTTCTATACCTGCGACCCCGATCTGGTGGATCTGACCTTCGAGGCTGCCGTTCAGGTGGTAGGCGAGGATCACGTGCTCAAAGGCACCGTTGCCACCGGAGATCAGTTCGTAGCCTCCGAGGAATACGTTCGCCGCTTGCAGCAGGATTTTGACGCTATTGCCTGCGAAATGGAGGGTGCTTCCATCGCGGCGGTATGCACACAGTATGGGATGCCCTTCGTGGTGATTCGCGCGATGTCAGACAAGGCGGACGGAAACGCCCATGAAAGCGTTGACAATATGGGCGATCTCGCGGCGGACAATTCCAGCCGGATCGTCATTCAAATGATGGACGCCATGCGGAGTTGACGCATGACACTGATGAGGAACGGAAAACAGAGGAAGAGGAAGATGGTTCATAGGAACAAAAGAAGAATGACAGCTTTGGCCTGCTTCCTGGCTCTGGCGCTGACCATGCTGACCGGCTGCGGCACAAAGGACAAAGAGGAGATCACCTCGCTTGACCAGCTTGGCGAGCCGGGTACGAAGATCGGCGTACCTGGCGACATGCTGGAGTTCGAAACACTGCAGCAGGATTATCCCGAGGCGGAGGTCTTGGTCTATGACAACTATCCTCTGGCCTATGATGATGTTGCCAAGGGCAGGCTTGACGCCTATGTGTATGCCCGTCGTGAAATGGAGTTTGCCATAGAAAACGGAACGGCAGGCGTTCGTCTTCTGGACGAGAACTACAGCAAAAACACCGTCGCGGTCGGGCTGTCTCCCATTTCGCCCATCCCGGACCTTCAGGAAAAGATTAATACTTTCATCTCGGAGCTGAACGCGGACGGGACGCTGGACGATATGTATATGCGCTGGGTGATTCTGGCCGACGACACCATGCCGAAGATCACGTTGCCTGAGCATCTTACGGTCCAACTGCGAGTCGGCACGACCGGTACCGTGATGCCCTATTCCTATTACGTCGGGACAGAGTTGCGCGGGTACGACATTGAGCTTGCATACCGCTTCGCGGCCTGGCTCGGCGCGGACGTCGAGTTTAAGATTTACGATTTCGGCGGTATCGTTACGGCTGCGGAAACAGGAGATGTGGACTGCATCATGTCCAACCTCTATTACACGCCGGAAAAAGGAGAAGCGATTCCGTTTTCCGATCCCCTGTTCGATGTGGAGGTCACGGCCATGGTGCGCGCAACCGGCGAAGGGTCGGAAGCATCGGACGGCACGGTGAGCTGGCAGGACTATAACGGCAAAAGGCTCGGCGTTCTGGTGGGGCCCCTGATGGAGGACACTGCCGCGGAGTTTTTCCCCGACAGCGAGTACCTGTACTTTGACAGCTATCCGGACTGTGCGACCGCCCTGCTCACAGGCAAGATCGACGGCTTCCTCGGCGACGAGCCGGGAATGATCTCCATGCACGCCGAGCAGCCGGAGATCGACTATATCCATGAACCGTTGACAGAGAACAACTACGCTTTTGCTTTCCGGAAGGATGATCCTGAAAGCGCTGCATTGTGCAAGGAACTGAACGAGTTTCTGGCGCGCGCATGGGCAGACGGCACCATGGACGAGATCGCAGAGATCTGGCTCGGCGTGGATGAGGCGCGGAAGGTCGTGGATATGTCCGACCTGACCGGAGAAAACGGCACGATCCGGGTCGTGACGACCTCCACGGATATGCCGTGGTCCTACATCAAAGACGGGAAGAACGTCGGCTACGATATCGACCTTGTGGTGCGATTCTGCCGGGAGAGGGGCTACTCGCTGGAGCTCGGAGATGTGGACTTTGCCGGGCGCATCCCGGCAGTACAGTCGGGAAAATATGACTTCACCACCGATATGAATGTGACGCCGGAGCGAGAGGAGCAAGTGCTGTTTTCCGGCCCGACGGCCCACGGAGGCATCGTACTCGCGGTGCGCTCATCGGATTTGACCACGACAGGTTCCGTCGTAGCCAAGGGCGGATATGGAAGCGTTGACGAGCTCGCGGGAAAGCGGATCGGCGTCGTAACGGGCACGATCCACGACAGCCTGGCAGCAAAGCGGCTTCCCACGGCGCAGATCGTCTACTTCAACACGACCGCGGATATGATCGATGCGCTGAAGGCGGGCAAGATCGACGCAATGGCCCGGCCACAATCGGGAGCTCTCTTCATAAGCTATGAGGATAAGAGCATCACCTGGCTGGACGAACACCTGACGGACGCGGATGTCAGCTTCGCCTTCCCGAAAACGAAGGACGGAGCCGCGCTGCGCGAGCGTTTCAGTGTGTACATCCGGGAGCTCCGTGAAAGCGGTGAACTGGAAACACTGCGCGAGAAATGGTTCGGCGAGGATGAGTCCGTCAAAACCATGCTCGACATTTCCGCGCTGCCTGCGACAAACGGAATGCTGCGCCTGGCGGCCACGGGTACGCAAATGCCGTTTAACTATGTCCGGGACAATGTCATTGTCGGCTTTGAAATCGAACTGGCCGCACGCTTCTGCGAGGAAAACGGTTTTGCGCTGCAGGTGGAGCAGATGAATTTCGACGGCGTTTTGGCCTCTGTTCAGGCCGGAAAGTGCGATTTTGCCTGCGCGTGCCTTGCCGCCACGGAGGAGCGCAAGGAGAGCGTGGATTTCTCAGAGCCGCATTTCGCGGAAAGCGTGGTGTTCGTAGTCCTCGACAGCACAGCCGGGAAACAGGAATCGTTCCTTGACGGTGTCCGGGCGAGCTTTGAGAAAACCTTTATCCGGGAAAACCGCTGGCAGCTCTTTGTCGAAGGCATCGGCACGACGATGCTGATTACCGTGCTGTCCATCCTGTTTGGTACGGCACTTGGCTTCGGCGTGTTCATGCTATGCAGGAACGGAAACCCCGTCGCCAATGTCCTTACCCGCTTCTGCGTGTGGCTGGTGCAGGGAATGCCGGTGGTGGTGCTGCTTATGATCCTGTACTACGTCATCTTCGGCAAGATCGCCATCTCGGGAACGGCGGTGTCGGTCATAGGTTTTACGCTGGTGTTCGGCGCGGCGGTATATGGGATGCTCAAAGCTGGCGTTGGGGCGATCGACCGTGGTCAGACCGAGGCTGCCTACGCCTTGGGTTACTCGGATCATAAAGCGTTCTTCCGCATCGTGCTGCCTCAGGCGATCCCGCATTTTCTCCCCTCCTATAAGGGACAGATTACCGCACTGATCAAGGCGACCGCCGTTGTGGGCTACGTCGCCGTGCAGGATTTGACAAAGATGGGCGATATCGTCCGCAGCCGAACCTATGAGGCATTTTTCCCGCTGATCGCCGTTGCGGTGATCTACTTCGTTCTTGCGGCGATCCTGACCTTCCTCGTGAATAAGGTCGAGATCCGCATCGACCCGCGCAAAAGATCACGCAAGGAGCTCCTCAAGGGGGTGAAAGCCGATGATTGAGCTCAAACATCTGAGAAAGCAATACGAAAACGCCACGCCTCTGAAGGACGTGAACGCTGTTATAAACGATGGGGATGTGATTTCCGTGATCGGGCCCTCCGGCACAGGAAAATCCACGCTGATCCGCTGCATCAACATGCTGGAGCGGCCCACCGGTGGGCAGATCCTGCTCGACGGTGTGGATATCACAGCGCCGAAATATGATCTGACGCTGGCGAGGCGCAGGATGGGCATGGTCTTCCAGTCCTTCAACCTGTTTGGGCATTTGACGGTCATTGAGAATCTGATGCTCGCACCCATGGACATTCTGAAAAAGTCAAAGCAAGAGGCCTATGATACCGGCATGGCGCTGTTACGGCGTGTCGGCCTCGCCGGGCGGGAATTCCAGTATCCCGAGCAGCTCTCCGGCGGGCAAAAGCAGCGCGTGGCCATCGCGCGGACGCTGGCCATGGATCCGGATGTGGTATTGCTGGATGAGCCGACCAGCGCCCTCGACCCCACCATGGTAGGCGAAGTGCAGGCGGTCATCCGTGATCTTGCGCAAAGCGGCAAGACCATGATGATCGTTACCCACGAAATGAACTTTGCCCGCGCCATCTGCAACAGGGTGTTCTATATGGACGAGGGCGGCATTTATGAGGACGGCACGCCGGAGCAGATCTTCGATCATCCTAAAAAGGAGCTGACACGGCGCTTTATCAAGAAGCTAAAGGTTCTGGAACTCAACGTCGAAAGCCGCGACTACGACTTTATCGGTGCCGGAGCGGAGATCGACCGCTATTGTATGCAGAACGATATTCCTCCTCGCACGAAGTATCGCATTCGTCTTGCTTTCGAGGAACTGGGGCAGCAAATGCTGCTGCCGCTGCTGGGGAGAACACCCATCCATGTGACGCTGGAATATGCCCCCACGGAGGAGCAGGTAACGGTGACCGTTGCCTACGGCGGGGAGCGTTTCGACCCGGCGGAGGGGGATAACGAACTATCCTACATGGTCCTGAAACGGGCCGTTGATGATCTGGCCTTTTCCTTTGACCCCGAGAGAGAAGCCGGCAACGTCGTTCGCGTTCTGATTCGGGAAAAAGCATGAGAGGATAAACTTTGACGAAATAACAGGAACAGCTCATTACAGATGGGTCAACTTGGTGTATAATATAGGCCGAGTAAAAGGAAGCTTACATAAACCGAATGAACACCAAAACGCTCATATAAATGAATTAGAACAAAGAAATCCAAAACTAACGAAACAGGAGGAAAGAACATGCTGAACATTGAGAAAACAACCAACGCATCCGAACTGACCGTCGCCTTGGCTGGGCGATTGGACACCACCACGGCGCCGGAGCTGGAATAGGAACTGAAAGCGTCTCTGGACGGCGTGACCGCCCTGACCATCGACATGGCGGCACTGGAATATATCTCCTCCGCCGGGCTGCGGGTGCTGCTCTCCGCCCAGAAGGTCATGAACAGGCAGGGAGAAATGAAGGTTCTCCATGTGAACGAGACGATTCTGGATATTTTTGAAGTCACCGGCTTCTCGGATATTCTGACGATCGAAAAAGGGAGGAGTTGTTCAATAAGATCGCGCACGAGGCGTGTTGCCCCGGAATGCGCAATAGATAAGGGGTGAACCAGATGTTTGAAAGACACATAACCCGTTCGGAGCTGCTCCGCTGCGCCCTGTGTAAGGATGCGCCCTGTACAGCGGCCTGTGAAGCGCTCGACCCGGCCCGAATCCTGTGCTGCCTCTGGTTTGACGATGAAAAAACGGCGGCAGCAGGCTTCCCGGAGCATAGCCCCTGCGCCGCTTGCCCGGCGCCCTGCGAGGATGCCTGCGTTCGCGCGCACCAGGTTCCGATCCGCAGGCTGCTGACACGCCTTCACGCGGAGGTAAAGCCGCAGCTGGAGATCGGCGTGCCGGAGGACGAAGACCGCCTGCGGACAGAGCTGTGCGGCGTCCCGCTGGAAAATCCCTTTCTGCTGTCCTCCTCGGTGGTGGCCAGCACCTATGATATGTGCGCCAGAGCCTTTGAAGCGGGCTGGGCGGGGGCTGCGTTCAAGACGATCTGCTCCTTCCCGATCCACGAGGCTTCTCCGCGCTTTTCGGCCATCACGGGGGACAATGGCAGCATCATCGGCTTTAAGAACATCGAACAGCTCTCCGATCACAGTGTGGCGGAGAATATGGAGATCTTCCGCCGCCTGAAAGAGAACTATCCCAACAAATTCATTCTGGCCTCCATCATGGGCCAGAACGACGCGGAGTGGGAGGAGCTCTCCCGGCTCTGCGAGGAAAACGGCGCAGACGCCATTGAACTGAACTTCTCCTGCCCCAACATGGCGGACGGCGGCCTGGGCTCGGATATCGGCCAAGTGCCGGAGCTGGTCGAGCGCTTTACCGCCGCGGCAAGACGCGGAACGAAGCTCCCGATCCTGGCAAAGCTCACGCCGAATGTGGCCGTGATGAGCCCCGCGGCTGAGGCAGCCAGGCGCGGCGGCGCGGATGGACTTGCCGCCATCAACACGATCAAGAGCATTATCGGCGTGAATCCCCATACCTATGTCTCCTCGCCTGCGGTTCACGGGAAATCCGCCGTGGGAGGCTACAGCGGCAACGCCGTCAAGCCCATTGCCCTTCGCTTTATCGCGGAATTGGCTCAGAATCCGGCCCTGCAGGGCATGCATCTGAGCGCCATGGGCGGCGTGGAAACCTGGTCAGACGCGCTGGAGTTTATCCTGCTCGGTGCGGGCAGCGTTCAGGTCACCACGGCGGTGATGCAATACGGCTACCGCATCATCGACGATCTCAAGGCGGGGCTCAACTATTACCTGTCGGAGAAGGGCTTTGCCCAGGTCGGCGAGGCGGTGGGGCTTGCGCTGGATGCTGTCAGTGATTCGACCGATGTTCTGGAACGCGACACCGTTGTTTTCCCGAAGTTTCATCGGGAGAAGTGCATCGGATGCGGCCGCTGTGTGATCTCCTGTGCCGACGGGGGACATCAGGCGATCCGCTTGTCAGACGATCGCAGACCTGTGCTCGACGGACGAAAATGCGTAGGCTGCCATCTGTGTGTGCTGGTCTGCCCGGAGAAAGCGATCTCTTCCAGCCGGAAACGAATCAGGAACCGATCTGACAAGGGAGCTTAAGGCGCGAAAATCATCAGAGGGATCATGCTCGAAGGACTGTGTGCGGCTCTGCCCGGAAGGTCAGGAACGAGCCGGGCGAGGGAAGATAATCTATGGGAAGAAAGCCGTCGTGGGGCTTCCGGTTCACGGGCGTTTCTGACGATCGACTGAGGGAATCATATGAACAAAGAAAAGCGAAGAGGCGGCATCATCCTACAGGTCGCGATTTTGTTTGCGCTCGGCGTCCTGACCACTGGACTGCTCACCTATTTCTGCGAGCAGAAGCTCTCCGGGGATAATGTGGAAAAGCAGACTAAGATTTATGCGGAGGAGATTGCCGACGAGGTGAAGCGCTCGGTCATGGAATACCCCGCGTACCAGTGGCTGCTGCAATACTGGTATGAAAACGCCGGCGAGATGGACATCGAATACGACACGGTGTTCAGCGCGGAGAGCGAAACCGCGGAAAAATGCCGGCTGCTCGCGGAGCGTCATCCGGAGCTCCAGCTCCGCTATGCCGACGCGGCACAGCTAGCTGCGCTGTCGGAGGAGGATCAAAGACTCTACGCGGAGATCGTGTATTCCTGGCTCATCACGCGCGTGGATCAGATCAAGCAGGCCCACGGGATCGACTATCTGTTCTGCGTAGCGACGGAGGAACCGTACGATACACAGTTTTTCCTGTTCAGCGGTGCGGATCCCGGCGCCGTGCGCGGAACGAACTATGAGGAGGTCTATCCGCTGGGAAATGTCGTCTCCGTCGGAGAAAGCCAGCAGGAAGCTATGCGCAGCGCCCGGGAAGATGCGAACCATCTAGTGGACGCGGGCGACTACCTGGATTACTATGCCTATTTGTGCGATGTGGACGGGCATGCGGTGCTGATCGGCATGACCTACAGCCTTTCTGCCCTGCGCACGGATATTGAGACGCAGACGCGGACAGGGGCGCTCTTTGCCATCCTCAACCAGATCGGGCTCTCCATGATCTGCCTTGCGCTGATCTACGTGTTTGTACTGCGTCCGCTGAAAAAGGTGCAGCACAATATCCGTCTGTATCGGGATGAAAAAGACAGTGCCGCCATTGCGGAGAACCTGGCCGGGATCCGGCCGCCAAACGAAATCGGCCAACTGTCGGAGGATGTTTGCGATCTTGCAAAGGAGATCGACGATTATCTGAAGCGAATCGAGACGATCACAGCGGAGAAGGAGCGCATCGGCACGGAGCTGGCGCTGGCGACCCGGATCCAGGCGGATATGCTGCCGAATATTTTCCCGGCTTTCCCGGATCGCCCGGATTTCGACATTTACGCGAGCATGGATCCTGCCAAGGAAGTTGGCGGCGACTTCTATGATTTCTTCCTGATTGATGAAACGCATCTCGGTATCGTTATGGCAGACGTCTCCGGCAAGGGTGTGCCCGCAGCGCTCTTTATGATGATCTCCAAGATCCTGGTACAGAACTATGCCATGACCGGCCGCAGCCCTGCCCAGGTACTGCAGGCGGTCAACGATCAGATCTGCGCCAATAACCGCGAGGAGATGTTCGTCACCGTTTGGTTCGGCGTGCTGGATACCGAGACTGGAAAGATTACAGCGGCCAACGCCGGACACGAGTACCCGGTGCTCATGCAGGCGGGCGGGCAGTTCGAACTGGTGAAGGACAAACACGGCTTTGTCATCGGCGGCATGGACGGCATGCGGTATAAGGAGTATGAGCTGACGCTGACGCCCGGTTCCAGGCTGTTTCTCTATACGGACGGTGTTCCGGAGGCGACGAATGCACAGCGTGAAATGTTCGGTACAGACCGGATGCTGGATGCGCTGAATGAAGCTCCTGACGCGGCGCCGGAAATGATCCTAAAAAATGTCCGCAAAGCTGTAGACGGCTTTGTTAAAGACGCGGAGCAGTTCGATGATCTGACGATGCTCTGCGTGGAGTATAAGGGGGTTCACTCATGAGAGGTTCATACAAGGAGCTTGTGGTCCCTGCGCAGATTGAAAAGCTGCAGGAAGTGCTCTCCTTCCTGGAACAGGCGCTGGGCGAAGTGGACTGCCCGCTGAAAAAGCAGATGCAGATCGCTGTGGCGGCAGAAGAAGTCTTTGTGAACATCGCAAGCTATGCCTATGCTCCGGGAACTGGCGCAGTTACGGTGCGTATAGAAATATCTGACGATCCGGCTGCGGCAACAATCACTTTTTCAGATAGTGGTGTTCCCTTTGATCCGTTGAAAAAGGCCGATCCGAATGTGACACTTCCAGCAGAGGAACGTGAAATCGGCGGCCTCGGAATCTTTATGACCAGGAAATTCATGGACAACGTAACCTATACCTATAAGGACGGCAAAAATGTCCTGACACTGAAAAAGAACCTCTGAAAAAGTGTTGAAAAAGGCAAAACAAAGGGAAAGGAAAGAGGAAAAATGAAAAGAATCGTATGTATCCTTATGGCAATGTGCATCGTGTTCACCTTGGCAGCCTGCGGAGCAAAGCAGGCCGGCGCCAACGAAACCACGACGCAGGCTTCAGAAGCTCCGGCGCAGGCGGAACAGGCTGCCGCCGAGTGGACCCGTCAGGGCTATTTCACGGACGAAAATGAAAATATGCTGACGGTCATGTGGATGGAGGAGGTCGACGAACCGGGATGGTATGTCGGCGTCATGGCCGGAGAGCTTGCGGGAGGCTGCGTGCTCCCGCAGGAGGGCTGCACCTTGCACGGCGACCTGAATGGCTGGGATGAGAGCGCCGAGCCGCTGATCGTCACCGTGTCCGAGGAGGGCGAGGACGGCCTGCTGCTCACCATCGACGGCGGCGAGAGCTATCACTTCACCCCGATGCAGATAGAGGAGGCGTCGATCGTCGTTACGATCAACACCGAAGGCTGGGGCAATATCGCCTATGCCGAAGGGGATCAAGCGCCGGAGCTCGACCCGGAGTATCCGTCCCAATCCGCCTACATCGGCCTGGCCGAGCCTGCCACGCACACCTTTATCGCCCAGCCCCAGGCGGGCAATCTGTTCGTCAAGTGGACAAAGAACGGCGAGGACTTTTCCAAAGAGCCGCAGATCACCCTGCTGCTGGATGAGAGCGCGGAGTATATCGCCGTATTTGAGGAAGACCCCGACTGGCAGAACCCGGTCATGAACTTCACCGGCGTCTATCAGTGCGACAGGGCACGGGCAAACGTCGAGTGCTCTGGCTATGACGAGGCATGGATCTCCATCGAATGGGCAAGCAGCGCTTCGGAAATGACCAACTGGGTTATCTCCGGGCGACTGGATACGGATACCCGCAGCATTACCTACGACGGCTGCTCGAAAACGAACTTTGTCTACGATAACAGCGGCGAAGTGGTAAGCGACGACAGCGAATATGAAGACATCCCCGGCGTGATCACCTTTAACGACGATGGGTCTTTTACCTGGCATCGGGATTTGCCCGAAGGCGGTGAGGACATGGTGTTTGAGTGGGTCGGAATGCAGCAAGACCTCTTCTCATATGAGCATGATCCGAGAGAAAACCCGGAAGCGATGAAGGATATCGTCGAAAATGCTGACGCGGTTTACGGTTTCTCCCCAAATCCCGAATCGACACGCCTCGGGGTTTACGCTGAATATGACTGGACTGATCCTGAGTTTGTTGCCGAAGCACAGGAAGAGCGCAGAGCGTATCACGAGTCTATGAGCACCATGATGGACATCCTTTACGAAATGCGTGCGGAAGGCGCGTCAATTGAAGAAATGGCAAGAGCCGTTTCCACCGAAAGAAACCGCCTGCGTCTGGAGGCGTATAAGGATGATCCGGAGGGGCTCGAAAAGCTGAAACAGAGCAACCTGGATACATACGGACACGAGGATGGCCCTACTCCGGATGAATTGTATGAGAAATACGGCAGCTGGGCACTTGTCATTCAGAAGGCTTTCGGCACTAACATGGGAATGGATGCTTGCTGCGGCCTGTATGACGAGTATTATCA
>CACYWG010000029.1 GCA_902778115.1 Oscillospiraceae bacterium | reverse complement strand
ACCGGAGCCGTAGATTGGGAGCCACGGGCCGGTCAGAAAGCCGCGGTTGATGAAACGGTGAAACTGAAAGTACTTCAGTGTGACCTCGATGCACCAGCCGAGGAAAGCATACGCGAAAAACAGCAACACTAGATTTACCAGGCTGTCAGTTGTCATTTTTTCAAACTCCTCTGTATTCCAAACTGGCCTGCTGCGGCATGTATATCTTAGTATGACTCGCCGTGATCATATTCTCCATACTCGCAGTCAGTGCCACAAGGCTCCTATTGGGAAAAGTGTTCTGCAAGCCGCGCCTGAAGGGCTTTTGCCTGCTTAATCAGGACGAGCAGGACTACGATCGGGTCACCGCCTTGGGCCTTTTGGATCGTGGTCGCATAAGCAAGAGCAAGCTCATCCAGTTCTGTTGAATCATACTCCATTGTACGATCATCGAAGCGGACAAACAGAGCTCGTTCTTCCAGGTCGACCCGCTCCACAACGCCAATGTCCCCGTTAAAAACCTCTTTGTCATAGTTGTTCCGGATCTGCATGACCTTGTCCCGCTCAAGGAATATATAATTATACCATAAAACGGGGCCTTAGGGAACGGTTATATTCCAGACGATGCAAGGGAAACTCCGCCCACCGGCATAAACCGATGAGCGGGAAAAAGGTCATTCGTCGTATTGTGGCTTCTTGCTATGCTTTCATTCTGCAAGCATCCGGTCTGAAGCGTATAGGGAAAGGAAAGAGCCCAACTTTGATCGAGGATGAACAGGAGTTGCTTGCAGACAGCAGCGCGCTTGCATACTGGAATCAACTATGGATCAACTAAAAAGATCCACAAAAGCACTCGCTACCAGGGGTTATTTCTGCTGGTAAAATCCGGACAGTCAAGTACCAGTCAACGAAGAATGCCTGCACCATAGTGGATCTGCCACCACAGGTGCAGGCATTCATATTTATATCTGTGCGCCGGACTCTTTTTCGCAAGGTTTTTCTACGCCCATTCATACGCCTTTGCGGGCTTTTGCGGGGATACATGGAGATACAGAAATTGGCCGATTTATTTCGATCCCTAATTTCATATCTGACACATCTCCTTGAATCATCCAGTATGTCCAATTGCCCGGATTATACCACAGTCAGGCCCGATTCTCAAGAGCGCGCGTCAAGATAAGAAAAAACCGTGAAGCCATGACGGCTTCACGGTTTTGTGATGGGTTTCAGAAACGGATGATCAGCTTCTGGTTGACCTTCAGCTCCTGGGGATTGCGGATGTTGTTCCAGCGGCAGAGCTGCTCCACCGTGCAGTGGAAGCGTTTGGCGATCGACTCGGCCGTGTCGCCCGGGCGGACGATATAGGGGATCATCGTTCCGCCGCTGACATCCTGCAGCACTTCGTCGTTCAGGGGAGATGCTTTCATGATAGTTCCTCCTATTTCAGCGTGATTACTCAAAGATGAGGTCTTTGCCGGCGTCTTCCTTCCCGTCTTTCCATGTCAGGTGCTTCGTCGCCTCGTCAAACTTCAGCGAGCCCTGGCCGTCCTCGTAGACGGTCTCTTCGGCGGTCTGGCCGTCCTCGCCGGTACGCGTGACGGTCTTGGTGCAGCCGGTGTACTGCAGCAGGCCTTCGGCGTTGAAGCTGCCGAAGAAGACCCACTTGCTGGTTTCGCCGTCCTTCGGCCAGGAAATCGTCACCTTGTATTCGCCTTCGGCGCGGCCGGAATCCTTGATCTCGATCTCAATGTCGTGGCTCTTGTATTTGCCGACGACGGGCAGCTTGCCCGGATCGGGATCCAGGCCCTCGGTCACGCCGTAGATATCGACCAGGTAGATCGTCTCGTCGGTGGGGTAGTCGGCATAATACACCGTGCAGCTGCAGCCCTCGGCGAGCATGCCGTAGGCAAGGCGGCAGACGGAGGGATCGACAGTGACGGTCAGGCCGTTGGCCAGATGGATGGTGTAGCGCTCGGCCGTGATGTCATGGACCGTGCCGGCCATCGAAGCATAAACCGGTTCGGGCTCGGGAGTGGGCTCGGGTTCGGGCTCGGCCGTGGGCTCGGGTTCGGGCTCAGCCGTGGGCTCGGGTTCGGGCTCGGCGGTGGGCTCGGGTTCGGGCTCGGCCGTGGGCTCGGGTTCGGGCTCGGGAGTGGGTTCGGGTTCGGGCTCGGCCGTGGGCTCGGGAGCGGGTTCCGGCGTGGGCTCGGGAGTGGGTTCCGGCGTGGGCTCGGGAGTGGGCTCCGGCGTGGGCTCAGCGGTGGGCTCCGGCGTGGGCTCCGGCTCGCCGGGCAGCGTGATCGTGCCGCCGCACTCGATGAGGTCGAGCGGGTGGCCGCCGTAGCTGCCGTTAAAGCGCCAGATCACGTTCAGCAGCAGCTCGCTGCTCTCCGTGCCCAGCTCCACGGGGAAGGAACGGCTGTCAAAGTAGGTGGTCGTCTTGCCGCCGGTGTAGTCCAGAGCGGGCTGGGTCATGCTGGCCGTCTGCTTGCCAAGGCTGAGCGAGATGCCGTTTTCCACACGGTTGAGGGTGATGGAGGCGGAGCGGATGCTGATATCCATCTTTACTTCGGCCTGATGCTCGCCGGTCCTGACCGCCTTCCAGTCGCAGCAGAGATCCAGGCCGGTCTCCGTATCGGAGCTGAAGCCGCCCAGGGCGATCGTTTCGCCGGAGGGCGCGGGCGTCGGGCTGGGCTGCTGCGTCGGCGTGGGCGCAGCGGTCGGGGCGGGCTGCTGCGTCGGGGTGGGCGCGGCGGTCGGCGCGGGCGCAGGAGTCGGCGTCGGCGTGGGCGCGGACTTGGCGCTCACGGAGAGATACGCGGTGTTGGTGCGCGCGGTCTGCCCGTCGTAGTTGAAGGTGCAGTAGGCGCCCCAGCGGTCCGCCTGCTTGCTGAGCTTGTTGATGCTCAGCGTGGTGCTGTAAAGCCCGCCGAGTTCCACGCCGGAGACCTTGTTGAGGAAGCCCTGGGGCGTGTACTCTCCGCCGTCGGGGGACACGAAGGTCCAGCTCAGCGAGGTATAGATATTGGAAAAGGCGACGAAGTAGGCCGTATCGCCTTCCACGCGTTTCTCATTGGTGGGGTTCTTGGTGATGTACAGGAAGAGAGGAGCCGCACCGGGGACCGGGGACTCTGCGGGGGCGGGCTCGCCCAGCGGGCGCGGACGGGGCAGGGGATTGGTCTTGTCGGGCGTCTGATCGCCGGTGAAGACAGCGTAGCTGTTGGTCAGGCAGGAAGCGTCCTTCGCGTCCTCAAAGCGGAACCAGCCGAAGTTGCTGCTGCTCTTTTCACAGCCGGTGAAGGCCAGCTCGCCGGCGGCGTTATAGGCCTCGGGCGTGATCTCATTGCCGTTGAGGTCCATATAGCTGACCGTGCGCTTTCCGTTCTCGTCCAGTACATGCTGGATGGCGTACTGCTCATAGCTCAGCGTCCCGTCGCGCAGGGTGACGGAGCACTTGGCCGTATAGGCCTCGGTCTCGGAGAGCAGGATGTTGTCGTAAAACAGGTACGACCAGTTGCCCGTAACGGGGTCGCGGAAGGTGTCCGCGTTTTCAGACAGGATGTCCGGGAAGGATTCGCCTTCCTCCAGCTTGACCGCGCATTCGACAAGCGCGTCGGCTTTTTCGTTGAGCTCCCAGACCTTGAGGGTCGTGGAGCGATCAGCCTGGTGCTGGGACGCGGCGACCAGTTCCAGGCGGCCGTTGTGGTCCAGGTCGGTCACGGCGTAGCGCCATTCGCGCGTCTCTCCCTCCTGCTGCAGCGCAGGCAGGGTCTGGAACAGGGCGAGGATCGCAGGATCATCGCTCGGGGCGGGCGTGGGCTCCGGCTCCGCCGTGGCCGCCGGCTCCGCGGTCGCGGGAGCAGGAGCGGGGGTCTCAGCGGGCTGGGGTGCCGTGCCTCCGCAGGCGGCGAGGGAGAAGACCATCGCGATCGCCAGCAGCAGGCAAAGAATTGATTTTCTGTCCATGGTATGTCCTCCGTAAGCGGCGCGCCCGCAGGGGACGAACGCCGTTTCCCATTGTGCCGATGGGTCGTAAGTTTTGGTTAAGGCAATCCGGCAGCATCGACCTAGGCGAGGCTGCCGGATCCTGTGCCTGAGAAAACAGGGCCCGTTCGCCGAAAGCGGACAGCCCGGCGCTGTCTCAGAGCAGCATGTTGTTGACCAGGTTCTGGATGGTATCGTAGTTGTAGCCCGCCTTCTGCAGCGCGATCTTGCGGGCCTCGCCGTTGCCGTACTTGCCGTCGATGACGTCCTTGGCAACCTTTTCATATTTCAGCAGATCATTCACCAGGCCCTGCACCACGTTGGGATCAAAGCCGGCCTTTCTCAGCGCAGCAAAGCGGGCCTCGCCGTTGCCGTAGTCACCGTTGATGCAGGCGTAGGCGGCCTTCAGGTTGCGGGTCATACCGCCGGAAACGTTCTCCAGGGCCTCGTCAGCCAGTTTTACGATGTTGTCACTCATGATGATCATTTCCTTTCTTTTTGTTATTTGAAAAGACGCTCTGTCAAGAGGTCTGATCTTCCTTTGGTCGTGTTATCCCTTATTTTACAGTACGCGCAGCGTCGGTGTCAAGTCTTTGCTTGGCAACCAGCGCCGCAAACAGGCCGTTTCTCGCAATCAGCTCGTCATAAGTGCCGTCCTCGGCGATCCGCCCCTTGTCCAGCACCAGGATCCGGTCGCAGTGGCGGATGGTGCTCAGGCGGTGGGCGATCACGATGCGGGTACACTTGAGAGAGTCCAGCGCGTCGGACACCTGCTTCTGCGTCTTGTTGTCCAGCGCGGAGGTCGCCTCGTCAAACATCAGGATCTTCGGCTTCGGCGCCACGGCGCGGGCGATCATCAGACGCTGCTTCTGCCCGCCGGAGATGCCGCCCTGCCCCTCGGAAATCAGAGTCTGCATCCCCATGGGCATGGCGCGGATATCGTCGGCGATGCCGGCCAGCTCCGCCGCCGCCCAGGCTTCCTCCAGCGAAAGCTGGGGCGCGGAAATGACGATGTTGGAATAGATGTCCCCCTGAAACAGGCTGCCGTTTTGCGTCACGGCGCCGATCCTGCGCCGCAGCGAGCCCAGATCCAGCCCGGCCATGTCCCTGCCGTCGTAGTAGATCGCGCCGCGCTCCGGCTTTTCAAAGCCGAGCAGCAGGCGCATCAGCGTGCTCTTGCCGCAGCCCGTCGTGCCGACGATCGCCACGTATTCGCCCGCCTTGATCTTCAGGCTCATGCCGTCGATCACATAGGGCATGCTTTCACGGTAGCGGAAGGAGACGTTGGACAGCTCGATCGTGCCGGAAAGCCGCGTGACCATGGCCTTGTTTTCGGCCGATTCCGGCTCGGTTTTCAGGATGGGCTCCGCCATCTCCAGAATGGGACGGATCCGCGCCACCGTGAGCGCAACGCCGCTGAGCGCCGAAAAAGCGCCCATCACCATGCCGAAGGCGGCGTTGAAGGCCAGGTATTCCGAGGGAGTCACGCGGGTCTTGACCGCGAGGTAATACAGCAGGAGCGTGCCCGCCAGGCCGACTGCCGTGACGATCACGCCGCTGACCTTCAGAAACAGGGGCGGATTGTAGCTCAGCTCCGCCGCCTCGGAATAGGAGCGCGCCCAGCGGGCAAAGACCCGTTTTTCCGCGCCGGCGAGCTTGATCTTCTGCACGCCGTTGATGAGCGCGAAGCTCAGGCCCTCGTTTTTCGCGCCGAGCTCCATGGCCCGCTTGCTGATCCTGATCTGCAGCAGAGCTGCGATCACGCTGACGCCCACGGTGAGCAGGATGATCGCCAGCGCCGGCAGGACCAGCGCGGGCGCGTAGTGAAAGATCTCCGTGATGTACAGCAGGCTCATCAGCGAGCTCAGCCCCAGGGAGAACACGCCGCCCAGCAGCTGGCTGCACAGCTGGTTGACCGCGCCGAAGCGGCTGGACAGCTCGCCGGAGGAGTAGCGGCGGAAGAAGTCGGCGGGCAGGTTCAGCACCCGCATCATCACCGCAGCCTCCACGGACAGGGAGGTCTTGATCTCGATGCGGTTCATCATCAGCTCACGCACGCTGGAGATCAGCTGCGCGGAAACGATGGTGCAGACCGTAAACACCGCCGCGCCCGTCAGCATGGCAAGGCTGCCGCGCTCCAGCACCACGCCCGTCAGCGCGCGCGTGATGCGCGGCATCAGCATGCCGACCAGCGTCGCCAGCAGTGTGAGGGCCACGATCATCAGAATGTCGCCGGTGCTCAGGCAGTCTTTCATATAGAGCAGCAGATCCGGGATCCCCAGCTTTTTGAGCGGGAGCGGGCGGTAAAAGCAGACCGCGTCCTCGGCAAACTGCGCCGCCGTCTGGCGGTTGAGCGACTGCCACTCGCCGCTGACCGGATCGAGGAAGCGATAGCCCATGAAGGGCTTGGGCAGCAGGGCCACCGGCAGACGGGCCTGCCCGTAGAAGCCCAGCATCGGCCCGAAGGCGTCCCGATACCAGCCCTCCTCCAGCCGGACGTTGCGCCGCATGATCCCGTGGGGGCGCAGACAGTATTCCAGCTGCTCGTCGGCGTCGATCAGATTCTCGGGGATCTCCGTCGCCTGGATATGATAGTATTTCAGGATCTCGTCGATGGCCGCCTTGGTGACGATGCGCTCGTCGTTGAGCGCGCCTGCGCCGGGCTTGCCCAGCACCACGGAGGCCATGCGGTAAATGGAGTCTTCAAACACTTCCTGATCCTTCTGCTTGCGCATCCGGATCTGGTCGTCAAACCAGCTCATGCTCGCCCACCTCCTCAGTCGCTTGCGATCAGCTCGGCATAGGCGCCGCCGCGGGCATAGAGCTCGTCGTGCGTGCCGCGCTCCACCACCTCGCCCTTGTCGAGCACGATGATCTCGTCGCAGTCGCGGACGGTGGACAGGCGGTGCGCGATGACGATGCAGCTGATGCCGCGGTCCTTGATCGCCTTGACCAGCTCGTACTCGGTCAGCGCGTCGAGCGCCGAGGTCGCCTCGTCGAGGATGATCAGGGTCGGGTCCTGCGCCAGCACGCGGGCGATCTCCAGGCGCTGCCGCTGGCCGCCGGACAGATCCCGGCCGCCCTCGGCGAGCATGCCCTGGAAGCCGCCTTCGCGGGCCATGATGTCGTCGTAGATCTGGGCGTCGCGCGCGGCGAGGATCATCTCAAAATCCTCGATCGAGCTGTCCCACATCTTGATGTTGTTGGCGACCGTGTCCTCGAAGAGGACGATGTCCTGGTCCACCACGGCCACGGAGCCGGTAAACACGCTGCGGTCAATGTCCGAAATGGGCCTGCCGTCAAACAGGATCTCGCCGCTCCAGGGCTGGTAGAGCCCGGAGATCAGCTTGGAGAGCGTGCTCTTGCCGCAGCCGGAGCCGCCCACGAGGGCCACCCGGCTGCCGGGCTTCATGTGCAGGGAAAAGTCCCGGATCAGCGGCGGGCCGAGGCGGGAGTAGCCGAAGCTGACATGGCGCAGCTCCAGCTCGCCGGAGAGCTTGGAGTAGTCCGCCGTCTCGGACAGCGGCGCGTCGGAAAAGGCGGGGTCTTCCGGATAGTCCATCACGTCCTCCACGCGCTCCATCTCGGTGCGCATCTCCTGGATGGACTGCCCGGCGGAAATGAGCATCATGGCCGGCGCCATAAAGGCGCTCAGAAAGCCCTGGAAGCTCATGATCATGCCGATGGTGAAGCGGCCCTGCATGGCCTGATACACACCGAGGATCAGCACCGAGGCGCCGGCCAGGGCGCTGAGCAGGGCGGGGATCATGCCGAAGATCTGGTTGAGTCTGGCAAAACGGACTTCGGCGGCGTTGACGGAGGCCTGATAGCCGGCCCATTTCTGGAAAAAGCCGTTTTCCGCGCCGCTGGCCTTGATGGTCTCCACCATCTGGATGCCGGACACGGTGGTCGCGGCGAGCTTGCCGCTGTCGCGCATCTGGACGCGGGTGATGTTCACCCGCTTGGCCGAAATGATCCGGGAGACGATGAGGTTGAGGATCATCGTCGCCAGACCGACCGCGGTCAGCAGCACGCTGTAGCGCAGCATGACCGCCAGATAGAAGATCATCATCGCCGTGTTCAGCAGCAGGGGAGCGAAGGTATTGACCAGGGTCCCGGCGATGGAGGCGTTGGTGCCCATGCGCTGCAGGATGTCGCCGGACATGCGCTGGCTGAAAAACTCCATCGGCATGCGCAGCAGCTTCCACATGAAGGAGCTGCTGCCGATGAGGTCCATTTTTCCGTTGATTTTCAGCGAATAGACCGCCTGGACCCAGCCGACGATGAGCTGGGCCAGTCCCATCAGCGCAAGCAGGCCGAGGAAGGGCGTCAGCAGCTCCCGGTTTTCCCCGGTGAGCAGCCGGTCGATGAAGAAATTGGAAAAGACGGGGTTGATGATGCCGAAGAGGGAAGCGATCGCCGTGGACAGCATCACGAAGGCCACCGCCGACCCGGCGCCGACCAGGCGCCTGCGGGCGAAGGCAAGGGTGCTTTTGCGTTTTCCGCCGGGCTGAAAATCCGGCCCGGGCGTGATCTGCAGGCAGATGCCGGTGAAGGAGCGGTCAAAGTCCTCCGCGCTGACCTTCACTTCGCCGCGCGCGGGGTCGTTAATATAGGCGTAACGGCCCTTGAAGCCCTTGAGAACGACGAAATGGTTGAAATTCCAGTGGAGGATGCAGGGGCAGACGATCTCCTCCCGGAGCGCCGAGGGCTCACAGCGAAAGCCCCCGGCCTCAAAGCCGTAGCTGCGCGCAGCCAGCAGCACATTCCTGGCGTTGGAGCCGTCGCGGGAGACGCCGCAGTCGAGCCGTACCTGCTCCAGCGGCACCCATTTGCCGTAATAGGCCATGACCATCGCAAGCGACGCTGCGCCGCACTCGAGCGCCTCCATCTGCATCACGACGGGGACTTTCGCCACGCCCCCGGTCACCGGCCTCTTGAAACGATCCTTGCTCATGGCGCGCCCCTTCAGCGAAACAGCAGCCGCAGGATCTGGGTCTGCTTATAGCGCACGCCGGCCTCGTACACGCCGTCGGACAGATCGGTATCGGCCAGGGCAAAGATCCCCTGCTCATCATGCCCGAGGCTGAGGATCTCGGCGCTCGTCTCCCCGACCGTGACCAGCATGCCGGGCTCAATGCCCTCCGCCAGCTCCTCGTCGTCGAAACGAAGCGTCATGACCCCGTCGGAGACCTCGGCGCGGCCGTAGGCCATGCTGTCGATATAGGTGAAGGAGCCCCAGACCAGCAGGCCGACCAGCAGCAGGATCACCGCCGTCAGCAGCAGCCAGACGCTGGGGTTGGTGACGCGCAGGATCTGGTTCATCTGCTCCGGAGATTCGATCCGCTCCAGGCTTTCCTTGCGGTAGAGGTGTACGTGTTCCATGCTCGATCCTCCTTGCCGGCCCTTTATAGGCAGGGCGGCGCTGCCTTATCTCCTCAGATAGGCCGAGGAGACAGGAAAATTAAAATAGGTATCCGGATAGGGCTCGTTGTTCAGGGCAAAGTGCCACCATTCGCAGTCGATCGGGAGGAAGCCGTTTCGCAGCATCGCGCGGCGAAGGATCATGCGGTTGTCATACTGCTCGGCGCTGATCCCCCGGTAATCCGGGTGCGAGACTTCGCTGAACAGGTCGAAGGGGCCGCCCATGTCGAGCTCTTTGCCGCTTTTCATGTCCAGCAGCGTCAGATCCACGGCGCTGCCGCGGCTGTGGCTGGACTGTTTGGCGATATAGCCCCGGGCGAACAGCTCCTGCTTCTCCAGATCCGGATAGAAATAGGGCTTCATGCGGACGTCCTGGTCTTCAATGCCCCAGAGGACGAAGTGCTTCACCGCACAGGCCGGACGGTAGGCGTCGAACACCTTCAGCCGGTAGCCCTGCACGATCAGCTCGCTGCTGACGGCCTTGAGCGCCCGCGCAGCTTCTACGGTCAGCAGCGCGCAGGGCTCTTCATAGCCGTCGATCCGGTCGCCGATGAAATTGTAGGTCGAATAATAGCGGATCTCCTGCACGATCTGCGGCACGTAGTCTGCCAGCAGAACAAAGCCGGAGGGGTCCATGGTCAGATCGTTTTTATACCCGGTCCTCATGGTCTGCCTCCCTTTGGCTGCCCTTGTATTCCAGGCAGAGCATCGTCAGGTCGTCAAACTGCTCGGCGTCCCGAACGAAGATGTTGACCGCTTCGTGCACGTTCTCCAGGATGCGGCCCGGCACGGCGTCAGGCTCCCGGTTGAGAGCCTCCATCATCCGCTCCAGGCCGAACATGCGGTTCTCGGCGTCCGTCGCCTCGGGCACGCCGTCGGTATAGACGAAGAGCTTTGCGCCGGGCTCCATCTGCAGCTCGTATTCCTTGTACTTGGCGCCCTCAATGCCGCCGAGCACGAAGCCGTGCTTGTCACGGAACAGTTCAAAGCGTCCGTCCGGGTGCTTGAGCACCGGGTACTCATGGCCGGCGTTGGCGGCCTGGAGCTTTCCGGTGGACAGCTCCAGGATCCCGATCCAGACGGTGACGAACATATCCACCTGGTTGTTGGAGCACAGAGCCTCGTTGGTCTTGGCGAGGATCTCCGCGGCGGATTTGCCCAGCATGGCGCAGCTTTGCAGGATGGTCTTGGCGATCATCATGAACAGCGCCGCCGGCACGCCCTTGCCCGACACGTCCGCGATCACCAGACCGAGATGGTCCTCATCGATCAGGAAGAAGTCGTAGAAGTCGCCGCCGACCTCCTTGGCGGGCTTCATGGTGGCGTAAATGTCAAATTCGCGGCGGTTGGGGTAGGGAGGGAAGACGTGCGGCAGCATGCTGTTCTGGATCTGGCTGGCCATGGACAGCTCCGTGCTGACGCGCTCCTTCTCACGGGTGATCTCGGTGATGTCTTCTATGTATTGCCTGGTTTTCTTCGACAGGTCGTCAAAGGACTCGGCCAGGACCTCGATCTCGTCGTTCGTCCGGTAGCTGTCCTTCATTTCAAAGAGCTCGCCGGTCCGGCTGCTTTTGACGATGTTTTCCGTCATTTCCTTGATCGGCTTGACGATGTGGCTTGCCGCCAGCAGCGCCGCGGCGGAGCTCAGCGCGAAAACCACAATGATGATCCAGACGACCGTCTGGCGTGTCCGCGCCGTGCCTTCTTTGAATCTCGCGCTTGCCGCGACATTGATCTCGTCGTATTCGGCCAGCATCTGCCGCTCGGGCTGCTCGGTGAGTTCTTTTTCCACCAGGGAGATGACCGCCCAGCCGACCGTGGGCATCGGGGCGCCGGCCGCATAGTACTGCTTGTCCCGGACGGTGATGGTCCTCAGATCCGTCGTCTTGTGCAGGGAATCCTCGATAAAATGCGCAAGCTCGCGGTTGCTGGAGTTGCGCAGATCCGTGGCGAGATCCGATTCCACCGGCTTGAATTCTTCGCTGTTCTCCGGCGCAAGGATCACCTGGCCGCGGTTGTTGATGACGACGGCGATGCCGGCGCTGTCTTTGGATGCGTTCATGAAGTCATACATGCTGCCCGGATGGATGTCGATGCCGACGACGCCGACCAGCTTTCCGCCCACGATCACGGGCGCGGAGCAGGTGACCAGCGCCCGGCCGGTAAAGGCGTCCTTGACGATGCCGGTGAAATACAGTCCGCCGCTCGCGGCCGCGCCTTTATACCAGGGCCTGTCCCTGACCGGGAAGGGGATCGGGTTCCCCTGCTCATCCAGCTTGCTCTTCGGCTTTTCATCCACGCAGAGATCCGTCCCGTCGGCCAGGCCGATATAGCAGCCGTCGATCTTGTCGGAGCTGCGGAACATGGCGATCATGGGGCCGGCCATGTGCGCGGCGATGCCGATGTATTCCGACTCGGTATAGTCCACGCCCTCCTCGCACAGCACCATGGCGGAGGGGATCCCGGACATCTCCGGGTCGGGCAGGCTGACAGACGCCGGAACGATGCTGCTTTTGTTTTCAAACAGCCCCTGCGCCATGGCCTGCAGCATGTGGATCTGATCGACGATCTCGGAAAAATCGTTGTCTGCGATCTTGGCCTGCAGGGCGGTCGAACGGACGAGCGTGTTCTCCATGACCTGGTGCATCGTATCGCGGGAGGCCTGGGAGATCGCCGTCTGCTGCTCGCTTCTCGTCTGTCCCACGATATCGGAGAGCATCCGGCTCTGGTAGGCGGATATGCCCAGGAATATGGCGACCGTCGCCGCGAGGATCAGCAGCACGAGGGTCACGGTTTTCTTCTGGAGTCCGCCGAAGGTGATGCCTAAATATTTCTTCAAACTGTGCCCTCCGTTATTCGATCGTGAGAATGTCGGAAAAACCCGTCACCTCAAAGATTTCCATGACGGGTCCGCTGACGTGCGTCAGCTTCATGTCTCCCTGCCCTTCCATGGCCTTGCGCGCCGCCAGCAGCACGCGCAGGCCGGCCGAGGAGATGTACTCCAGCCCGGCAAAGTCCAGGATCAGCGAGCTCACGTCGCCAAGCTCGTCGCGCAGCGCGCGCTCCAGCTCCGGCGCCGTGACGGTATCCAGCCGCCCGGACAGCGCATAGATCAGGCTTCCGTTCTCAACCGTCTTGTTGATGTTCAGCATCGTTGGTTCTCCTTGACGAAGATTTCCGGTGTTCTGTTCCGGCCCGGGAAGAGGCGGAGGCTTCCGCCCTCCCGAAAAAGATTTTCCATTTATTATATCATAGCTTTCCGCAGGAATCCACAAAAAAGCGGAGATTTCTTTTCGCCGGAGCGGCTTTTTCCTCTTCCGCCGCCGCTCTTTTTCAGGAAAACAGAAGGGCCGGCCGGTATATGCGATACCGGCCGGTCCTTTGCTTCGATCTGGTGCGCCCGATCAGGGCTTGTCGGCGAAGAAATCGCGCTTGTTGAAGGCGGCGGTCATGAAGCGCCAGGCGGCCTTGCCGCTTGTCAACCATTCGATGTGCGCGTTGTTCTTCGTGTTTTCCAGCATGCCTTTGACCAGGTGCGCGGCTACCACGTCCGGATAGTCGCCGAGAATGTTGTAGACCTTTTTCGTCTTCTCTGGCAGGGCGATGCTCTCCTTGCCGCCGAGCGCCTTGACAGTAAAGTCGGTGATCATGATGCCGGGGGAGAGGCGGCCGGCCTTAACCTTGCCGCCGCGCTCGGCCAGCTCCCTGGCAAAGGCCTGGGTGAAGTGGGTCACGGCGCGCTTGCTGGTGCCGTACATGTTGAGGCCGAGCATCATCGCGTCGTTGCTGCCGTAGCCCTCGAGATTATAGATGAAGCCGCCCTGCGGCTGCTTTTCCATCTGAAGGGCGGCGAGGCGGCTTCCCATGACGGCGCCGCGCAGGTCGATGTCCAGGATCGCGTCGATCTCCTGCTCCGAAAGCTCCCAGATCGCCTTCATCGGCTGGTTGACGCCGGCGTTGTTGATCCAGATGTCGATCGTGCCGAAGCGCTGCGCCGCGAAATCGACCAGGGCCTGCAGCTCCTCCGTGGAGGCGACGCTGCCGCGGCAGCCGTCGACCTCGCCTGCGCCCTCGATCGCGCGCAGAGTCTCGACGGCGGCGTTCAAACGCGCTTCGTTCACGCCGTTGACGACCAGATTCCAGCCCGCCGCGCGAAAGAGCTTGGCCATCTCGAAGCCGAGACCGCGGGTGCTGCCGGTAATGACGACTGTTTTCATGCGGAAAACCTCCTGCTGATTGATTGGTAAAAATATACCACAAAACTGGAAAATGCACAAGCCGGAACAGCGTCTGTCCGCTCTTGGCAAACGGCCGCGGATATGATAAAATTATATAGTTATGACACAGGGAGGGCTGCGGCATGGAAAAACAGAGTTTGATCGACGCGGGAAAGATCGTCAACACCCACGGCGTGCGCGGCGAGGTGCGGATCGAGGTCTGGCTCGACAGCCCGGCGCTTCTCAAGCGCTGCGGGCGCGTATACCTCGGCGGCGAGGAGAAGAAGATCCTCTCGGCGCGCGAGCACAAGGGCTTTCTGATCGCGCAGCTCGAGGGCGTGGCGGACGTCGGCGCCGCACAGGCGCTGAAAAACCGCGTCGTGCAGATCGCGCGCGCGGACGCGAAGCTCCCCCGCGGGGCCTATTTCCTGCAGGATATCATCGGCGCCTCCGTTGTTACCGAGAGCGGCGCCGAGGTCGGAAGGCTCGCCGAGGTGCTGGAGCTGCCCGGCCAGCGGGTCTATGTGGTCAAGGGCGAGACGGAGCATCTGATCCCCGCGGTGCCGGCCTTTATCCGGAACACGGACGCCGAAAACGGCGTGATCACCGTGCGGCTCATTGAGGGAATGTAATTTTAGTGCTTAGTGCTTAGTGCTTAGTGCGCAGGGCGCAGGGCGCAGCAACAGAGAGTGTGGAAACGGTATGAAAATCGACATTATGACTTTGTTCCCGGAGACGGTGGACGCGGTGCTGCACGAATCGATCCTCGGCCGCGCGGCCAAAAAGGGCATCGTGGACATCCGCTGCGTTCAGATCCGGGACTATACCGAAAACAAGCAGAACCAGGTGGACGACTATCCCTACGGCGGCGGCTGGGGCTGCGTGATGATGGCGCAGCCGCTCAAATCCTGCCTCGACGCGGTGATCGCCGCCGCGCCGGAGGGCCTGCGCCGCCGGGTGATCTACATGAGCCCGCAGGGCAAGCCCTATACCCAGGAGACGGCCAAGCGCCTGAGCCGGGACTACGACCACCTCGTGCTGGTCTGCGGCCACTATGAGGGCGTGGACGAGCGCTTCATCGAGGAGTGCGTCGACGAGGAGATCTCCCTCGGCGACTTTGTGCTCACCGGCGGCGAGATCGCGGCCATGGCCGTGGCGGATTCCGTGTGCCGGCTGGTGCCGGGGGTACTGTCGGATGAAGAGTGCTACACCGGCGAGAGCCACTGGGACGGGCTGCTGGAATATCCGCAGTACACGCGCCCGGAAGTATGGGAGGGCCGCGCCGTGCCGGAGGTGCTGCTGCAGGGCGACCACGCCCGCGTCGAGCGCTGGCGGCGGCGGCAGCAGTTCGAGCGCACGCGCGACAAGCGCCCGGACATGTTCGAAAAGCTCGCGCCGACGGATAAGGACGACCTGAAGCTGCTGGAGGAAGTGAAGCGGGAACAGGGGAGGATCAAACTCACCGAGCCCGTCACCTGCCGCCCGGCCGTTGAGGACGATCTGCCCGCGCTGCTGCAGATCGCCGGAGAGGCGAGCGCCTGGCTGAAAAAGCAGAAGGTCGACCAGTGGCAGGACGGCTATCCCGCCGAGCGGCATTTCCGCTTCGACCTGGAGCGGGGCGAACTGTTCGCCGTGTGCCACGGAGAAGAGCTGGCGGGCTTTTTCACCCTCTCCACCAGAGAAGAAGCGGGCTATGCCGCCATCACGGACGGCAAGTGGACGGCGGATATTCCCTATGCGGTGCTGCACCGCTGCGCTGTGGCGGCAAAATACCGCGGCACGGGACTGGCGGACAAGCTGATGCAGCTTGTGGAGCGGCAGGCAAGGGAACTCGGTCTGCGCTGCATCCGCACCGACACGCACAAGAAAAACAAGCCCATGCAGCGCCTGCTGCGCGAAAACGGCTACCGCTACCGCGGCAACGTGCAGGTGAGCGTGGGCGAGGGGCATGACCCGGCCCGCCAGGCGTATGAGAAGCTGCTGAAGGAGCGAAAATAAAGAGGGCCTTCCCCTTGAGGAGAAGGTGGCCCGCAGGGCCGGATGAGGCGTGTGGTTTCCACCTCATCAGTCTCGCTTCGCTCGACAGCTTCTCCTCAAGGAGAAGCCAAAGAGGTGCGAATATGAATTTAACCGATTACAATGAGATCCGGGCGCTGCTGACGCGGCACGGCTTCCGCTTTTCCAAGTCGCTGGGGCAGAACTTCCTGACCGCGGCCTGGGTGCCGGAGCGCATCGCCGAAGAGGCCGGGCTCGACGAGCAGACCGGCGTGGTGGAGGTCGGCCCCGGCGTCGGCTGCCTGACAGCGGAACTGGCCAAACGCGCCGGAAAGGTCGCGGCGATCGAGCTGGACAGGGCGCTGCTGCCGGTGCTCAAGGAGACGCTGCGGGATTTTGACAACGTTACAGTGATTCCCGGCGACGCGACGAAGCTGGATCTGCGCACGCTGGCAGAGGAGAAATTACCCGGCCTGCGCCCCGTGGTCTGCGCCAATCTTCCCTACAACGTAACGACGCCGCTGCTGACCGCGCTCATCGAGGCCGGCTGCTTTGAGACGATCACGGTGATGATCCAGCGCGAGGTCGCGCGGCGCATCTGCGCAGGGCCGGGCAGCGCGGATTACGGCGCCTTCGGGCTGTTCGTCCAGTGGTACTGTGAGACGGAGCTTCTCTTCGACGTGCCGCCGAGCTGCTTCGTGCCGCAGCCGAAGGTGACCTCCTCGGTCATCCGGCTGACCCGGCGCCCGGCGCCGCCGCTGCCGGTGCGGGATGAAAAGCTGCTGTTCCGGATCATCCGCGCGGCCTTCAACCAGCGCCGCAAGACCCTGGTCAACGCGCTTTCCTCCGGGCTGGGCCTCGGCAAGGACGAGCTGGAGGCTGTGCTGGGCGAAGTGGGCCTGGACGCGCGCGTGCGGGGCGAGGCGCTGGATATCGCCGCCTTTGCGGCGCTTTGCGACAAAGTTAATTGTTTGACGGGCGCGGATTTGTGAGAAAATCTATTGATTTCCGGATAAAGTTTGTGGTATGCTGAATTGTAACTGACAAAACGGTCGGTTGTTTGGCTGAAATCGAAAACTATTTATAGAAAGGATTGCAAATATGAGCAAAAAGTATGTCTATCTGTTCACCGAAGGCAACGCCAAGATGCGTGAGCTGCTCGGTGGCAAAGGCGCAAACCTCGCCGAGATGACCAACATCGGCATGCCGGTTCCCCAGGGCTTCACCATCACCACCGAGGCCTGCACCCAGTACTATGAGGACGGCCGCACGATCAACGACGAGATCATGGGCCAGATCATGGAGTATGTGGAGAAGATGGAACAGATCAACGGCAAGAAGTTCGGCGATCTTGAGAATCCTCTGCTCGTCTCCGTCCGCTCCGGTGCCCGCGCCTCCATGCCCGGCATGATGGACACCATCCTGAACCTCGGTCTGAACGACGACGTCGTCGCCGCCATGATCAAGGGCAACCCCGATCCCAAGTTTGAGCGTTTCGTTTACGACTCCTACCGCCGCTTCATCCAGATGTTCTCCGACGTCGTCATGGAAGTCGGCAAGAAGTACTTTGAGCAGCTGATCGACGAGATGAAGG
>CACYWG010000028.1 GCA_902778115.1 Oscillospiraceae bacterium | reverse complement strand
GCCGATGGTCTTCGGCAACCTGAACGACAACTCCGGCACCGGCGTCGCCTTCACCCGCGACCCCGCCACCGGCGAGAAGAAGCTGATGGGCGAGTTCCTCACCAACGCCCAGGGCGAAGACGTCGTGGCCGGCGTCCGCACCCCGATGCCCATTTCCCAGATGGAGGAGAAGTTCCCCCAGGCCTACGCCGACTTCATCGACGTGTGCAACAAGCTGGAGGACCACTACCGCGACATGCAGGACATGGAGTTCACCGTTGAAAACGGCAAGCTCTACATGCTGCAGTGCCGCAGCGGCAAGCGCACCGCGCAGGCCGCGCTGAAGATCGCCTGCGACCTGGTCGACGAGGGCATGATCGACGAGAAGAAGGCCGTCGCCATGATCGACCCGCGCAACCTCGACACCCTGCTCCATCCCCAGTTCGACGCGGGCAAGCTGAAGGCTGCCACGCCCGTCGGCAAGGGCCTGGGCGCTTCCCCCGGCGCCGCCTGCGGCAAGATCGTCTTCTCCGCCGAGGACGCCAAGGAGTGGAAGGCTCGCGGTGAGAAGGTCGTCCTGGTCCGTCTCGAGACCAGCCCCGAGGACATCGAAGGCATGAAGGCCGCCCAGGGCATCCTGACCGTGCGCGGCGGCATGACCAGCCACGCGGCCGTCGTGGCCCGCGGCATGGGCAAGTGCTGCGTCTCCGGCTGCGGCGAGATCAAGATGGACGAGGAGAACAAGAAGTTCGAGCTGGCCGGCAAGACCTACCACGAGGGCGACTTCATCTCCATCGACGGCTCCACCGGCAACATCTACGACGGCATCATCCCCACCGTCGACGCCCAGATCGCTGGCGAATTCGGCCGCATCATGGGCTGGGCGGACAAGTACCGCCGCCTGCAGGTCCGCACCAATGCCGACACCCCGGCCGACGCCCGCAAGGCGCGTGAGCTGGGCGCGCAGGGCATCGGCCTGACCCGCACCGAGCACATGTTCTTCAACGACGACCGCATCGCCGCCTTCCGCGAAATGATCTGCGCCGATACGCTCGAGGAGCGCGTCGCGGCTCTGGCCAAGCTCGAGCCGATGCAGCAGGCCGACTTCGAGGGCATCTACGAGGCCATGGAGGGCACGCCTGTCACCATCCGCTTCCTGGATCCCCCGCTCCATGAGTTCGTTCCCACCGAGGAAGCCGACATCGAGCAGCTGGCCAAGGCCCAGGGCAAGAGCGTCGAGGCCATCAAGAACATCATCGCCGGTCTCCATGAGTTCAACCCCATGATGGGTCACCGCGGCTGCCGTCTGGCCGTCACCTATCCCGAGATCGCCGAGATGCAGACCCGCGCCGTCATCAAGGCCGCGCTGGCCGTGCAGGCCCGTCACCCCGAGTGGACCATGGTTCCCGAGATCATGATCCCGCTGGTGGGCGAGGTCAAGGAGCTCAAGTACGTCAAGAACGTGGTCGTCAAGGCCGCCGACGAGCTGATCGCCGCCTCCGGCACCGACATGAAGTACATGGTCGGCACGATGATCGAGATCCCGCGCGCCGCTCTGACCGCGGATGAGATCGCCAAGGAAGCCGAGTTCTTCTCCTTCGGCACCAACGACCTGACCCAGATGACCTTCGGCTTCAGCCGTGACGACGCCGGCAAGTTCCTTGGCGCCT
The DNA here is from genome assembly GCA_902778115.1 of Oscillospiraceae bacterium. Taxonomy (GTDB): domain Bacteria; phylum Bacillota; class Clostridia; order Oscillospirales; family Oscillospiraceae; genus Limivicinus. The sequence goes on along the minus strand of CACYWG010000028.1, from coordinate 15,882 downwards.
ACTACGATAAGAAGATCTATGAGAGCGATCCGTTCGCCCGCGTCGACCAGGTCGGCGTCGGCAAGCTGGTGAAGATGGCCGCTCAGCTGGGCCGCTCCGTGCGTCCCGAGCTGCACCTGGGCGTCTGCGGCGAGCACGGCGGCGACCCCAGCTCCGTCGAGTTCTTCCACAAGGTCGGCCTGGACTACGTGTCCTGCAGCCCGTTCCGCGTGCCCATCGCCCGCCTCGCCGCCGCGCAGGCCGCGATCAAGGAAGAGGCCGAGAAGGAAGCCGAGCCCAAGAAGACCGAAATCAAGATCGATCTCGATATCGACAAGGAAGACATCGAGAAGAAGGTCGAGGCCGCCAAGGCCGCGCTGAAGGATGCCACCGACAAGCTCTCCGCCGCCACCGCTGACGCCGGCGCCGAGCTCAAAGACGTGCTGTCCGCCGGCTTCAAGTCCCTGCTGGCCGGCTGGGAAGAGGCCAAGAAGACCTTCGGCGAGGAGCGCAAGGACAAGTAAGCGCCGCGCCGCACGGCAAAAAACAATACAAAACGCACGCCATACACATGGCGTGCGTTTTTGCGTCCGGAACCGGCCGTGTTTCGTTGACACGGCCGGGGGGATATGTTATATTGTATAAGATTGTTTATGATCGGAAATATGCCCTTTCCGGGCATTTTGATCGAAGGATGAGGCCGCTGAACGCGCGGCCCGGATGAAAAAACGGCGGTATCCGAAGATGAGTTTTCGCAGATCCATTTCCATAGTCCTGATCCTGGCTTTGTGCCTCAGCCTTTTGTCCGCCTGCGGCGGACAGCAGCCGGAGGAGGCCGGGATCGCGGCACCCTCCGTCAGCGAAGAAGCGGCGGTGAGCACCGAAACGGCAGAGCCCGCGCCTTCGCCGGAGCCGGTGAAAACGAGCGTGGTGCTCAGTGAGCTGATGGCGGTCAACCACAGCTGCCTGGCCGACGCCGACGGCGGCTTTTACGACTGGATCGAGCTGTGGAACACCGGCAAAAAGACGGAGGATCTCAGCGGCTTCTGGCTCTCGGACGATCCGCAGGAGTGGAACAAGTGGCAGATCCCGTCGCTGAAGCTGGAACCGGGCGAGCACGTCGTCATCTTCTGCGCCGGCAAGGAAGCCAAGGGGCGGGAGCTGTTTGCCGACTTCTCCCTGTCGGGAAACGGCGAGACCGTCATGCTCAGCGCGCCCACCGGCCAGCTGCTGTGGGAGCGGAGCTATCCCGCGCTGGAGCCTGACCAGGCGGCCTGCTGGGACGGAGAGGAACTGCGCATCACGCGCCTGGCCACGCCCGGCTATCTCAATACCGAGAGAGGCTATGAGATCTTCTGCAGGGAAAGGGATAAACACGGCGCGCTCGTGATCAACGAGGCGGTGCTTTACAACGATGTTTACGCCTACCACAACGGAGACTTTTTTGACTGGGTGGAGCTGCGCAACGCCGGTGACGAGCCGATCCAGCTGAGCGATTACTGCCTCAGTGACGACAGAAACGACCGGGAAAAGTTCCGCCTGCCGAAGAGAACGCTGAAGCCCGGGGAACTGTTTATCGTATTCTGCGGGGAAGCGGTCGGCGCGACCTCCAACTGCCATGCGCCCTTCAAGCTGGACGCCATGGGTGAATCGCTGTATCTGACGGGGCCGGACGGCGAGCTGTCCGACTATGTCGGCGTGTACGGGCTGATCCGCGGCGCCAGCATCGGCCGCAGCAAGGACTGCGCGGGCTTTGTGCTGTTCGAAAAACGCTCGCCGGGCGCACAGAACCGGAGCGGCTACCGCTTCGTCTCGGAATCGCCGACGGTGAATCTGCCGCAGGGGATCTATGAAAACGAGGACGGACTGGATATCAGCTTCGACGGACCGGGACCGGTCTATTACACGCTCAACGGCAGCGTGCCGACGGAAAAATCCCCGCGCGCCGACGGCCCGATCCATATCAGCAAGACCACGGCGATCCGCGCCGTCTGCCTGGAGAAGGGCAAGTTCCCCAGCGAGATCATCAACTGCACGTACATCCTCAACGAGGGGCACACGCTGCCGGTGGTCAGTCTGGTCACCACGCCCTCGGACTTCAACGCCGCGTATAACGGCATGGACACGCTCGGGCATCTGGCCAACGTCACCCTCTTTGACGGGGACAAGGGCTTCAGCCGGGACTGCGCGATCAAGCTGCACGGCGCCAGCTCCCGCAACGTCTGGGTCAAGAAAAGCTTGAAGCTGGTCTTCAAGGGGCGGACAGGCGGCGATCTGGACTACGATCTGTTCGGAAACGGGATCACGTCGTACCACTCCATTCTGCTGCGCGGCGGCTTTATGACCTATATGCACCTGATGCGCGATCCGCTGGCGGCCATCGTTGCCAACAAAGTCTGCGACACCGATCCCTTTGCGCTCGACTCACGCTACTGCATCGTATACGTCAACGGAAAATACTACGGGCTGTACTGCATCCGCGAGGCCTACTCCGAGGAATACGCGGCGGCGCATACCGGCTCCGATCCGAACGAGGTGCAGATCATCAAGGGCATCGTCGACAGGAACGACAGCCCGGAGCTGGCCGGGGTGCTGGGCTATATCCTGAGCCATGATATGAGCGACCCGGAGGCCTTTGCCTACGCCGGCGGGATCCTGGACATGCAGTCCCTGGCGCAGTGGCTGTGCCTGCAGTGCTACTTCAGCAACCGGGACGGGATGGGCAACATCCGCTACGTCAAGGGGAACGTCCCCGACGGCCGCTGGCGGCTGATGCTGTTCGATTTCGATATTTCCATGGAGACGCCGGTTGCGTATCTGACCACCCTGCTCAGCGGCGAACTGCAGATCAGCCAGGTGATCATCTCCCTGCGCAACAGCGAGGAATTTCGTCAGCTGGTGCTGGAAACGGCGGCCAGCCTCTACCATAACGGGCTGAATGCCGAAACGGTGCTCGCCCTCTTTGACGATATGGCGCAGCAGGTTTCCCAGGAGGCCCCCCGGGACGTGAGACACTGGGAGACCGCGAAGAATGGGGCCTATGAATTCCACCTCGGGGTCCAGCGCAACCGGATCGCCGAGGAGCGCGAGGCGAGCTGGATCGCCTGTATCCAGGCCTACTGCGGCGCGGACGATGCGGACATGAAGGCCGCGTTTCCCGAATTTTATCAGTGAGGGACGGTGAAAACCCTTGAAGGAGCGTCAAACGGCCGGAACCGGCCGAAAAAAGAAGCTGCGCCTGCCGGTGGTGATCCTGCTGGATCTGCTGTGCATCGCGCTCGGGCTCAACGCCTTTGCCTGGGTCCACATCGTCAGGCCGTATTACAGCGCGGCGAAAACGGAGCCGGTCGCCCTGGTCCTGACCACTCCGGCGCCGACCGCTGCGCCGAGCCCCGAAGATACCGAGGCGGCCCTTCCGGAGGAAACAGAGGAAGTCCCACAGCGGGTGTACACCGGCCCCTGGGGAGAGAAATTCGCCGATCAGCTGACGGAAGGCGAAGTCATCCAGACGGAGAATTCCTACCGCAGCGCAAACATCAGCGTAACGCTGACGCACGTGGAGGAGCAGGAGCTTGTCTACTCGATCGCGGAGGTCTACGTCAGCGATATCCGCTTCCTGCGTACGGCGTTCGGCCCGAACGGCTACGGAACGAACGGGATGACCGACGTGATGGCGGCGCAGAACAAGGCCGTCGCGGCGATCTCCGGCGACCATTTCCATGCGCGCCTGGAGGGCCCGGTGATCCGAAACGGCGTGTTGTACCGCGAGACCCGCGCGCAGGACGTCTGCGTCCTGATGCTCGACGGGAGGCTGCTGACGCTCGACGACAGCGAGCTGGATCTGGAAGCGCTGAAGGAAGCCGAACCCTGGCAGCTGTGGAGCTTCGGCCCCGAACTGCTGGAGGACGGAAAAGCCAAGGAAAAATTCAACAGCACGGTGACCCGGAAAAACCCGCGCTCCGCGATCGGTTACGTCGAACCGGGCCACTATTTCCTGGTGCAGGTGGACGGCCGCGGCGCCTACGGCTCGAAGGGCATGACGATGCAGGAGCTGGCCGGGCTGTTCGAGAGCCTGGGCTGCGAGAGCGCCTACAATCTGGACGGCGGCGCCAGCGCCGGCATGGCCTGGAACGGCGAGCTCGTCAGCTTCCCGTACGGCCGCCCCGTATCCGACATCATCTATGTGACGGACTTCCCGGAAGAAGCGGAGGGATAAGCGGTGCTGAAAAAAATACTGCCCCATATCTGCCTGGATATGGCGGTGATCTTTCTGGTGCTCTGGGTGATCGACCGCTTCAACGGCGCGATGAACATGCTCGGCCGGGATACCTTCAAGATCCCCTTCGCGGTGTTCCTGGTGCTGGTCCTGATCCAGTCCGTGGTGATGATCGTCAAACAGAGGAGGGAATGACAGATGCGTCGATCTGGGATGATTATAATGATTATGCTGCTGGCGCTGTGCCTGCTGCTGTGCGCCTGCGGCGCTCCTTCGGCCGCCGCGCCGGAGCCTGCGCCCGCAGCGACGGCAGAGCCCACGCCCGAAGCGACGCCGGAGCCGCCGGCCGAGATCACGCTGGCCGGCCGGACCTATCCGGCGGACACGGAAACGCTGGATCTGAGCGATTGTGAGATTTCCGCAGACGAGCTGATCGGCGCGCTGGAGGACTTTCCCTCGCTGCGCGAGATCTCCCTCGGCCTGACCGGGCTGAGCGGGGAAGAGCTGGCCCGTTTGCAGGAGGCCTGCCCCGACGCGCAGCTGCACTGGGAGGTCGCGCTGCCCGGCGGCATCGCCGACAACGATACCGAGACGCTGGATCTCAGCGCCCTGACGGCGGAAGAGATCGAGGAAAGCTGCCTGGCTCTGTCCCGGCTGCCCGCGCTGAAAAGCGTGAATCTGATCCCGGAGGACGGCGGCGCAAGCCCGCTGTCCGTCGACGAGGTCGACCGGCTGGCCGCCGCCGCCCCGCAGGCGAGGTTTGACTGCTGCTTTGACCTGTACGGGCTTTTGGCCGGTCCCGAGACCGAGGAGCTGCGCTATAAACGCGCGGAGATCGGCGACGAGGGCATTGCGGTTTTCCGTCAGACGCTGCCCTATCTGCGCTCGCTGAAGCTGCTGCGGCTTGAGGACTGCGGCATCAGCGACAACGAGCAGATGGACGCGCTGCGCAGCGACTTCCCGGAGACCAATGTGGTCTGGAGCGTCCGGATCGGCGGCTATTCCTGCATGACCGACACGGACCTGCTCAACTGCCCGCTGCTGCGCGACGCGGACGCCGAGACGCTGCAGTATCTGCACGAGGTCAAGTATCTCGACGTCGGGCATAACCCCTACCTTAGCAACATTGAATTCGTGAAATATTTTCCGAAACTGGAAGTGGTCATCGTCACGCTGACCAATATTACGGATATCTCCCCGCTCAAGGACTGCCCCGAGATGGAGTTTCTGGAGATGGTCTCCACCGGCATCGACAACATCGACGTGGTCGCCGGCATGGAGAAGCTTGAGTATCTCAACCTCGGCTGCATGTGGAACCTGACAGACATCACGCCCGTCTTCGGACTGAAGAATCTGAAGATCGTGCGTATCTGCGGCACGACTTACGATCATATCACACGGGACGACGTTGAGGCGATGAAGGAGGCGCTGCCGGAGAGCACCTTCGTCAGCGACGTCGGCGGCGACCCGACTACCTCCGGCGGCTGGCGCTTCCCTCTCGACGGCAAGGGCAAGTATACCGAACGCTACGCGCTGCTGCGCCAGCAGATGCTCTATGACAGACACTGGGAAAAGAGGATGTTCCGCTCCCTGTCGGAGTAAGCGGCGCAGAGCCCTGTCTGATCCCTTCGGGCCGGATCGGCCCGTCCCATTCTCCATCAGAAACAGGAGATCAACATGAAAGACAACAAATCCGGGGTTTTGATCCGCGGCGTCGGACGCGCGCTGAGCCTGCTCGCCGTCACGCTGCTGAGCCTGGCCCTGATCCTGCTGGGCATCATATGGGTGCTCGAAAAAGGCCCCTCGCCCACACTGACGGCCGCCTTCTGCAGCTCCGTGCGCGAGACCAGCGCCCTGCGCTGGATGTCCCGCATTTTCCTCAGCGACGAGGAGCTGGGCGCCTACATCCAGGAGAGCACCTCCGAGCTGGATACCGAGCCGGTCAACACCTCCCTGATCCATATCGCCGCCCGGGAGACCGGGACTGCCGAAACGGACGCGGAACCGGAGCTGATCGACATCAGCTACGGCAACTGCCGCGGCAAGATGCTGATCGTCCCCGATCCCAGGCGCGTGGTCCTCGGCTACGCCGGCAATTTCGTCAGCGGCACCGGGCTGCAGCTGACGGACATGGTGGAGCGCTGCGGCGGCATCGCCGGTATCAATGCCGGCGGCTTCGTCGACAACAACGGCCTCAGCAACGGCGGCATCCCGACCGGAATCGTGATCTGCGAGGGCAAGCTCGTCTTCGGCAATGAACAGGGACGATACAACGTGATCGGCCTGGACGGCGACGGCGTTCTGATCGTCGGTACGATGACGCCCGCCGAGGCGCTGGAGGCCGGCGTGGTCTGGGGCGTGAGCTTCGTGACACACGACGGGATCGCCTCCTCGCTGATCATCAACGGCCAGGTGCAGACCCAGAATCTGGGCCGCGGTGTCAATCCCCGCACGGCCATCGGCCAGCGGGAGGACGGCGCGCTGCTGCTGCTCGTGCTGGACGGGCGCGGCGTGAAGACCCTGGGCGCCACGCTGGAAAACGTTGTCGACATTCTCCAGCAGTACGGCGCCGTGAACGCCGCCAACCTCGACGGCGGCTCCTCATCGGTGATGGTCTACGGGGGAGAGATCGTGAACGTCTGCGCCTCCGTCACCGGGCCGCGCAGCATCCCCACGGGCTTTATCGTGCTGGGGGAGGAGGACTGAGATGGAAGAGAAAAAAAGACGCGGCGGCTGGCCGCGCTTCCTCCTGATCTGGACGGCCTGCCTGCTGGCTGCGGGAGTGATCGGCTGCGCGGTGTTTTACCGCTACGCGGCCGTCTATGAGCAGACGAGGCCCGAACCCGTCATGGACGCGCTCATGGAGCGCGGCATGGACGAATGGAAGGCCGAGCTGCTCGCCACGCTGCCCGAGGACGAGCGCGGCTTCGAGAACATGGACGCGCTGTTCGAGCTGTTTTTTGAAGCCAATGTGCGGCCCGCCGCGCTGCGCTACCGCCCGGATTTCTCGCAGCCCGATTCTGAGCGCGCGGTTTTCGTCGTCAGCGCCGGCCGCAGCCCGATCGCCGAGGTGACGCTGCGCCCCAAAGAGGGCGGCAAGCGCAGCTTCGGCCGCTGCGAATGGGAACTGGAGCGGGTGCAGTGCCTGGACTTCCGTTCGGCGCTTGTCCCGGTGACGCTGGAGATCGACGCGCCGCGCGAGGCGTCGCTGACGCTCAACGGCACGCCGATCGGCGAGGCCTATCTCAGCGGCGAGGCGGGGGAGCCGCCCCATCTGACGCCGATGGAGGCGCGCTTCACAGATGCCGGCGCCTATGTGCGCTATCGCATCGAAAACCTGTACGGCGAGCTGACCGTGGCCGATGCGGAGGGCCGCGCCTTCCGCCGGGTGGAGACCGGGGATGACGCGCTCCTTCGTTTCGTGCTGGACGAGCCCGGGGCGTATACGCTGTCCGTCGAAGCGCCCGCGGACGCGGCGGTCAGCGTCAACGGCGTGACTCTCTCTCCGGAGGATGCGGCGGGCAGCTTCGACCTCACGCGCGGCGTCCGGCAGCTGCCCGAGGGCGTGGCTTACCGCACGCTGAGCTACCGGGCGGAGGGCCTGTACGCCGAGCCGGAGATCCGCGCCCTTGGTGCGGACGGCGAGGAGCTGAGCTCCTTCGTCGGCGGCAACGGCACGGTCTACTTCTTCTATCCGGACGATGCGGATGTGCCGGAGGATGCCCGCCGGGCGGCGGAGGACTATTTCAACGCCTTCCTGGCCTATTCGGCCTCCGGCGGCTCGCGTACCGCCTATAACGCGCTGATGGAGCTGATCCTGCCGGATACGGAGCTCAGCCGCTATGTGAAGGAATCGACCGACGCCATGTACTGGGCTTCGGAAACGGAGATCGACTATCGGGAGCTGAGCTTCGATCATTTCCACGCGCTGTCGGAGGACTGCGTGTTCTGCACGGTGTCCTTCAGTGCGGATCTGACCGCCAGCACCTGGCATGATGAGCTCAACTACGACATCCGCAGCGGCTATCAGCTGGTGCTCGTGCGCGACGGAGGAAGCTGGCGCGCCGCCGCACAGGCCAACTTCGGAGAATGAAAAAACGGAGGATACTTTGCGTATCCTCCGTTTTTTAACGGACTTTATTCGGATTTTATTTTTTCGTGTCGATGCTCTTGCCGAAGACGAAAAAGCGCTGATACAGGAATTCGGTGACGAAGTTGACGATCATGTTGAGCGCCGTGACGAGGAAATCGTTCCAGCCCAGCGTGTCGGCCAGGTAATGCCCGGCCCAGGTGCTCAGCGGCGTGAACACCGCGTAGTAGGCCGCCACCTTCAGCATGGCGACGGGGACGTTCGCGGCGGATTTGAAGGTGAAGTTGCGGTTGAGCGTGAAGTTCCACAGCACCGACAGCGTCAGCGCGATCAGGTAGCGCGGCCAGTAGCTCCAGTCGGTCAGCGCGGTCAGCAACGCAAAGCTGCCCATCTCGATCAGCCCGGCGCTGGCGGAAAAGAGCGTGAACTTGACGGCGCGCCAGAGTTCCTTTTTATCCATGACGAGACCTCCTCTCAACAGCGCAAGTATACGCCGACCCGGGGAAAATGGCAACAAAAAACTTTCGAAATTTGAAGTATCATCCCTCGGACGTATATGTGCAGGCCATTGCTCATACAGTAAGAGCGGGGTGATCGTCATGAAAGGGAAGAATTGGAAAACACTGCTGCTCTGCCTGGTCATTCCGCTGGCCGCCGGCGGGATCGGCGCGCTGCTGGCCGGCGGCTTCAGCGGCAGCTACGAGGCCATGTATAAGCCGCTTCTTTCGCCGCCGGGCTGGGTGTTCCCGGTCGTCTGGACGCTGCTGTATCTGCTGATGGGCTATGCCAGTTACCTGGTGTATATCTCGGAGGCGTCAATGCCGCGCAAACGCCGGGCGCTGACCGTCTACGGGGTGCAGCTTATCATCAACCTGCTCTGGCCGCTGTTTTTCTTCCGGCTGGGCTGGTATACCTTCGCCTTCATCTGGCTTCTGCTGCTGATCGCGGCGGTGCTGCTGTGCCGGATGCTGTTTCGCTATATCGAAAAGCGCGCGGGAGATCTGCTGCTGCCCTATCTGATCTGGCTCTTCTTTGCCGCCTATCTGAATCTCGGCGTCGCGATATTGAATTGAATGTGGGCAGGCAGGGGGAACAAGGAATATCCCCCAGTCTGCTTCGCAGACAGCCCCGTTGACCCGCAGGGCCCGCAGAGGCAAGGGGGCCTATGAAAAGCGGGCCGCCGAGGGCGGCGGCCCCTACGATGTCAATGTGAAATGCGGGCCGCCGGGACGTCGGCCCCTACGATGTCAATGTAGAATGCGGGCCGCCGGGGCGGCGGGCCCTGCGATGTCAATGTGAAATGCGGGCCGCCGGGGGCGGCGGCCCCTACGGGAAAATGAGGAATGCGGAATGAAGGCCGCCGCTCCGGAAAGGAGCGGCGGCTTTTTGCGCTGAGGCGTGATATAATGAAAAACAACTGACTTTGTTAATGTCCGGGCGAAAAAGCGTAGTATATGGGTGAAGGCGAAAAGAGGTGACAGCCGATGACGGACGAGGAGATCATCAACCTGTTCTTTGAGCGCTCGGAACAGGCGATCGACGAGCTTGCCAAACAACACGGCGGCGCGGTCACGCGCGTGGCGCGGAATATCCTCGGCAATGAACAGGACGCCGAGGAGTGCGTCAACGATACATATCTCGGGGTCTGGAACGCTATCCCGCCCCACAGGCCGAGCCCGCTGCGGACCTTCGTGTGCAGGATCGCGCGCAATCTTGCGACGAAGAAATACCACGCCAACACCGCGGAAAAACGCAACAGCCAGTACGATCTGGCGCTGGACGAGCTGGCAGAGACGCTCGCCGCCGACGGCGGCGTGGAGCAGGAGCTGGAGGCGCAGGAGCTCCGGGCGGCGATCAACGGCTTTCTGGGCACGCTGAGCGCGGCCGACCGCTTCCTGTTCCTGCGGCGCTACTGGTATGCGGAATCCGTGAAGGACGTCGCCAAGGCGGCGCATTCGACGGCCGGCAGCGTGGCTGTCCGCCTGTTTCGCATCAGAGAAAAACTCAGACTTTATCTGGAAAAGGAGGGCTTGCCTGTATGAAGCGGGAAACGATCACCCGGATGCTCAACGGCATCGACGACAGGTATATCAGCGAAGCGGCGTTTCCGGACCCGGTCTCCCCGCGGGAAAGCCCGGAAAGGATCGTGCATATGAAGAAAAAACGGATCGTTACCCTCGCCCTGGCCGCGGCGCTGATCCTGGCGCTGGGGGCCGCGGCGTATGCGGGAGGCAGTGTGGCCCTGGGTCCGGAGGCTGCAGAAGGGATCGCAATAGAGCAGCTTGCGGTTTGGAGGGAGATGGGCCTCCTTTCCCGGAATGTGATCTTTGAGGGCCCGCCGACGAAAATCGTCGAGAGCCCGGAGCGGCGCGGCGGCGACTATTGGTATGGACGCCTGTTTCCGCATTGCTATGAATTGCGATGGTATTCCGGCGGTGAATACTGGGGGACGCTGGACGTTGACACGATCAGCGGGAAAATCATGTGCGCCTATGTTGTGGCTTCGGAGCCGGGGACAGAGAAGCTGTTTCCCGCCGAGCTGACGGTTGACCGCTTCTGCAGTCTGCTGGCGGAGTACTGGGGCTTTTCCGGATATCGGATCGAGGACACCATAGATGAAGACATGTATCACGCGCACTGGGCGGCCGTCGACGGATCAACGCTGTTGAAGGAACTGCCCGAGATGTATCCGATGAACTATTACCTCACCGTTTTTTTCGAGGGCGATCAGGAAGGAGCTCCGATGTACGTTTGGCTCAGCAGCAGCGATTATTCGACTTCCTTGCTGTTCGGCAATGCCCATCCGATCGGATGAACGAGTATCACCGAGCAGCGCCCGCCGCTCCGGAAGGGAGCGGCGGGCTTTTCGCGCATTTTGCCGATTTTGCGGCGCTTCGCTTGTCAATAACGATGAATCGATGAAGCAGCGAGGTCTTTTTCTTGCAAACGATATGACAATGTGTTACAATACTCACGATAAAATACCCGCATTATCTGTGCACTTTTAAGGGGGGACGCACATGGAAAACAAAGCCAAGATACTCACGGTAGCAGGCAAGGGCGGCGTGGGAAAAACCTCGATCTGCGCTTCGATCGTTCGCCTGATGGTGGAGAAATATCCTGACAAAAAAATCCTTGCCATCGACGCCGATCCCGCTGTTGGCCTGTCCGTTGCTCTTGGCGTGGATGTGAAGCTGACGCTGGACGACATCCGCCAGAGCATCGTCGACAGCGTCGAAAACGGGGAGACCCGGGAGGCAATGGAGCTTCTCAGCGAGGCCCGTTTCCGCATCTTCGACGCGCTCGTCGAGATGCCCGGCTTCGCCTTCCTGGCAATCGGCCGGCCGGAGAGCTCCGGCTGCTACTGCAAGGTGAATTCTTACCTGAAAGAGGTCATCAGCCTGCTGGCCAACAGCTTCGATTACGTCATCATCGACGGCGAGGCCGGCATCGAACAGATCCAGCGCCGCGTGATGGACAAGGTCACCCATCTGCTGCTGATCACCGACCAGAGCAAGAAGGGCGCGCAGGTCGTCGCCACGATCAAGGGCGTGGCGGACGAGCTGATCTCCTATGAAAAGATCGGCGTCATCATCAACCGCGTGACCAATCCCGAGCTGGTGCCGCTGACCCAGGTCCCCGGCGTGGAGATCCTCTCTGCGATCCCCGCGGACGCGGTCTTCGCCGCCAACGACATCAAGGGCAAGAGCGTGCTGGAGCTGCCCGAGGATTCCGCTGTACTCAAAGGAGTGAGGGAAGCACTCCAAAAGATAGAGATCCTTTAAATTTCAACAAGAAGAGGTGTAACATTTGAAAGATCTTAAGCATCTGATCTACTTTGAGCGTCTGCTTGAGAATGCTGACAATGAGCTCGTCGAACAGGCCAAGGCCGACGGCGGCGTCTGCCTGGGCTATACCTGCTTCCATATCCCGGAAGTGCTGCTCAACGTCGGCAACTGCTTCTCCACCAGACTGCGCGCACCCAACACCGGCTCCATCGACATCGCCACCTACTACATGTCCAACTACACCTGCGAGTTCGCCCGCGCGCTGCTCGAGCGCGCCATCGAGGGCGGCTATCAGTACCTGGACGCGCTGATCGGCGTGGACGCCTGCTCGATGATGAACCGCTCCATGGAGCACTTCGAGATCCTGAAGGTCAACGAGAAGCCCAACTTCTTCGTCACCCACTGCGACATGCCCTTCAAGATCACGGACTACACCATCGAAGCCTATGTCCGCCAGATGCGCGTGCACGTGCTTGACCGCATCCACGAGACCTTCGGCGTGGACGTCTCCGACGAGGCCATCCGCAAGGCCGTCGAGGAGCACAACGAGGTCTGCCGCATCATGACCGAGATCAGCGAGATGCGCAAGGAAGAAAACCCCGTCGTCACCGGCTACGAGTTCCATGTGCTCAACCTCGTCACCTATACCTGCCCGAAGGCGCTCATCCTGCCCTACCTGCGCGAGACGCTGGAAGAGCTGAAGAAGAGAAAGCCCGACAAGAAGAGCCCCTTCCGTGCCCGCGTGGCGATCGTCGGCTCCGAGATCGACGACCCCAACCTCACCAAGCTGATCGAGGGCTGCGGCGCGCTGGTCGTGTCCGACCGCTACTGCTTCGGTTCCAAGCCCGGCCGCGAGGTCATCGAGCTCAACGACGAGGAAGATGTGCTCACGCAGATCTGCCGCCACTACATGGAGGTCTCCGAGTGCGCCCGCTACATCTCCGACGAGAAGGTGCTGCAGCGCCGTGAGACGGCCGACCGCCTGGCCAAGGAGTTCAAGGCCGAGGGCATCATCTACGAGCAGATGAAGTACTGCGATTACTGGGGCTTCGAACGCGCGCTGGTCAGCCACATCATGCACGACGAATACGGCTGGCCCGTCCTCTCCATCGACCGCCTGTACAACAACGGCAACTCCGGTCAGCTGCGTACCCGTGTTCAGGCCTTCGTGGAATCCCTGGAGATCAAACGCATCCATAAAGAGGAGGGAATCAAGTAATGGCAAAGGAAAAGATTCAGTTCCCCAATCCTAAATTCTGGAAAGCCAAAGATAATATCAACTGGAAGAAGCAGGGCGAGAACCTGAAGGAAGTGCTCGGCATCTTCGGCGACATGCTCAAGGAAACCGACTGGAAAGACGTCGGCAAGGGCTTCGTTGACGGCCTCAAGGCCGACGGCGAGCGCGTCAAGGGCGAGTATGCCGACTTTATGGCCCTGGACAACAAGGAAAAATGGGACCGCGTGGTCAACGGCGAGCGCAGCCTCGGCCGTCTGTACCGCAAGGGCGCCATGGCCACCGTCCGCCGCGAGTGGCGCGGCGTGAAGGATACCGCCTACGACTTCTGGGAATGGGCCAAGATGTGGGGCATGCTGCTCGGCACCTTCTCCAAGGACCTGATCCCCGCCATGAACAGTGCGCTGTGGTACCGCTGGATGATCTCCTACTTCTGCTGCCACGGCTTCATGGACAAGAACATCATGGGCCTGCGCGGCTCCAACCTGCGCATGAGCCATGAGGTCACCTACCAGATCTTCCGCTACGTGGCGGAGAACCTGGTCTTCCTCTCCAAGGCCGACCGCAAGAACGGCAACAGCGAAGAGCTCAACAAGATGCTCTTCACCTTCGACGAAATGACCATGGGTCAGATCGCCGCCGGCTTCCCCGACCTGCTGAGCATCCCGCACCAGCTGCTGCCGATGTTCCTGGTCTCCGAGATCGACCAGCTCGTCTGCATCCCGTACATCGACGCCGTTGAAAGCTACGGCCTGCCCTCCGACACCTGCCCGGTGCCTTCTTCCGAGTGCGGCGCCCTGGTTATCAACGCGCTGCCCGACATGGGCTCCTGCTTCATCTCCTCCTCCATGCCCTGCGACGGCTCCACCATGGCTTCCTCTTACTTTGCCCGCCGCTTCCCGAACATCCCCGTGTTCCACCTCTGCTTCCCCGTCCGCTACCTGGACGATGAGAACACCGTGCAGTGCGCCGCGGAAGACATCAAGGCCTGCATCAAGTTCATCGAAGAGAAGACCGGCGCCAAGTGGAACTGGGAGCACTACTTCGAGTGCATGAAGCGCTTCAACCAGGAGACCGACCTGGAGCTCCAGAAGTGGGAGATCAACAAGTCCGCCTACCCGCAGTTCATCGGACCGAGCTACGAGCTCTTCCGCAAGTGGAACTACGAGATGGACGGCGGCATCGACCCGCGCGTCCTGCCCTCCATGCAGAAGGTCAACAAGATCCTCATGAAGGCCTACGAGAACAAGGAGACCGCCTGGCCCGCCAGAAAGATGCGCTACCGCGGCATCGTCTGGTCCTGCCCGGCCCACTACTACGCCAACTTCTCCAACTGGCTGGCCAACTGCTGGGGCATCGACATCCTGGTCGAGATGGAATCCCTGAACTTCACCAAGCACCTCGAGACCGAGGACAAGGAAGAAGCGCTGCGTGACCTGGCCCGTCTGTACGAGCGCATGGTTATGCGCCGTCACACCAACGGCGGCTACCAGAACGTCGTCGACGAGTGCTGGCGCCAGGTGGAAGCCTGGAACGCGCCGCTGGTCATCATGTACCAGAACGTGGCCTGCAAGAACATGGCCACCGTGCAGGGTCTGCTGGACGAGCAGGGCCGTCAGCGCGGCTACGACCTGATCTGGGTCGAGCACGATCTGATGGACCCGCGCACCGTCTCCCGCCGCACCATGCGCGACAAGGTCAACGAGTACATGCGCACCGTCAAGCAGGCGGAGCCCGTGGATCCCAGCCTGGTCGAGTTCGAAGACGAGGTCTGCATGTAAACCGAAAGGCGCAGCATCTGACGATCAGCGCTCAGCGCTGCATGGAGGCTCACCTCATCAGTCAGCTGCGCTGACAGCTTCCCCTCAAGGGGAAGCCTAAAATGAATTAATACGAAGGAGTTATATAAAACATGAAGTATTATGGCGGATGCGACGTAGGTTCCACCTACACGAAGGCAGTCATTCTGGACGAGACCGGCAAGATGGTTGCGGACACGACCATCAAGAGCAAGATCAATTCGGAGCAGAGCGCGATCGCGGCGATGAACGAAGTGCTGGCGAAGGTGGGTCTGAAGAGCAGCAAGGAGCTGGAGTACCTGATCGGTACGGGCTACGGCCGCAACAAGGTCCCGTTTGCGGATGAGAACATCTCCGAGATCAGCTGCCACGCGATGGGCGTGCACGTGACCGACCCGACGGTCAAGGCGATCATCGACATCGGTGGCCAGGACGTGAAGGGCATCAGCATCGACACGGACGGCACGGTGAAGAACTTTGCGATGAACGACAAGTGCGCTGCCGGTACGGGCCGCTTCTTCGAAGCGATGGCGCGCAGCTTTGAGCTGAGCCTGCCTGAATTCTCGAAGCTCTCTCTGACGGCGAAGAACGTGATCCCCATCACGGCGCAGTGCACGGTGTTTGCGGAGTCCGAGGTCATCACGCTGGTCGGCGAAGGCAAGGCGACCGACGAGATTGCGGCCGGCATCGAGATGGCGGTGGCGAAGCGCTGCTTTGTCATGGCGAAGAAGGCCGGTGCGACCGACAGCATCACGCTGACGGGCGGCTGCGCGAAG
>CACYWG010000027.1 GCA_902778115.1 Oscillospiraceae bacterium | reverse complement strand
AAAGATGAGATTGGGGTATTTGTCCTTAATTTTCCGCGGCTTGCAGCGCTTTTTATGCCTCGTTTCAGATGTGATCCCCAGATAGCGAAAGGCTTTGTAGATCAGGCCGTCCGAGAAACTGTAATCCGTGTTTCTGCGGATAAAGGCAGCTACCCACCGGTATCCGTGCGAGGGATGACGCCGGTGCGTTGCAGCTACCAGGGCAACGGCATATCGCAGCTTTTCCGAACGCAGATTACCTGCTTTTTCGAGTTGCAGGTGTTTGTAATATCCCGATCGGCTGACGCCCATCAGTTCACAAAGATCTTTTACGGGGTATCTTCGGGAGAGTCGTCGGACGATGTCGAACTCATCGCTTCTAAATGTTGAATTTGGATCCGACCATCTGGAGTCGTCCGGACTGCATAGTTTTTTTTAAGCCTTTCGTTCTCGATGGTGAGCCTCAGGATCTCTTTCTTGTAGTTTTCTACAGTTGGATCCAGACTCCCCGGGAGCAGATCCGGATACCGGCTTCCTCTGGACAGACCCTCGATTCCGGCGGCGTCATACTCTCTTAGCTTGAGGCTCGAGTTTTCCCGGAACTGCCGGATCAGAAATTCCTTCTCGAACGGGTTCAATCGTTTCCTGCTCATTTCTTTTCCTCCTTCTTTCAGAGGTCTCCTTTGAGCTCTTTTCTCACTTTTATGATACCAGTCGAGAGTGAATTATTCTATCGTTTTTGTCTACTTTTAGTATAGCAACATGATAAAGGGGGTGCACATGGCAGAAATGGAATATTTGCCCGGTGGGATCAAGGAGCGACTGGAGGATCTTCGCAACCGGCGCAAGCTCACGTTGAAGGAGGTCGCGGAGAAAACCGGCATCGATTACTCCACGCTCAGCCGCATTGAGAACGGAAATGTGAAAAAGGTCGGAGACGATGTTCTGCTGAAGCTCGCCCGCTTCTTCGGCGTGTCCACAGATTTTCTGGCCTGACGTCCGACGCCGCGCGGAATCTTTATACCGGCTCGGTGAACAATCGTGTAATCAATCTGTTGCTGGCTCACCCGGATTTCGGCACGCTGACAAATCGCATTGCCGATTATCTGGACGATACACTGGCCGCGGGGATCGCCGCGCAGAACCAGCTCTACGATTCTGTCAGCGATTTGATGATGAGGATCGGGAAAGAGGAAAAGTCTCTCCGCCAGGCGGCGACCACACAGGCCAAGGAAGCGAAGGCTCTGCGTCGGAAGCTCTATGCGGACGAGCTCACGCAAATTGAAACCTTGTTTAAGACGATTCTTTCCTCCATCAAGAAAGAACATCCGACCGGCAAACCGGAAGCGGCAAAGGCCATGACGAAGGATGCTTTTGATAAAATGCGGTTTGAGCTGACGAAGGGCGGCGCGGCTGCCGAAATCCTGAAGGTTCAGCCGGAGCAGATTACCGCATATCTTGCGGAAAGCATGTCGATCATGGACGGCGTAAGTGAAGAAATGAAAGAGAATCTCTCCCGGACACTTCTGCCGTTTTTTAAGAAACCGGTCAAGTCGGGATGAGTAAAACTTACGAGAAAAGCAACGAGGCCCTGGCGATCCTTGCCCAGCGCGGCTGCGAAGTTGTGAGAGAAAAAGCCCGCGATCTTTTGCTCCGGCGCAACGAGGGCCTGATCTATGAAAAGGCGCTTACATACTGGAACTATGTGCTCGGTTCCGACATTGATCGCTCGCTCACATTGGACGATCTGGTGCAGCTCGGCCGCATCAAGTTTTGCGAAGCGCTCCTCGATTTCGATCCGCTGCGCGGGACAAAGCTGACCACGTTCATGACGGCGGTGCTGAACAATTTTATGATCGACACCATCCGCCCGGGGCTGAAAGAAAAGGAAGCGATCGGCGGCGAGTTTCTTTGGCTGGATCATTACGAGGGCTCCGAGGATCATCTCACTTTTTTAGAAAAGTACATCGACCCGTATGAGAAAAAGCCGGAACCGATCCTTCTGGGGAAGGAGCACCGGCGAGAGGTGTTTGATTCGCTGGATGGCTGCGCGCCGCGCGAGAAAACTTTTCTGGCCTATCGCTTCGGTTATCCCAGTGATGATGAGCGGACGAAGAAAGCGACGCGGGAACATTTTGGCCTCAGCGAAACCAGAGCTGAAGATTTGGAGCAGCAGTCCTGCACACATTTCAAAAAGAACTACATTGAGATCCAGCGCAAAACCGAGGAATCGCTAAAGCCGGAAGAGCCTCAGTATGTTCCTTCCTGCGTTGCACCGCGCACCGACGCCGACTGCGGAATGATCATCCGATGGATCTGACGGACGCGCAGAACGAGGGAACCGTGCTTTCAATTTGCTATCACTTTTCGTTCACGGCCTATAAGCATGCTTGCAATTTGAAAGCATTTTCGCTGCGGCGGGACGGGGAATTTATATACCTCTTGTTCCGCCGGAAGCACGGGCTGCAGTTCCTTTCGCCCTCGCTTCCTTCATGAAAACAGCAGCCAAACTCTGCTCATCCCTTCGCAGTTTTTGGCTGATAACACACTAGACCTTGCGAGCAAGATCGTGTGCCAAAGGCAGGCCTCCCCGGCCCTCCTTTGGAAACCTCCCGGGTACCGGCAGCACCATTTCTCCGTGCGAGATCGAAATGCTTTTTGCCGGTATTCATTTTCCCTCGTTGCCACAAAAATGCAAAGTCGGTTTTTGTGGCAAGAGTGGAAAATGAAAAAAGGACAAAGCCTGATTGTATCAACAATTCAGATTTTGTCCTTTTTCTTTGCGAGGAAACTAGCGATTCCGAGCGCTGTTACCCTCGCGGTCGAGGCGGCGGATTACTTCTGATGTGAGTTTCTCGGATGTCTTCCCTTTGATAACCGCTGCTGTGCGTTTGGCCAGGGATATTGCACATTCCAGCAGGACACCGCGTACGACGATTGTGATTCGGCCGCTGCTCTCGGCAATCGGGAACAGCAACTGGGTAGCCTTACCGCTAAACACCGGAACTGGAAGCTCCACATAATACATTTCTTTTGGATTGCTCTCCAGAGATTTGATGGCGTCGGCAAAGCGAGCGGCGCCTTCGCCTTCCTTCTGCTTCAGTATGCTGGCTGTCACAGAAGAAAGAAGCTTTTCGTGGAGGTCAGCTATCTCTTTGTTCTTTTCTTCCGCCCGTTTCGCAAGCCGCATCTGGCTGGTTTCAGCCCGGAGCACCGTGCGCAGCTTCGCTGTGCATTGATCAAGAAATGCATCTTCAATTCCCGCACCGGGATCGATTTTTACATCTTTCAGCTGGTCATACGACGTGATGAACACTGGACCATGCGCACTTGCCACTGCGTAGCCGACAAGTTCGGCATGATCTTCAGAAACCGAAACTTTCCGAATACACTGCATTTCAGAAATCCTGTCGCCAATGATTTCTCCAAACAGATTATCAAGCGTTGTGCTGCCCCAGGTTAAGAACTCCGTTTTTTCGCTGATGGCATTTCGATCGATTGTTCCGGCAAGTTCAGAATGCCTTCCGGTCTCTGGCAGATGCCATATCCCGGCATCGTCCACATGGGCGCCTTTATTCTGAAAAAATGGAGAAGTGATCAGAGCCGTCCAGAGATCATCAAGGTTTGCAGGAAAATGCTGCGATCTCATTTCAGAGCTCATGCGGGTGTACATCTGGTACATGTCCTCAGCGCTCATCTCCATGCTTGCGGTTGCTTCCTTTTGCTTTTTCAGCCGCTTGATCGACTCCTTCGTCAGCTCCTCAAGCGTCAGTGTGCCATTCTGGAGATCCCGGAATTCCCTGGGTTCCACAGGGAGCATAGAAATCTGCTGCGCACCGACGATCAGATCAGCTTGCTGGAGCCGTTCCAGCAGGCGCCCATATACGACTTCCTCTGTGCTGCCGAGGTAGCACATATTCAGAACTTCGATATCATTATACTTCTGCCCGATACGATCGATACGGCCGATGCGCTGCTCAATTTTCATGGGATTCCAGCCGAGATCAAAATTGATCAGCAGGTCTGCTGTCTGAAGGTTCAGACCTTCAGCGGCGGCGTCCGTGCACAGCAGAAGATCGATCTCTCCGGCAAGGAACAGCCGTTTGATCTCTTCGTGGGTAACATTTTCGTCCCGACCCAGAGCAGGATTGTACCAGACAGCGCGGCCACCGGCATAGATACCAACGCGCATACCGCCATCCCGAACCCGCAGATACTCTCGAATGCTGTGGAGAGAATCATAAAAGCGTGTGAACAGAACTGTCTGCCGCAGGCGGCCGTTGCGTTTTCTCCGCCGCTCAAGCTCGGTCAGGAGGGTCTGGATCTTGGACGGAGTCTCGGTGATCTTGCCGAGCTCCTCAAGCATTTTGCTCAGCTCTTTCTGCTCCCACTCCAGATCTTCCTTGCTGCGGTCTTTCAGCAGGGCATCCAGAGTGATGTCATCAAGGTCACCTTCATTGTAGCTGTCGTCCGTTTCATACAGCGCTTCGAGGGCTTCTTCCAGTTCTTCCTGCGTTTCAAACGCCCTTGCGCCAACGCGCAGCGTGTTTTCTACCCGCTGCAGTCTGCGGCTGAGCGTCATCTTAATGGCATAGAGGCTGGACGCAAAACGCAGCTGCAGGAAGTTAAGCAAAAAGACCATGACCTGCCGCGTCTGCGGATTGTATTTGCGGATCTGGCGGCTGAGCTCAGCGCAGTAATCGTCCAGCATGGCATAGAATTTCTCTTCCGCCGGGGTAAACTGGATTGCGCAGACCGGCCGTACATGGCGGGTGGCCAGATTGCTTGTCAGCTCACCGTTTTGACGGTAGATCTCCAACAAGGCTCTGGTGTGCCGCATCATGACGCGGGAAAGCGGCGATGCCGAAAACATCGGCTGAACAAGATGCTTGATATCCGCCCGCTTAGGCGGCTGGATCGGAAGATCGGCCAGAACACGACGGTTTTTGCTTGTGACGGTGGTGAGCTGCAGCCGTTTCCAGAGATACGGATCCAGTGCCTCGATCTGGGCAAAGCTCTGTCCCAGCAAAGACCACTGCTGATCCGTCAGCTGCCTGCCGTTTACGATCTCGCCGAGCAGGTGGAAATACTCCATGCTGAGCTCCGGATCCGCCTGGTATTCTCCGCAGCGGTTGGTCAGCTTGAATAGGTCGAACACCTCGATGGCGTCGATCTGCATGGGCGTGGCGGTGGCCATCCAGAGGCTTTGGGTCTTTGGACGGAGGCCACCCTGTATGGCGCGATACAGATTCCCGTATTTCGGATTCCCGATCGAATTTTCACGGGGATTCTGCCTGCGCGCATAGTGTGCCTCGTCCACCAGAATGATGTCGCAGGGATCAGCAGCCTTCAGCTGCTCGCTTCTCTCTTTGCGGCTGACAAGTCCGGAAGAGACGATGTTGAGGGCAGGGCTGTAAAGGTCCGAATCGACTCTCTCCTGTTCCTGCGGATAGATCGCTTTATGTTGGATCCTGGAGCTTCCGCCCGGCTTGACCTTGCTGAGCTCGAAGGGCAGCATTGCTTTCTGAGCAAGCTCGCGGTGCCACTGCTCTGTCAAGCTGGCCGGAGCAACGATCAGCACGCGCTCTGTCCGACCGGACAGCACCAGGCTCCGGATTGCAAGAGCCGCTTCGATCGTCTTGCCCAGACCGACCTCGTCGCACATCATGTAGGAATAGGGCCAGCTCTCAACAAGCCGCCTGCTGACGATCTCCTGATGCGGCCAGGGCGAGACCGGCGCCGTATACATACCTAGGTAAATGCCGCCTGGCATTTTCGGCGCGTCCCGCAGTACCGCAAACTGCAGCACTTCTTCCGGCGTGGGCTCGATAATAACGGTCAGCACGGTTCCGTCGATCTCTGTCGGACGTCCGCGGAGGTCTTTCAACCGGAGCAAACAATCTTTTACCGCCTCCGGGATCGGCATCACCTTCATGTGGGGATTCCGGTTTTCCCACAGATCCAGGAAGCTCTGCTGTGCGTCCTCCACACGGGCGCGATCGCTCCCACCCGCCCAGTCACAATGAACGTCGATGTTTTCCGCGTTTTTCACCAATGCGGTTCTCGATTCGTTCAGAGATCCGCTTCCGTACAGCCGATGTCCATCGTCATCGCGCATGATAAACCATTTTTCATGGACATAGCCGTCCTCGACGGAGTCTACGCTGATCGGCTCGCCGGTCCTGGAATCCACCCGGAAGGCAACGCGCACCTCCAACTGGCCGGAAGCGACCATCTGGCTGAGCAGGGAAACGCCGTTCTGTACCTCTTCCGGCCAGCTTTCCGGTTCCTTGAGCTCGTCCATCAGCCGGTCAGAGAGTCTCTGCCGGTTCCCGGCCAGGATCGCCGCCACATCCTGAAGCTGAAGGTCGGCGCCAACGATAAGACGCATTTGCCCTTCGTGCTTCAGGAAAGCGGTATATCCCTGGGACGCCGCGGCCAGCGAAGAGGAGCGGAAGTACCCGGCGACCCGATCATATTGGGTGATTCTTGTCAGAGCGGGGAGATAGAAGTCATGCAGGATATCTGTCGGCTCTCCTGCCGCGTTCACGCCGGAAGAGCAGTAACGATATTGCCATTCATGACTGGTCAGATTCTCCGCCATGGATCATTCACTTCCCTTCGTTCAAACCGAACAGGATTCTCCTTGCCTCTTTGGTCAGCGCTTCGTTGTCGCAGCCATCTGCCCAGACGCGGAGCACGGCAATGACCTTGTCCTCATGGCCGGAAGCCTGCCGCTGCAGATAGGCGCGGGCGACGGGAATATCGCCTTCGCGATAGGCCATGATCACGCCCTGCATGATGTCCCATTCATTCTGCGGCTCCTGCAGCCGACGCTCGTTCCGCTCTTCCGGCAGCGCCAGACGCAGCTTGCTGCCTTTCTTCACCAGCGGCGCAAAGTATCCTTCCGTGTCATCGTCGTTGCGGGTACGCCCGGTTTTCTCGTCGTTGATCCCGATCATACGGCCCTCGTCCCGGTATCCTGCTGCCTTGTGCTCCAGACGGATGTTCAGCGACTTGGACAGGCTGAGCGCGTCGTCAAAGGGCAGATAGCCGGTCCCGTAAATGCCGAAGAGGGTGACGGCCACGCCGGCCTCCGGCGCGATGTCCTCCACGCTGAGTCTGCCGTCGGTCAGCTTTGTCATCTGATACTGCGCCACGATGGTGCTGGCCTCGCGCATGGCGGTGATGGGGGAGACCAGCTCGTCCCCGTCCATAACCGGCCAGTTCTCGGACAATACTTTCAGAGCGCTGCCGTAGCTGGCGACCATCTCATCCACGGCGTTGAGATGCAGGACTTCGTGATTTCGCAAGCTCTGCCGGACCGCCTGACGGAGCTGCTGCTGCACACCGGTTCCGCCGAAGCCGCGCCAGGCGGCGGGCTGGCGATCCGTCATATCCCGCTTGCGGCAGGCAAGGAAGATGGAACTGGCCGCAGCAGCTTGATCTTTTTGATGCATAGAAACAGACGCTTCAGAATCCACCGGAAAAGAAGAGGAAATGATCCATCCGTTCTCGATCAAAGCGCGCGTAAGAGTTTCCCATGCGGCCTGTGTTTTATGCGTGAACATCATGGTAAGTAAGCCGTCATCTTTCATCACACGGCGGCACTCAGCAAAGATTTCTCCCATCAGGTGCTCATAGACTTGATTCGCATTTGCTGCAGAGCCATCTCGAACTGGATTTGCAACTGCTTCATCCTGTTTATTTGTTAATCTTCTGGAGAACAAATCCGGGTACAAATCCCGAAAAATTCGCTTTTGCCAAACATAAAAGAAGTCAGAAAGTTCTGCATACTGTACATTGTTATAATACGGTGGGTCCACACAGATGATATCTACAGACTGTTTCATTATGGGAAGATTAGCAGCTGAAGCGTTAATAATTTGGGGAATCTGTATCTTCGAAGGCTGTACCAGTTCGCAAAGCTCTTTATATGCTTTCGTAACATTTTCAACACCCCAAGCAAGCCCTGCCTCTTTCCCTGAAAATACCATCTCTGCAAAAGTCCATTTTAGTGAAAAATCATGTCTTCCAAACGTTCCTTTAACCACGCTCCTTGTGTACTCCCATCGCGTTTGCCGGCTATTGTAGTCAACGCACTTATCAATGGCATATTGCAAATAGTGAATAATAGCTCTTCCGCGATGAAGACCTTTTTCTTCAATAATCTCCGAAGACATAGTGTGAAGGGCTTCCATTGCTGTTAGCAGGCATAAGAGCTGCCGTGGTGTATACATGTCACACCACCGGTCTATGCCTAAACATAGAGGTTCAGCAGTCTTATGTCCATCAGGAATCCTTTCAGTAGGAATCAGATCCAATGACTCCCAGCGACTCCAGTTTCCTTTGAGCGTTTTTTCGGCTTTACTTAAGGCTTCAATATCTTGCTCCGTAGGTTCGCGGAAAAATGTCACTCTCTCGGTACGTATTTTCCCCTTTTCTGGTCCAGAAGTATATTTTGTCGTTTTTCCCTGCTTATCAAGCTTAGGCTGTTCGCGGATGCCAACAACGCAAAAGAGTTTGTCGCTCCATCTCCCATAAGTAGAATCACCCCGTGCTTGCCGTTTTATTTCTTCACTTTCAATGGCTTGCTCACAGTGGATACACGTTCCCGTTCCAAGGTATACTGTTCCTTTTTCAGGATCTTCTCCATGAGGACCTTTCCCGTTTTTAAGAGGAACCGGAATAAAACGAACCGTTTTATTGCCTGGCAAACCTTCAATTTTGGGCAAAACCATCCAGCCATCTTTCTTTTTTGACAAGGCAAAAGCATTCAGCAAAGGAGCTCGCTCTCCGCAATGAGGACATGTAACCTCTCTACAAAAAAGAAAACCATCATTTTCTGAGTTATTCGGATTTGGAAAGAACGCCCCCACTTGCTCTCTGACGGCATTTACAAGCTTATTACCGTAATTCTTTATATCTTGAACCAAACTTGTTCCGAAACGGGCTGGATAATCCAACGTTGCATACTGGATTGCGGTTGCTACTGGGTTTAAATCATTAGCAATTACACGACAACCGAGCCGCGCTGCTTCAAACGGAATGGATCCGCCTCCTGCGGTTGGATCAAGGACACAAATATCTTTGTAGTCGGATTTCTCTGGGGCAAAAGCATAAGCTCGATCATATCCATACCTATCCTCGTCGTCTAGGCGAATCATGCTCCCTAATGCATCGGAAACTAAAGCTGAAGATGCAAAAGATATTCTGTCATTTGTTGCCGCCGGATCTGCTGCGCACGAGATAACTTCAAATGAAGAACAACCAATTTCGACAGGCAACTTCAGTTCTTGGTTATCTCTCATCCACGAGGAGAACACGGGGTCATTTTCAATTTCCGGATGTACCTTTTTAATGAGATTAAGCTTGTCTCGCATGGCAGCTCTGCGGACATTCTCTTTTTCAAAGGCTTTGGCAAACTCTACAGAATATGGGATGTATTCTCCATCTTTGCTCCCTTCAATTAGAGACAGGTTTTTACCGACTAATGTCCATCGAAGAGTTCCAACTACAGCTTGTTTTTTTACAATACCAAGTTCTTTTAAAAATGTCTTTGGCTCTACATCTGCAGAAAGAATGCTACCTAAAACTGCTGCTCGACTGGGAGTAAGCGGTCGGCGTGCCCACCATACGTGAAGGTAGTAGATAGGTGGAAGCATATTGCTTGCGCCGCGTTCCCGTTTTGTCTCAGCGCCGACCTGCTGGCAGGGGAAATTGCCTTCGATCAGTTTCTTTTCGTATGTCATTTCTTCCTCACTTTCTCAGCTTTTGCAGGAGTTCTTCCACAGCGGCTTCGTCTTTCTGCTGTCCAGCCAACATCAGGCGCAGTCCGGACTTTGCCCATTCGATCCCACGCCGGCCATAACTGGGAATGCTGACTTTTCCAAGCCAGTACAGTGTTTCCTCTCGAGAGAAGCGTTCAATGCGCCAGGCCATCAATTCGATCCGGTTCTGACTTCGTACAACGGGATGGAGCTTAAACAAGAGGGCAAGCTTTGCACCTGTTGTCTCATCCAGCGGGATCTGACCGCGGTATTCCAGCCGATCATCAATCAGCTCCTGGATTCCAAGCGGGCGCCCCAGTTCATCCTGTACCTGACCCATCATGTACCGGATCGCGTCTTTGCAGGTGCGCAGTGTGCCGTTATAGATCCGGCCGTGTTCCCGCAGCCGGGTGGTGTTGTTGCCGGTATCATAGCGCTCGCACACTTCCAGGATGGCGCCGGTATAATCTTTGCGCTCTGTGACGCGAAGAACCCAGGGAGCGGTCTTCAGCATCGGCTGCATCGCATCGACGACGCGCTGTTGTTTTCCGTTCAATGTAGCCATAGGGCCCTCCTTACTTTTTCAGTTCTTTGACCAGGGCGCAGTTTTCATCAGGATTATAAATCCGAAGCTCCGCCTCTGTTGCATCAGTGACTTTGGTGATGTCTGCGAGGATGGCAAACAGCTCATCCATCCGTTTGATATCCGCAGGACCGACGTTTTCCAGCGCGATGCGCAGAGTACCGCCGCCCACCAGTTTCAGGTCGGAAATATCCAGACTGTCGATGGTGCTTGTCGCACCACTGCGGGTATAGAGGCTGCCCAGGCGTCTCAGGATGGGCGCCAGCTTTTGCGCGCCGTCGTTCCCGTCCAAGCGAATGCCGCGTGCGGTGGAATCCAGCCAGCCGCGCTCGCTGAGTTCGGCGTTGGTGATCAGCACATCATCCGGCTGGATCTCATGGCTGAAAGCAGTGAAGCCGCTGACCAGTTCGCCCGGCTTGCTGCGCTGGTGGACATCACCGCTGTACAGGCTGTAGCCGCTGCCCTGAACGGAATCACGGATAATGTCCTGCACCTGCTGCTCCGTCGCGTTTGAGAGCTGTGTCTGGACAGCGGTCGTGATATCCTGCACCGTGACAGCGCCGGAGGTCTGCATGATCTCCCGGACTGCCGCCTTGACCTTTTCATTGGGAACCGCATCGGTCTCTGTCCAGCCGCGCTTCTTTGCGCCGGGCAGCGTCATGATGGAGTATCCGCCGCCAAACAGATCAACAGTGATGGGAAGCGGCTTCTTCTGGCTGTAAAACTCACCCGGCAGGGTATCGGTGGGATCTTCCGAGCGCTTGTATGCCACCCAGTTTCCGCTCCCGACGCCTTCGCGCAGAAGGGTTTCCAGCGTTTGCTTGCTGGCAAGGATTGGCCAGCCGCGGTAGTTCAGAAAGTGCATAAACAGGTCTGTGCAGACGGCTTTATCATCATTCTTAAAGAAGAAGGAGTCTGCCAGCGTGGACAGCTTCGCGGTGCCGAAACGACCGCCATCCGCATAAACCAGGTCTTCGGCGTCCATCAGAATTTTCTGGATCTGGCTGAGGATGGTCGCGCCGCCTTCGCCTGCACCTGCACGCAGTTCTTTGCGCTCGAAATTGCCGGTACTGTTGGCATAATAGAAGCCATTGTACATCTCGTTCACGGTGGTGACGAGTGCCATGTTTCGTTCGCTCTTCCGTTCTACGAACTCCGGATCACGGAGCTTCGTCGGGGCGATGCCGTATGCCTGGGGATTGTCTTCCAGCGCCTTGATGGCAAGTACCTGTCTGGCGATGCCTTCCAGTCTGGTCCGCGCCTCTTCGTCTGCTTTCTTGTCGTCGAACATCCCCATCTGTTCGTTCCCTGCACCTACAGCTTTGACGCTTTTGGGAACCAGCAGCAATACAGTGTTCTGTCGGATGCGCGGGACTCCGTCTCCTCGGGTGGTGAACATCTCCTTGAGGTTGATTTCCCTGGCGTCCAGGGCGACCACGGCAATCGTCGGGTGATCTACCATGTCGGGGATATCCTGGGGATATTTTACACTGTGCTCCACGCGAAACAGGTAGTTGTCCTGGACGAGCCCGTCCGAAACCGTGCGCAGTTTCTGGCTTACCTGCCGATCATCGATCGTCTGCCGGATCATGGCCAGCACGCTGTTGATGGTGGGCTCCAGGTGAGCAAAATACTTGCCGTCTTCATAGCGGAGGTAGAAAGCGCTTTCGGAGATTTCATCCAGCGCCGTGCGGACCTGAGAGGGAGCCAGCAGCGGCGTAGAGACTTCAAAGATCAGTTCCTTCTGGGAAGCACCGAACACTTTGGAGCTCTTGCCTTCACTCCTTCCGACCAGACTGTTCAGGAAGACGGCCTTCCAGGTCATCTCATAGAAAGGCAGTCCGTCCGGGTGCGGGTTTCTGCGATCCAGGCGCTGAGCATTGCTCAGGCCGCCCTGCAGGGAATGGGTATCCACCGAACCGATATCGGCATTGAGTACCTGCCGAAGATCGGCGCTTCCGGTCCGGCCCAGGAGCTCATTGACGATGGCACTGCTCTGCATGTCGATGTCGCTGACGTGGACCACCTGCACCGGCGTCTTCTTGTTCCAGATGCTGCGGATGGTCAGCGCCAGAACGCGGAGCACACCGCGCGTTCCCTGAAAGTTTTCGGCCTGGGCAAGCTTGTTGTTCAGGAAATCAATCAGTGTCGGGTGGAAAGGATAGTTGGAAAGGATCCTGTCGCGGAAGCGGATATTGGTTGCTTCCTCCGGCAGCATGGAAGAATTGCGGCTGTACAGCTCCGTATAAGCTTCGACGGCCGCCTGCGCAGCACTCGGATCGATCGACTCAAAGAGGCGCTTGGCAAGCACCGCGGATATTTCGTTCGCCTGCACGGGCGTGATGGCAGTTGCGTCACGCATGACGACGCTGGTAATACCCTGGGAAGCGCGCTCTGCAAGAACGACTGCATCATCTTTCTTAATATCACCGCTGCCGATCTTGTTCAGCAGGCGAGTCAGGCTCTCCGTCTGACGGGAGAATGCGTCTGCCGCGCCGGCCAGCGTCACGACGATCGCAATACCGGCATGATTCTTGGCATAGCCGTTCAGCGCCATCAGGAATGCAGCAAGCTGGTCTGCCCCCTGATTGGGAACAGCTACCTCCAGACGAGCGGCGTACTGGGCAAGCTCATCGAGCATGATCAGGACCTTACGATCTGCAAGAACGGTCTCCAGGAAATGCCGACCTGGCGCCGCAAAAGACTCCGCTTCGTCTTTCACGCGGCGATACAGTTCCTCGCCGCCGACCTGATAGGCAAGCTCGCCCCAAAGGGTATACGGAATCAGCCGGTCACCGCGGATCTTGTTGACAGGGATTTCATCGCCGGCAATACCGACAACGGTCACAGAATTCGGCTCCGGGAGATACTGCTGGTCCAGGATGTCGCCGATAACATCTGCGATTTCTTTTCCTCTATATGCTATATGGACGCAGGCGATCAGGTTATGCGTTTTGCCTCCGCCAAACGCTGTTTCCATGCGCTGGATAGAGGGCACAGAGGGATCACCGGCAATCCGGCGGAATACATTGGATACCGTCTGCCTCAGACCTTCCGTGGGATAGGTCGCATCGCGGAAAAATGCAAAAGCATCGGTATAGATCGCGTCAATTGTTCCTGTCTGACCTTTGTAGTGCTGAATCACAGGGCCGAGCGCTGCGGTAAAAATCTCCGGATTGAACGTCCCCTGCAGGATGCTCTGTCTCGGAACACAGGTCTCTAAAACTGTTCTCATCGTTATATTTTCTCCTTATTTATTCTTCTCTTTCGCGGGGCAGAATGCTGACTATACGGGTCGATCGCACTCGCCCCCTCCCTTGTCTGGTGGTCGAAACCTCAGAAGAGTCTCTTTCAGTTCTTGCAGCTGCTCGGGCGTGAGCGAGACGCCTTCAAGCAGGCGAAGGGCGTCGTTCATCCCCTCGGTTGCCATGACGATCTCACACACATCCGGAGGCGGTGTTCCGCGAAGCTCAGAGTAGAGTTTGTCCCACGATTTGCGCTGGCTTACGCTCGGTTCTAAGAGCTTGACGAGCTCGTTGTACACTCTGGGAGACGGAACGTTTGCTCCGGATTCCAGCATCATAAGCTGCGAGGCAACTATTCCAATAGGTTCTGCTACTTGGCGAAGGCTGAGATTGCGTTTTTCCCTGAGCTGCTTTAGCGCTTTGCCCAGCTTCTCTCGCTTTCGCTTCTCCTCTGCGGAAACTTTGTCCGGCTTTCGCAAAATCACCACCTCCTTTCCTCGAGTGTTCTGTGTTCTATAACATAGAACAAATATACTGCAAAAGCACATATTCGTCAACGGTTTAGATCTCTGAAATATTCATTAAATCGCCACTTTTGCTCGCTTTTCTCTTCTGCTTTATCTATTAGTCAGGCTGAATCTACACCACTGTTCAAATGAGGCATTCAGAAGAAACGCATTGGCGCAAGATCGAAGCGAAAAAGAAGCAGAGAAATACGCAAGAAACAATTATATTTGTCAAGTGGCGAAATCAACAAATTTGCCGCAGCTGTTGGCGCAAGAATTGGGCGCAAACGACCCTTGACGCGAAAACGGCTAGCCACTATAATCTACAAGTGAAAGGGTGTGAGAATGTGGACTTGACAGGATTCAAGGCTTTTGATTTTTCGGAAGGTGTCCCATACTTTTCGGTAACGAAGAACGGGCTCACCTTCAGCAAGGCAGTCACGCTTAAGCTGGGGTGCCCCTCCTACGTGCGGCTTCTGATTAATTCAGAAACTAAGCAGGTTGTTCTTCAAGTCTGTTCTGAAAACACCCCTCGCTCGGTTTCGTTCTATAAGGAGAAGGGCAACGATATCTTCTCTGTCCGGTGGAACTCTCGGGATCTCATCGCCACTTTTGAGCGCCTGCTGGGAACGACATTTGAGAATCACGGGTTCCGCGTTGAAGGTGCACTTGTCGATGAGCAGATGATGCTCTTCGATTTGAACTTTGCCAAACCTTTGGTCTAAACGGTTTTCCGTTGGACATAAAAGAAGCGCCCGGCCTGGTGCGAACAGGCAGGGCGCACTTGGAGAAGTCGGGGCTGAGACCACCAACTAACTCAGAGTATATGTTAGTTTACACGATGGCTCCGCCTTTTTCAAGGTTTGCATCAGATTTGCCAGAAAAACGCTTTTCTGTATCATCATTTCATGATGGAGAAGGCTTGCGCGTTGCTTCGGCGTGCCCTTGCTCTGGCTAGTCTGAAATCTGTGAGGAAGGAGGAGCCATACTTGGCTAAAAACACAACAGAATACGTGCTTGTATTCCGTCCGTACATCACTCTGCGTGATGGTCGCCGACTTTATGCGCGAGAGCGGGGAAAACGAGCGTTCGCGTTCTGGGTTCCCCGGAAACGCTCATAAGCTGAGCGCATAGTTCAAGAGGGGGATCGGTGGTCTCACCCCTTTCAATCATCTACATTGATTTGAGAGGTAAACAAAATGCCAAGACAAACACATCACATTGTTCCAGCACCCGACGGCGGGTGGAATGTCAAGCGCGGCGGATCCCAGCGAGCTAGTGGGCACTATACAACAAAGCAAGAAGCTATCGATGCTGGCAGAATCATCAGCAGAAATCAGGGCACAGAATTAGTCTCACACGGTCAGGATGGAAAAATCCAGTGGTCTGATTCTCATGGCCATGACCCATGCCCGCCGAGAGACAAACTGTAAATAGCGGTTACTCCCGCCAAGAACACCTTGGCGGGAGTAGTTCTAAGGACTTGACTCCACCAAATGCAAAAGGGAGAGATCATGAGATACTACATCACGGCCGATATTCACGGCTTTTATACTGAATTTCATAAGGCGCTGGATGAGGCGGGGTATTTCAACGATCCCGATCTGCACAAGCTGATCATCCTGGGCGATATCTTCGACCGGGGGCAGGAAGCGGTAAAGATGCAGGACTTCATCCTTCGGCTCATGGATCAGGAGGCTGTGATCCTGGTTCGAGGGAATCATGAAGATCTTTTTGAAGAGATGGTCACAGTTGACGAAGGACTTCCCGTCCGGCATCATGTAAGCAATGGCACATACGGAACGGCGCTTCAGCTGACAGGCTTTGACCCGACCATGGCGCTGATCCGGCATTGGGATTTCGCAGAGGCAGCGCGGGAGACGCCATACTATCGGCAAATCATTCCGGCAACCGTTGACTACTACGAGACCGCGCACTACGTTTTCGTCCACGGCTGGATCCCCAGCATTCGTGAGCGCGACGGTGGCTACAGCTATTACTCCGACTGGCGGGAGACCGGACCTGAGGGCTGGCGTCACGCGCGATGGTATAACGGGATGGACGCAGCGCAGTCCTGCATGGAGGAAAAGACGATCCTCTGTGGCCATTGGCATTGCTCCTACGGTCACAGCAAATATGAGGGTAGGGGCTCTGAGTTCGGACCCGATGCGGATTTTAGCCCGTACTATGGTCCCAACGTAATCGCACTGGATGCCTGCACCGCGCACAGCGGAAAGGTCAACGTGATCGTAATTGAAGATGATCTGCCAGACCAAGCCGCAGAGGATGAGCGCTTTCGAGAAGTCACACGGCGTATTCTCGAAGAGCACAAAGCCGCTTTCCTGGAGTTGGCAAAATAAAAAAGCCCCGGAATCAGATTCGCCGTTTCTGGCGGTACTGATTCCGGGTTTGTTTACTTTATACGCCAATCAGGTTTTCTGTGATCTGATCGAAGAAATCCTGGCTCCAAACAGCAAGCTTGTTTGGATCCTTGATAAATGGCAGGACGTCCTGCTTGGCCTGATCGTAGTCGATCGTCGTGAAACGGGTATGGAGCAGGTCTTTCAGCTGGTTAACATCCAACGGGGCTTCCGTTTCCAAGAAATTGGATTGCCGGAGTCTGGCCTCCAGATGCTTCAGATTGACCGGCGTGTTCATGGAGAGATAGAACACATAGTCATAGAGATCGCGGCCCTTGATGCGATTCTTCCAGGCGCGGCAGAGAACGGCATGCGTCTTCCCGGCAAAAAGAGAGGGCTGGTCATACAGGCAGATCTCATAGGGGCTTGGCAACAGTCGGTACTTGTGCTCAAAGGACGCATAGGGTGGCGGGTTCGTGTCGATCTCGAATTTGATCTTGATCAACTCGCTCGGCGTGATGGATTGCGCAAGCCGATCATCTGCATAGAACAGCAGAATGTGCTCTTTCGTGTTCCCCTTCAAAAAGGCAGATTGGATTGCGGATTCCGCCGTCTTTACACGCTCTTCAACTTTGAAGTTCAGACCATAGGAGCGAATCTCCTTTTCCAGTGCCGGAAGATACTCTCCAAGGTCAAAGCCCTCCGGTGCCATTAGAGAAAAGTCGAGGTCCTCCGAGAAACGATCCAAGCCATAGAAGATCCTCAGCGCTGTTCCGCCGTAGAAGGCTGCGTGCTTGAAGAATCCCGCGCGACTCAGCCCGCACAGTACGATCTCCTGAATGATCTCTTTGATCGCGTTTTTCTTGTCGGTCGAAGTCTGCGGTTCATAGGATCGCAGCATCTGTTCAAGTACCTGTTGCATGTCGGATCTCCTTTCTGAGCCAGGATCGAAGCAGTTTATGATTCTTTGTCTGGTACAACGCGGCAAGCTGCTCCATTTCCGCGAGGTTGAGTTCCTGGAATGCCTGCCGGTCGATTCGAAGGTTTTCAAACAGCAACTGTTCCAGCTCCCCGCGATTCGCGCAGGGTGAGAGCTTATACAGCTCATCACAGATCGCCTTTTCGGGCGTGGCGGCACGCTTCTTATCAAAGCTTGCAGAAGTATATTGATGGACCGCCTCCGGGATCAGCCCGTGATGGGCAAGAGCGTATTCAAAAGACAGATAGGACGGGCCGTAGATGCTCGCTGCGAGAAGATAGCCCGGCGTATGGGGATCGGTCTCATACAATCCACGCACAACGCGGGTCAACTCGCCGGTCTTAACCAAGCTTGTAATTTTCATTGCGGGATTTCTATAGATCTTCAGTTCGTCCATAAGGACGAGATGTGTTTTTAGCATATTTTCACCACCAGTTACAATAATACTGTAATTATTGGAGAAAATCAAGCAAAATATTCCGGGCGATTTTAATAGTGGATTTATTAGTAATCTTTCTCCCACAACTGCACGTACAACTACTCATACAAATTTTGGGGGAGGATTATTTGTATGAGCAGTTGTATAACGGATTAAAAATGGAAGGAGCGTTAGAAGAAATCACTATCTTGCTGCTAAAAGCATGTTTTATAGCAAGTTGCAAGTTTTAGCAAGTTCGAAGCAAGTTGGTAGCAAGTTAACGCACACTCAACGCATTGCCAACGCATGCTGCGCGTTGACGCCGTGCGTTGTATTGTTGGAAGATCAATTCTGGCGATTGGCAGTTCTCCAATCCGACAGATTTCGCAGTTTCAATCCGATGGATTTTCGTCCTCAAAGTTGTAATCCGATATGACCCTAACCTTCAACTGCGGCACGCTGTTTGGCGTGCCGCGGTTGTTGTATATGGGGAGGTTCAGCTTCTCCAGCAGGATGCGCCAGCGGCGGGTGTGGTTGTACTTGGCGATAGCGTACCAGCCGCGGGAGGGATGGGTGCGCCGGGCGTTATAGTCCTCGGCGCTGACCGGTTGGATACGCAGGTACTCCCGGATGAAGTCCTGCGTCGCCTGAGCGTGGAGCTCGTCCAGCGGCGTCTTCTCGGTTGGATAGTTCTGATCCAGCCATTCCTGCAGCGTCACGCCGAAGCAGCGTTTGATGACGGAGTGGGGCGGGAGGCACTTCTTCTTGAAGTCCGTCCGCAGGGGTGGGCGTCCGTTGTCCAGGATGAACTGCTCCACAGAATCCCGGATCGCGTCCTCCGTCCAACGGTTGAGGGGCAGCTCGTCGATCATGGTATGTAGAACTTGAACGGCCTCTTCATTCTCAGCCAGGGCCTGAGCGGCCAGTTCCAGTGCTTGCTTTCTTGTCATGGGAAAAGACTCCTTTCAGGCAGACGACGATCCTGTCGGCGAGAGCAGATTTCGAGAGAATCCGTGTTCCGGCGATGGCGCTTTTCCGCAGGAATACTTTGTGTATTGCAAGGAAAAGGGACGAAGCCGGGGCGCGGATTGTCCGGAAGATGCCGAAGGCGATGGGGTCGGCGTTTGCCTTGGCTTTTCGCCATCCCATAATCGTTGGAACGCCGTAGGTGGAAAACTGGACGTTCTGCTTCAGATCGAAGGCGTCGATGGCCTTGATGAGGCCGATGCAGCCGACCTGGAAGAGGTCGTCCATGCTCTCCCCGCGCCCGGCGAACTTCTGCACCACCGACAAAACGAGCCGCAGATTGCCGGCGATCAGCTGCTCCCGCGCCGCCTTGTCGCCGGCCTGGGCCCGCTCCATCAGCGCGCGGGTCTCGGCGCTTTTGAGCACCGGCAGCTTTGCGGTGTTGACCCCGCAGATCTCAACTTTCGCCTGCATATCCCGCACCTCGATTCTTTGTGATCGAGGTTTAGTATTTCCCGCGGCGGGAAATTTGATACAAAAGCTGCGCGCAGGCTGAGAGCAAGTTCCCCTGTTCAATCCGGGCGCGGTGTGATACAATAAGAAAAAATGCACCGACGATTATCATAAGGAGGTCAGGAAATGGCTACGCATCGAACTTATACAGAAGAGGAACTGCGCTATCTCAAAATGCTCTCCCGCCAGTATCCGAACCTGCGCGCCGCCGGCACGGAGATCATCAACCTGCAGGCGATCTTGAATCTGCCCAAGGGCTGCGAGCACTTTATTTCTGACGTACACGGAGAATATGAGGCTTTTCTGCACCTGATGAACTCCTGCTCCGGCGTGGTGCGGGAGCGGATCGACCAGCTTTTCGCCTACAGCATCTCCCGGGAAGAGCGCGAACAGCTGGCCACGCTGATCTATTATCCGGAGGAAAAGATGGAGCTGCTGCGGCCGCAGATCCCGGATATGAACGAGTGGTACCGCGTGACGCTGCACCGGCTCATCGCGCTCTGCCGCCTGGTATCCGAGCGCTACACCCGCTCCAAGGTGCGCAAGGCGCTCCCGGCGGGCTTCGCCTATATCCTGGAGGAGCTGCTCTATACCCACGGCGAAGAGGTGGACAAGCGCGATTACTTTGAAAACATCATCGCCACGATCATCGAGATCGGGCAGGCGCCGGAATTCATCATCGAGGTCTGCGAGCTGATCAAATGGGCGGCGGTGGATCATCTGCATCTGGTGGGCGATATCTTTGACCGCGGCCCGCGGGCGGATATCATCATGGATTCGCTGATGAAGCACCACAGCGTGGATATCCAGTGGGGCAACCACGACGTGCTGTGGATGGGCGCCGCGTCCGGCAGCCGCACCCTGGTGGCCACGGTGCTGGCCAATTCCATCCATTACAACAACCTTGAGGTCGTGGAGACCGGCTACGGCATTTCGCTGCGGCCGCTGTCCGTCTTTGCCAACGAGGTCTACCAGAACTGCGACGTCTCGCGCTTTGCCGTCAAGCTCACCGAGGACGGCGAGGAAGGCGCTTCCGAGAAGGACCAGCTGCTCTCCGCCCGCATGCACAAGGCCATCACGGTGATCCTCTTCAAGCTGGAGGGGCAGAAGATCCTGCGCCACCCCGAATACGGCATGGACGACCGGCTGCTGCTGGACAAAATCGACTATGAGAACAAGTGCATCACCATCAACGGCGTGACCTGGCCGCTGGAGGATACGGATTTCCCGACCGTCGATCCGAACAACCCCTATGCTCTGACGGCGGAGGAGAGCGAGGTCATCGACCGCCTCACCGCCTCCTTCCGGCGCAGCGAGAAGCTGCAGCGGCATGTGAGCTTCCTGTATTCGAAGGGAAGCGTGTACAAGATCTACAACGGCAACCTCCTGCTGCACGGCTGCATCCCGATGACCGCGTCGGGCGAGATGATGAGCTTCAATCTCGACGGGAAAGAGCGCAGCGGCAAGAAGTTCCTGGACTATCTCGACGTCGCCGCCCGCCAGGCCTATTACACGCCGCCGAACACGACGGAGCGCGAGCTGGGCATGGACCTGCTGTGGTTCCTCTGGGCGGGACGCAACAGCCCGATCTTCGGCCGCGACCGGATGACGACCTTTGAGCGCCGCCTCATCGCCGACGAGAGGGCCTGGGCCGAGCCGAAGAACGCCTATTACACGCTCTATGAGGACCCGGCGATCTGCGATAAGATCCTCAAGGAGTTCGGGCTGGAGGGCCCGCACTGCCATATCATCAACGGGCACATCCCGGTGAAGGCGAAGAAGGGCGAGAGTCCGATCAAGGGCGGCGGAAAGCTGCTCGTCATCGACGGCGGCTTCTGCAAGGCCTACCAGCCGACCTCCGGCATCGCCGGCTACACGCTGATCTACAATTCGCGCACCCTGCGCATCGTCGCGCACCAGCCCTTCGTCGGCCGGGAGCGGGCCATCCGCGAAAACTACGACATCGCCTCCGCGACGACGATCTTCGAGCGCATGGAGTCCAGACAGAAGATCAAGGAGACCGACATCGGCCATGAGCTGCAGGCGCGGATCGACGACCTGATGCTGCTTCTGGAGGCTTACCGCGACGGCGCCGTTGCAGAAACGCACCGGAACCAGTGACAGACCGCGGAGAGGGAAGCCCGCTTCTCTCTCCGCTTTTTTTCTTGAAAAAGTCAAACGCGCTCTTGCATTGCGCCTGCCGCTGTGCTATATTGAGCGCAAGTTAATCTGACAGAGTAGGGAAACCGCGTCAAGTGCCGGCAGATGGGATGTCGCCGCCGGACGAAGGCGAGGGGAGCGCAAATGCCCCACGCCGCGATGGATTCCCGCGTCCGCTGTCACGGAATGGGCGACCTCTTTTCCGCGACCGTGGAAAGGAGGCTTTTTTGATGAACACTGGAAAAATCACTCTGCGGCAGCTGACGGTGTCGGCGCTGCTGATCGCGCTGGACGTGGTGTTTTCGCGCGTGCTGGCCATCAATACGCCGCTGATGAAGATCGGCCTGGGCTTTGCGGCGGTGGCGCTGTCGGCCATGCTGTACGGGCCGCTCTGGGCGGCGCTGACCGCCGCGCTGGGCGATCTGATCGGCGCGCTCCTGTTCCCCACAGGGGCCTATTTCCCCGGTTTTACCGTGACCGCCGCGCTGACGGGCCTGATTTTCGGCCTGTTTCTGTACCGCCGTGAAAAAAGCTGGCTGCGTGCCTTCCTGGCGGCGCTCTGCAACTGCCTGCTCGTGACCTTCCTGCTGAACACGCTAATGATCGCGGTCTTTTTCCGTTCCTCTCCGGCGGAGCTGGCCGGCGCGGACTTTGCGCGCTTCATGGAGCTGACGAATCTCAGGGCGCTGCTTGCCGCGCGGATCCCGCAGTTTTTCATCATGCTCGGCGTGCAGACCCTGGTGATCGCCGCCCTGCAGGCCTCCCCGGCGCTGCTGCGCCTGATCCGTGAAAAAAGCGGCGGGAAAATCGAAAAAAAGCCTTGACAAGCCGTAGTTTATCGGCTATATTAGTTGAGCGCTCCAAAGACAGCAGGTGGCTTCGGCCGTAAATCCTGCCGAGGACATCAACAACATCTCTATGAAATTGATTGTTTTTGTGCCCTTTCGTCTTTTGGCGGAAGGGTTTTCTTTATGGGCGTGAATCATCTGTGTGGAGGTGAAAATCACACATGCCAAACGCAAAGGTTCTTAGCGAGAAGCAGGCGATCGTCGAAGCTCTGGCCGAGCGCATCAAGAACGCGGGCGCCGGCATCCTGGTCGACTACAAGGGCATCACCGTAGCCGAGGATACCGCTCTGCGTACCGATCTGCGCAAGGACGGCGTGGAATACACGGTCGTCAAGAACACCCTGACCAGAAAGGCTCTGGACAAGCTGGGGATGAACGAGCTCGACTCCGTCCTCAACGGCACCACCTCTCTGGCAACCGCCGAGAATGACCCCATCGCTCCTTTCCGTATCCTCAGCGAGTACAGCAAGAAGCTCAACGAGCGCTTCAACATTAAGGCCGCCTTCATGGAAGGCAAGGTCCTCAATGAGAAGGAAATCGCCGAGATGTCCGAGCTGGAGAGCAAGGACACCCTGTACGCCAAGGTCCTGGGCACCATGATCGCACCCATCACCGGCCTGGCCGTTTGCCTCGGTCAGATCCTGGAGCAGAAGGGCGGCTCCATCGAGACCCCCGCTGCCGAAACTGCGGAATAATCGCAGACCACAAAGATTTTAATGGAGGAAATTACAATGAGTGAAAAAATCGCTGCCCTGATCGAGTCCATCAAGGGCCTCACCGTTCTCGAGCTCAGCGAGCTCGTCCATGCTCTGGAAGACACCTTCGGCGTTTCCGCCGCTGCCGTCGCTGCTGGCCCTGCCACCGGCGCTGCCGCTCCGGTCGTCGAGGAGCAGACCGAGTTTGACGTTGTCATGACCAGCTTCGGTGCTGAGAAGATCAAGGTCATCAAGGAAGTCCGCGGCATCACCGGCCTCGGCCTGGCTGACGCCAAGGCTCTGGTCGAAGGCGTTCCCGCCAAGATCAAGGAAGCCGTCTCCAAGGAAGAGGGCGAAGAGCTCAAAGCCAAGCTCGAAGCCGTCGGCGCCACTGTCGAACTCAAGTAAGAGATCGTCAAAACGAAACACAAAATCGCCCGTCCGCATGGACGGGCGATTTTTGTTGTGAAACGGTTGTGTGCATGCTGCCTTTATGCTAAAATATCCCTGCTATGAAAGAACTGCGTGAGAAACAATCGACCTTTGATCTGAGCCTTCTGCCGACGGTGTTCGCGCTGGCAGGCCCCGCCATGATCGAGATGGCCATGGGCACGGCCGTGCAGTACATCGACACGGCCATGGTCGGCTCGCTCAGCACCGAGGCCACCGCCGCCGTCGGCTCGACCAGCACGGTCGGCTGGCTGGTCAACGGCACGGTCTCGGCCTTCGGCGTGGGCTTTCTGGCCTACATCGCCCAGCGCCTGGGCGCGGGCGAGAAGGAGAAGGCGCGCAAGGCAGCGGGTCAGTCGGTGCTGGCGGTGCTGGTGCTCGGCCTGCTCTTCACCGCGATCCCGCTCGCGCTCAGCCGTCAGGTGCCGGCCTGGATGCAGGTCGATCCCGCCATCCGCGCCACCGCGGCGCGCTATTTCTTCATCCTCTATCTGCCGATGCTCTTTCGCAGTGCCAGCACGATCTTCGGCACGGTGCTGCGCGCGGCGGGCGATACAAAGACCCCGATGCGCGTGGGGATCGGCGTGAACCTTATTAACGTGGTGCTGAACTTCCTGCTGATCTACGAGCAGCGTTCGATATCGGTTTTCGGCCTGCGCGTGCCGATGTGGGGCGCGGGCTGGGGCGTGATCGGCGCGGCGGTGGCGAGCGCGGTGTCCTTCGTCTTCGGCGGCCTGGCACTGACGCTGATGTTCTTCCGGCATCCGGTGATCTCGCCGCGCGGCCAGTCCCTGCGGCCGGACTGGGAGCTGCTGCGGCCCTGCCTGCGCGTCTCCTTCCCGAATATGCTGCAGCGCTTTGGCACCTCGCTCGGCTACGTCGCCTTCGCCGCGATGATCAACGCCCTCGGCCCGGTGTCCGCGGCCGCGCATATCATCGCCAACACGGTGGAATCGGCTTTCTATATCCCGGGCTTCGGCATGATGCAGGCGGCGGCCACGCTGACCGGCAACGCCATCGGCGCGCGGGATCTGCCGCGGCAGAAAAAGCTCGCCGGAACGATCGTATTTCTGGAAGTGGCGCTGATGCTCGTCTCCGGCGCGCTGCTTTTCGCTTTTGCGCCGCCGCTGGTGGGCCTGTTCAGCAAGGATCCGGCGGTGATCGCGCTGGGCGTGACGGTGCTGCGGATGGTGGCCTGCTCCGAGCCGATCTACGGCGTGAGCATCGCGCAGGAGGGCATGCTGCAGGGCGCGGGCAAGACGAAGATCCCCTTCGTCATCAACATGACCGGCATGTGGGGCGTGCGCATTCTCGGCACCTGGATCTGCACGGTGCTGCTGCGGCTCGGGCTGG
The DNA here is from genome assembly GCA_902778115.1 of Oscillospiraceae bacterium. Taxonomy (GTDB): domain Bacteria; phylum Bacillota; class Clostridia; order Oscillospirales; family Oscillospiraceae; genus Limivicinus. The sequence continues at coordinate 16,873 of CACYWG010000027.1, read as the reverse complement.
AAGCCGCCTGGGGCTGCATGATCGGGCACAATGTGCTGCTGTTCCTGCTGTTTTCTCTTTATTATCTGCGCGGAAACTGGAACCCGCTGAAACAAGCATAAGGAGACCTCGACGATGAGATCTTTTGATGAAAGCTATTGCCTGAAAACCTTTGAGCGCCTGCTCGCGGTGGACAGCACCACCGGCCAGTATGAGGAGATCCAGGCGCTGATCGCCGCGATGCTCGACGAGCTCGGCGTGCCGTACCGCCTGACACACAAGGGCGGCGTGATCGCCGAGCTCGGCGGAGAGGGCCGCGCCCTTGCGGTGACGGCGCATCTGGACGATATCGGCCTGATGGTGCGCCATCTGAACGCCGACGGCACGCTGAACGTCTGTCCGGTGGGCGGGCTCTACCCCTTCTACTGCGTGACGGAGAACGTCCGCGTCCACACCCGGGACGGAAAGGTCTATACCGGCGCCGTCTGCCGAACGCCGAACTCGATCCATGTGACCGAGGAGGAGCTGCGCAGCGTGCTGCCGGACTATCGCACAGACGTCTGCGTCGTGCTGGATGAGGACGTGAAAAGCGCCGCCGACGTGCGCGCGCTCGGCATCGAGACCGGGGATATGATCGCCCTTGAGCCGCGCTTTCGGCTCGCGGGCGGATATCTCAAATCCCGCTTTATTGACGACAAGGCCTGCGCCGCCGTGCTTCTGACGGCGATCAGGGCGCTTCGGGAGGAGGGCGTCGCCCTCAAACGCAGGGTCTATGCCTACTTTGCCATGTTCGAGGAGATCGGCCACGGTACGGCCTGGCTGCCGGCGGACGTGGAGGACATCCTCGCCGTCGACATCGCGCCGACCGGCCCGGATCAGAACTCCGACGAGCACAAGGTGTCCATTTTCGCCAAGGACTCCCGCTTCCCATACCACTGGGGCATGACCAACGAGCTGCGGCAGGCGGCCATCGACGCGGGCGTGGACTATGTGATGGACTTTTTCACCCCGCATTACGGCACGGACGGCGACGGAAGCGTCCTCGCGGGCTATGACATCCGCCACGCGGCCATCGGCCCCGGTACGCGGAACAGCCACGGTTACGAGCGCACGCACCTGGACGGCCTGCGCAATACCTATGAGCTGCTGCTGGCCTATCTGACGCGCTGAAAGCGCCGGCAGGAATAATCATAAAAATCCGCAGTTTTTTACTGCAAAGAAAAATGTGGAGGACACAGAAATGAAAAGAACAGTCAGACTGATTGCCGCGCTGCTGCTGATCGCGACGATGCTTTCTCTTACGGCCTGCGGCAATGCCAACAGCCCCGCCGGGCAGACCGCAAACGTCGAACCGACAGCGGCTCCGGAAGCGACGGCAGAACCCACACCCGAACCGACCCCCGCGCCCACGCCCGCACCGCTGCCCGTGGTGACGCCCGCGCCCACGCCCGCGCCGACGGAGGATCCCTATTACAGCGATCTGCTCAAGACGGTCGCTGCCGCCGATTCGAGAGTCGTTCTGCCGGAGAAAGAACAGCTTCTTCCCCCGAATCAGGTCCGGATCAAGTACGCGCAGGGCAGCTATGGCCAGGGCATCCTGCTGGTGAGCGCGGCGAGCGACGGACAGCAGCTCGGCGTGATCGACGACGGCGTTCGCGTGACCGTTTACACGGCACAGGGAGAGCGCGGCCTGGTCAAGACCGAAGACGGCCGCTACGGCTGGGCGACGCTGGCGCTGCTGGTTGACCGCTTTGACCCCGATCTCAGCTACAAGAACAAGAAGGATTTTCTGATCGGCCACAGCGCCGACTGGACGAGCCCGGCCTGGTATGACTTTATCATCAAGAACGCCTCCGACCTTCCGGCGGAAGTCGTGAAGGCGGCGAAAGACGCGCACGAAGCAGGAAAGTCCTGAGCGCAGGGCGTCCGGCAAAAAGCCCGAGCAGGGCAAAAACACACCCCGGTTTGAAAACCGGGGTGTGTTTTTCATCGGCGTTCAGCCCTCTTTGCTGAACGTGATCGTGACGCCTTCGCCCATGCTCAGGACCATGACGCCGTCGGCCAGGGTGCCGGTGTATTCGCCGTCGGCGGCGGTGATCGTGAGGTCCTCGCCGTCCAGCGCCCAGCGCAGGTTATAATCCTGGCCGCCCGTCGTCATCACGGCCCTGCCGCCGTCCTTCAGGTTGAAGGTCAGGCCGCCGTCAAATACGGCGTCCACGCTGATGGAAATGCCGCTCATTTCGGCGGTCTCGGCCACATAGACGCCGACGTTGGGATCGGGTTCGCCGCCGCAGGCCGCAAGCGCCAGCAGCATCGCCAGGATCAGAACAAAGCATGTCAGACCTTTCATAAGCTCCTCCTTTGATAGATCGGATTGCCGTTTGCCTCTTGCTTCCATACTACACGAAAGGGACAAAATTGGCAAGAAGGTTTTTCAAAACACGGTTTTTAGCCCGTGTCATGTACGTCGGAGAGTTGAAAAGCAGGCGGACGGCATGTATAATAAAATGTATCATCGAAGCGCCGCGAAAGGAGAAAATCGCATGGCAAAGCGAAAAAGCGGAAATGTGCTGCCCGGCCTGTACCACGCGGAGATCCCGGCCTTTCTGCCGCTCTTTCTCGAAACGCCGGCGCTGCGCCGCCTGCAGGACGTGGGCATGAACTGCGGCTGCGAGTATACATCCTTTCCTCGTTTTCAGAACCTGCCCGGATACTCGCGCTTTTCTCACAGTCTGGGCGCGGCGCTGATCGTCTGGCACTTCACCGGCGACCGGGCGCAGACGCTCGCGGCGCTGTTTCACGATATTGCAACGCCGGTCTTCGCCCATGTGGTGGATTTTCTGCGGGGTGATTATCTGCGCCAGGAGGCGACGGAGGCGCACACGGAGGAGATCCTGCGCGGCAGCGCGGAGATCGGGCGGCTGCTGGCGGAGCTGGAGATCCCGCCGGACGCAGTGACGGACTATCACCGCTACCCGGTCGCAGACAATGACGCGCCGCGCCTGTCGTCCGACCGGCTGGAGTACACGGTGGGCAACGCCCTCGCTTACGCTTTTGCCTCACCGGAGGAACTGGAGGCCTGGTATAACGACCTGCGCGTTTCCGCCGCGCCGGACGGGCAGACCGAGCTTGCGTTCGGGGACCTGTCGGCGGCGCTCGGCTTTGCGCGCACGGCGCTGCGCTGCGCGAGGGTCTACGTGTCCGACGAGGATCGCTACGCGATGCAGAGGCTGTCGGAAGTGCTGGCGGAGGCGCTGCGCCGCGGCGTGCTTACCGAGGCTGATCTCGGAGGAACGGAGCCGGCGGTCATCGCCAAACTGGAGGAAGACGAAAAAACGCGCCGGGCGTGGCAGGACTTTCGCGCGCTGCACCGGATGCGGACGGACGAGACGGCACCCCGGGAAAAGCGCCGGGTCATCCCGGCTAAAAAGCGCTGGATCGATCCGCTGGTCACGGGCCGCGGCCGCGTGTCGGAACTCGATGAAGAATTCCGGCATGATCTGCAGTCGTTTCTGGCCGAGCCGCAGGATGGCTGGCTCTGCGGAGAATAGAAAAAGAAAGGCGGAAAGAACATGAAACCGATCGCCATCGACGAATTTTGCAAATTGAAATTCCTGTCCCGGGTCAGCTTTTCCCCAAAGGGAACGAGCGCCTGCCTGGTCGTGACGGAGATCGACCGGCAGAAGGACGAGTACCGCTCCTGCCTCTGGCTGCGGCGAAACGGCCGGCTGAAAAAGCTCACGAGCTTCGGCATAGAGCGGAGCTTTCAGTATCTGGACGAGAATACGATCCTCTTCCCGGGGAAACGCGAGGAGGGCGACAAGGAGAGCATCGAAAGCCTCTGGTACCGGCTGCCGCTTGACGGCGGCGAGGCGGAGCTCGCCTACACCTTCCCGATCCCCGTTTCCGAGCTGCTCCCGCTGCCGGGCGGCGATCTGCTGCTGCTCGGGCAGAGCTTCCCGGGCTATGAGGAGCTGTACACGGGCGACAAAAAGACGCTGGCTGCCTATCAGAAGGCACGCAAGGACGGCGCCGACTATGAGGAGATCACGCAGGTCCCCTGGTGGTGGAACGGCGACACCTTTACCAAAGGCGCCTACACCTCGCTCTTCCGTTACGATGCGAAACGGAAAAAGCTCCGCCGTCTGACGGCGGAGAACCTCAACGTCTTCAACCTGCGCCTGAGTCCGGACAAGCGCAGCGCCTATTTCCTCTGCTCGCCGGTGAAGCCGCGCCTGCCCATGAGCGGGGAAACCGCGCTCTGCCGCCTGGCGCTGGATTCTGGGGAGCTGACGCGCCTGGCGGAGGATCGGGACGATTTCATTTTGATCGGCTTTGAGCCGGGCGAGAGCTTCGGCCTTCTCCTCGCGCACGACAACCGTTACGGCCTCAACACGGACGGCGATTTCTTCCGCCTGGACTATGCCACGGGCGAAATCGCGCTTTATGCCCGCTATGGTGAGTCGATCGGATCCTCCGTCGGCAGCGATATCCGCTACGGCGGCGGCCGCAGCCTGAAGATGGTGGGCGACACGCTCTATTTCATCTCCACCCGCTTTGACGATGCCTGCCTGTACAAGCTGGAAAACGGCGAGATCTCGCGGGTAACAGAGCGTCCGGGCTCGGTGGACTGCTTCGACGTCTGCGGCGGGAAGATTCTGCTTATCGCACTGTATGACATGAAGGCGCAGGAGCTTTACGACGGCGCGGGACGGCAGCTCAGCCGCTTCAACGAGGCGGCGCTGCGCGGCAGATATGTCGCACAGCCGGAGCCGCTGCGCGTGCAGCGCGAGGGCTATGAAGTGCACGGCTTCGTGCTCAAGCCCATCGACTATGACCCGGCAAAGACATATCCCGTCATCCTGGACGTGCACGGCGGCCCGAAGACCGTCTACGGGCCGGTATTCTACCACGAGATGCAGCTCTGGGCAAGCCGCGGTTATTTTGTGATCTTCTGCAATCCGACCGGCTCGGACGGGCGCGGCGCGTTCATGGACATCCGCGGCAAGTACGGCACGGTGGACTATGAAGACCTGATGGCCTTCACGGACGCGGCGCTGGCGGCCTGGCCCGCGATGGATCCGGAGCGGCTTTTTGAGACGGGCGGCTCCTACGGCGGCTTCATGACCAACTGGATCATCGGCCACACGGACCGTTTCCGCGCCTGCGCCAGCCAGCGCTCGATCTCGAACTGGCTGAGCTTCGCGGGGGTGTCGGATATCGGCCCGGACTTTGCCGCCGACCAGAACGCCGCCGGGCTCTGGAACGATCCGGAGAAGCTGTGGTGGCACAGCCCGCTCAAATACGCCGACCGGGTCAAAACGCCGACGCTGTTCATCCATGCCTTCGAGGACTACCGCTGCCCGATCGACCAGGGCTACCAGATGTTCACCGCGCTGGTCGCGCAGGGCGTGGAGACGAAGCTGGTGTGTTTTCGCGGCGAGAACCATGAGCTCAGCCGCAGCGGCAAGCCGAGTCATCGCCTCAAGCGCCTGAAGGAGATCACCGATTGGTTCGACAAGCATGACAAATAAATCAAGCGGGGACGCTGCAGCGTCCCCGCTTCTTCTTATTCATAACTCACGCTCCACAGCGTCAGACCCTGGGCCGGTGCGGTCGGCCCGGCTTTTGCCCGGTCTCCGGAGGCGAGGATCAAAGGCATGTCCTCCGGGCTGCGTTCGCCGCGTCCGACCTCCAGCAGCGTCCCCGTGAGGATGCGCACCATGTTGTACAGGAAGCCGTCGCCCTCGAACACCAGGCGCAGCTCCTCGCCCTCGCGGAGGATCTCCAGGCGCCGCAGCTCGCGCACGGTGCTTTTTTTGCTGCGCTTGAGCGAGCAGAAGGCGGCGAAATCGTGCCGCCCGCACAGCAGCGCCGCGGCCTTTTTCATCGCCTCGGCGTCCAACGGCTGCGGTACGGCCCAAAGGTAGCGCCGCTCAAACACGTTCGGCGTTTCGCTGTTCCAGATGCGGTAGACGTAGGTCTTGCCCGTGCAGCTCAGCCGCGCGTGAAAGCGCGGCGGCGCGGGTTCCAGAGAGAGTGCGCCGATATCCTCGGGCAGAACCTCCCGCAAAGCGGCGAGAAGCTCGGCGCTGCTCATCGCGGTCTCCGCGCGAAAGGAGCAGACCTGCCCGCGCGCATGGACGCCCGCGTCGGTACGGCCGCAGCCGGCGACTTCGATCTCTTGCGACAGCAGGCGCGAGAGCGCGGCCTCCAGCTTTCCCTGGATGGTTTTGTCGGTGTTGCCCTGCTTCTGCCAGCCGCGCCAGCGCGTGCCGTCATAGCAGAGCGTCAGCATGTAATTCGTCATAAGCGTTCTTACCGGACGGATTCAATTCCGAATTTCTAATTCCGCATTCCGAATTGGCCCTATCCCATCACCAGGCACCAGAGCAGCGGCACCAGCAGTGCGGGCAGATAATTGAGCGTGTGGAAGTCCTTGATCTTCATGATCGACAGGCCGGACATCGCGATCAGAAAGCCGCCCACGACGGAGATCTCCGTCATCATCGTGTCGGTGATGAAGCCGCCGACAAGCGTGGTGAGCAGGTAGATCGAGCCCTGCCACAGGAAGAGCACCGCGGCGCACAGCGCGATCCCCGGACCATAGGCCGAGGCAAGCACCATCGAGGTGACGAAATCGAGCGAGGCGTTGGTGAAGAGATAGGTGTGGTCGCCATAGAGCGCGCTCTGCACTGGTCCGAGGATCGAGAGAGTCCCGATGCAGAAGATCAGGCAGCCGGTGACGATGCCCTGACCGAGCTTGCCGTCGCCGCCGCGGCGCTCCGTCAGCGCGCCGACGCGCCGGTCGAGCTGCAGGAGCGTGCCGATCACGCAGCCGAGCGCGAGGCTCACGATAAAGAGCACGGGATACTGGCTTTTAGGCATGTTCTGCACGACGGCGTTAATGCCGAGGCCGAAGGCCGCCAGACCCATCGCGCTCAACAGCCCCTCGCTGATGCGTTCGTTCATGGCCTTGCGGAACAGTCCTCCGATCAGACTGCCGGCAAGGATCGTGCCCACGTTGACAAAAGTTCCGATCAAGGCGTCATACCTCCTTCCATCCGCTCCAGCCGCCAGACGAGGCTGTCATACTGGGCCATATCCAGCGGCAGCGGCAGACCCATGTCCATCAGCGCGTTCGCTGGATAGATGCGGCCGCTGTCCCGGTCGCGGTAGAAGGCGCCGGGAGTGAGGCCGCGCGGGCGCACGCAGAGGGCAGGCATGTTGGCGTGCTTTTCCTGCAGCACCGCGCTGATCATGGCTTTCGCCCCGTCCTCGGAGATGAAGGCCCAGGCGCAGCAGGGCGCCGTCTCCGGATCGCTCAGGCGGTAATAGAGGCCGTTTTGCACGAGCGGCGCATCCTCGCGGAAGGCTTCGATCTGCCGCCGGATCTCGCCGCGTTCCGCTTCGCTGAGCTTCGCCGGATTCAGCTCATAGCCGAAGGTGCCGGCCGCGGCCACGACCGCGCGGGTCTGCAGCGGCGTCGTGCGGCCGGTCTGGTGGTTCGGGCAGGCGGAGACGTGCGCGCCGACCGCGGAGGCCGGATAGCCGAAGGAGGTGCCGTACTGGATGCGCAGGCGGTCGACGGCGTCGGTGTTGTCGCTGCACCAGATCTGCGGGCAGTAATGGAGCATGCCCGCGTCGAAGCGCCCGCCGCCGCCGCTGCAGCCCTCGATGAGCAGCTCCGGGTAGCGCGCGTTGAGCTTTTCGAGCAGCTCGTAGACGCCCAGCATATAGTCGTAGAGCACTTTGCCCTGATCGTCGGCGGTGTGCGAGTACACCTCGGCGATCGAGCGGTTGAGGTCCCATTTCAGATATTCGATGTTCCCCTGGTCGAGCACCGAGCAGATGCGCGCATAGATCTCGTCGCGCACCTCGCGGCGGGAGAAGTCCAGCACCAGCTGGCTGCGCGAGCGGATGGGCGGCTGCCCGGGGATGGTCAGCGCCCAGTCGGGGTGGCTGCGGTAGAGCTCGCTGTCCTCGTTGACCATCTCCGGCTCCATCCAGATGCCGAACTTCAGGCCGAGCGCACGGACCTTTTCGACCAGTGCGCCGAGGCTGCCGCCGAGCTTGCGCTCGTTGGCCGTCCAGTCGCCGAGCGCGTGGGTATCGTCGCAGCGCGCGCCGAACCAGCCGTCGTCCATCACCAGCAGCTCCACGCCGAGCGCTTTGGCCTCTTCGGCCAGACGGAGGATGGACTCGCCGGTGAAATCAAAGTAGGAGGCCTCCCAGCTGTTGAGAAGGACAGGACGGCGCTCGTCCCGGTACTTGCCGCGGCAGATGTGGCGGCGGATGCAGCGGTGCAGCTGGTGGCTCAGCCGCTCGAGACCCTGCGCGCTGAAGCTGAGAATCACCTCGGGCGCTGTGAGAGATTCGCCCGGCTGCAGCGGATAGGAGAGCTGCTCCTCACCCAGACCCATTTGCAGGCGCGTCTGCTCAAACTGGTCGCGCTCTGCCTCCGCGCGAAAGCCGCCGCTCCACACGAACTGCATGGCCCAGCAGCGCCCGGCGGTCTCGGTCGCCTCGCGGTCGCAGAGGATGACGAAGGGGTTGTACTGGTGGGAGGAATAGCCCCGGCGGCTGCCGATGACGGCGGTGCCGCGGCCGAGCGGGCGGCGGTCAAACTGCCGTTCCATGGCGTAGCGGCCCGGGAAACTGATCAGGTCAAAGTCGCCGGCAACGAAGTCCAGGCAGGCGCTCTGGAGCTTTTCCACGGTGAGGGCCGCCTGCCCGCGATTGGTGACGATCGCGCTGCGGGTGATGATATCCAGCGCCGGCAGCACGCCGTAGAGCAGCGTGACGGAAAGACCCAGGCGCGGATCCTCCATCTCGATCCGCAGCGTTTCGGCGCCGTCCTCCGCTCCGGCATAGACGGCGGGCAGACCGGGCAGGCTGTACTTGCCCGGGAGGATCTCATGGCTGCGATAGCGCAGCTGACAGCCGAAGATGCCGCCTGCGTCGCGCACGATGAGCAGCGGGCTGCGGAAGTCTCCGGTGCCCTGGGTGGGAAACTCCTGCGGCAGCGCGTCGAGCGAATACGTCCGGTCGCTGCCGGCGGCGCCGGGATTGCCGGAGAAGCCGCGGTCGGCATAGCTCAGCAGATAGTCCATATGGCCCTCGCTGCGCGCCCCGTAATAGAGGTGCAGGAGATTGCCGAGCGCGTCGGCCTGCAGCTGATAGCTGGAATGCGCGGTGTGGATGGTGAAGATCCGTTTTTCGGGTGAATAGATGATCGGCATGGCGCTCATCCCTTCTATTGTCTTGAGTTTTCGAGGCTCATTATATCATGCGTCGATCAGGAAACACAAGCCCCGGCGTATATGCGGGCAAGGGCAGACTCTGTCGAAAAAACTCATGCGCCCGGTTGAATTTCGCCCGGGAACGCGCTATACTGAAACCGATCCTGACAGATAAAAGGAGGCTCATCCATGAATCTGCTCGCTATTTTACTGAAAACGCTGTTAAGCAAGAATACCCTCTCGGCGCTGGCCAAGAAGACCGGCCTGACCCCCGCCAAGCTCAAGAAGCTCATTCCGCTGGCGCTGCCCCTGCTGCTCAAGTACCTCACCGGCAACGCCTCCACCCAGTCCGGCGCCCTGTCCCTGCTCGGCGCGCTGGGTCAGCACAACACCGCCAAGGCGCTGCCCGAGCAGATCGCCGAGGCAGACGCCGAGGACGGCAGCAAGATCCTCGGCCACATCTTCGGCAAGAACGCCGAGACTGAGATCACGGCGCTGGCCGGCGAGTCCGGCCTCTCCGGCAAGGAAGTCAACACGGCGCTGGACAGCATCGCGCCCGTGCTGCTGAGCAGCCTGAACACTGCCGCATCCTCCGCGAAGAAGAAAAAGGTGGACCTGTCCGACGGGCTGGATCTGTCCGACGTGATGGCTTTGCTGGGCGGCGGCAACAGCGGCGGCAGCCTGCTGAGCGGCCTCTTCGGCGGCAAAAAGCCCGCCGAGAAGGACGACGGCCTCAACGGCAACGCCCTGCTCCAGACCCTGCTGCAGCTGATGTAAGGAAGACACGACAGACGACCGCAGCGCCGAGCGATTCGGCGCTGCGGTTCTATTTATATCGGTATGCAAATCGGCGCTTGACAAAGCGCGGCGCGGGTGGTATATACGCAGGGAAAAGACACAAAAGGGAGAATATTACATGAGGATCATCACCATCAGCCGCCAGTTCGGCAGCGGCGGGCGTGAGCTGGGCAAGCGCCTGGCCGAGCGTCTGGGTTGGGACTATTACGACCGGGAAATCATCGATACGCTGGCCGCCGAGCAGGGCCTGGAGCCGGATTATGTGAAAAAGACGCTGGCCAATCACGGCTGGCAAAACATGCAGCTGACCTATCGCAACAGCTTTTCACACCTGCTGTACGATCCGGGCATGAGCACCCAGATCCGCATCCGGGAGCGCGAGATTCTGCGGGAGATCGCCGCGCTCGGCAATGACTGCGTCATCATCGGCCGCGACGCCGATGTGATCCTGGAGGACTTCCACCCCTTCCGCGTGTTCGTCTGCGCGGACACGGAAGCGCGGCTGCGCCGCTGCATGAAGCACGAGCTGCGCCGCCCGGAGCCGGAGCGCCTGAGCGAGCGGCAGGTGCTGCGCAATATGAAGCGCATCGACCGCAACCGCGCGCATACCCGCGAGATCCTCACCGGCAGGGTGCACGGCGACGGCAGCAGATTCGACCTGACGGTGAATACCGCCGGCTGGGACATCAAAAAGCTGACCGGTGCGCTGGCGGACTTCGCGCTGCAGTGGTTTGAGGGCTGAGCCATGGAACAACGCTTAGCCAGAAAAGATCTGACCGAGGGCGTGGTGTGGAAAAAGCTGCTGGTCTTTTTCCTTCCCATCGCCGCCGGCACCTGCATCCAGCAGCTGTATAACGCGGTGGACGGCCTGATCGTCGGCCGCTTTGTCGGCACGATCGCCCTGGCCGCCGTCGGCGGCAGCTCGGCGCAGATCATCAATTTGCTGATCGGCTTCTTCGTCGCCATCACCTCCGGCGCCTCGGTGGTCATCGCCCAGGTCTACGGCGCCAACCGCACCCGCGACGTACAGATCGCCGCCGGCAACGCCATCGCGGTCTTTGCGCTGCTGGGCCTCGTGCTGACGGCCTTCGGGCTCGCGGCGTCCCCGGCCATGCTGCGTCTGCTGCGGACCCCGGAGGACACCCTGGCCGACGCGATCCTCTACCTGCGCATTTACTTTATCGGCGTGCCCTTCGTGCTGGTGCTGAACATGGAATCCAACATGCTGCGCGCTGTGGGCGATTCCTTCAGCCCCTTCCTCTACATGGTGGCGGGCTGCGTGATGAACATCGTGCTCGACACGCTCTTCGTTGTGGTGTTCCATTGGGGCACCGCGGGCGTCGCCATCGCCACGGTGGCAGCGCAGGTGCTGAACATGGCGCTGCTGACCTGGAAGCTCCTGACCACAAAGGAATCCTACCGCCTGAGCTTTCGGGAACTGAAGCTCAAGGGCGTGTACCTGTCCAATATGCTCCGGCTGGGCATCCCGGCCGGCCTGCAGTCGTCCATGTACGCGGTATCGAACATGATCATCCAGGTGGCCATCAACTCTTTGGGCACTGTGGTCGTAGCCTCCTGGGCCATGACGAGCAAGACCGACGGCATCTTCTGGGCCGTGAGCAGCGCCCTGGGCGCCGCGATCACCAGCTTTGTGGGCCAGAACCTCGGCGCCGGGCGGCATGACCGCGTCAGGCTCTGCGTCAGAGAGGGCATGATCCTCTCCGGCATCATCACCGTCACGCTGAGCGGACTCATCATGCTGCTGGGCAGGCCGCTCCTGCGCATCCTCACCGAGGACCAGGCGGTCATCGACACGACCTACCAAATCATGACCTATTTTGTGCCATATTACTTCACCTGGGTCGCGGTCGAGGTGCTGACGGCGGTGCTGCGCGGCGCCGGCGACGCGGTGCGTCCGGTCGTCATCGTCGGACTCGGCATCTGCCTGCTGCGCATCATCTGGATCGGCACGCTCTTTACCGCCGTCCACACGCTCTTCGTGCTTTGCCTGTGCTATCCCATCTCCTGGGTGGTGACGGGCGCCGTGCTGTACGTCTACTTCCGCCGCGGCGGCTGGAAGACCCGCGGCAGCATGATCGTGGATCACTGAAAAGACAATATAGCAAAACAAGCCCTTCGCTGATTATTCAGCGAAGGGCTTGTCTGTGTTGAGATTCAATTATTCCCACTCGCCAAGCAAATCCCGACTTTAACTGCTTTTGTTTAGGAGATTTGACTCGACGTGACTCCGTTTGATCCCCATTATCCTCAACCCATGGGGTCTACGGACTTTTGCTATCAAAAAGCTATCAAAGCTGCTATCAACGAACTGTATTGTGGATGTTCAACCGAGATTTGAGCAATGATAAGGTGCATGTAGTAGTCCAATCATACAATTTGTCTTGTGGTTCTTCAAGTTCAAAGACTATTCCTTCTCTTTGCTTTTCAGTAAATGGTTGCCTATTATTTGTATTAATTTATCATAATGCATAATATCCTTTGCCAGATATAGCATTATTGGTGTTAACTGCTCCCCATATGGGTTCATCCCTGTAGCTTCAAGAAGAGCTTCATCGTTGTGCATACCAACAATTCCGAAATGTGGCATCCCATCTGATCCCCGAGTCCACACCCATCTAAAATCGCTAAACATTAATCCGCTTAACGATTCTGTGTATACAATTACAGCCGTAATTTTCTCGTAGACTTCTTCGTTAACCCCCAGACTGAGCCCGATATCTTTATGAGTGAGAATCCCGTTAATTGGATGGGCCAGCAAAGAAAAAGCTTCTTCAAATCCAGACTCTAATACTTCACTGAATGTCCAATTTATATAGAGGAAGTTCATATGATTGCAGTGGTCCACGGTTTCGAATTTCTCAGCAGCACTATTCAGAAAGTCCTTAAGCTTTCCTACTCGGGGCATTATTCCGTTGAGATTATGAGAACTACAGAATAAAGCGAACTCGTCTCTTCCCTTATTATCAAGTAAGACAAGTGGAAGCACAATTTCTTGTATACCATCAAAGTCACGAAAGCCTGGTGTTTTCACTTCGATATCCGCAACAATGCCATTATTGCAGTAAAATCTCGCTTCCGGATTCTTCATACCATTTGTTTTAGGCTCATATTTACCCGACTTTGAACGCCCTCGCCAAAAGCATAAAACACTTATTTCTGATAAAGCGCGAAAAAAATGTGCTTCATCATAATTTTCTTTTCCAGCTGAGAGTTGATCAGTAAAGAAGCTTTTGATGCTTTTTTCCCCAAAGAAGTCTATTAGGCAAGCAACCTTTTGAGAAAAATTAATGCAAAAGTTTTCCTGGAAGTTTTCTGCATTAATCTTATAGATGGGAACGTCGTTCGCGGCGAATTGATAGAATCCTTGGTGCTTTTCTAGTCTTCCCTCAATTACCTTTATGAGAAAATGGTCATCAGAAAACTCATCCATCCACCCCTCAGTCCAGGCTTTCGTAAGAGCGCCAGCCAAATCGACTCCAGAAAGAGGAAATGTTGTGTCAGATCTCATTTTCGCCATACGCTCCTATCCTTTAGTAAACAGCTTACTCCACAAGATAACGAATGATAATCTCGTACAAGCTGTACATTCTATACCAACAGCCCTCGCCCAAGCTTTCTATTCCTATGCTCGGAAAAGAACGTTCAATTTCAAACATCCTGTGAAATTCGTCCATCTGTCCAACATAGACATCTACATCATAGCTCAAGAATGTCGGGTTGCAATTAAATTGGCCTCCAGTTAGATCAACTACCAACCCATCTACCTCCTGCCATGAGTGACTGCAATTGTTCTCAGGGGTTCCATCATGATGAGAGCCATCAATCCTCACGCTGACAATTTTGTACTTGTGATAAAGATAGTGAGCAAACAAATCTGCCGTATCATCACAGCATCCTCGCGGGAACTGACTCATGCGATCGTTATTAGCAAATGCTCTGTTCTCTTTTGCTGTAATTATAGCTTGACGAAACTGAGTGGCGATATTTTCTAGATGTGCTTTTGTCATTTCCAAGCCCTCATCAAAAATTTATCGTTCATCATGCCATTCTTTTTATATAAACCACACTGGCAGCTGCAGCAGATTATCCCTAAGCAAATTTGGCTGCGGGCAGGTGCAGATGATTGCTCCCATTCCACGGCGCTTCTCCTCAACCTTGTCCAGCACGGTGAAAGCACTGGCCTCATCTGCTGTGACTGCGGGGCTTTGCTTGATTTCTATGGGATAGAGCGTTCCGTTTTCTTCAATGATCAGATCGATTTCGCTCTCGGTCTCGTATTCTTGCCCATCCTTCCGGACTTTTTTCTTATCACGGCCACGGTAATAGGAAACACAATACCGGTAATCGATACCGCGATTGGAATAGGATTTCAGAATTTCAGAAATAACAAAGGTTTCAAACATAGCGCCGCTCATGGCACCGTAAGCAAGTGCCTCCGGCGTGAGCCAGCGAGTGAGATAGGCAGCTAGGCCAGTATCGCGGAAATAGACCTTCGGGGTCTTGATTGCTTTTTTTAGCACGGATGGTGTATAGGGCTCCAACAAATACACAATTCCGGACGCCTCCAGAATGGACATCCATTTTTTGACCGTCATGGCGTCCTTGCTGATTTCGTCAGCAATGTTTGCATAGTTCAACATCTGCCCGGTTCTGGCGGCCACCGCTACCATGAAGCGGCGGAAATCGTCCAGATCCTGGACAGCAGACAGCTTGCGCACATCACGCTCCAGATAGGTCTTCACATAGCTTGAGAAAAACGCCGACCAGTCCAACTCCGGGTTTTGCAACTCTGGATAGCTTCCGCGATGGATAATGGCCCAGAGATTATCAGGTGCTTTCGCGGAACTGCTGCGTCTTTGCACATGCTCCATTGTCGGGACAAACGGTTCGTTGAACGGGGACCCCTGGATCTCACGCAGAGGGAAGCGCTCTCCATCAGTTCCAGAGGCTGTGATCCTGACAGGCAGAATTGCCCACGTTTATCGCTTTCATCACACTTGATTTTGATAAAGCGGAACAGCCCCGGCGCGCGCTGCACCTCATCATAAAACGCAGGGGGCGGATTGAGCATCATGAACATATTGGGATTCTCATTCGCTTGTTCCTCGATAAACGGATCGTCAATGGGCACATACTTCTTGTCGGGAAACAGGGCTTTGAGCATAGTGGATTTCCCTGTCTGCCTTGCGCCAGTGACCAGCACGCATTTAAAGGTCTTGTCCGAGGATTTGACTAAATCCTCAATACTGCGCTTAATATAGTTCATATAGATCACCAAAACAAAAGTATCGACAAATCCAGAAACGGAATCTGGATTTGTCGATACTCTATCATGCGTTCGCTTATTTGTCAAGTATCTTACAGCCGGTCTTCTTCCAGCCTGTGGAGCTTGCCTCTGAGGAGGATGCTCTGTGCAATCAGTGCTGCGACAAGCACGGTGCAGACAATAGAGAGCACAATCACAGACACAGGCGTTTTTTGTTTGGCCGTTCCCTGGGTATCGAGCACATCTGTCTTGACGGCTTCCTCCACGTTTAGGCTGACGGGGAGATCAAAGGAGACGGAATTGCCGTCATTATCCTCGCCAGAGACGGAAAGCGTCCCGCTGCTTTCGCCCAGCGCGTTCTTCGGCGCAGTGAGGGTGATCTGTGCCTGCTTGGTTTCTCCGGGCTGGATCGTGCCGACAAGCACGCTTTGACGCTCGGTGATCCCCGGCAGGGAGATCGTGACCATAGCGTTAATAATGTCGGCTTTGCCCATGTTCATAAGGGGCAGCGTAGCGGTGATAGAGTCTCCCGCCACGACGCTTTCGGGCATACGAAGCCCGCCCTGCTCCAAACGGATCTCCTGCCGGACGGGGACGGTGTAGCTGACAGAAAGCTTTGCCTCCTGCCCCAAAGACTGCCCGCTGAAATCAAAGCGCAGGCTGTGCGGCGTGACCTTTGCGGAAGAAAGCACGGTTACGGGGAAAGAGAGATCAAGGCTTTCACCGGGCATCCAATCGCCCAGCACGACGGTGTCCAGCTCCTTCGGGAGAATGTCGCCACTGGGATCGCTCAAGGTGAGAGACAGATTTTCAAAGCCGACGCTGCGGCTTGCATTCCAGAGCTTTACCGCAATTACTCCATCCTCGCCCACGTTCAAGCTCGATGCGTTTTCTGAAATACTGATCTGCGCAGGCTCCGTGTTCGTCTTACCGTCCCGGATATGAATGACCATAGGGAGGTCTGCTGTCAGCTCCTTGCCGTCTGCGTCTGCTCCGCTGATCCGCACGGTGCATGGGTAGTCTCCATTTGTGCGGTCAGAGAACAGGTTGAGATTGAAGCGTGCCGCCCAAAGGCCATCCTCCACACGCTGCGTTCTGGCGCTCATGCTCTGCGGCTTGAAGGGAGAAATGTCCTCATTGGTAACGATCAGCTCCGCCTGGATACTGCCCACGGCTTTTTCTGAACGAATCGGGATCACCATCGTCAGACGATCCCAAGAGATTACGGGCTCGTAGCCTTGCAGATAAGACCGGCTCATGTCATTGAAAACAGCGCGTTCATCAATGGTAAAAGCGTCCGTGCTGTCGGCCCAGGCGCAGGGGATCATGGCCGTGACAAATAAGGCCAGCAAAAGAATAGAAAGAATCTTTTTCATATCACAGCTCCCGAATATTCTCAACGATACTCTGATCCAGTACGCCTTTCAGCCGCATCCGCAGTCCTCCAAGGCAGCACAAAGCGCAAAGGGCGGCGAGGATCAGCATGGCGGCAAGGACAGGGATCGTGTGCATGTGCATCGTCGTTTGCGCATGATACCAAATCGCAACAGCGATGTACGCACCGGCA
>CACYWG010000026.1 GCA_902778115.1 Oscillospiraceae bacterium | reverse complement strand
TCGGAGAGGTGGGCAAGATGCCCTATCTGCGCGAAGTCATGGGCCTGACCGTCGACAACATCGTCGACAAGGCCAAACGCGCCGTCAGCCTGAAGTAAATAAAATCCCGATAATAAATATGATTGATTGATTGGAAGGAGTTCGTTCATCATGATAATTGCCATTGGAAGCGATAAGTCCGGCTTTTCCGCCAAGGAAGCCATCAAGGCCTGGCTGACCGGAGCCGGCGTGGAGTTTGACGACCTCGGCACCCAGGATCTGGATCATGTTCATCCTTACTATGAAGTTGCCAATACCGTGGCTCCCCTGGTGCAGAAGGGCGCATATGACCGCGCGATCCTGATCTGCGGCACCGGCGCCGGCATGTGCGTCGTGTCCAACAAGTTCAAGGGCGTTTACGCCGTGGCCTGCGAGGGCGTGTACTCGGCCAAGATGGCCCGCGCCATCAATAACGCCAACATCCTCTGCATGGGCGGCTGGATTGTCGGCCCCGAGATGGCTGTGGAGATGACCAAGACCTTCCTGGCCACCGAGTGGTGCCAGGATCTGGAAGACTGGCGTGCGGCCAACATGCACAAGTTCGCCGTTCAGGTCAGCGCCATTGAGGACAGCATCTATGGCAAATGAGTTTATTTACGCCCAGCCGGTAAAAATCTGGTTCGGTGAGGGAAAATTCGCTCAGCTTTCTGCGATCCTGGAGGAACTGCGGATCGAGCGTGCCGTTTTGGTCTGCGGGCGTCATTTCGCGCCGGATGCGCAGGCCATGATGGAGGCTGACAAGCGTTTTGTGGCGCTCTTCTCCCAGGTGGAGCAAAATCCCCAGCTCTCCGGCATCGAAGAGACGGTGCGTCTCTGCCGGGCACATGACGCCCAGGCCGTCATCGGCATCGGCGGCGGAAGCTCCATGGATACCGCCAAGTTTGCGGCGGCCGTCGCCCCCAATGAGGGCGAGGCCCTCGATTACTACGAGGGACGCCGCAGTTTTGACGCGAAGAGCCGTCTGGCGATCCTGGCGGTGCCCACCACCGCCGGCACCGGCAGCGAGGTGACGCAGGTCTCCGTGGTCAGCCACGGCAAGGAAAAGAAGACCATCAACAACCCCGCCTTCATGCCCACCGCCGCCATCGTCGATCCGCTGCTGAGCATCGGCGTTCCGCCCCGCACGACCATGTGCACCGGCCTTGACGCCATGGCGCACGCCCTCGAAGGCTACTGGAGCAAGAACCACCAGCCCATCCCCGACCTGACGGCCATCCAGGCCGTGCGGCTGATCCTCGAGAATCTGGAGAAGGCCTACCGCCACGGCGACGACCGCGAGGCCAGAGGCAATATGGCGCTGGCCGCGCTGATGGGCGGGCTGAGCTTTGCTCTTCCGAAAACCGCTGCCAGCCATGCCTGCAGCTATCCCCTGTCCGAGGATTATCACCTGCCCCACGGCGAGGCCTGCGCCTTTACGCTGGACAGTCTGGTGAAGATCAACGCCGACGAGCGGCTGGAATACCTCTGCCGTGCGGTCGGTCTGAGCAGCACGGACGAGCTTGCCGCGCGCATCCGCGCCTTCAAGGAGATGGCCGGTCTGCGCACAAAGCTCGGCGATCTGGGCGAGGTCGACATGGACAAGCTCTGCCGCGACTGCGCCGCTCATCCTCTGATGAACAACAACCCCGTAAAGCTGGACGAAAAGGCTCTGCGGGATATGTTTGAAGCATTGAAATGAAGCACGCCAATCGGAGCGCCGTGGGCATGATCGGCGGCATGGTGCTGGCCTGGTCCATCTACTATGCCGTCAGCAAGGTGGTCGTTGGGGCGACCGGCTCGGCGCTGCTGGCAGGATTTCTGCTGCGCAGCTCGGCGCTGGTGTTCCTCACCGCCCAGCTCCTGTTGGACGGCAGCTTTTCCCGGCTGTTTCACCAGGGAAAGGCCATGCGCATCCTGCTGATGATCGGCGTTTTCGGCTTTCTTCTGGATCTGTTCGCCAATCTTGGCTATGCCGGCGGCAGTCTCAGCACCGGCACCGCCCTGCTCAAAACCGACGTGCTGATGGTGAATCTGGTTTCGGTGATCCTGTACAAGAAGAAGCTCTATGCCTCCGACTGGCTGGGCACCTTTGTGATGCTGTTCGGCGTGCTGCTGGTACTGGGCGTGGATTTCGGCAGCATGAGCCTGAATCTCTACGATCTTTTCTTCATCCTCAGTGCCATGTGCGTCACGGCCAACGCTTTCATCATCAAGCGGGCGCAGGACAAATACCACGAGGACGCCGACATGATCTCCTATTACAACAACTTCGTGGTGCTGCTGCTCTTCGGCACCGCCGCCGCTGTGACAGGCGATCTCGGCCGCTTTGACTGGGCAAGCCTGCGCGATCTCTGGTGGCTGGTCCTGCTGGGCGGTCTGGCCCAGACGGGCATTTACTTCTTCTATTACCGCAATCTGAAAAAGTACGAGGTCTGGGTGGTAAAACTCTGCCTGCTGCTGATGCCGGTCGTCAGCTGTTTTATCGGCGTGTTCTTCCTGAATGAAGAATTGAATGCCAAAAAAATGCTCGGCATTCTGATCGTGCTGGCAGGCGCCGCGGTGCTGCTGCTGCGCAGCCGCATCCATCACGAGGCCAAAAACTGATCCTGTCCGATCATCATGAAAGGAGTATGTGACATGCGCTTTGAAGGTGACAATATGATGGGCGTCAAGCGGAATAACCGGAGCGCTGCGCTTCACATCCTCCATAAAAAAGGCGGGATGTCCCGCAAGCGTCTGGCCGAGGCGATCAAGCTGACGCCCGCCGCCATAACAAAGATCGTGGCTGAAATGATCAGCGACGGCCTCGTGCGCGAAGGCAAGATGCTGCCCGGCGACGGCGCCGGACGGCGGGAGATCCTGGTGGAGCTCGACCCTTCCGCCGGCGTTGCCCTGGGTGTGCTGATCAATCTGCGGCAGGCGATCGTTTCCGCCGTTCGGCTGGACGGCGCAGTGCTTTTCTCCGAGGACATCCCGATCGAAGCGCGGGCGGAGGCAGACAGCACCTCCGCCATGCTTGCGCAGCGCCTTCTGGACCTGATGCGGGCACACGACATTCCCCGGGAGCGGATCGTCGGTCTGGGTCTGGCCGTGCGCGGCATCACATCCGCGGACGGCCGCCGCGTGACCAACAGCTTCGGCTCGCTGCAGCAGGAAAACTATCCCCTGTGCGACCGCTTTGAAGAACTCACCGGCTTTCCCTGCGTCCTTGACAACAATGTCCGCGCGCTCTTTGCCGCGCAGCTGTTTCTGGCAGACGACGACGGACGCGGCTCCCAGTTCTTCCTCCGCTGTGAATACGGCATCGGCGCCGCTCTCTCCATGAACGACCATATCTGGCACGGCGTCACGGAGCAATGCGCCGAGATCGGGCATATACCGGTCATCAAGCGGGGCGGCAAGCCCTGCTCCTGCGGAAAGAGCGGCTGTCTGGAAACCATCGCATCCCCCTCGGCCATCCGTGAGGATGCGCTGGCTCTGCTGTCGCCGGAACAGACGCCTGTCCTTTGGAAGATCAGCCGGGAAAAGGGCAGAGAAAACCTGAATGTGGAGGATATTCTGACCGCCGCGCGCAACGGGGACAACGGTGTGGCCACCGTGGTGGATCAGGCCGTCTCCGCGCTGGGAAACGCCCTGAAATCCGTGATCTATCTCATCGACCCGGGGAAGATCGTCCTCTACGGCGGGATCTTTGAAAACCCCTATTACCTCTCCCGCCTTCTGAGCGAGATGCGAGAGGGCGTGGACAGCGGGCACGTCACCGTTGTGGAGAAAAGCCGCCTCAATCACCAGCTGGAAGATAAGGCGGCCGGTCTTTTGGCCGTGCAGCGCTTCTTCGATAACGGCGGGATCCGAAGCTGACTGTGCGTGCCGTGTGAGCCGTAAACGAAAAAACTGAGGACGGAAAAGGATTCCGTCCTCAGTTTTTTATGGCGCTCGTCCGTCGCCGGGTCCGCTTCGTGATTGGGGTCACCGGCACCAGAAAAGGGGCATCCGAAAGGATGCCCCTTTTCTGGTGCCGGTGACCGGACTCGAACCGGTACGCGGTTGCCCGCAAGGGATTTTAAGTCCCTGGTGTCTACCATTCCACCACACCGGCGAAGTGCTTTATAATGATCATCGCTTAGCGAAATCAATCAAAAAAACGATTGATTTCGCTGCCAAACGACGAGTTTGGCAGCGAATGATTCATAGAATCATTCGCCTGATGCTCATTGCAATGAATATATGGCAAAACAGTCATGCTGTTTTGCTGCGCCGCAAAGCGGCGCGGCGAAAAACCAAAAGGTTTTCCGCCATCATATATTCATTATCACTGTATCACGCGCACAGTTCGGTGTCAAGTCGCGCGCGGGATCTTGGCGTTGAGCTTGCGGTAGATGCGCTCGATCATCCAGGGCTCGCTGGGTGCCGTGAGCGCCTCATCAAGTGAAAACCAGCGCACGCCGCTGTTTTCCGCCTCGCAGATCTGGAGGCTGTCAGCATCGTCGGCCTCCAGCAGATAGGTCAGGTTCAGGTGCAGGTGGCTCGGCACATACTGTCCGCGCTTCTCGTGCCCGTCCACGGTGAGAATCTCCAGAGAATAGATCTCCTCCGAAGCAGGGCGTACATGCTGCACGCCCGTCTCCTCCCGGCACTCGCGCAGCGCGACGGCCAGCAGGTCTGTCTCGCCGTCGGCGTGTCCGCCCGTCCAGGCCCAGGAATCGTAAAGCTTATGGTAGACCATCAGCACTTTATTGTGCGCAGGATTGACGACCCAGGCCGAGGCCGTCATATGCGCGACGAGGTTCTCGCGCAGGAAGGCGTCGTCATGCTCGGCCAGAAAAGCCAGGATCACAGCCTTGTCCCGCTCCTCCTGCTCGCAGCAGGGCTGATAGGCCTTGATTTCTTCCATCAATTTCATAAGGTATTCAAATACTCCTCCACGTCAAAGGGGACGGTCTTTTCATCCTTGCGCAGATACAGCGGGTGGTGCGGATGCCCCTTCACCGAGCGCTTGCCGGCGCAGAGCCACCGCGCATCGAAGCAGCGGCCGACCGCAACCATGTCACGCACGCAGTCGGGCAGATAGGCGCGCTTTTCGATCACCGCGCCCCAGGCCGCCCACACCGCCGGGCGAAGCCCCTCCCCTACCTGAGAGAGCACATAGGCGAAGGCGCGCATGTTCTCCCGGTGCAGGCGCTCGTTCCGGACGCGGTCCATGTCGTCCGGGCGTGTGGCGCGCTGGGCGTAGACGTTGAACATGATGAAGCTGTCATAGCCGTTGCCGGACGCGATGCGCTGCACGGACTTGAGCGTGTTGTCCAGATTGCCCGGCTCCGCGGTCGACGGGTTCACGCCGATGCAGATGAGCGGATTGTTTCCCCGTGTGCCGAGGATATATCGGTATTCGGTGTAAAAATCCGGCACATAGATCCAGGCTTCGCGGTCATAGCGGTCGCCCTGGCCGGAGAGAGCCAGGGCCTCCTCAAAATCCAGCACCTCGATGGTCTGGCTCGCGCCGCTCGGGATATGCATCAGCGCAGCGCCTCCCGGAGCGCATCGACCCGGTCAGTCTGCTCCCAGCGGACGCCGAGCTCCTCACGGCCCATATGGCCGTAGGCGGCCAGCTTCCGATAAATGGGGCGGCGCAGGTCCAGGTCGCGGATGATGGCCGTCGGGCGCAGGTCGAAGACCTGCTGCACCGCCGCGGACAGGCGTTCGTCGGAAACTTTTCCGGTGCCGAAGGTCTCGACCAGGACGGAGACCGGGTGCGCAACGCCGATCGCATAGGCCAGCTGCACCTGGCAGCGGCGTGCAAGACCCGCCGCGACCACGTTCTTGGCTACCCAGCGCGCAGCGTAGGCCGCGCTGCGGTCCACCTTCGTGGGATCCTTGCCGGAGAAGGCGCCGCCGCCGTGCGGAGCGCTGCCGCCGTAGGTGTCCACGATGATCTTGCGGCCGGTCAGGCCGGAGTCACCCTGCGGGCCACCGATGACAAAGCGCCCGGTCGGGTTTACATAATACTTTGTGTTCTCGTCCAGCAGCTCAGCGGGAATGGTAGGAAGGATCAGCTGTTCGATCATATCGCGGCGGATCTGCTCGAGCGTCGCCTCCGGGGCGTGCTGGGTGGAGACGACGACGGTGTCCACGCGCACGGGGCGGCGGTCCTCGTCGTACTCGACAGTCACCTGGGTCTTGCCGTCCGGGCGCAGGTAAGGCAGCGTGCCGCTCTTGCGCAGCTCCGTCAGCTTTCTGGCCAGCTGATGTGCCAGAGAGATCGGCAGCGGCATCAGCTCCGGCGTTTCGTCGCAGGCGTAGCCGAACATCATGCCCTGGTCGCCGGCACCGTTCTGGAGCTCGCTGTCCTCGCCGGTCTTGCTCTCCAGCGCGCGGTCGACGCCCATGGCGATATCGCCGGACTGCTCGTCAATGTTGGTGATGATGCCGCAGGTATCGCAGTCGAAGCCGTATTTGGCGCGGTCGTAACCGATGTCGCGGATGACCTCGCGGGTGATCTTCGGGATGTCCACATAGCAGCTGGTGCTGATCTCGCCCATCACGTGCACAAGGCCCGTGGAGACCACGGTCTCGCAAGCAACGCGGCCCATCGGGTCCTGCGCGAGGATGGCGTCGAGGATGGCGTCGGAGATCTGGTCGCAGATCTTATCGGGATGACCCTCGGTCACGGATTCGGAAGTAAACAGAAAATGGCTCATGGTATCTATCTCCTTTTGGATCAATAATATTTTGGAAAACCCCTTCTGTCAGCGCTGCTGACACCTCCCCCGGAGGGGGAGGCAAAGAGGACGAAAAAATGCCCTGTCGAAAGACAGGGCAGAAATCATGCTTATTAAAGCCTCATCTTTCGTTTCACCGCCGGATTTGGCACCTTATGCTCTCGCACAGGTTGCCGGGCTTCACAGGGCCGTTCCCTCCACCGCTCTTGATAAGGTGTTCAATTGTCGAAGGGTATTATAGCAGCTTTTTCCCGTCTGTCAAGCGTTTTTCTACAATAAAACAGCGGCCATCAGCGGGATGGTCAGCATGGACAGAGCGGTATCCAGCAAAATGCCCTTGGAGCTGTATTCATAGTCCTTGCCGTGCTGGATGCACAGGATGCTGACGATGATGCCGCTCGGACAGGCACTGACGATCAGCATCGCACTGCGCAGGATCGGGTCGGCCGGGAGCACCAGGAACAACAGCCAGGTCAGCAGCGGCATCAGGAGAAGGCGCAGCGCGGAAACGAGATACAGGCTCTTTTCCGTGAAGGCGTCGATCAGGCGGACCCTTCCGAGCGAGGCGCCGATCACGACCATCGACATCGGCATGGTCGCCGGAGAGACGGCGCCGAGCATGTCCTTCAGAAAGGCCGGGCAAGGCAGGCGCAGCGCAAAGATCACGACGCCGAGCACCGTGACGATCAGCGGCACTGTAACGATGTCACCGAGCCGCAGCCTGCCGCGGTCCCCCGCCTTCAGCCGCCAGACGCCATAGGTGAAGAGCAGCAGATTGAAAAAGGCGTTTTGAAGCGCGATGTAGAATACGCCCTGCGAGCCGAGCAGCAGCTCCGCCACGGGAACGCCGATGAACATCGGATTCATCACCGAGACGAGCAGCTCGAAGATCGGCGCGCGCTCTTTGGAAAGCGGCAGCATGCGCGTGATCAGCGCGGAAACGACATAGCCCAGCGCCAGCACCAGAAAGGCCACCAGCAGCGACCAGGCCAGCTCTCCCCCGTCCATGACCGGCGGATTGTTGACCACCGAGTACAGGATCGTCGCGGACATAAAGACATTCAGCGTCAGCTTGCTCGCGCTGCGGGCGAAGTCCGGCCCGAGCATGCCGCGCCGCGAGCCGATATAGCCGACCAGCATCAGCACGATGAAGAGCAGCAGCTTTTGAATCAACGGAAGCATAGGCTAAATCCCCAAAATCAGTTTTGCGATATAAATATAGATCAGAAGGCTCACGGCGTCGGTCAGCGTGGAGATCAAGGGGTTTGCCATCACGGCCGGGTCAAGGCCGATCTTCTCCGCGCCGATCGGCAGCAGACTGCCGACGAGCTTGGCGAACATGACGATGAACACGATCGAGAGGCTGACCGTGGCGGCGACCAGGATCGTCACCGAGGGATTGCCCAGGATCAGGTGATCCAGCAGCAGCATCTTGCCGAAGTTGACCACCGAAAGCGTCGTGCCGCAAAGCACCGCCACGCGCCACTCTTTCCAGATCACGCGCAGCGCGTCCTTCGGCTCGATATCGCCCAGGGACAGCGAACGGATGACGGCCGTGGCCGACTGCGCGCCGGAGTTGCCGCCGGTGCCCATCAGCATCGGGATAAAGGCGACGAGGCCCGGCACAATAGCCAGCATCTGCTCGAAGGAGGTCAGGATCATGCTGGTGAAGGTGGCCGAGAGCATCAGGAACATCAGCCAGGGGATGCGGTTTTTGTAGATCTCCAGCGGTTTGGTGCGGGAATAGGGCGTATCGGAGGGCAGCATACCGGCCATCTTTTCGATGTCCTCGGTGGCCTCCTGTTCCATGACGTCGATGATATCGTCAACGGTGACGATGCCGACGAGACGGCCCTCTTTATCCACCACCGGCAGCGCCATCAGGTCGTAGTCCGAGAATTTCTCGGATACGCTCTCCTGGTCCTCCGTCGTGGAGGCGAAGACCACGTTGCGGTCCATCAGCTCCTCGATCTCCGTGTCGGGATCGGCCAGCAGCAGATCCTTGACCGTGACCACGCCCTCCAGCTTGCGGGAGGCGTTGGTGACGAAGCAGATGTAGATCGTCTCCTTGTCCTCGCCGATCCGGCGGATACGGGCGAAGGCGTCCTTGACGCTCATATACTTCTTCAGATCGACAAACTCCGCGGTCATGATGCTGCCGGCGGAATTCTCCGGGTAGTTGAGGTACTGGTTGATGAGGGCGCGGGTCTGCGGCGTGGCCGCGCGCATCACACGCTTGACCACGTTGGCCGGCATTTCCTCCATCATGTCCACCGCGTCGTCCAGGTAGAGTTCTTCGACGATGCCGGTCAGCTCGGAGTCCGTGATGGAGTTGATGATTTTCTCCTGCTCCGGCGGCTCGAAGTTGGCGAAGACCTCCGCCGCCCGCTCCTTCGACAGCAGGCGGAACACCATCGCCATGCGCTTGTCGTCGATCTCGCTCAGAAACTCCGCCAGGTCGAACTCGTTCATGTCCTCCATGCGAAGCTTGAGCTCCTTCATATTTTTCTGGTCCAGCAGTTCCAGCAGCTCGTCGCTGTGCTTTTCCTGCAGGGCGTCATAATCCAGGGCCTCCAGGTTATCCAGCTCGTCCAAGGGACTCACCTCCACTTCCTGTTTTGCGGGCGCTTACACGCCGAGGTATGCCTCCTGCTCGCGGCTGAGCGAATCGATCTCGACGCCCATCGCCTTGAGCTTGCGGCGGGCGACCGCGTCGTCCAGCTCGCGCGGGAAATCCAGCACGCCCGGCGCAATGCTGCCGCGGTTGAGCGCCAGATACTGCGCGCCGAGGGCCTGGACGGCAAAGCTCATGTCCATGATCTCCGCCGGATGACCGTCGGCCGCGGCGAGATTCACGAGCCGGCCTTCGGCGATCGTGAAGACCGTCTTGCCGCTCGGGAGCACATAGCCCTGAATGTTATGGCGCGCCTCGTATTTCTTCACGGCCAGCGCGTTGAGCCCAGCCATGTCGACCTCTACGTCGAAGTGTCCGGCGTTGGAGAGGATCGCGCCGTCCTTCATCGTTTCAAAGTGCTCGGCGGTGATGACGCCGGAGCAGCCGGTCACGGTGACGAAGATATCGCCGATTTTGGCCGCCTCGCGCATCGGCATGACCTCGTAGCCGTCCATCACGGCCTCCAGCGCGCGCACGGCGTCCGTCTCGGTGACGACGACCTTCGCGCCGAGGCCCTTGGCACGAAGCGCCACGCCCTTGCCGCACCAGCCATAGCCTGACACGACCACGTACTTGCCCGCAACGATCAGATTCGTCGTGCGCATGATGCCGTCCCAGACGCTTTGGCCCGTGCCGTAGCGGTTGTCGAACATATGCTTGCAGTCGGCGTCGTTGACGAGCACCATCGGGAAGCGCAGCTCGCCGGCGCGGTCCATCGCGCGCAGGCGGTGGATGCCGGTGGTGGTCTCCTCGCAGCCGCCGATGACGCCGGGGATGCGGTCGGTGAACTTCGTGTGCATCAGGTGCACCAGGTCGCCGCCGTCGTCGATGATGATGTTGGGGCCGGGAGAGAGCACCTCGCACAGGCACTGCTCATATTCCTCCATTGAGCAGCCGTAGCGTGCGAAGACCTGCATCCCGTTTGATGCCAGCGCCGCAGCCACGTCGTCCTGCGTGGACAGCGGGTTGGAGCCCGTAACGTACATCTCCGCGCCGCCCATCTCCAGCACACGGCAGAGATAGGCCGTTTTGGCCTCCAGATGCACGGACAGGGCGATTTTCAGGCCATCAAAAGGGCGCGTGCGGCGGAAATCCTCGCCGATGCCGCGCAGCACCGGCATATGGCGCTCCACCCACTGGATCTTCATTTCTCCGGACGGGGCGAGGGACAGATCGCGAATCAGACTCATGGCGCATCCTCCGATATGAATTCATTTTAACTAAGGTATTTTATCACGCCTTGGAGCAGAGCGCAAGCAGGAGAAGATCTTTCCACAGAAGCTTTTGGAACTTGCTGCCGACTCTTGCACAAGAGGATAAAATCTGCTATATTAAGATGATGTTTTATCGTTTGGAGGATACCATGCCTGAAAGAGAGAACAATTCCCGGGCCGCAGCCCGTCCGCCCAGACGCAGACGGAGTCCTGTCGCCTCGTTTTTCATCACTGTCGGTCATGCGCTTGCCGTGATCCTGAGTACCGTGCTGATCGTCGCCGTCTTTCTGGTGGCGGTCTGCGGCGTGATGACCCACGGCCCTTCGGAGGCCGCCAAACGCCTCTTCGTCAATTCGATGGACGAGACCAGCGCGTTGAAATTCGTTCCGCGCCTGTTCCTGCCCGAGGACGAGGTGCAGGCGATCCTGCATCCCGTGCGGGAGGAGCCTGTCCCCGACAGCTTCCGCGCCATCGGCTATGAGCCGAAGGACGGCGAAGCCGAAGCGGAGCCCGAAGCAACACCCCTCGTGCAGATCGACGAGAGCAGCTTCACCGAGGAGCTGGAGGTCGTCGATATCCGCAAGTCGACCTTCAAGGGCAAGATGCTGATCGTCCACGATCCCTCCCGCGTCATCGTCGGTACGCTGGAGCGCTGGGGCGGCATGGGCTGGTATCTGACTGAGTTCGTGGAGCGGTATAACGCCGTTGCCGGCACCAACGCCGGCAGCTTTGAGGACCCGGGCGGCATGGGCACAGGCGGCATCCCCGACGGCCTTGTGATGAAGGACGGGCAGATCAGCTACGGCTCCACCAGCGCCTATTATAATGGTGTGATAGGCTTTGACCAGGATCATGTGCTCCATGTGGGCAGCATGACCGGCCAGGAGGCGCTGGATCTCGGTCTGGTCACCGCCGTCAGCTTTCCTCCCGGACCCACGCTCATCAAGGACGGCGTCAAGCTGACGGGCCTGGGCGGCGGCGTCAATCCCCGCACCTGCGTCGGCCAGCGGGCCGACGGTGCGGTCCTGATCGCGGTCATTGAGGGGCGGCATCCGGACAGCCTGGGCGCCACCTACGACGATCTGGCCGATCTGATGGAGGAATTCGGCGCGGTCAACGCCGGCAACCTGGACGGCGGCTCCTCCTCGGCCATGATCTACAACGGCGAGCAGATTACCAAGGGCTCCAACCTCATCGGCGCCCGCCCGCTCGCCACCACGATTCTCGTTCTTCAGGAAGGAGAGAGCAACTGATGACCGCAAAGAAGCGCAAAAAGCAATCCAAATTCCGTTTTGGTCTGCATATTTACTCCTCCCTTCTGGTCTTTGTCGCCGGCATTGCGCTGATCGTGCTGTGGATCTTCCTCAGCCGCTATCAGCAGGGCGTGGACGCCGAGGCAGCCGCACAGGCGGAGCGCGATCGCCAGGCCGCCTATGAGCTGGCGGTATCCCGCGCACCGCAGAAGGCTTTTGAGGACTACGTCGCCTCTGCCGATGCCCAGCGCTGGGCCGACAGCTGGTATGCCTCCCACCCCGCCAACTATGACGATCCGGCGCAGGTGCTCGCCCTGATGCAGGAGCGCTTCTCCGATCCGGATCTGAAATACTGGAAGGCCGAGGATTCCACGGATGCGCATCCCAGCTATATCATCAAGAGCGGGGATGAGACCATCGCCGAACTGACGCTCTCCGGCTCCGGCCTGGACTGGTCCGTATCGGACGTAAAGGTGGAGCTGGAAGGCGGCGAGGAGGCCAGCCTCCTGGTGCCGGAAGGCTACGCCGTATACTGCAACGGTCAGCCGGTCGACAGCAGCAGCGCCGAGGCGGAGACCCGGCTGTTCGACATGGAGGAATACGCCGATCTGATCGTCGACCCTGTGCATTGGGAGACCTACACCGTGCGCGGTCAGCTCACCAAGCCCGTTTTGACGGCCGAGGCGCCTGCCGACCGCCCGATCAGCACCGCCGAAGACGGTACCGTCTTTTACGTTCTGACCGGCGAAGAGGCCGAGGGCTACCAGCAGCGCGCCGAAAACTTCATCTATGCGCTGCTGTATTATTACATGCTCGGCAACTCCAACACCCGCGGCCACATGTGGAACGCTCTGAACCACGTCATGCCGGATTCGCAGGCCTATCAGCTGATCCTCGACTCCTATGACGGCGTGACCTGGGACACCTGCTACGGCAACGCGACCTATGACGCCGAGGCGGGCGAGGTCCGCATCATCGCCGGCAACTGCCTGATGGTGGACGTGAGCTACCACGCCGAGGGCAGCGCCGCCGGCTACACCAATGTCGCCGACGGCACCTACCGCGTTTATTTCCTGGATAAGGGCAACGGATACGGGATCTTCGGTCTGGCTTACGTCTGAGTTCACGGACAGTTACTGAGAAAGGAGCGCACTGATGGCAAACTATTGTGAATACTGCGGATCGCGTCTCGGTCCGAGCGACCGGATCTGCCCCCATTGCGGCGCTCCGGTGTCGGAAAATGCCGCCGCTCCCGCATCGGAGTCCGGGCGGACCGGCATTCCCCGCACGATCGACGAGCTCAAGGCCTTTTGCCGCGAGAAAAACATGCCGCTTGCGCAGATGCGCTTTTTCATCGGGCAGGATTATCCGGATCCCCGTGCTTTCGGCATTTATCGTGACTACGACGGTAACTTCGTCGTATACAAGAACAAGGCCGACGGCAGCCGCTCCATCCGCTACCAGGGGCCGGACGAAGCCTTTGCGGTACGGGAGCTCTATCTCAAGCTGCGGGACGAGACCGTGAGGCGGCGCGGCGGCGCGGACAATACCCGGGTTTTGCGCAGCAACGGCATGGGCGGGAAAAAACGCTCTTTCTTTTCCTCTTCCTTCGTGCTCATTATCATTGCCGCCGTGCTGGCGGTCAGCATGCTTTTGTCGTCCGGTCCCAAAAAGCCGTACAAAGGATACTACCACTACAACGACAACTACTATTACCATCAGGACAACGACTGGTATTACTACAGCAACACCGTTCTTGATTGGATCCCGATGGGAGTCGTCGATGAGGAACTGGAAACCAATTACGAGGACTATTACAGCTCCTCCTATTATCATGACGACTATGGGATCGAAAGCTTCAGCGACAGCACCTTCTACGCTTCCGATTCCGAGGACGAGGGCGACGACTCTGACAGCTGGGACTATGATTTCGACAGCTGGGATGCCGGCGACACCGACTGGGATTCCGACTGGTAATGTCAGGTACTGGAAAAAATGCCGCGCAGGACTTCCCTGCGCGGCGTTTTTGTTGTATAATAGGCAAAGACTACAAAGAACAAGGAGAAACATATGCGCGATTATCTGATTGCCACCTCCTCGACCTCCGATCTGCCGAGGACTTATCTGGACGAACACAAGATCCCCTTTATCGCTTATACCTTTACCGTCGGCGACCGCCTGTGCGAGGACGACTGCCGCGAGGAGAGCCGTCAGGCCATCTATGAAGGCATGCGAAAAGGCGACCGTCTCAAGACCTCGATGATCAACGAATTCAGCTACTATGACTTTTTCAAGGGGCTGCTGGACACCGGCAAGGACGTGATCTTCCTGGACATGAGCCAGAAGATGTCCGTTTCCTTTGTCAACGCCAACAAGGCCGCCGATATGATCCGTCCCGAATACCCTGAGCAGAAGCTCTACGTGATGGATACACGCTGTATCTCCGGCGGTCTGGGCCTGCTGGTCGAGCGGATGGTGCGCCTGAAAGAGGAAGGGAAAGGCTTTGACGAGGTCGTCGCCTGGGGCGAAGAGAACAAGCTGAAGATCGCTCACCGCTTCACCGTGGACGACCTGAACTACCTCAAGGCCGGCGGCCGCGTCTCCAACTCCGCCGCGCTGGTCGGCTCGATGCTCAATATCAAGCCTGTCCTCTATGTCCCCGACGGCGGCACCCTGGACGTGGCGAAAAAGGTGCGCGGGCGCAAGGCGGCGCTGAACGCCATCCTCAGCGGCGTGCTGAACGACCTCAGCCGCATCGATCCCACCGGGCTGGAATTTCACATCCTGCAGGCAGACTGCCGCGCGGACGCCGAATGGGTACGCGATGAGATCAAAAAGGCCTATCCCCAGGTCGGCCGCATCACGATCACCGCGCTCGGCGTTGTCATCGGCGCGCACTGCGGCCCTGGTCTGCTCACCGTCTTCTACCTTTGCGACGGCAGACGCCCGGAATAACAGGGCATAACAAATAAAAAGACAGGGAAAAGTTTTCCCTGTCTTTTTTCTGTCTGTGCTCAAGCGCCGGTTTCGACCTCGAACTTGTAGCCGACGCCCCAGACGGTCTTCAGGCACCACTGGTCGGACACGCCCTCGAGTTTTTCGCGCAGACGCTTGATATGCACGTCCACCGTGCGGGAGTCGCCGAAATAGTCAAAGCCCCAGACTTCGTCCAGCAGCTGGTTGCGGGTGAACACGCGGTTCGGGGAGGAGGCCAGATGGAACAGCAGCTCCATCTCCTTCGGCGGTGTATCGACCTTTTTGCCGTCCACGATCAGCTCATAGGAGTCCAGGTTGATCACGAGCTTGTCAAACGTCAGCTTTTTCTCCACCGGCGCATCGGCGTCCGTGCGGCGCATGACCGCGTGGATGCGGGCGATCAGCTCCTTGACGTCGAAGGGCTTGGTCACATAGTCGTCCGCGCCCATCTCCAGGCCGCTGACCTTGTCGGTGGTCTCCCCTTTTGCCGTGAGCATGATGATCGGCGTGGAGGATTTCTTGCGGATGTCCCGGCAGATCTGCCAGCCGTCCTTGCCGGGCAGCATGATGTCCAGCAGCACCACGTCCGGCGTAAAGAGATCAAAGATGCCTTCGGCCTTGCTGCCGTCGCCGGTGATCATCACTTCAAAGCCGTCCCGCCCCAGATACAGGCGCAGGAGCTCGGCGATATTGCTGTCGTCCTCAACGATCAAAGCGCGTTTGCTCATGTTCTTCCCTCCGCAGTTTGTTTGATCCTATTATAATGATCATCGGATGGTGAAATCGATCGAGGATTCGATTGATTTCGCTGCCGAACAACAAGTTTGGCAGCGAATGATTCATAGAATCATTCGCCTGATGTTCATTGCAATGAGTATATGGCAAAACAGCGCTGCTGTTTTGCTGCGCCGCAAAGCGGCGCGGTGAAAAGCTATTTATCTTTTCACCATCATATAATCATTATACACCGGCGGCTTTGGGAAAGGTTAAAAAACTGTAAAAAACAGGCTTCCGGTCTTTCCGGAAGCCTGTTTTTGCATGATGATGATTATTCGCCGAAATCGGTGATGATGTGGCGCGGACAGACCTCCGCGCAGTGACCGCAGCGGGTGCACTTCTCGGGATCGACCACAGCCAGGAAGTCCTTGACCTCTATCGCGCCGGCGGGGCACTCGCGCTGGCACTTCATGCAGCCGATGCAGCCGGCCTTGCAGATCTTCATCACCGCCGCGCCCTTGTCGTGGCTGGAGCAGGCGGGCATGACGCGCTGGCTCTCGGGGATGAGCTTGACGATGCTCTTGGGGCAGGCGTCCACGCAGGCGCCGCAGCCGACGCACTTGGAACGGTCGACCTTGGCGACGCCGTTTTCCAGGTGCATGGCGCCGAACTGGCAGGCCTTGACGCAGTTGCCCAGGCCGATGCAGGCGAAGGTGCAGAGCTTGTTGCTCTTGCCGCCGAAGAGCATGGCCGCGCGGCAGTCCTCGGGGCCGGAGTAGTTGAAGCGGGGCTCGGCCACGTCGGTGCAGCCGGAGCAGGGCACAAAGGCGACCATCTTCTCGGCTTCCTCATTGGATGCGCCCATGATCTCGGCGATCTTGGCGTGCATCTCGGGCGCGCAGGCCACGCACTTGTTGCAGGGCGCCTCGCCCCTGGCGACCGCGGCGGCATAGCCGTCGCAGCCGGGATAGCCGCATCCGCCGCAGTTGGCGCCGGCCAGGCACTCACGCACGGCCGCCTGCTTGGGATCAACCTCGACATAGAAGATTTTGGAGGCAAAGGCCAGCAGCGCGCCGAAAATCGCGCCGAGTGCGCCGAGAACGAGAACAGAATACAGAATCGTCATATCGCAGCGCCCTCCTTAAAAGATCTTCATGCCGTTGAAGCCCATGAAAGCCAGGGCCAGCAGACCGGCGGTGATCAGGCAGATCGGGAAGCCCTCGAAGCACTCGGGATAATCGGAGAAGTCGATGCGCTCACGCACGCTCGCAAACAGAACGATCGCCAGCATGAAGCCCAGGCCGCCGGTAATGCCGTAGACCACGGACTCGATGAAGTTGTAGTCATTCTGCACGTTCAGCAGCACAACGCCCAGCACCGCGCAGTTGGTGGTGATCAGGGGCAGATAAATGCCGAGTGCGGAATAGAGCGAGGGGACCATCTTCTTGAGGAACATCTCCACGAACTGGACGAGTGCGGCGATGACCAGGATGAAGGCCAGGGTCTGCAGGAATTCGAGTCCCAGACGGACGAGCAGCATGTTCACCACATAGCAGATCGCCGAGGCGAGACCCATGACGAACACGACCGCCAGGCCCATGCCGGAGGCCGTTTCGACCTTGCTGGAGCAGCCCAGGAAGGGGCAGCAGCCCAGGAACTGCGAGAAGATAAAGTTGTTGATCAGGATAGCGCCGAGGGAAATTGTCAGGATGCTGGTCAGCTGTTCGCTCATTTCGCAAGCGCCTCCTCTTCTTCAGTCTCGTCTTCGTCCTCTTCCACGGGTTTTTCCTTTTTCTCCGCGGCCTTCTTCAGCGCGTACTGCATCGCGGCGAAGAGGAAGCCCAGCGTCAGGAAGCCGCCGACCGGGAGGGTCAGGATCGAGGCGCCGTAGTCGGGAGAGAAGATCTGGATGCCGGCGCCGGTGCCGTCGAGCGTGATGCCGCGGGCGAGGTCGATCAGGCCGCCGCCGAAGCGGCCGCTGCCGAGCAGCTCGCGGATCAGGCACATCACGACCAGCACGACCGTGTAGCCGAGGCCCTGGGTGATGCCGTCGATGAAGGAGTCGAACACGCCGTTTTTCTGGCAGTAGGCCTCGGCGCGGCCGATGATGATGCAGTTGACGACGATCAGCGGGATAAACACGCCGAGCGACTCGCTCAGCGCCGGGATGAAGGCCTGCAGCAGCAGGTCGACGATGGTGACGAAGCCGGCGATGACGACGACAAAGATCGCCAGGCGGATCTCACCGGGGATGATCTTGCGGATGGCGGAGACCGCCACGTTGCAGCAGGTCAGGATGATCAGCACGGACAGGCCCATGCCGATGCCGTTGAAGAGCGAGGTCGTGATGGCCATGGTGGCGCACATGCCCAGCTGCTGCACGAGAATGGGGTTATTGGTAATAACGCCCTCTTTTAGCCGTTTCTTAAACATTTGCCTGCCCTCCTTAACCCAGAGCCTTCACGGCGAGGATCGCCGCGAGGGTCGCGTTGGTCACGCTGCGGGAGGTGATGGTGGCGCCGGACAGCGCGTCGATCTTGCCGCCTGCCTTGGTCAAGGCGATGGTCTCGTCCTGGCCCTTGAACTGATTGCGGAAGTTGACGCCGACCTCGGCCGAGCTTGCTGCGTTGGCGCCGAGACCGGAGGTCTCGGAATGCTCGGTGATGGAGATGCCGGTGCACTTGCCGGCCTTGTTCACGCCGACGACCATGGTGATGTTGCCCTGCGCGCCGGAGAAGGTGGTCTCGACCACATAGCCCTTGCCGTTATCGGCCTCGGAGATGCTGTTGATTTTGATCTTCTGGCCGTTGGCGACGATGGTCTGGGACGCGACGTCCAGCGTCGTGTAGCTCTCGCTCTCGAGCACCGCGCCGAAGGCAGCGGCGGTCTTGGCCGCCTGGAGCGCCTCGATGCGGCGATAGGTCAGCTCGTTGACGCCGCCGAGGACGGCGGCCACGATGGCACAGATCAGAAACAGGACAAAGGTCAGCTTCAGGATCTTATTCATTTCGCCGCCTCCTTTGCCGCTTTCTTCGCCGCCTTCTCGGCCGCGATGTCTTCCTTGCTCACGCCGAACTGATGACGGTGGAAGGCCTTGTCGATGGCCCAGGTGCAGAGGTTCATCAGCAAGATGGCGTAAGTCACGCCCTCGGGATAGCCGCCGAAGTAGCGGATCAGCACGGTGATGACGCCGCAGCCGAAGCCGTAGAGCAGCTGGCCGTTGAGGGTGACGGGGCTGGTGGCGTAGTCGGTGGCCATGAAGATGGCCGCGAGGAACAGGCCGCCGGAGCAGAGGTTGAGGAGCATGAAGTCCACATTGGAATAGCCCTCATGCCCGAAGATCAGGGTCAGCAGCGCGACGGTGCCGATGAAGGACACCGGGATGCGCCAGGAGATGACCTTGCTGACGACGAGGTAAATCCCGCCGATCAGCAGCGCCAGCGCGCTGATCTCGCCCAGAGCGCCGGGACGCATGCCCAGCATCATGGAGCGCAGCGTGTAGTAGGCGGGCATGGGCTCGCCGCTGTAGAGGTAGCTGAGCGGAGTGGCGGCGGAGATGCCGTCCACCACGCCCTGCAGGGAGCGGGGCAAGGCGAACTGCCCGAGCGCCATCGCATAGGAGGCCAGCAGGAAGGCGCGGGCCGCGAGGGCGGGGTTGAGGAAGTTCTTGCCGATGCCGCCGTAGAGCTGCTTGACGACGACGATGCCGAAGAAGGTACCGATCACCGGCAGCCACAGGGGCGCCGTGGGAGGCATGGTCATGGCCAGCAGCAGGCCGGTCACGGCGGCGGAGCAGTCGCCGATCGTGGCGGATTTCTTCAGGAGCTTGCGGTATGCCCACTCGAAGAAGACCGCGGAGGCGACGGAGACAGCGATCAGCAGCAGGGCCTGCAGGCCGAACTGCCAAACGGAGACGGCCACGGCCGGCAGCAGCGCGCAGATCACGCGGCCCATCAGGCGGCCGGTATTGACGTCCGTGCGCACCTGGGGCTGATAGGCAACGTCAAAGACGATGCGTTCTTTCTGATTGACAGCCATCAGACCTTGACCTCCTTTCTGGCAGCTTCCGCTTCAGCCTTGGCCTTCTCCTTCGCGGCCTTGGCCTGGAACATCAGCTTGGCCGTCTTGAAGGCGTGGGTCAGAGGCATGCGGGCCGGGCAGTTGAACGCACAGCTGCCGCATTCGAAGCAGTCGGTGATATGGTATTTCGCCATGTTTTCAAAGTCACCCTTGCTGTAGTACATGTACATGAACACCGGCTCGAGGTTCATCGGGCAGACGGTGATGCACTTGCCGCAGCGGATGCAGGTCGGCTCGTCCTCGTGGCGGTCTTCCTCCTCGGTGAAGAAGAGGACGCCGGCGGTGCCCTTGATGTTGGGCGCCTCGAGGCTGGTGGCGCAGATGCCCATCATCGGGCCGCCGAGCACGATCTTGCGCGGCGTCTTCACGAAGCCGCCGCACTGCTCGGCGATGTATTCAAAGGGCGTGCCCACACGGGTCAGGATGTTCGTCGGTGCCTTCATCGCGCTGCCGGCGACGGTGACGATACGCTCGATCACGGGCTTGCCCTCATAGCAGGCCTGGTAGATCGCGTAGCAGGTGCGGGTGCTGACCACGTTGGCGCCGACACCCGAGGGGATGCCGCCGGGCTTGACCTCGCGGCCGGTGACCGCCTTGACCTGCATCTTCTCGGCGCCCTGGGGGTACTTGATCTCCTCGGGGACGATCTCGATGCCGTACTTTTCGGGATGGAGAGAATTGAGCAGGTCGATGGCGTCCTGCTTATTCTTCTCGATGCCGTAGTAGCACTTGTCCAGGCAGCTGGCAATGCGCACAAGCTCGATGCCTTTGAGCAGCTGCTCGGGGTAATTGAGCATCGTCAGATGGTCGCCGTTGAGGTAGGGCTCGCACTCGGCGCCGTTGATGATGAGCTTGTCGACCTTGCCGATGCCGCCGCGGATCTTGAAGGCGGTCGGGAACATCGCGCCGCCCATGCCGACAACGCCGGCCTCGCGGATGCGCTCCAGGATCGCGTCGGAGTCCTTCAGCTGCTCCTCCGTAAGCGGAGCCAGATCGGTGCAGGGCGTGTCCTTGTAGTCGTTTTCGATGACGACCGACAGGATCATGTCGCCCAGAGGATGAGGCCGGGGCTCGACCGCCACGACCTTGCCGGAGACGGAGGCGTGGACAGGCGCGGAGACAGGAGCCGGGCTCTCGCCGATCTTCTGCCCCATCGTGACATAGTCGCCCTTCTGCACGAGAGGCTTGTTGGGCGCACCGATGTGCTGGATCATAGGGATGACTACCTGAGGCGGCGGGGTCATGACGGTCATCGGGATCTCCGGTGCCTTCATGTAATTGGGATGAACGCCGCCCTTGAAAGTATGGGTCATACACTTCACCTCGCATTTAATGACCCCTGTATCATAGCACAAAACGATCGCCATTGTCTACCGATTTGACGGCGGTTTTCGTCATTTTCCCTAGATAAGTTTCTGACAATCCCGTTATTATTCTGTCAATCTCACATTTTCCACAAAAAAAGTTCATCGACTTTCGACAAAGCGAAAGCCGATGATCCTTGCTTGGATTCAGCAGTACAGGATCAGCGCGATGGCCTCGAGATCCTCCTCGCCGCTGTTGAGAAGGGCGTGCCCTTCCCCGCTGTCGGTAAAGGTCACATCGCCCGGACCGACCTCGACGACTGTCCCGTTATCATTGTAGGTCCCGTGCCCCTTGAGGATGTAATAGGTCTCGCCGTCCCCCTGGTGCACGTGCCAGCCGACCTCGCAGCCGGGATGCAGCACCAGGTGGTTGAACACCCGGCCCTTGTTGTACATCTCCGGCGCGCCGTTGAGGATCTTGTGCATCTCTGCCTCGCCCTGGCCGCCGAACAGTTTTTTGGATTCCACGATCTTTTCTTCACTGCGTCTGATCATCGGATACTCCCCTTTTTATTCTTCCTTATCCTCTTTGTCGGTCATATCGTCGTCCTCTTCCCCGTTCTTCTCTTCGCCGGAGGCGTTCCGGTGACCGATCACCAGGCCGAAGAGCAGGCCGAAGGCGGGACCAAGGGCCATCCAGAGGCCCATATTGTCCGTAGCCGCGCCGATCGCCGTCCCGAGGCTCACGCCCAGGCAGAGACCGAGCGCGAGCCCGGAAGAATTCCTGCTGTCTTTGTTATTGTTCATGGTTCTGCCCTTTCTAAAAAAGGATGCGCCTCGCGGCGCATCCTTTCGGGTCTTTGGTTGGGGACTAGATTCTCATGCAGACGTCCCAGGCACGCCAGATGACGGTGCGCAGGTTGCCGATGGCAACGCAGTCGCCGACACGGTGGACATGCGGGGCCTTCTCGCCGACGGGGGCGGGCACGAAGCCGATGCCGTTGATGACGGCGTCGCACTCGACCTTGAAGGTCTTGTCCGGGGTCTTGATGACGCAGTAGCCGTCGCCGATCTCGGTGATGGTGCTGTGCAGGTACACGGGAACCTTGTGGTACTCCATCGCGTCGCGCAGGAAGGAGGTGTTGGCCAGGCAGGTCGCCTGAGCGGCCACAAGGTCGTTGCCGTACTCGACGATGGTCGGGTGCTTGCCAGCGAGGACCAGGTCATAGGCCGCCTCGCAGGAGGACTGGCCGCCGCCGAGGAAGACGATCTTGTCGCCCTCGACCTTCTTCTCGCGGAGCAGCTCACGGAAGGTGCGGGTCTTCTCGAAGCCCTTGATCTGAGGCATCGTTCTGGGAACGGAGCCGGTGCAGACGATGATCTCGTCGAAGCCGCGGCGGATGGTGCCCAGGTCGTTGACCTCGGTATTGAAGCGGACTTCAACGCCGGCCTTCTTGATTTCATTCTTATACCACTCGATGAGCTGCTTGTCGTTCTCCTTGAAGGTCATGGCGGAGGCCGTGAGGAACAGGCCGCCGAGCTGATCTTCCTTCTCGAAGATAACGGGGTTGTGGCCGCGGCGCTTCAGAACGAGCGCGCACTCCATGCCGCCGATGCCGCCGCCGATGATAGCGACCTTCTTCGGGTTCTTGGTGGGAACGATCTTGTAGCGAGGGAGTCGCCCAGGGACTGCAGGTTCTCGGTGCCCTCGAACTTGGAGAAGTTGAAGCAGCCGTTGTGGCAGCGGATGCAGGGACGGATCTCGTCCTCGTGGCCGGTTTTGATCTTGGTGACCCAGTTCTCGTCGACCAGGTTCTGGCGGGCGATAGCCACGGCGTCCAGACGGCCGGCGGCGATCTCCTCGGCGGCCTTGACCGGATCCATGCGGCCGGCGCAGGCGACGGGGATATCGATGAACTGACGGATGTGCTCGACGTCAGCCAGGTTGCAGTTGTCGGGCATGTACTGTGGCGGATGAGCCCAGTACCAGGCGTCGTAAGTACCGTTGTCGCAGTTGAGGAAGGCATAGCCGGCATCCTGCAGGATCTTGACGGCCTTCTCGGACTCGGGCATGTCGCGGCCGAACTCCTCGAATTTCTCGTAAGGCATGGCGCCCTTGCGCCAGCCCTTGGTGCAGGAGCGGACGGAGTAACGCAGGGAGACGGGGAAGTCGTCGCCGGCCTGCTTGTGGATCTCCTGGACGATCTCGGTGGCAAAGCGGAGACGGTTCTCCAGCGAGCCGCCGTACTGGTCGGTACGGAAGTTCATGTTGGCAATGGCGAACTGGTCGAGGTTGTAGCCTTCGTGCACGGCGTGGATCTCAACGCCGTCGACACCGGCCTCGCGCAGCTTCTTGGCGGTGGCGCCGAAGTGCCAGACCATCTCCTGGATCTCTTCGACGGTGAAGGGACGGGAGGTCAGGTTGTCGGCCCAGCGGTTCGGGGTGGCGGAAGCGGAGGCGCAGGCGTACTGCACGTCGACGACGGGGCTGGCCAGCTTGTTGAGCAGGTTGTTGCGGCCCAGCGCGGCCATCCAGGGCGTGACGGCCATCGAACGGCCGAAGCCGCCGGCCAGCTGAATGAAGAGCTTGCTGCCGGTCTTGTGGTACTCGTCCATGTAGGGCTTGAGGACGCGGTACATCTGGCGGTTGGAATCCAGCCACTTGCGGCCCATGGTGTCGCGGATGACCTGCATGCCGGGCAGAACCAGACCGACGCCGTCCTTGGCTCTCTGGAGCAGGAAATATGCGGCTTCTTCGTCGAAGTGAGAGGGCTCCAGCCAGCCGAACAGCGTGGTGCCGCCCATGGAGCACTGCACGATGCGATTCGGGATTTCTACTTCCCCGATTTTGAACGGAGTAAATAGAGCTTCATACTTCTGATTCATAATGTAACCCCTTTACCAAATGTTGATTTCTTTTTTCCGGTGCGTCAAGGAAGCAGTGCCTTCACGAAGTTGACAGGCCAGCTCAGCAGGTCGCCGACGAGGTTGACCGTATCGAGGATCTTGAGGTACTTGTCCTCACCGAGGATCTCGAACAGCTTGTCCTGTGCAGCTTCTGTCCGGAGCAGCTTGGCGATGCAGTAGCCAAGGCATCCCAGGCAGGCCAGAACCAGTGCCTTTTTGATTTTCTTCATGGAAATTCTTTCCCTCCTGCGTTGATATTTGGTGATAATTGCTGATAATTGCCACTGATATTATATCGACTTACGGTGATTTCGTCAATCCTTTTTTCCGTTTGATAAAATTTGAACGCACTGCCCTGCAGGTGCGAACTCCCCTGCCGGAGCTTCTCTTACAGATCGGCGGCGAGTGCGTCGGCCAGGGCGTCAAGCTGCGCAAGCTGTCCCTCGGTCAGGGCGGATTTGAGCGTGATCTGGCTGTCGAGGATCTCGATGTTCTTCAGCGTGCCGAGGATCTCGCGCATCGCCTTGCCGCTCGTGGGCGCCCAGCTGCCGTTTTCGATCAGGGCGATCTTGCGGTTCTGCAGGTTGTGGGCGGCGATGTCGTGCAGAAGGTTTTCCATCGTCACAAAGACGCCGTTGTTGTAGGTTGTGGCGGCGAAAACCAGGCGGCTGCAGCGGAAAGCGTCAGAGAGGATGTAGCTGGCCGGGATGACGGAGGTGTCGTGCATGCGCACCTTCACACCGCGCTCGGCCAGCTTGACGGCGAGGATGTTGGCCGCGTTCTCGGTATGGCCGTAGACGGAGGCATAAGCGATCAGCACGCTCTTCTCCTCCGGGGTATAGCTCGACCAGAGCTGGTATTTTTCGACGAACCTGT
This sequence comes from Oscillospiraceae bacterium, assembly GCA_902778115.1. Lineage (GTDB taxonomy): Bacteria > Bacillota > Clostridia > Oscillospirales > Oscillospiraceae > Limivicinus. The sequence continues at coordinate 13,228 of CACYWG010000026.1, read as the reverse complement.
CGAAGTCCTTCCGCCAGACGAAGCCGTGCAGCGGGCAGACCAAGGCGATATCGAGCGCGGCGGCCTTTTTCAGCGCCGCCTGCACCTGAGGGCCGTACTTGCCGACGATATTGGTATAGTAGCGGCGCGCCTCGTCCAGACGCTCGCCGAAGAAATCGGTCTCGTCGGCAAAGAGGCGGCCGTTGAGCGCGCCGAAGGTACCGAAAGCGTCGGCCGTGAAGAGGATCTTATCGGTGCTGTCGTAGCTCATCATGACCTCGGGCCAGTGCACCATCGGCGCCATGATAAAGCTGAACTTGTGGCGGCCGGTCTCCAGGCTGTCCCCTTCCTTGACCAGAACAATGCGCTCCGTCAGATCGAGGGCGAAAAACTGCGCCAGCATGGTCTTGATCTTGGCGTTGCAGACGATCTTCGCCTCGGGATAGCGGGTCACCAGCAGCTCCAGTGTGGCGGCATGGTCGGGCTCCATGTGGTGGATGACCAGATAGTCGAGCGGCCGTCCGCCCAGCGCATAGGCGACGTTTTCCAGAAATACGCTGTACACGGCCTTGTCCACCGTGTCAAACAGCACGGTTTTCTCATCCAGCAGCAGATAGGAGTTGTAGGACACGCCCTCGGGCACGCCGTACACGCCCTCAAAGCAGGCAAGCCTGCGGTCGTCGGCGCCGACCCAGATCAGATCCTCGCGGACTTTTCTTGTGCAGTGCATAAATGTTCCTCCTGAAAAAAGAAATATAGAAAGCTTTGATGTATTTCCTGATTCTTCATTATAATTCATCCTCTCCCCTGCCGCAAGAGCCTTTTTCTCTGTGCCGGCACAGGCAAAGAAAAAGTTTGCAATAAGAGAAAATTCTTCTTGACTTTTCCGGTTGCCTCTGCTAATATACTCCTTGCGCATGGGGGTATAGCTCAGCTGGGAGCGCACACCGTATTTAACCAGCCCCCTGTTTGAGAGAGCTACTTAAAGCAAAAACCCTTATAATTCAATAATAATGCGAATGGCATTCAAGAGGTCAGCGGTTCGATCCCGCTTATCTCCACCAGACGCATTATGAAAGGCTTGATTTCTTCGGAGATCAAGCCTTTTTGTTTCCCCCCAAAAAATATCGGGATGATGCTGGCAGCTTCCACCGCCGTTCAAGCATCCTCCCCTCCCTGCTGAAAAAGGCCGTTTCCACGTTCCATGCAGATCGTGAAAGCGGCCTTTTTTGTTGTCCTGGAAATATGTCTCACCGTGAGACACAACACCTCGACAAACTGGAATATGTCTTCTAAATCTTGTAATTGTCAGAGTGATCACGGAAGCGTTCCGGTATCTGTTCATCATCAACAGAGGATTGCCACTTGCCCAGCTGATCCGTCCATGCATCGTGATTGACCCTTATCTTCTGAAGGCCCAATAATTCGTAAATATAAGTGAAGGTAGAAAGAGGTGACAGCCTAAACGAAACCAAGAGCGTGCCTTTAGATCGAATTCAAACCCAGGATTCCTTAATTGACCCCTGCTATTGTATGTCAGATTCGATCCATTTCCGCGCTGATTTCTTACTTTTTTCCGCCAATCTAATAGCATAGTAAATGGCGCAGGCGGCTATAATGAATACGATAGAGAAACCGCTGTATAGTGTTTTAAACCCATAATTCTGCGCAATAATTCCACCCAGCATGGGTCCAAATGTATTCCCAATATCCTGACCGAGAAAACAGGTACTGCTGACAAGGCCGGCCTTTTCCCGCCCGACGATATTGATCGTTGTGGACTGAATCCCGGGAACACCGCTTCCCTGACCGAGTGCCTTCATAATTGCGGCAAGAATAATCAGCCAAAAAACAGAGGTTTGTCCTAAAATCAAAAAGCCTAAACCAAAAGCAATGATGGATGGGTAAAGCACGATGGGCAGGCCCTTGGAATCAACCAGTTTGCCCGCGACGGGGCGAATCAACACCATGGTGATAGAATAAAATGTAAAGAAGAGTCCGATATTGGATATTCCTCTTTCATCTGCAAGAAGTACTAACATCGAACTGACCAGACCGCTGCCGACGGAAAACAGGCACAGGATTGCCGCATAGGGAATAATCTCGACACAAATCAGGCTGCGGAAGCTGATCCTTTTTTCCACATCGGGGCGCTCTGCTGTTTGATAGGGCATCATCAAAATCACGATAATACCTACCAGACAGATGCCTGCCGCAGTAAAGAAACAAAGGCTGTATCCACCAGTATCAATCAGAAAAATGCCGATGTTTGGTCCGAAAGCCTGCGCAACGGTATTGCCAAGCGCCATCCAGCCAATTCCCTCGCCCAGTCTTTCTTTTGGAATAAAAACCGTATTGAACGCCATAAGCGCAACACTGTTAAAAGAGAACGCGACTCCATGTACCAGTCGAATCGCAACCAACATGGGTACAGAATTGCTTACAGCCATCAGTATCAGACACAACGCAATCAGAAGATTCGATGCAAGGATGGTTCTTTTACGGTTATATCGGTCGCTGAACAGTCCCGCTACCGGGCGAAAGAACAATGCCGCAAGTGACATCAGAGAAGAAATCGTTGCTGCAATTGTCAACGGGGCGCCTATTTGGAAACCAGAGGAACGACCATTTGGGATGCGGAATTGATCAACGTGCTCATTACAAGCAGCATCACAAACGAACGGTTCCAGAGTCTGGTTTCACCCCGTTTCTCTTTTTCCATAGAGATCACTCCAATGTAATAATTAGGTAAACGATGATGAAATCCGCGAGAGCGATTTGCGAGGATTTTTCGTCACAACGAAGGCGAGAAATCGCAGGAATACTTTGTGTATTTCAAGATTTTGAGACAAAATTGTGGCAGAAAAAGACCGCAAAGCACCGAAGTGAGCGTCCAAATCTGTGATTTGGCAACGCGAACTTATACAAAGCAGAAGCGGCATTTCATCAGCGTTTACTTAGGATTCAGCCCGGCTGTGCGGCCTTCTGATTTGCTTTTGTTACCCGCTCCTGTCCTTTTCCTCTGGAAAGATAATCAAATAGCTGGGATTAAGCACACATCGTCGGGAGCAGGAAGCCATAGTAAGCACACGTACAGAAAACTATTCAATTTTGTTTAGAATAGTTGACTGAGTTTTTCCAAAGATACCATTTTAAAAGCGCCCTTGACCGGGCGCTTTTTTGTTTACACTCTATGCGATAAATGGGAAAATTGCTTTAATTGAATTGGAAATATCGGTAGTGTCAAGAGTTATTCGCTTTCAGAACCTGCTGCTTCAGATCTTCCAGCATTGCAGCACCTCCGTCGCTTTCTTCTCCTTTGGTAGTTCAATACCGGGAACAGTTTTCTCCAAATCCATCATTTGAATTTCCATACCAGGTCCTTGACCAGCAGATCTTCTTCCAGCTTCTCCGGGGTAGAGTCTTTCGTGATGTGGACAAACTCAATATCCATCATCCGTGCCCAGTCGCGCATCTGTTCGGCAGTCACGTCGTAGCTGAGCACCGTGTGATGCGCGCCGCCGGCCGTGATCCAGCATTCTACGCCGGTGGTGAGGTCGGGCATCGCCCGCCACATGACGCGGGCCACCGGCAGATTCGGCATGGGCATGATGGGCTTGACGGCCACAATGTCCTGCACGATCAAGCGCAGTCGACCGCCCATGTCAATCAGCGATACGACGATCGCCTTTCCGGCCTTGCCCTCGAACACCAGACGGGCGGGGTCCTTTTCGTTCATGCCTATGCCCAGATGATGGGTCTCAATCCGTGGCTTGTCGGAGGCCAAAGAGGGGCAGACCTCCAGCATATGTGCGCCCAGGCTGTACTCCTGCCCCTCGGCCAGATGATAAGTATAATCTTCCATAAAGCCGGAGGCACCGGTTCCGCCATCGCCCATGGCCTTGAGGATCGCGGTCATGGCGCTGACCTTCCAGTCGCCCTCGCCGCCGTAGCCGTAGCCCTGCGCCGTCAGGTGCTGGGTAGCCAAGCCGGGCAGCTGCTCCATGCCGTAGAGATCCTGGAAGGTGTTGGTGAATGCCTTACAGCCCTCACGATCCAGCATCTTTTTCATGGCGATCTCTTCCCGCGCCTGATAGCGGATGGCGGCGGTGTTATCGGTGTTCACATCGTACTGCGCCAGATACTCATTATAAAGCACGTCCACTTCTTCCTCAGTGACGGCGCTCATCTCTTTGACCAAGTCGCCCACAGCCCAGGTGTTGACCTGCCAGCCAAGTTTCCGCTGCGCCTCGACCTTATCTCCCTCGGTGACGGCCACCTCGCGCATGTTGTCGCCAAAGCGCATGACCTTCATCTCCCTGGGCACAGCCACACCCACGGCGGCGCGCATCCAGTCAGTCAGGCGCTTGTGGACTTTTTCATCCTGCCAGTACCCGGCGATGACCTTGCGCGGCTTGCGGAGACGAGCACCGATGAAGCCGTGCTCTCTATCGCCGTGGGCGGCCTGGTTCAGATTCATGAAGTCCATGTCGATCTCGTCATTGGGAATCTCCCGGTTATACTGGGTCGCCAGATGGCACCAGGGCTTTTGGAGAGAAGCAAGGCCGTTGATCCACATTTTACTGGGGCTGAAGGTGTGACACCAGGTGACGATCCCGGCGCACTCGCTGCGGTAATTGGCCTCCTTGACGATATCGGTGATTTCCTTGTTGGTCTTAGCTGTCACCTTGTAGATCAGCGGATATGGCAAAAGCCCGCTCAGCTCCGCCGCCATTTCTCTGGCGCGGGTCTCAACGGTCTCCAACACCTCCGGACCGTACAAAAACTGACTGCCGACCGCAAACCAAAATTCGTAATTCATGTTCCACTCCTTTCAGAAAGAATGAGAGGATGATCCCTGAAGCGTTTGCTCATTTTTCCTTAGGCAAGCCGTTATTCCAACCTTACCTCTTCCTCTGCCATGGTCTGAATCGCGGCTCTTTCAATGGGCAGCGACTGCATATACTTCGCTGTATAATCTGAAAAGCCTTTGATTTCGGAGTCGTCGGCCATGAGGGTTGTGACCCGTGCATCGGCAAAAACCTTGGTGTCTAGATAGTCTTCCAGGCTTTCGTCAGTATCCCGCCATAGCATATATGCGCCAAGCAGGGCCATGCCATAGGGGCCGCCCTCGCCGGCCGTCTCCATAACGGAAACGGGTGCTCCCACTGCCGCTGACAAGAGGTGTTGTCCGACGCCCGGGGTTTTAAAGAACCCACCGTGTGCATAGAGCCTTTCGACCTGCACCTGTTCTTCCCGCTTCAAAATGTCCAGCCCGACTTTCATGGTTGTCAGAGCGGAGAATAAATGCGTGCGCATGAAATTGGCGAGAGTCAACTCCGCGTCCGGCCTCCGGACGAACAGCGGTCTGCCCTCGTTGAAGCCCGTCACACCCTCGCCTGAGAAGTAGTTATAGGAGAGCAGTCCGCCGCAGTCAGGCTGCCCCTCGAGAGCTTTTTGAAACAGCAAAGGATAGAGAGTGTCTTTGTCCTGCGGCGCGCCGATGGCCTTGGCGAATTCGGAAAAGAGAGCCACCCAGGCATTAAGATCGGACGTGCAGTTGCTGCTGTGAACCATAGCCACCGGTTGGCCGGTCGGCGTGCAGAGCATGTCCACTTCCCGGTGTACCCGCAGGGGATGGTCCGCCACCAGCATAACAAAGGCTGAGGTGCCGGCGGAGACGTTGCCCGTACGCGCACGCACGGAGTTTGTGGCTACCATGCCGGTGTCCGCGTCGCCTTCGCATGGGATGAGCGGGATCCCGGGTCGGAGCATGCCCGAGGGGTCAAGCAGTAAAGCTCCTTCTTCCGTCAGGGTACCGGCCTGCTGCCCGGCCATGACGGCACGAGGCAAAATGTCCCGCAGTTTCCATGGGTAGTTTTTATGGGCGATCAGAGCCTCGAAACGATCGATCATGCGCCGGTCATAGTCCATCGTGGACTGATCCAGCGGCACGATGCCGGAGGCTTCCCCCAGTCCGACAGCTTTTTCCCCGGACAGCCGCCAATGGATATAGGCGGCGAGCGTCATCAGCGAAGCTATGTTCTTCACATGCTCTTCACCGTTTAAAATCGCCTGATACAGATGGGCTATCGTCCAGCGCTGAGGAATGCGAAAGGCAAATTCCTCCGTCAAAATCGCGGATGCCTCCGCGGTCATGGTATTGCGCCATGTGCGAAAGGCGGTCAGCGGCTTGCCGTCTTTGTCCAGCGGCAGATAGCCGTGCATCATAGCGGAGACGCCGATGGCCCCCACGGTGCTGAGTTCACAGCCGTATTGACGCTCCACGTTCCGCTTCAGATCGGCGTAGCACGCCTGCATACCGCCGATGATCGCCTCCATCGAGTAAGTCCAGACACCGTTTTTCATTTCGTTTTCCCATGCGTGGCTGCCGGAGGCAAGAACGCGGTGCTCCCGGTCGATCAACACGGCCTTGATGCGCGTGGAGCCGAACTCCATGCCGAGGGATGTGTTTTGAAGGTTCATAAGCAACTAACGGCTCCTTTGTATGAACTATATCAATTTGCTTTGTACAGATACCGCCATGGCAGAAAGCCATGGCGGTACCCGCTTGGAAAAGGAGAAATCGTGTAGAAGAATTGCAAAGTTACTTGGCATTTCGGTGAACATACGTCCGATGGGGTGATTTTAAAACCCTACTTCACATAGGTGCTGTCTTCAAATACTCGCTTCAGTTCAAAACAAGGGTTCGGCTCTTGTGTAGCAATTACGCAAACGACATTTTGCCTGACGCTTATCGCGCTGCTGGGAAGCTGGTAGCCGGCTTTACCATCGGTGCCAGTATTCAGTTCAGGTAAAATTAGTTTTGCAGCTGCCTCCGCTTCCTCTGCAGTATTGAACTTAAGGAAGCAAATAACTCCCCTCATGTCCACTTTCCCGTCAGATTCGGTGTATGCGTCGTAGTATAGGCCCTCCTGAATTTGAACATCAAACCCTGACGCGTACTCCTCAGAGTAAAGGTTATTGGTAATGTACCTCATCTTGTTGGGGTCACTGTTTTCAAAGGAAATCGTATTTTTAATATTATCGCTAATCAGGCTGCCCGCGCCAACCATGGTTCTGTTGTATACAACGGCCTCGCCAATCTGCTTTAATGACATTTTCAACCCATTGGAGCCACAGGCAGAGAGCATCAAAAGCAGCCCCACAACCAGAAGCAGAGCAACAGCTTTTCTGCTTTTCATACTATACACCCCTTATTCCGATTATCATTTGTTACCCGAAAATAATTATTTTAGAGTGCTCTCTTAGTACACGTACTTCAAAACGGCGGTAGTAGCCGCGATTGTCCAGGTACCCCAAAGCAGCGCAGTGAACAGACCAGGCCAAATGCTGTTTGCCTTCTGGCTGACAAACACGTTCAACGCATTGCCGACGCCAATGCCAATGACCATCGGAATCAAGCCGACGCCCAGAATATACAGTCTGTGAACTTTGAACATGGGCAGTATCATATTATTGACGTTCAGGACGATAACAAATACGAGCCAGAGAACCAGCAGGCCGCCAATGGCGATTGCGGTAAAAATGCTTACGTTCTTTACGGTGGTCTTCGTAGTGCCATCGCCTACCAAGCCGAGACTGCGCGCCGCAAGCGTGCTGCTCAGGAAGTAAGGAATCAGGAACAGGAAGTACATGAAGAAGATAAAGCTGCGGTTTGCGGGAATTGTGCGAATCATAAAGGTCATGATGTGCAGACCCTGCTGAGTAAAGTGCGTACCTATTGCCATCATTGCGTATCCGCTGCCGACGACAATTACGCCGTATGCCAGTGACAGAAGGATATACTTGAAGTCAAAGCCCTTGGTATCAGAGGTTGCAAAACCGTAGTTTCTGGCATTACCGCCATGTTTCTTACCGTATGTGAAATGGTAAACAAGGAAGAGCGCGATAAGAACCAGCGAGAGCAACCACTGCCAGCAAAGCCATGCGCTGACATTGCCGTCCAGTAGCCAGAGTCCCGATACCGGAATGCCCAGGAATTTTTCCTGCGGCAGCTGGCCGGTGGTGTAAAGCGCAGGAGGAAGAATGACCAGCAGAGCCAGCGCAATAATCCACTGCCAGCTTCCCTTCTTATAGCCCACGTTCTCAAGCGGTCTGAGCTGCAGGCCAGCGAAAGCCTTTGCCTTGACCAACGCGATTGCCACAATTGCCATTACACTGATAATGGCCGCCAGCTCAAGAAAGTAGCCTATATCGTGCCACTGCCACACGGTGCTGATCTTCGCATAGTCGGAATAGGAATTGACGCCCTTGTCAAGGCCGACGCCAACCTGGCTGGTAATGGCATACACAACTGTCTTCACTGCGTCCTGGTCTACCAGATAATATGCATGGCAAGAATCGGGCATATAGCCGGTACGGGTATATGTCTTACCGTCAGTCCCGGTAACGGTATAGACCTTATCCAGAATCAACTCCGGAAGCTCATCCGCAGGGGTTGTGTAATCGTTAAAAAATATTCTCTTGAGCTGCTCTACCTGGAAATGACTCCAGTTGGTGTCACCAACAGCTCTGGCAAGCGCGGATTCATCCGAGTCGCCCAGAATGTTGACAAAATTGAAATTGTGCTCCTCAATGCTCGCCGGGCCGTACATATTCATGCCCAAGTTTACTTGAAGGAAGATTTCATCCTGGTGGTCGATCGCAAAGCCAATCGTGTGCATGCCGCCGCCGGAGTGGCCCATTGTCACAATGTGGTCAGTATCGATATAGTTAAAGAACTTTACAGTATTCCAGATCGTATTCAGACCCCGCTTTCCATAGCCGGAAATGCCGGAGTTGTCCTCGGAGCTGCCGGTAGGAAGGTCTGACCATCCCTGTGCCATATAGTCATAGGTAATCACCGCATACCCTCTGCGCGAAAGCTCAATCGCGTAGCTGCTGCTTTGTTCAAGCATATCGCTGCCGCCATGGGCAAGGATAGCCATGGGCACTTTATTTTCGGCGCTGGCGGCTTTGGGTTTGTACAGCAGAGCGTGAATCTTATCGCCGTCTGCTGTTACAAGATTAAGGTCGGTTATCTCTACTTTGCCCCAGTTGGTTGACGTACCAATAATCAGCACGAGAGACAGAGCAAATACAACCACTGTTACCAGCGCGGCAATGGATAAGGTTGAATGTTTTTTCATTTTAATCTCCCCTCATAGTTTCTCCGTTATGTTTTTGATGCCCTGGTATTGTTGCGATGTCGGTAAAAGCAACCCTCCCCTATGTTTTTTGCAAAAACGCACCATATTAAGCGCGCCTCGCTTCTGTTCCTTCTCTCAGCCAATCCACAAACTCATCCATATAGCCCAGATCCCAGATCAGGGAACTGAGCAGGTATTTGTCCCGAATGTCGCGGGAGCATACCAAAGCGTCAGCCACGTCGTCCGGCGTAAGGCCGATCTCCTGCGGTGTGGTCGGCATCCCGAGACTGAGCATCAGCGCCGCTACCTCAGCATAACCAGGCAGCGTAGTTTCAAACAGCTCCAAAATCTCGTCCCAGCGGTCGATCGCCCGCGCTGCCCGCCGCAGTCGCCCCGCGCGCTCGTTCTTTCCTGCCGTCCGCTCGATGGCTATGATTCCGTCCGCCGCTCCGGGAAACACTCGGCGCAGATTTCGCTCCCACGCAGCCTCGTCAAACCGGTCGGCCGCCGCTTCGGCGTGCGCCATATCCGGCCGCACAGTTTTCAGCCGCTCGATGATTTTCAGCGTGAGCAGCATTCCGACGCCCACCTGAATGCCGTGCAGCTCGTAGTCTTTCCCACGCTCCAGCAGCATCATTTCCCAGCAATGGGAAAAATAGTGGTCAAGCCCCGAGGCCGGATGGGAAGTGCCTGCGAACGCGATCCCGATTCCCGACAGCACCAGTCCCTCTGTGATGGACTGAACAGAGCCTTCCTTCCGTTCCTTGACCCCCTGCGCACCGCTGACGGTCTTGAGCAGAGAGTCATTGACAAGCTGCGCCACAGCGCTGCAATAGTACTCTCCGGTTACAATGCTTGAGAGCTTCCAATCGCACAGAGAGGTATATTTGGCAAGAATATCGCCCAATCCTGCGTGGATCATATGCATGGGCGCTTGCGCCAGTAGTTCTGTGTCGCACAGGATCGCCGCCGGCATCTGCTCCTTGAGAGAGCACTTGATATTCCCGACCTCCATCGATGCACTGTCGGAGGCATAGCCATCCATGGAGGGGGCGGTGGCTACGATCATGCAGGGGATCTTTGCCGTCTTACTCAGCACCTTGCAAAGGTCGTTGATCACGCCGCTTCCGACGCCAAGCACAAGATCGCAGCCGTGTTCAAAATGAAGAAGCGCGCTTCCTGCGGCATATTCTGCCGGTTTTATTTTGCCCCTGTCATCACAGGGAATAACATGCAGGGAGTAGTTTATTTTGCTTTGACTCAGCAACGCGCAGACGGTCTTTCCCGCTACCTCATATCCGTGAGGGCCGCATATTACCATCGGATGACGGGCTCCCAGCGCACTTAAAGCTTCCGGAAGCAATCGGATCACACCTGATCCGATTTTCAGATATCGGATCGCTGCCGCGTGCTGCCTCCCGCAGGTGCAGAAAAATCCCTCGGGCCGGATCAATTTCGTCAAGGGCGCGCCGGCGAATTCACTCATTTTCGTTCACCCCTCCCCCTTCCGCTTGAGCTTGTCGCTGCGAGATGTTTGTGAATTATTACAATTCTGATTATAGCAGAGCTTTCGTTTTTTGCACTACCTGTCGGGCATTTTGAAAAAGCACTTGATTTTTTGAGTATTTTTGATAGAATTTAATCAACTTCGATCACATCGGGCGGTGAACCTATGCTTCAGAAAGAACGCTTTGACGAAATCTATGCCATTTTAAAGGAACGCAACAGCGCGACTGTGCAATTTTTGCAGAAAAGACTATTTGTCAGCGAGGCCACGATCCGCCGCGATTTGGAGGCTATGGAGAAGGCCGGCCTGATCGAACGGGTGTGGGGCGGCGCAACGATTCCGTCGTCTGTTGAAAGAGACATTCCATCCTTCGTGCGTGACAAAACAAACAGCGAGCAAAAGGCCCGGATCGCTTCCGTCGCGTCCGGGCTTCTCAGGGATAATTCCTCCATTTTTATTGACAGCAGCACCTCCTGTTACCATCTGATCCCCTACCTGAAAAGCATGAAGCAGCTGACGGTCATCACCAGCAGCTTACAGATGATGCAGCTGCTCCTGGAGCACACCTCTGCCAGCGTTCACCTGATCGGCGGACAAATTTTTGAGAATAACATTATGACCGGGCATGTGGCCGTATCCTCTGTCAGAGAATACTACGCAGATCTCATGTTTTTCTCCTGCAGCGGCATCAGCGCTGACGGTTGCCTGTCCAGCGTTGAATCAAGAGTTGTCGAGGTCAGCCGGGAAATGATGGGGCACTCAGCCCAGAAAATTCTTTTGTGTGACTCATCGAAATTTGATAAAAAGCTGCTCTGGCATTTGGCGGATATAGAGGACATCAGCTATGTTGTTTCGGATGCTGCGCCAAAGAATCCAGACCTTGCGGCGGTTCTGGGAAAAAAGCTGATCACCCGCCCAAGCCAACTGCCGAGCCGTGAATTAGATCGATGAGCTGTGCGCCTCCGTATACGCTACCATGTCTGCAATCACGCTGAATATCGGGGGCATACTAATTATGGCTTGCGAGAGCGCTTGAATGGCATTCAAGAGGTCAGCGGTTCGATCCCGCTTATCTCCACCATCAACGTCGGGTACGACGCATTAGAGAAAGTCCTAAATCCGAAAGGATTTGGGACTTTTTTCTTACTTTGCGCCCCATTTTGATTTTGGCAGAGATTCCCATTTGAAGTGCATCCAAGCGCTCTTCTAACACTTTTTCTAACAGTTTCTAACACCCATTTTGGCTTGGAAACAGGCCACTTTTCAGCTCACCAGCGCCTCGGCCATGGACAGCTTCCGCTTGGCGTCCAGATGCCCGTAGGTGTTGGCCGTAGTTTTGATGTCACTGTGTCCCAGCCATTCCTGCACGTCTTTGAGCGAAAAGCCCATGTTCAGCAGATTGCTGGCGGCGCTGTGACGGAGCTCGTGAAAACGGATATGCGGCATCCCGTTGGCCTTCAACAGTTTGGGAAACTTGTCCGACACATAGTCCGGCGAGAACGGCCTGCCGTCGCTCCATCGGAACACAGAGTCGCAGTCGTGGTAAGTGTCTCCAAAGAACTGCTTGTCCTTCTCCTGCTGCGCTTTCAGGTTCAGCAGGAGTTCTTTAATCTCCGGCGTCATGGGAAATGAGCGGCGGCTGGACGTGTTCTTGGTCTTGTCCTTGGCGACTACGGTGGTGACCTTGGAAACCGTGCGGCGAATGCTGATGGTCTCCGCTTCAAAGTTCACACAGTCCCAACAGAGGCCCAGCGCCTCGCTGCGGCGCAGCCCGTACAGAGCTGTCATACGGATCAGCGGATACAAGGGCTCATCCTTGATCTTCTCCAGCAGTTCATCGATCTGGGACTTGGTATAGAAATGCGCCTCATACCGCTCGCAGACCGGAAGCTTTACGAACTGGCAGGGATTCATGGAGATCATCCCTTCAGACACACAGTAAAGCAGAGTCTGATTGAGAATGTTCTTCAAAAGCCGCAGGCTTCCAGTCGACCATTCTTTGCTTTCTCGTTGATATAGTCCTGGAGATTGAATTTGGTGATCTCGCGGAGCAGGGTTCCCTTCTCTTTCCAATACGGGAAGACATGGTTCTTCATCAAAGTCTCATAGCCCTGTTTGGTCACCTCGTCGATGGGATGCTCAAAGTCTCCGGTTTTGTCGGCATACCACAGCTTGATTGCGTCCACAAAGGGAATGTTGGCCCGATCCGCCTCTTGCTGGGCACGCAGCGCCTCCGCCTTTTCATGATTCTCCAAGGTTTCTCGCAGCAGCTTCTGTGCCTTGGTCTTGTTGCCCTTTACCGGAAGCTCCGTGTTGATCCACTTCTGCTTCCGTTTGCCGTTTTCATAGGTGTTCAAAACGATATAGTAGATATTATTTTTGGTTTGCAGGCTGCCTGTCATGGTTATCATTTCTCCTTTCGATGACAGGTGCAAAAATAGCCCGCTGTTGCAAGATCATTATACCTTGCTTCAGCGGGCTGTTCAAGCACATAATTCATTTGTTTGATTCACAGTTTTTACTGGCGCATATAGTCCAGCACATCGTTCTTCCGGATCCGGATGGCCGATCCGATCCGCCGACAGGGCAG
>CACYWG010000025.1 GCA_902778115.1 Oscillospiraceae bacterium | reverse complement strand
AAGCATTTCTTTCTTCACTTTTATTGCATCTGTCTACTTTCGTGAATTGTCCTTTCTGCCTTATGATTTTTTGTGTCCACTTTTCTTGACTGCTGCACCTTATGATTCTTTCCTCCCAGTATAGCACAGATCACTGTCCAATAAAACGGACTTTTTGCGCGAAGAAAACATTTTTCGGGGCGGTTTTTCGGACAGCAAAAAAAGTATCATTATGTCAACCGAAAGGGAAATACCGAAAACCGGGAGGAAACGATCATGAACGAAAACGAAAACCGCTGCTCCACCACCGATTCCGTGCAGACCTTCACGGAGGCGCTGTACCTGCTGGCCATCGCCGCCGCCATGGTGCTCAGCTTCATCCAGATTTAAGAAAATCCCGGGACAATTCCCGGGATTTTCCGTTGCTTCAAGGCGAAAGCTGGGGTATACTGGAGAAAAAGAAGCTCCGGAAAGAAGGCTTTGCCCGATGAAACTCTTGCGTTCCCTGCTGGCCCTGCTGCTGTGCGCGGCGCTGCTGCTCGGCGCGGCTGTCACCGCCGCTGCCGCCGGGCCCTCGCCCTATCTGATCGACGCGCGCGTGGGAGAGATCACGGTCTCTCTGCGCGCATACAGCGATTCCTACGCGGGCAACCTCTATCTCTCGCTGTCGGATCTGGCGCAGGCGCTGCGGGACACGGACAAGAAGTTCCGCGTGGAGTACCAGGGCGGCGGCGCGGACGGCGAGCTCTGGAAGATGACGACCGGCCAGGCCGCGCCCGCCGCCAACGGGAAGAAGAACACCGCGCCTTCGCCCGGCATTTCCTACCTGTCCTTCAACCGCAACCGCCTCTTTGTCGACGGCGGCGAGCGCCGCTACTATACCTACCGCTCGGACGACCGGGATCTGTATCTCTCCCTGGCCGATGTGCAGCTGCTGCTGGATCTGACGGCCTGGTTCGACAGCGCGGGCGTGCTGCGGCTGGAGCCGAACGAATCCTTTGCGCCGGACCTCTACGAGCTCAAGCGCGAGGATTATTTCGGCGCCTTCAACGCGGTGCTGGTCGGCGACGCGGACAGCGGCGAGGTGCTCTTCTCCGTCAACCGCGCCTGGCGCTATCCGATCGCAAGCCTGTCGAAGATGATGACTTACCTGCTGCTGGCCGAGGCGGTCGAGGCAGGCCAGCTCAACTGGGAAGACCCCGTGCCGATCTCGCAGAAGGCGGCGTCGCTCTCCTGGTCGGCCGACGGCATCATCGGCCTCACGCCCGGTGCGAGCGTTCCGATGGAGGAGCTGACGCAGGCGATGATGCTGGCCTCCAGCAATGAAAGCGCGCTGGCGCTGGCGGAGTACGCCGCCGGCACGGAGGAGGACTTCGTAGCGCGGATGAACGAGCGCGCCGACGAGCTCGGATTGCTGTCGGCCCGCTTCTATACGCCGCACGGCCTGCCGAGCTACAGCCGCAGCGGCCTGCCCGGCAAGCGGCAGAACAGCATGAGCGCGATGGATCTCTTCCGCCTGAGCGCCTATCTTTTGACCCGCTTCCCGGAGCTGACGGAGATAACGGCCAAGCAGTTCGTGCGCCTGGAGAAGCTGAAATTCACCACCGCCAATTCCAATCCCCTGGTCTTCAACATGGCCGGCGTGAACGGCCTCAAGACCGGCTCGACCAACCGCGCGGGCTACTGCGTCGTGGCTTCGCTCCCGGTGACGGTGGGGGAGGAGACGCACACGGTCGTGGCGATCGTCCTCGGCGCGGAGGCTGCCGACCTGCGCGGCCAGTGCGCGGAGATCCTGCTGCGCTATGCCCGGAACTATTACACGGAGCACGGCTTCGGCTCGGCCGGCTGATGTTAAAATCTTCAACAGAAAAAGCGCGGAAATGTCAAGCACGCTTGCTTGTACATGCCGCGCTTTGCTGTTATCATGGAGTGCGAAAGGTGGGAAAAGTATGATCGGTGAGAATATTGCGACCCTGCGCCGCCAGGCGGGATTGTCCCAGGAGGCGCTGGCGGAGAAGCTGGAGGTCTCGCGGCAGACCCTGGCCAAGTGGGAGAGCGGTGAGAGTGTGCCGGACGTGCAGCGCTGCGATAAGCTGGCCGAGCTCTTTGACACGACCATCGAAGATATCCTCCACAGCGATTACGGAAGACGGCCAAAGGCGCCCAAGGGCAAATACGTGTTCGGCACCGTGACCGTGGGGGACAAGGGCCAGATCGTGATCCCGGTCAAGGCGCGGCGCGTGTTTGATATCAATCCGGGCGACGATCTGGTGGTGCTCGGGGACATCAATTCGGGTCTGGCGCTGTTGAAGGCGGACTTTTTCCTGCAGCTTGCCGACCAGATGAAGGAGAGCGGACGATGAAGACTGTACTGGAAGTCAGAAATCTGGAAAAGATTTATCCGGCCTTCCGGCTGGATCGGGTGAGCTTTTCCCTGGAAGAGGGAAAGATCACCGGCTTCATCGGCCGAAACGGCGCGGGCAAGACCACCACGCTCCATTCGCTGCTGGGCCTGCTTCACCCGGACGGCGGCGAGATCCGCTTCTGGGGCGCGAGCTTAAGCGAGAAGGAGCGGGAGATCAAGCAGCGCATCGGCTTCGTGTCCGCGGGCATGGAGTTTTATAAGCGCAAAAAGCTGAAAACGATCAGCGCCGTGACCCGCAGCTTTTACGAGCACTGGGACGAGGAGGCCTATCGGCGCTGCCTGGCCGCCTTCGCGCTGGACGAGGAGAAAACGCCGGAGAAGCTCTCCAACGGCATGAAGATCAAATATCTGCTCACGCTGGCGCTCTCGCACGGTGCGCAGCTGCTGATCCTGGACGAGCCGACGAGCGGGCTGGATCCCGTGTCGCGCGAGGAGCTGCTGGAGATCTTCCTCGACCTGCGCGATCAGGGCAAGACGATCCTCTTTTCCACGCACATCACCTCGGATCTGGACAAGACCGCAGACAATATCCTCTATATCGCCGGAGGGAAGCTCCGCGCGGAGGCGTCCTTGGAGGACTTCGTCGCCTCCTACCGCCTGACGGAATACACGGAGGCAGACCCGGCCTTCGATGCGCTGCTGATCGGCCCGCGCCGCAGCAAAAACGGGAAGACCGCGCTGGTCCGCGCGGCGGACGCTGCAAAGCTCCCCTGGGAGACCCGCACAGCCAATCTGGAGGAGATCATGGTACACATGGAAAAGGAGGCGGCGGAGGAATGAGAAAGCTGCTGAAAAAAGAGCTGACGCTCTGCCTGCACCCGGCGGCGGTGATGATGCTGTTTCTCAGCGCGCTGGTGCTGGCGCCGAACTACCCCTACGCCGTGAGCTTCTTCTACCTCACGCTCGGCCTCTTTTTCATCTGTCTCGAAGGGCGCGAAAACCACGACGTGATCTATACCTTGACGCTGCCGGTGGCCAAGCGCGACGCGGTGACGGCGCGCTTTGCGCTGACCGTGCTGCTCGAGCTTGTGCTGCTGGCGCTGGTCTACGGCTTCATCCAGCTTCGCCGCCGGATCCTGCCCGATCCGAACGCCGCCGGCATGGACGCCAATCTCGCGCTGCTCGGCGAGGGCTTCCTGTTCTTTGGACTCTACCACCTGGTGTTTTTCCCAAGCTATTACCGGGACGTGAACAAGGTCGGAGTCAGCTTTGTCAAGGGCTGCGTGTTCTCCGCCGTGTTCGTGGCCGCGGATATCGTGCTCTGCTATACGCTGCCGCTGATGCGCGACGTGCTGGATACCCCGGACCCGCAGAACCTTGGCGCAAAGCTCGGTTTCCTCGCCGTCTCGGTGGCGGTCTATGCCGCCGGAACGCTGCTTGCCCTGCGCATCTCCCAGCGGCGCCTGGAGGCGCAGGATATCCGCTGAACTCAAATTGAACTCGGGAACAGACCGGCGAGGGAGCATCCCTCGCCGGTCTTGCATGTTGCGAAAGAGCGTGATATAATACCATATATTGTAGAGCACTATGCCTTTTTTGACAGAATATGGTTGACGGAAGCCTTCCGCAGGAGAGACGGTCGTCCATGAAAGAGAATCAACTCACCGGCAGGCATGCAGCGCCGCCGCTGCCGCCGCCGGAGAAGAAAAAAAGAAAAAAGCCGCCCTCCGAAGCGCGGGCCAGGCGCAGGAGAAACTCCGTGATCTTCGGCTTCACGCTGGTGCTGGCGCTGCTGCTGATCTTCGGCCTGTCCCTGCGCGGCGCGGCCGAGGAACGGCGCTACCGGGAGCACCTGCACGACGCGGCGAGCTGCTATGCCGCCGGTGATTACGAGGACGCGCTGGGCCATCTGCGCCAGGCGGCCTCCCATGAGGAGACCGACGAGATGCGCCTGCAGATGGTGGACTGCTACGAGGCGATGGGCAGCTATGAAAAGGCCCTGGAGCTGCTGCGCCGGATGGATCTCAATGACGAGAGCATCCGCGCCCGGATCGACGCGCTGGAAAATGCGCGCGAGCTGCTGCGGCAGGCGGATAAGATCAGCATTGCCGGCATGGAGTTTGACAGGAGTGCCAGCTCGCTGATCCTGCGCCGCACGGAGCTCGGAGAGCAGGATCTGCAGCATGTGGCGGAGCTCTACGCCCTCAGCAGCCTGAGCCTGACGGAGGACGGACTGACGGACCTGTCCGCGCTCTCCGGCCTCGGCGGGCTGACGATGCTGGATCTGAGCGGCAATAACATTTCGGACCTGGGCCCGCTTGCCTCGCTCGGCAGCCTGCGCACGCTGTACCTGGACAAAAACCCGATCAGCGATTTCAGCCCGCTCTACGGCCTGGAAAACCTGAGCATGCTGAGCATCCGTGAGATCGAGCTGTCCCAGGCGCAGCTCAATGAGCTGGCCGAGGCGCTGCCGCACTGCGCCATCCACAGCGAGACGGCCGTCGCCGAGGTACGCGAACTGACGATCGGCGGCGCGACCTTCCGCGAGGACGTGACGGAGCTGGATCTGAGTTCACGGCAGCTGAGCGATATCTCCGCGATTTCCGCCTGCCGCCAGCTCAAGCGTTTGGATCTGAGCGGCAATGCCGTCAGCGATCTGACGCCGCTGATGGATCTGCCCTATCTCGAGCAGCTCAGCTTTGCGGACAACCAGGTCGCCGATCTGCGGCCGCTGATGGCGATGAAGTCCCTGCAGACCGTGGACGCCTCCCGCAACGCGATCGGCTCCGCGGCGCCCCTGCTTGCGCTGACCGAGCTGCGCGAGCTGGATCTGTCCGGCAACGAGCTGAAGGACCTGAGCGGACTGAGCCCGCTTGCCAAGCTGGAAAGGCTGAATCTCGAAAACACGCATCTGCACGACGAGCAGCTTGCCTGCCTGGAAGGCCTGAGCGCACTCCGGCATCTGAATATCAAGGACAATCCGGAACTGACCGGCGAGGCGGTGGATGAGCTCAAGCGCAGCCTTTCCGACTGCTACTTCGAGACCTCCCGGCTGGTTTACACCGTGGAGATCCACGGCGTCCGCTACCGGCAGGATCTGACGGCGCTCGATCTGAGCGGCATCGGGGAGCCTGTGGACATCTCCGAGATCGGCATGATCCCGGCGCTGGAAAAGCTGAGCCTGAGCGGCGATCAGATGGAGCACATCTACGACCTGCGCGTGCTGGAAAATCTGCGGGAGCTGGATCTGTCCGACAATGCCATCTCCGATCTGACGCCCCTGGCCTATCTGTTCAAGCTGGAGAAGCTGAATCTGGCGAACAACCGGATCTCCTCCGTCACGGCACTGCTGAATCTGGTACAGCTCAAGGAGTTGGACGTCCGCGGCAACGACCTGACGGCCGAGCAGATCGAAAAGCTGGAAAACACGCTGACCGACTGTACGATATTGCACGACTAAATCAACCCCCGCCTTTCACAGGCGGGGGTTTTGTATGCCCGGTGCGCCGAAATAGTCCCGGCAGATCCGGGCGGCCGTGCCGGACAGCAGCAGGAGCGAAATGAGGTTCGGGATCGCCATCAGGGCGTTGAGCGTATCGGAAATCTCCCATAGCAGCGCGCCGGAGCCGAGCGCACCCGGGAGACACAGCAGCGCGAAAGCCAGCCGGTAGAGGGGGATCGCAGCGCGGGCGCGGAACAGATAGCCCCAGCAGAGCTCTCCGTACCAGCCCCAGCCGATGATGCTCGACAGGGCGAAGAACAGCAGGCACAGGGCAATCAGCCGGCTGCCGCCGGGGAAGGGGATCAGGCGGCGGAAGGCCTCCGCCGCGGCGGCACCGGGGGAGGCGAAGGAGAGACCCGCGTCTTCCCCGCGCCAGATCCCGGACAGCAGAACGACCAGCGCCGTCAGCGTGCAGATGACAAAGGTGTCGATCAGCACCTCCAGAACGCCCCAGCAGGCCTGCCCGCCGGGACTGCCGGAGGCTGCGGCATGGGCCATCGGCGCCGAGCCGAGCCCTGCCTCGTTGGAGAACACGCCGCGGGCAAAGCCGTGGCGCAGCGCGGACTTCATTGTCCAGCCGAAGGCTCCGCCGACGACTGCGTTCTGACCGAAGGCGGAGCGGACAATCAGCCGGAACAGTCCGGGGAGCTCTGCTGCGTGCAGCACAAGGATCGGCAGCGCGCAGAGAAGGTACATCCCGGTCATCAGCGGCACCAGCGATGCGGTCAGCCGTCCGATCCGCCGCAGTCCGCCGAACAGCGCTGCGGCGGTAAACAGGCTCAGCGCAAGCCCCACGACGAGCGGGCCGGCGTGAAACAGCTCCTGCGCGGCGGCGGCGATCTCGCAGCTCTGGGCGAGATTGCCGATCCCGAAACCGGCGCATCCGCCCGCCAGCGCAAAGGCGACGGCCAGAGGACGGTATTTTGGGCCGAGGCCGCGCTCGATCGTGTACATCGGGCCGCCGCGCGGCCTGCCCTCGGGATCGGCCGTGCGATATTTGACCGCCAGCGCGATCTCCGCGTATTTGGTCGCCATACCGAAGAAGGCGGCGACCCACATCCAGAAGACGGCGCCCGGCCCGCCGAGGAGGATCGCTCCGGTGACGCCGGCGACATTTCCGGTGCCGACGGTTCCGGCCAGGGCGGTGCTCAGCGCCTGAAACGGAGAGAGCCCGACTCCCTCGCCGTGCTCTCGGCGGCGCAGCAGGCTGCCGACCGTTTCACGCAGGATGCGGCCGAGCTGCAGAAGCTGGGGAAAGCCGCAGCGCAGGGAGAGGAACACGCCCGTCCCGCCCAGAAGCAGCAGCATCCCCGGCCCCCAGGCCAAAGCATGCAGGACATCGTTGAGCGGTCGGATCCCTTGGATCAGCGCCTTCGTGCACAGCAACTCCTTTCAAAAACAGGGGTAATTCTTGAATTTTCTTTAAATATCCATTTTTAGCCTTGTTTTGCGGGAAAAGACGGATTATACTACCAGAAGGCGGAAAAAGAGATTTCGCCTCAGAAGAATTGGATTGGGAGACTTGGAATGCTTGCCTGGCTGACAGAGAGCACGGTCGGCAGACTGCTGCAGACATTTTTGATATCGATGGTGCCGGTGCTGGAACTGCGCGCGGGCATCCCCTACGGCGTTTCGCTGGGACTGGATTATCACAGGGCCGCGCTGGCTGCGATCCTTGGGAATCTCTTTCCCGTGCCGATCATCATTCTCTTCGTCCGGCAGGTCTTTGCCTGGCTGAGAAAAAAGAGCGGGAGGCTGGACGCCTGGATCAGCGGCATGGAGAACAAAGCCGAGCTGAAGGGCGAAAAGGTGAGAAGATACGGTGCGCTCGGCCTGGTCCTGCTGGTAGCGATCCCGCTGCCGGGCACCGGCGCCTGGACCGGCGCGCTGGTGGCTGTGGTGCTGGGCCTGCGGATGCGGGATGCGCTGCCGGCCATCATCGTCGGCGTGGTGATCGCGGCGGCCATCGTCCTCGGCCTGACCTACGGCGTCAGTACGATCTTTTAATATGAGCAACAGAGCAAAAAAATGATCGAGGGAACCGATGATTCGGTTCCCTCGATCTTTGTTTTGTTTGATCTGTCATACTGGTTTTCATTAAAAAGTAGACAACGTCTACTTTTTATAGCGCCTTATGGCGCTTTGAAAACCGTATGAGACGTCAGTTGCGCCAGCAACTGTATGCCGCCGCAGGTGGCATCTTTTCAATAAAAAGTGTCGACTTTTTATTGAAAAATAGTATCAGTCCTCGGGCAGGACTTCGGTCCAGTAGTGCTGCTGATAGATATCGGTGAAGCGGTAAAGGACGCGGCAGGTGCCGCCCAGCAGGGTGTCGCTGACGGTCAGATCGCCGCTGACGATGACGGGTTCGCCCAGGAAGTAGCTGTCCTGATACTCGCCGTCATAGCTGTAAAAGTCGCAGAGGAAGTCCAGGCGGTCGCCGTCCTGCAGCTCGATCAGGCCGCGGGAGACGGTGTCGGTCTCTTCGGCGGTATAGGCGGGCTGGGCGCCGGCCACAAAGCCGGCAGGGTGCTCCTCGTCAAAGATCAGCATCAGCCGCACCGGCTGCTCGTTCAAAAGCGCGGGCACATAGCCCATCATCACGCTGCCGGCGTCCTCGGTCTCGGCGCTGCCCATATAGTAGTAGGCCACGGGCTGATTGTTGATCGAAATCCAGGCGCCGCTGCGGTCGGGCAGAAGGTTGCCGTTTTCATCGAAGGAGAAGACGTTGTCCAGACCCAGATCGACGAAGCCCTCACCGTCGTCGTAGAAGAGGTTGAGCGCCACGTCCTGCACCAGGCTCCACTGCGTTTCGTCCAGGGAAATTACGTATTCCCCATCCGCGTTGCGCTGCCAGAAGAGCAGGGAAGGATCGAAGCGGTTGGCCGCGAGATAGGTGGCCGTAGCCTCGGTGTCGGGCATCGAGCGGCCGGAGAAGAAGTCGGCGCTGCCGAGACCCAGCAGAGAGCTCAGATCGCCGGACATGGCGGCGTTGAGCAAGTCGCTGATGTCGCCCATGCCGCCGGCGGAGGAGCTGACCGCGCCGTAGTCGCCCATCAGAGCGGCGTAGGGATTGGCCGCGCTGCCGCCGGCCGCGGCCTGACCGCCGGCCTCGAGGCTGGCAAAGGCGCGGATGCAGTCGGCGTAGTCCTCGTCCATGCCCATCGCGTCATAGGCCTGGACGGCCTTGTCCACGGTGGAGAGCTTCCGCAGCGGGAAGTAGACCGACAGGCCGTAGGCGTTCGTGACGCTCGAGCCGGTGCGGTTATACTTGACCGCGCCGCGCAGCACCTTCGAGAGCTGCTCGCCCTCGCTGCTGCCGACGCGCTGGGCAAAGTCGACAAAGTCGATCTGGTCGATGCGCGTGGAGCTGGCAAATTCCTTGGTATTCCCGCGGGCGGTGGAGACGGTCTGATAATCGCCGCCGGAGATGCGCTCCTTCAGATCGGTGGAGAAGGCCTTCATCCCGGCGGGCAGGGTCTCGCCGAGCTCGGCCAGGTCGACCACGGACAGCGTGGTGGGCTGGCCGGGGCACTTCTGGTTGCAGAAGCTGACAAAGTCGTCCACGATCTGCTTGCCGACGTCGAGCGTGGGCAGCGCCGTGTTGTCGGCCAGGGCCGTCAGCCAGTTGGTGTAGTACCAGCCGACGCCCGGCTCGGTCTCCTCGGAGGCGATCAGATAGTCTGCATACTCGGACAGCATGGAGGCATTCTCCACGGTGGCCATCAGGCAGGCGTCGAAGCCGATGAAGTCGTACTTCACGCCGCTGGTCCGCAGCACCTCGGAGAGCGAGGCCAGGGACATGGAGCCGGCGCGCTGGTTCTTCTCGTCGTAGCCGTAGCCGGAGATGGAGCCGCCGCCGTGATCCCAGAGGATCAGCTCATAGCGGTTGGCGGGGTAGTTCTGCGTGCAGTAGCGGATGAAGCTCAGGAGGGTGTTCGGATCGGTCATCGCGCCGCTGCCGGCGGTCCTGCCCGTGTCCTTCATATAGCCGTCGCGGATCTGGAAGATCTGGTTGACGTCGGTGCGGATGCCGCGGGTCTGCCACTGACGGCAGCCGCCGGTGCACACCAGCAGGTTCAAGTCGTCGCTCAGCGTGGCCTGGCCCATCTCGCCCAGGTCGCGGGTAGCCATGCCGCTGCGCGACTCCAGGTCGGTGCCGCACATATAGACCATCACGGTCACCTTGTCGCTGCCGTCGCCGCGGATCTGCGTGAATTTCGCGCGCGCTTCGGGGGCGACGCTGCGGTCGAGCTTGCCGGTGTTGACGCTGCTGCCCCAGGTGCTGCTGCTTCCGCCGCCGGTCCAGCTGTTGCCGCCGCCCATCAGCAGGCTGCCGAGAGAGGGCAGGTTCTGGCTCTGCGTGCCGGACTGGGACTGGGGCTGCTGGGTCGGCTGGCTGGCCGCGCCGGGGAGCAGGGAATCGTAGGCGCTGCTGCCCGTGCCGCTCTGGCTGGTCGAAGGAAGCTCCGAGCCGCCGAAGATGCCCAGCAGATTGCCGAGCCCACCGCCGCCGCCAAAGAGCAGCAGGGCGATGAGGATGATGATCAGCAGGGGACTGCGCCCACCGGCGCGGGTCGTGCCGCGGCCGGTATAGCCGCGCTGCGCGCTATTTTGCTGCTGTCCGTTCGGATTGCTGCCGCTGCCGACCGGGCCGGTACCCAGGCCTTCGCCGCGGCGGTGCACGCCGGCGCCCTGGCCGGTGATGTGCCTTTCTCTGCCTTTTGGTCTGTTGTCAGGCATGTTTCATCGCTCCTTTTCCAAATGGAGAAGATGCCGCGGCAGGTGACAGTAGCCTGTCGGGTTCTTGTCCAGATATTTCTGATGGTATTCCTCGGCGGGATAGAAGTTTCGCAGCGGCAGCAGCTCCACGGCGAGCTTCTGTCCGCGCTTTTCCTCCTCCAGATGCATCCGCGCCTCGATCTCCGGCAGCTGCGACGGCTCCGTATAATAGACGCCGCTGCGGTACTGGATGCCCTCGTCCGGGCCCTGCCGGTTCACCGACAGCGGATCGACGGCGAGAAAGAACATGTCCAGAAGCTCCGTCAGACTCATGCGGTTTTCATCGTAGACGATGCGCACGGTCTCGGCGTGGCCGCTGTCGGCGCAGACCTGCTGGTAGCTGGGGTTTTCCGTGGGGCCGTTGGCATAGCCCACTTCGGTTTCCGCAACGCCGTCGAACTGATCGAAGAACTTCTGCGTTCCCCAGAAGCAGCCGCCGGCGAGATAGATCGTTTTCAATGCAATCACATCCTGTCCGGTCATTCTCTATTCAATATAAACGTTCCGGCGCGCTTTGGCAAGAATTTGTTGCGCGGCCTATCGTCTCAGTTCATAGCAGTCGCACAGATATTCATAGCCGTCGCGCTCGCGGACTTCCTTGTGGCTGCTCACGTAGGCAAAGCCGCAGCTGCGGATCGTCGCGGCGGAGGCGAGGTTTTCATGGAAGCAGCCGGCGTGGAAGATTCGGCCGCCGAGCTTAAGGAAGGCAAGATCGACCAGCGCCCGCAGCGATTCTTTGCCGTAACCCTGTCCCTGCCAGGCTTTGGCGATGCACAGCCCGGTCTCGTCCCATTCGCCCGGCGCGATCTTCCGCATGCCGCCGAAGCCGATCGGCTCGTCGGTCGCCTTGAGACAGATAAAGTAGGCGTAGTTGTCGCGCTGATAGGCCACCGTGCGCGCCATGCGCGCCTCCGCCTCCTCCCGCGTGAGCGTCGGCGTCCAGAGCATCATCGCGGCGAGGCGCTCATCCCGCCAGACCCGGTTCCAGATGAGGTCGAGATCCCGCTCCTCCGCCTTGCGCAGGATCAGCCGTTCGGTTTCGATGCGGTCGATCATGGCTTGCCTCCTTTGTTTTTCGTCAGCATCCGCGGAAAATGTCAGTCATCCAGACGTTTTTGCATGATGATCGCATCGCGATAGACATTGTTCGCAAACCAATAATTCTTGTATATTCCAACGTCAGAAAAGCCCATTTTACGGTACAGCGCAATGGCCGCCTGATTGTCGGCAACAACTTCCAACTCAATATTACGCAGATTCATGTTTCTTGCGCGTTCCAGGATCTTTGTCATCAGCATGGTGCCGATCTTCCTGTTCCAATAGTCTTTTCTGACTGAAATGGAAAACTTGGCATTATGATGTAATCTTGCCTCGGGATAGCCATACAGCTCTGCCCTCGCTATGATCTTTTCCCCTGCCAAGACAATCAGAATGATGCTGTTGTCGGCGTCATGAGAAGCCTGAATACGCCGTTTTACCGCTTCGACCGGCACTTGAAACCCGTGCGCCCCATGCATGAGATGATCGGATTCTCCCCCAACGATGTTCAAATATGAGATCATTTCCTCCGCGTCATCAATTTCTGCCTCTCGAATAACTATATGATCCATATTTCCCTCTCTCCCTGATATCACTCCATAATGCCTGAGCGCCCGCTTGATTGCCTCTTCCTTTTCCGGCGTGCACGGAGGCTGTCTGGCATCCTCTGACTTTGGCTTGCTGCAGCTTTCTACAATCTCAAGACCACATGTTCTCTTACCCTGAGAAATGTATCGTGAGGAAACTTGAAAACCCGTCTGTTCCCTTACATGATCCTTTATCTGCTCCTCGCAACACTTTTTCGCTCCGAACTTCCTCCGTCGATATTTCCATTGGAAAGTTGCACCACCGTTTCGATATGCTCCGTGAACGGGAACATATCCACCGGCTGGACGGCCTCGACGCGGTAGCCGCCGCGCGTGAGGATCTCGAGGTCGCGGCGCAGGGTCTCCGGTCCGCAGGAGACGTAGACCACGCGCGCCGGTGCGCAGCGGATGAGCGCGTCGAGGAAACGCCGGTCGCTGCCGGCGCGGGGCGGGTCCATCAGCACTACGTCCGGACGCCGCCCTTCGCACAGCATGCCCTCTATGTAGGCGCCGGCGTCCCCGGCGGCAAACCAGGCGTTTTTGATCCCGTTGAGGCGGGCGTTGGCAATGGCGTCGCGCACGGCCTCGCGGTTGAGCTCCACGCCGATGACCTGCTTGGCCTGCGCTGCGGCGCACAGCCCGATCGTGCCGACCCCGCAGTAGGCGTCCAGCACCGTCTCCGTACCCGTCAGAGCGGCAAATTCGATGGCCTTCGCGTAGAGCTTTTCGCACTGGGCGCTGTTGATCTGGTAAAACGCGGAGGGGGAGATGCGAAAGCGCAGACCGCAGAGGATATCCTCAATATACCCGTCGCCATAGAGTACCTTGTTCTTCAGCCCGAGCACCACGGGGCCGAAGCGCTCGTTCACGTTCAGCACCACCGTGCGGATGGCGGGGAAGGCGGCCCGCAGCTCGGAGAGAAAGGCCTTCTGGTTCTTCATCACCGGGGACACGGCCACCAGCACCACCATCAGCTCGCCCGTGGCAAAGCCGCGCCGCACCAGCACGTGCCGCAGCCAGCCGCCGCCGCGCCGCTCGTCATAGACGGGGATCTTCAGCTTCGGCAGCAGCGCGCGGACCGCGCAGACGATGCGGTCGGCGGTCTCGTCCTCAATGAGGCAGTCGTCCACCGGAACGATGGCGTGGCTGCCCGGCTGGTACACGCCGGAGATCACGCGGCGCTGCCGGTCGCAGCCGAAGGCCGCGTGCACCTTGTTTCGGTAATGCAGCGGCTCGTCCGCGCCGAGGATCGGGGCAACGGGCGCGAAGGAGGAGAACAGCGCCTCCGCCTGCGCCTGCTTTTTCGCAAGCTGTTCGGTATAGGAAAGTCCCTGATATTGACAGCCGCCGCAGAGCTTCGCGTGCGGACAGATCGGAGTATTCTGCATAACAATCACCATCATCAAGGATAGCACAAATTGCCGGGCTTGACCACAGTTTTCGCGTAAAAACGCTTGAGCGGGCGGCAAAGGCTGTGCTAAGATAAAAGCATCAGACAAAGAGAGAGGCTATTCATGGAGATCATTCATCAGGACCGGGAAATCGTCGTCTGCCTCAAGCCGGCGGGCGTTTTGTCCACGGACGAGCCGGGCGGCGTGCCGGAGCTGCTGAGGCAGCAGCTGCAGACCGAAGAGATCCGCACCGTACATCGGCTGGACCGGGTGGTCGGCGGGCTGATGCTGCTGGCGCGAAGCGCCGCGGCTGCCTCCGAACTCAGCCGCCAGATCCGGGACGGGGACTTTGACAAGCGCTATCTCGCCGTCGTGCACGGCGAAACGCCGGAAAAGGGCGAGCTGCGCGACCTGCTGCTGCGGAATAAGGCCGAGCGCAAGACCTATGTGGTCTCCGCGCCCGCCAAGGGCGTGCAGGAGGCCGTGCTGCGCTATGAGACGCTGGGGCGTGCCGAGGGACTGAGTCTTGTGCGCATCGAGCTTCTCACCGGGCGCACCCACCAGATCCGCTGCCAGTTTTCTTCCCACGGCTGGCCGCTCGTCGGCGACCGGAAGTACAGCCTGCTGGAAGACAACTGCGGCATCGCCCTCTGGTCGAACTTTCTGTCCTTCCGTCACCCGGCAAGCGGCGAGAGCCTGCGCTTTTCTGCGCCGCCCCCGGAGCAATGGCCCTGGACGGCCTTTCCCGGGCTCTGTGAATAAGTTTTTAACAATCCCGGCGAGGCGTTGAAAACCGGAATCCGCACGTGTATAATACGTCCCAGTATGTGTGATGCTGTGAGAGGCGAGAGTATGACAACAATCAAATTCATCCTGGTGGCGCTGACAGGTTATCTGCTTGGCTCCATCAGTTTTTCCATCTGGCTGTCCCGCCTGCTCGGCAAGGACATCCGCCGTTCCGGCAGCGGCAACGCCGGCGCGACCAACATGGCGCGCACCTTCGGCTGGGGCCCCGGCATGGCGACGCTGGCGGGCGATATGATCAAGGCGGCGCTGGCCATGCTGATCGGCTATTTCATGCTGGGCGGCGGCCTGCGCGATCCCGGCCCCTTTGGCGACTGGGGGCTGATGACCGGCGGCATGGCCGTGATGCTCGGCCACTGCTTCCCCTTCATGCACGATTTCCGCGGCGGCAAGGGCGTGGCGGTCGGCGGGATCACCTCGCTGCTGGTGGACTGGCGCGTCGGCTGCGCGGTGTTCGGCTCCTTCATCGTCATTGCTCTGCTGAGCAAGAAGGTCTCGCTGGGCTCCATCTGCGGCGCGATCGCGATTACCGCAGCGGCGCTGCTGGTGCATGTGAGCACTCCGCGGCTGCTGCTGTCGATCTTTACGATGTGCCTCGTGATCTACCAGCACCGCGAGAACATCAAACGCCTCATCAAGGGCACAGAGCCGGATTTCCGGGCCAAGACCAAGTAAATCAAAAAAACTCCCTGAGCGCTTTGCTCAGGGAGTTTTTTCGCTTTTTACCAGGGCCTGTCGCCCGTGCGGGAGAACCAGACCGGCTCGTCCTCCGGGAGACAGGGGACCGTGACGCGGCTGCCGGCCGGGATGCTTTCGCCCTCGCCGCGCAGCTGCCAGCCCGAGTCGCTGTCCGGCAGCAGCACACGGACGGACTGTGCGCCCTTGTCGAAGACCGGGCAGGCGAGGAGCTTTTCGCCGCAGAAGAAGCAGTCGCTCTCCGCATCGTAGCCCGGCTGGCGGAGGAAGACCGGGCTGATCAAAGGCTCGTTCGTGCGCAGGCAGCGCCGATGCTCGGCGTACAGATACGGCGCGATCTTTTCGCGCAGCGCAAACAGCCGCCGCACCGCGTCCATGCGCCCGGGATAGAGCCAGGGCATGGTCGGCTCGGCCTCCGGCTTCCAGGAGTGCAGCACGAAGCGCGGCGTGAACAGGCCGTATTGCAGCCAGCGCAGGAACAGCTCCTCCTCCGGCTGCGGCCCGGCAAAGCCGCCGATGTCCGCGCCGAAGAACTGGAAGCCGCTCAGCGCCATCGTCATCGCCTGATAGTGGTTATAGCGCAGATCGTCAAAATCCGTCAGGTTGTCGCCGGTCCAGGTGCTGGCGACACGCTGCGTCCCGGCGATCGCGCAGCGGGAGACGTTGAAGGGCTCGGCCACGCCCACCTCCAGGCAGGCCTCGCGGCTGGCGCGGGCCATCAGATAGGAAAACAGCGGGCGGATGCGCCGCGCCGGGATTTCATGCCCGAAGCCCTCGGCCAGCACCTCGCCGTCCCACACGTCGTATTCGTTGTTGTCGTTCCAGATATCGGTATAGCCGCGGTCCACGAGCGTTTCGCGCACGCAGCGCTTCCAGAAGGCGTAAGCCCCGGGATTGGTGAAGTCCAGATAGCTCGCCATGCCGCCCCAGAAGGGGAAGAGGGCGGGGCTGCCGTCGGCATAGTGGAGGAAGAAGCCCTGCCGCGCGATCTCGTCGTACAGCGGGTGCTCGGTCAGAAAGGCGGGCTTGACGTTCGGGATCAGCGCCATGCCGTGCGCGCGAAAATGCGCGGCCAGCCCCTCCGGCGAGGGGATTTTCTCTTTGTTCCAGTGAAACACGCAGCGTCGCTCGCCGATCTGGGTATAGCCGCTCGAAAGGTAAAAGCCGCGGGCGGGGATACCCTCGGATTCGCAGCGCGATACAAAGCCGCGAAGCTGGGTGTCTGCGTCCGGCGCGTCGGTATAGGCCATGGTGCTGCCGCAGTAGTGGAAGGCCCATTCCGGCACAGGCGCCGCGCCGCCGCAAAGGGCGGTAAAGCGCCGCACGATCTCCATCGGCGTGCCGAGGATCAGGTAAAACACCAGGTTCTCCTCCTCCAGACGGACGGAGTTGAAGGGCTCAAAATAATTGTCGTGCTCCTCGCCGAAGTTCACGCGCCCGTTGGCGTAGCTGTCGTAATACAGGCCGTAGGAGCCGCCGTCGTGCTCGCAGATATAAAAGGGGAGCTGCTTGTACAGCGGGTCGGACGAGGCGGCGCGAAAGCCCATCGAATCGCCCGCGCCGAGAGTAAAGCTCCGCCCGGCCTTGTTCACCTTGCCGCATTTGTCGCCCAGACCGTAAATGCGCTGATCGCTCTCGCGCCGGGTATAGTGTACGGCGCCGTCGCCCAGCTCGCCGCAGAAATTGTAGGCCAGGCCGCTGCGGTCCTGGTAGAGAATACCCTGCTCATTGCACGCCGTGATGCGGAAATTCTTCAGCTCTACGGAGAAAGCCACGCCGTCGATCGAAAAGGACAGAACGCCCTTCTCCTCGCGCACTTCAGGCGCGAGGCACTGAAATCCCTCCAGCGACAGCTTGTCCCGCCCCTCGAGCGGGCAGTCGCCGCCGCCGGGGCACACGCTCCAGGTCGGCAGAAGCGGGATGCCGTCGTGCAGCAGCGCCACGCGCAGCATGTGCTCCAGAAAATCCAGCCGCACGGTGACCCCGTCCGCCGTATAGACGCGCGTGGAGGGCGTCGCCGCCTTCAAAACGAAGCGGTGATCGAATTTCATGCCTTCGGCTCTCCTTTCGTCAGCATGTGCAGGGCGAGTTTCGCGTAGTTTGCGTGCCCCATGGCTGTCGTGCGCGGCGCAATGCGCAGCAGGCGCGTGCGGTGTTTTTCACAGGGCCGCCAGAGCGGCAGACCGGGGCCGTTCGGATCACCGCTGCGGGCAAAGTTGGCCAAATACGAAACCAGCTGACCGGATGCCTCGTGATCACGCGCACCGTAGGGACGCCAGCTGCCCTCAAGCGTTCCGAACGCATAGCGCAGGTCGCAGGAATGGAAGGCGGCATTGTCGTCGCCGGGCGCGTCAAGGTCGAAATAATAGAGGTAGGCGCCGGTCTCCCGGGCAAAGCGGCTGCCGATGTGGGCCATGACGGGCGCGTACATGTCCGCGTTCGTAAAGCCGACCAGATAATCGATCGGCAGCGGATGGGGATACAGCTCGTCCACCGGCGCGGGGATCAGAAGGCCGTCGATGACCGGCATCGTGTGATAGATGCCGTCCCTGCGCTGCTCCTTCATTGCTTCCATCGCGTCAAAGATCGTATCGAGAGAGGCTTTCTTCAGCTCACCGAGGCTGCTGCAGCCGGCGGCACGGATGAACTCTTCCCAGTAGGCGTGGGTGTCCTCCGCGCGGCGCGGCAACGCAAAGCGGGGGAAGAGCCCGGCGCCGGACATCATGGCCGCGCGGCGGAAGAGCCCGGCGTTCTGCGGGTTCAGACAGAGGTACTGGATCGAGATCGCTCCGGCGCTCTGACCGAGCAGCGTGAGATTATCCGCGTCGCCGCCAAAGTCGGCGATGTGCGCGCGCACCCAGCGGATGGCCGTCAGTTGGTCGTCCAGACCGAAATTTCCGTCGCGCCCGCAGCTTGCGCGGATGTCCGGATGCGTCAGATAGCCCAGCGGACCGACGCGGTAATTGGCAAAAACCGTGATGATCCCGTGCCGGGCAAACGCCGCTCCGTCAAAGGGATCCTCGGAATTGATGCCGGAATCGAAGCCGCCGCCGTGGAAAAACAGGATGACCGGGCAGCCCTCCGCCTGCTTCGGCGTGAAGATGTTCAGGTTGAGGCAGTCCTCGCTGTAGCGGAACTCGCAGCCCTCGCGGTACTCCTTCTTGTAAAACAGGCGGGTCGGGTTTTCCAGATGCTCGTGCCAGGCCCGGTTCTGGGGGCAGCCCGGCCCGGGCTGCGTCGCATCCAGCACGCCCTCCCAGGAATCCGCCATGACGGCGTATGCAAAGCGCCCGGCATGCGCGTAGGGAACGCCCAGGAATTCCAGGCAGTCCTCCCGCTCGTTGCCGGTCAGCGTCCCGCAGGAGCAGACGCGCGTGCAGGGACCGAGGATCGTTTTCTTCAGCATGGTGTGTCCTTTCTCTGTCATGAAAGACGGCTGCACGCCCCTTGGGGCGTGCAGCCATTTTTTCCTACGTAGGAAGCCTCAGACCGTGGTGCGCTCGACTCTGCTGCCGAACTGCATGGTCTCCATGATCTCATAACGGTACTTCTGCAGGTGCTTTTTCATTGCCAGCGCCTCTTCAATGGGCAGTTCTACCAGATCGCCCTCCTGCGTGCCGATGATGCAGTTGCCGCGTCCCTCGGCAAAGGCCTTGACGGCATAGTAGCCCATGCGGGTCGCCGTCTCGCGGTCGCGCGCATTGGGCGCGCCGCCGCGCTGGATGTGGCCGAGCACGGTGACGCGCGGGTCCATGCCCAGCGCCTCGTGGATCTGATGGCCGATGTCCACGGCGCTGCCCACGCCCTCGGCCACGACGATCATGAAGTGCGTGTTGCCGGCCAGGCGGGATTCGCGGATGCGCTCGACCACGTCATGCTGGAAGTCCAGCTTGTGCTCGGGGACCAGAACGGCCGTGGCGCCAACGGCGATGCCGACGTACAGCGCGAGGAAGCCGGCGTTGCGGCCCATGACCTCGACCACGGAGCAGCGCTCGTGGGACTGCATGGTGTCGCGCAGCTTGTCGATGCATTCGATGGCGGTGTTGCAGGCGGTGTCGAAGCCGATGGTGTAGTTGGTGCAGCCGACGTCGTTATCGATGGTGGCGGGCACGCCGACCACGGGGATGCCCAGACGCGACAGCTCCAGCGCGCCGCGGAAGGTACCGTCGCCGCCGATGGCGACGATGCCGTCCAGCCCCAGCATCTTGCAGGTGGCGACGGCCTTCATCCGGCCTTCTTCGGTCATAAACTCCTTGCTGCGCGCGGTATAGAGGATGGTGCCGCCGCGGGAGAGAATGTGGCCGACACTCTCGCTGGTCAGCCGGACAAAGTCGCTGGTGATGAGGCCCTGCCAGCCTCTGCGGATGCCGATGCATTCGATGCCGTAGGACAGCGCCGTGCGGACCACGGCGCGGACAGCCGCGTTCATGCCGGGCGCGTCGCCGCCGCTGGTCAGAACGCCGATCCTTTTGATTGTGTTCATGGGTCTGCCTCCTCTTTTTTATGTGTGTGCCGAATTGATATCTCCTGTATTGTATCACGCGCGTGCGCGCATGAAAAGATGCTATTTACTCCGCCTCGTCAATTTTTCCGCTCTGCCTGGCGTGCTCCAGCCAGATCTGCATGGAGCGGATCGCGCGGTCGAGCGCGCCGAGCTTGCCGAGGATGCGGTCAAAGTCTTCGCGCTCGGCGTCGCCGACCCGTCCGTCGACGGAGATGGCGATCAGGCGGTTTTTCTCCTCATCCATCGCGTTGAGCGCGGCCAGGGTCTCCACCGTGACCTGCGCGAGACTTTGGAGCCTGACCTCCTGCTCGTACTTCATGCCGATCGGGCATTCGTGCGTGCAGAACCAGTTGCTCAGCTCCGGGTTCCGGTACGCGCGCTCCATCGCCAGCACCTCGTCCGGGTGCGGCGCGGACCTGCCGCTCTCGATTTTTTCAATGCGCTCGGGACTGAGGAAGACGAGCGCCTCCGAGGCCTCCTCGCGCGTGAAGTCCCGGCCCTCCCGGCTGAGCTGATAGACGTTCTTGTTTTCCCTGACCGAGCGCTTTCCCATGGCGGCCTCCCGAAGCAACAGATTCTATCCGACAGTATACACGATAATTTGCCGTTTTGGAAGAATTATCGGCGTTTATTTTGCTCCGGCCGTCATGGAAAAACAAAAGGGGAGAGCCTATCATGAAATCACAAGGGAAACCGAGGCCGTCCGACAAAGGGGCGGCCGGGATTTGAGAAAGGAGTTACCCATGGATCGCATCACCATCGCCCTCATCGCAGCGGCAGCCATCGCGTTCATCGCAATCATCGTCAGCGGATACGTCAAGGCCCCGCCCGACAAGGCCTACATCATCTCCGGCATCAAGAAGTCGCCGAAGATCCTGATCGGCCGCGCCGGCATCAAGCTGCCCTTCTTTGAGCGGAAGGACACGCTGGTGCTCAAGCAGATCAGCATCGACATCAAAACCAACGGCTATGTTCCGACGCAGGACTTCATCGGCGTGGACATCGACGCCGTCGCCAAGGTCCGTCTGAAGACCGACCCCGAGGGCATCAAGATCGCGATGAAGAACTTCCTGAACCTCAGCGAGGAGCGCATCGCCGTCGCGCTGACTGACTCCCTGCAGGGCAACATGCGTGAGATCATCGGCACGGTCAAGCTCAAGGAGCTCAACACCGACCGCAAGAAGTTCGGCGACGAGGTGCA
The DNA here is from genome assembly GCA_902778115.1 of Oscillospiraceae bacterium. GTDB lineage: Bacteria > Bacillota > Clostridia > Oscillospirales > Oscillospiraceae > Limivicinus. Next base: position 7,331 of record CACYWG010000025.1, on the reverse strand, counting down.
GGCCAAGGCCCAGACAGACATGAACGCCCTCGGCGTGGAGATCATCTCCTGCAACATCCAGAAGATTGAGGACGAGAAGGGCCTGATCGTGGCCCTCGGCCAGGACAACATGAGCCAGATCCAGAAGGACGCGTCCATCGCCAAGGCGCAGGCCGAGCGCGACGTGGCCATCGCGGAAGCGGAGGCCAAGCGCATGGCCAACGAGGCCCAGGTCGCGGCCGAGACGGAGATCGCCTCCCGCCGCAACGAGCTGCGCATCCGCCAGGCCGAGCTCAAGCGCGAGTCTGACGTGAAGCAGGCCGAGGCCGACGCCGCCTACGAGATCCAGCAGCAAGAGCAGCGCAAGACCATCGAGGTCACCACCGCCAACGCCAATATCGCCAAGCAGGAGCGCGAGATCGAACTCAAGCGCAAGGACGTCGAGGTCACCGAGCAGACCCTGGAGGCCGAGATCAAGAAGAAGGCTGAGGCGGAGAAATTCGCCCGCCAGCAGAAGGCCGAGGCCGAACTCTTCGAGCGCCAGCGCAAGGCGGAGGCCGAGAAGTTCGAGCGCGAGAAAGCCGCCGAGGCCAAGCGTGTCCAGGCCGAAGCGGAGCTCTATGCCCGCAAGACCCAGGCGGAGGCCGAGCTCTTTGCCCGGACCCAGGAGGCCGAGGGCATCCGGGCCGTCGGCGAGGCGGAGGCCAGGGCCATCGAAGCCAAAGGCATCGCCGAAGCCGAGGCGCTGGAGAAGAAGGCGGAGGCCATGAAGAAGTACGGCCAGGCGGCCATGATCGAAATGATCGTCAACGCTCTGCCCGAGATGGCGGCTGCCATCGCCAAACCCCTCGAAAGCATCGACAAGGTCACCATCATCGACGGCGGCAGCGGCGAGCCCGGCGTGAATTCCGTCGGCGGCTACGTCCCCTCGGTGCTGGCCAAAACCATCGAGACCATGAAGGAGGTCACCGGTCTGGATCTGGTCGACGTGATGCGCTCCGAGACCTATGACGCCAAGGTCAACCGCAACATCACCGTCAGCGGCGTCGACGCCGGGACGGTCAAAGACATCATCGAATAAGAAAAGGAGTCAACAATGAAGGAATACAAGCAGATCAAGTGCGGCCAGCGCGAAGCCGAGCAGATCATGAACGACATGGCCGAGCGCGGCTGGAGGGTCGTCAGCGTGACCTACTGGTCCTACTGGTGGGTGCATCTGCTGATCACCTTCGAGAGAGACAAGTAAACGAACGCAGCAGGAGCTGTCCAACGGGGCAGCTCCTGCTTTTCTCTTTATTTCACAATTGCATTTTCGCCTGTCGACAAGATAAACTTTTTATGTTATATTTTTCTGACGGAAAGATCCAAAAAACTGATCGCAGGGAAGATAAAAAACAGGAGGATCAGGCAATGGCACAGACAGACGACAGCGCGGTTTTCAGCACCCGCTTTGCCCGGCATGAAAACGAACTCAAACAGCTCTATTTCAAGCTGTATCACAACGACGAGCAGGCCTGGTCCTTCTTCGTCGATATGCTCCGGCGCATGTGGGCAGCGCGGAAAGACGAGCTTCGCGCGCTCGACGCCGCCAGGGAGAGCGATCCCGCCTGGTACAAGGGGCACGAGCTGGTCGGCATGCTGATGTATGTCAATGCCTTCGCCAAAACGCTCGGCGGCGTGCGGGAGAAGCTGGATTACATCCAGGACTGCGGCGTCAACTACCTGCACCTGATGCCTCTGCTCGAAAGCCCCGAGGGCCGCAGCGACGGCGGCTATGCCGTCTCGGACTTCCGCAAGGTGCAGCCGGAGCTGGGCACGATGGAGGACCTCTCGGCCCTCGCGGACGAATGCCACCGCCGGGGGATCTCCGTCTGCCTCGATTTCGTGATGAACCACACGAGCGAGGACCACGAATGGGCCCGCCGCGCCCGCGCGGGCGATCGCGCCATGCAGGAGCGCTACTTCTTTTACGACGACTGGAGCGAGCCCAATGAGTTCGAGAAAACCGTGCCCCAGGTCTTCCCGACCACCGCGCCCGGCAACTTCAGCTGGTGCGAAGAGGCCGGCAAGGTCGTCATGACGACCTTCTATCCCTATCAGTGGGACCTGAACTACGCCAATCCCGCGGTGTTCAACGACATGACGGAGAACATGCTCTATCTCTGCAACCAGGGCGTGGACATCATCCGCCTGGACGCCGTGCCCTATATCTGGAAAGAGCTCGGCACCAACTGCCGCAACCTCCCCCAGGTACACGAGCTGGTGCGCCTGATGCGCATGGTCTGCGAGATCGTCTGCCCGGGCACGCTGCTGCTGGGCGAGGTCGTGATGGAGCCGAGCAAGGTGGTGCCCTACTTCGGCTCGGTGGAAAAGCCGGAATGCCACCTGCTGTATAACGTCACCACCATGGCCAGCACCTGGCACACCGTGGCCACCAAGGACGTGCGCCTGCTGCGCCATCAGCTGGGCCAGGTCTTCGCACTGCCGAAGGAATACGGCTTCCTCAACTATCTGCGCTGCCACGACGATATCGGCTGGGGCCTGGATTATGACTTCCTGCAGCGCTTCGGCATGGAGGAAGTGGCGCATAAAAAATACCTCAACGACTACCTCACCGGCAAGTGGCCGGGGAGTCCCGCCCGCGGCGAGCTGTATAACGACGATCCCCGCCTCGGCGACGCGAGACTCTGCGGCACCACGGCCTCGCTCTGCGGCGTGGAGTCGGCGCGCTATGAAAAGGACGAGAGCAAGCTCGATTGGGCGCTGCGCCTGGATCTGGCGCTGCACGCCTATATGTTCACGCTCAGCGGCATTCCGGTGCTCTACAGCGGCGACGAGATCGCGCAGGAGAACGACTACGGCTACCATAACGACCCGCTCAAGGCGGCCGACAGCCGTTATCTGCACCGCGGTGACATGAACTGGCAGGCAGCTGCCCGGCGGCGTGACCCAACGACGCCGGAGGGCAGAGTCTTCGCCGGCATCAAAGCAATGGAGCAGCTCCGCGCGGAGCACCGCGTCTTCGACGGCGCCGCGGACGTCTGGATCCTGGACACCCGGGACGACAGCGTGCTCGGCATCGGCCGCTATTACCGCGGTGAAAAGCTGCTGGCGCTCTTCAACTTCGCCGAGCGGGAGCGGCAGGTCTCGGTCAATGAGCTGGGCGACTTCCGCGATCTGTTCAGCGGAGAAGAGGCAGACAAATTTGCCCTGACGATCCCGGCCGGCGGCTTCCGATGGCTGCTGTGCGACTTTGACGAAAAATAAAAAACTCCGGAAAAAGCAGAGAACCGCACGAAACGTGCGGTTCTTTTGCATGTTGTAATGTTTTCAGCGCCTGTCGGTAATGATTTTGGTCGCGATCTTCCCCGCGCGGCGGACGCCGCCCAGCACGACCCTTTTTACCGTGTCGTCCGCGCTGCAGTAATCGGCAAATTCGGGGTGGCTGCGCTCGAGGCGGATCGCGTCGAAGAAGCAGCGGGTCGTGCAGATGCCGCAGCCGATGCAGCGGTTGGGATCGACGTAGCTTACGCCGCAGGAGAGGCAGTCATGCGCGCCCAGCTTGTCCGCGGGCACGACCACGTCGTCCCGGCGGAAGGCGCGGAAGCTGCGCGGGTCTCGGGCCAGGGTCTGGCTGTGCCCGGGGTGGAGATGGCGGTGGATGCTCTTGGCCGCCTCGTGCCCCTCTTCGATCTGCCCGGCGGGATCCTTCTTTTTGATGGGGAACAGCGCCGGGTAGACCGCGGCGTAAGCGTCCTCCTCCGGGCTGCCCTCGGCAAAACGGACGCCCAGCTTTTCCATGATCTCACGCTCCGCCGGGCTGCACAGCTCCGGCTCGCCGTACACGGTCACGGGATAGCCCGTCTGCGCAAGGAAATACGCGCAGCTCAGCTGCGCCCAGCCTGCGCCGACCACGGCCACGGGCAGCTCGTAATCCTTGTCCTCGCCCTTCATGCGCACCTTGTGCGGAACGAGCTGCTCCGAAAGCTGCTCCTCCATGCCGGCCAGGCGCGTCATCGCTGCGCCGATTGCCATCGGCGTGTCGACGCTGCCGCGCATGCAGACCTTTTCACAGCGGTGGTCGCAGCCCTGTTCGCAGACGGAAGGGAAGGGGTTATCCTGCCGCAGCAGCTTCAGCGCGTCGAGGAAGCGCTCCTCCTTGACGAGCTGCAGCACGCCCTGGATGGACACGTGCGCCGGGCAGGCGCATTTGCAGGGCGCCGTGCCGCAGGGATAGCAGTTGATCTGGTTGCGGTCCCGGTAATCCGGATGCCAGTTTTTTTGGCTCCAGTCCCTCGTCTCGGCGGCGAGGGGCTCGTGTTCATAGACGACCGGGCCGTTTTTCGTGTCGAGCTTCCGCCCGAGCCGCACCGCGCCCGCCGGGCAGACCTCTTCACACTTGCCGCAGGCGACGCATTTATCCCTGTCCACCACCGCCCGGTAGGGAGAGGCGGAGCCGTTGGGGTTGTTGAACAGCTGCGAGCAGCGCAGGGCAAAGCAGTTGCCGACCGAGCAGTTGCAGATGGCAAAGATGTTCTCGCCGCCTTCGCCGTTGGTGATCTGGTGCATGAAGCCGTTCTCTTCGGAGCGCCGGAGCAGCGCTATCACCTCATCGTAGCTGGCCCGCTCGGCCTTCCCGGTCTCCACCAGATAGTCGGAATAATCGCCCACCTGGATGCAGCCCTTGTCCGGCAGCTCCCCGCAGCCCTCGCCGCGCAGGATCATGCTCGTGCGGCAGACGCAGTCGCTGATGGACAGCTGATCCCGGTATTTATCCAGCCAGTAGGACAGCTGCTCGATGTTCAGTGCCCGGCTCTCCTTCGGGATCGCCCGCTCGACGGGGATCGCGTGGAAGCCCAGTCCCGCGCCGCCGGGCGGCACCATGTGGGAGATCAGCTTCAGCGGTTCCTCTGCCATCTGATAGAAAAACTCGGCGATTTCGGGGTGCTTTTTCAGAAGCTTCTTGTTGAGCACCAGGTTCTCCGCGCTGCCCACGACGAAGATCGGCACCACGTACTGCCTGTGCCGGTCGGCGTTATGGCGGTTGTACTCCACCAGACCGATGTCCGCCAGCTCGTCCAGCAGCGCCTGGATCCGCGCCTCGTCCCGGCCGGTCTTCTTCGCAAGCTCTGCGGCCGTGGCCGGTTTGCGCCGGCCCATAGAGAGCATCAGCTCCGCCATCTCGTCGCTCAGCAGAGCATCGAGCATTTTGTACTCCCAGCGGCTCTCGTCCATCCGGACCAGGCCGAGCTTCGCGTCCATACAGTCCGTCAGCATCTTCGCAAGCTTTACGATCAGCGGTCGCACAGCAATCACCTCAGTCAACGATCATTTTCCGACTTTATCGGGATCTGTCAATTATTGTGATTTGATTATACGATGGAATGTCCGCGTCGTCAAAGACTTTTCTTCCGGCCGCCGCAAAGAAACGCGCACCCGGCCATTTGGCCGGGTGCGCTGATTGTTGCTTTGCGTGTTATGCGCCGGGCGTGTCAGGGCTTCTCTTCGACGATGACGATACGGCCTTCGCCGGTGAGCTCCTCATACTGCTCGCCAATCACGCCCTCCAGGTCCTCGGTGATATAGTCGATCAGGACCTGGTTGTCCAGCTTCACGCTGTCCTGCAGCAGCGGCGCGCCATCGAACATGGTGTAGCCGTCGCCGTTGTTGAGCAGAATGTAGTTGGTGCCGGCCAGAGTGTAGGTGGCCTTGGGATCAATGGGCTTGCCGTCCACCAGCACGTTCCGGACGCGGCGCTCACCCTCGACGCCGGCGAACATGCCGTTATCGTCGGAGGTGCAGCTGCTTTCAATGTAGCTGTGGATCTCATAGCTCAGGCCGGAGACCTGCAGGAAGCCGCCGGTCTCGCCGGGCACCGCGCGAGAGCCCCATTCCAGTGCATCCAGAATCTGCTGGCCGGTGACCTCGATTACGCACAAGGCGTTGCCGAAGGGATGGACTTTGAGAATGTCGTTGAGGGTAACCTTGCCCTCGTTGATGTTGACGCGGACGCCGCCGCCGTTGACAATGGCGATATCGGCGCCGGACTGGGCGCGGTAGGCGTCGGCGCACAGGTCGCCCAGGTTGGTCTCGGCGCGGCGGACCATACGGATGGGCTTGCCGTTGGAGTCAACGGCCTCGGGATCGTTGATGGTAAGCAGCACCTGGGAGGTGGCGACGGTCTCTTTCAGCTTTTTCTGCAGAGTGCCGGAAGCCTTCTCCACCGCGGCACTGGTCTTGTTGTTCAGCCCCAGCAGCGCGGGAGCGGGAACGCTGTTGTTCCAGGTGTACAGGCCGGTGCTGATCTTGCCTTCGACGTCGATGCAGCAGTAGCCGATGCAGGAAAGCTTGGTGCCGCAGGCGCTGCGCAGCACCTCGTCGCCGTCCTTGTTCTTCATGGCAACCTGCTCGGTGTCATGGCTGTGACCGTCCAGAAACACGTCGATCCCGTTGGTGTTGGAGATGATGTCGGCGTAGGTCCAGGGGTGGCACTCCTCTTCGTCGCCCACATGGCCCATCACGACCACATATTCGGCGCCCTCCTCGCGGGCGGCGTCGACGGAGGACTGCACGGCGCTGTAGACGGCCTCGCCGGTCTCATCCTGCAGGAAGCCGTAGACGAACTTGCCCTCTTCGTCCTGGAAATAGCGGGGCGTGGAGGAGGTCAGGGTCTTGGGCGTGGTGACGCCGACGAAGGCGACCTTGACGCCGTCCAGCTCACGGATGACGTAGGGCTGGAATACACGCTCGCCCTCGTGGGTGAAGTTGCAGCTGATGTAGTCGAACTTGGCCTTCTTGGCCAGGGACAGGAACTGATCCATGCCGTAGTCGAACTCGTGGTTGCCGGGAATGGCCACGCTGTAGCCCACGGCGTTCATCAGGTCGATGATGGCTTCGCCCTTGGTCATGGTGCCGATGGGCTCGCCCTGGATGCTGTCGCCGTCATCCACCAGGATGACCGCATTGCCCTGGGCCTCAAGATAGTCGCGCACCGCCGCAACTCCGGCATAGCCGAAGCCCTGGTCAATGCCGCAGTGGACATCGCTGGTGAAGAGAATCACGATGTCGGCGCTGCGCGTATTCTCGGCGTCGTCAGCGAAGGCCATGCCGCTTGCCAGCGAGCAGACCATCAACAGCGCCAGAAGCAGGGACAAGACTTTTTTCGTCATGGTGTTACCTCTTTTCATAATATTTGGTTCCCGTATATAAAAGTATACCATGTATGGGCTGCGGCTTCAATACAGCAAAGTGATTTTTTCCGGCTTATTTCCCGGCTTAAGGCAGAAGCGCATTGCAAACAGCAGCCGGAATCCCAACAGCTTCACCGGTGGGGAGGAAGGAGATATTCAGCT
>CACYWG010000024.1 GCA_902778115.1 Oscillospiraceae bacterium | reverse complement strand
TGACACCGTGAACCTTACCCCCAACACCGGCTCCCTCACCTCCGGCTTTGACCGCGGCCGCGGCGCTGTTATCACCGCCAACGCCAAGAACCCTGCCCTCATCTGCGCCTGGCTCGACCAGATGTACGATCCCATCCAGTCTCCGCAGAACAACTGGGGCACCTACGGCGAAGATGACGGCTTCGATATCTTCGTGATGGACAAGAACGACAAGGGCGAACCCATGCTCAAGCATGCCGACCTTGGCGATCACTCTCCTGTTGAGGTCCGCGAGGCCGAGATGGTCGACGGTCCTCTGGCTGTTCTCGACAGCTACTACGGCGTGTACGTCACCTGCCCCGACGATGCCCTGTATCGTCTGAACTGGATCAAGGACATCTACACTCCCGACATGCACACCAAGTATGTCTTCCCGAACGTTCTGATGTCCTCTGACGACACCAAGGAGATCTCCAACCTGCTTGCCGATATCGACAAGTGCATTGAGACCGCCCGTGCCAACGCGATCATGAACGGCTTCACCGACGCTGACTGGGATAAGCTCCAGAGCGATCTGCAGGCCTACAAGCTGGATCAGCTCCTGGCCATCTTCCAGAAGTACGTGGATGCCTCTTCTGACGCAGCACTGCTCGCAAAATAACATGCAATCACCCATTCGCGCCGCTCCGGCGGCGCGAATGGGCAGAGAGAAGGGCTTTCCGCGGAGAGCCTTTCTCTCTGCCAAATGCTGACAGGAGGATAGACCATGACCAGCAAAATGCTGCAAAAGGCACGCGACTTTGAAAAGAAATATCTGCCCTATACCGTTTCGGAGCAACCCAAATTCCATGTGACAGGCGGCATCGGATGGATCAACGACCCCAACGGCTTTGCGCCCTACAAGGGTGAGTACCACCTGTTCTTTCAATATTACCCCTACGATACCAAATGGGGTCCCATGCACTGGGGCCATGTCAAGACCCGTGATTTCATCCGCTGGGAGCGCCTTCCCGCGGCTCTGGCTCCGGACAGTGAGTACGACCGCGACGGCTGCTTTTCCGGCAGCGCGGTTGAGCTGCCCGACGGACGTCATCTGCTGATGTACACCGGTGTTCGCAATGTCCGCCGCCGCAACGGCATGATTGAATCTTTCCAGACGCAGTGTATTGCCATCGGCGACGGAAAGGACTATAATAAATTAGAATGCAACCCCGTGATCGACGCGGCCCTGATTCCCGAGGGCGGCAGCGTTCACGATTTCCGTGATCCGAAGATCTGGCGCGAGGGGGATACATACTACGCCGTGATCGGCAACCGCAGCGCCGACGGCAGCGGCACCATCCTCCTGTATCAGAGCGAGGATGCGGTGCACTGGGAGTACGTCAGCGTGCTCTCCGCCTGTCACAACCAGTACGGCCGCATGTGGGAGTGCCCGGATTTCTTCCCGCTGGACGGCAAGGACGTGCTGCTGGTCTCTCCGCAGGAGATGACCGCCATCGGCCTCGAGTTTCATCCCGGCAACGCCAATGTCTGCCTGATCGGCCGCTTTGATCGGCGGACGCATCACCTCGTCCGCGAGAACGTGCAGGCCATCGACTACGGCCTGGACTTTTATGCGCCGCAGACCCTGTTGACAGAAGACGGCCGCCGCGTGATGATCGGCTGGATGCAGAACTGGGAGACCTCGTCCTGCAGGAAGCAGGAGCTGCGCTTCATGGGGCAGATGACCGTGCCGCGCGAACTGAGCGTGCGAGGCGGCCGCCTTTACCAGAACCCTGTGCGGGAGCTGGAGAAGTACCGCGGCGTTCTGATCGACTATCACAATGTGCTCATCAACGGCGAGACCAGCCTCCGCGGCATCTCCGGGCGCTGCCTCGACATGACCGTGACCGTGCGGCCCGGCAACGAGAACAGCATGTTCAAATGGTTCCGCCTCTACGTGGCGCGTGACGGCGAGCACTTCACCTTCATTCGCTACCGGCCGGAGACGGGCACCATCAAGGTGGACCGCACCCACAGCGGCTTCCCGCATGATATCGTCAACGTCCGTGAATTCCCGGTCAATCTGAAAAACGGGGCGCTGAAGCTGCGGGTCATCATGGATTGTTACAGCCTGGAGCTCTTTGTCAACGACGGCGAACAGGCAGCCTCTTTTGTCCTGTACACGCCCAGAGAAGCCGGCGCCGTCAGCTTTTCTTCTGACGGCAGCGTGCTGGTTGACGTGGAAAAATATGATCTGATCGTGGAGTAAGACGATGGAAAAGCGTTTTGATGTGATAGCACTTGGCGAGCTGCTGATCGATTTTACCGAGAACGGACTGAGCGGGCAGGGGAATCCTCTGCTGGAGGCCAATCCCGGCGGCGCGCCCTGCAATGTGCTGGCCATGCTGCAGAAGCTCGGCAAGCGCAGCGCCTTTATCGGCAAGGTCGGCAAGGATATGTTCGGCGTACAGCTGCGGGAAGCGGCGGAGAATGCGGGCATCTGCATGGATTTCCTTCGCATGGACGAGCGCGTCCATACGACGCTGGCCTTTGTCAAGACCTTCCCCAACGGCGACCGCGACTTTTCCTTTTACCGCGATCCCGGCGCGGACATGATGCTGACGTCCGACGAACTGCCGCTCGACGCTCTGCGTGACACGCGCATCTTCCATTTCGGCACCCTGTCCATGACGCATCCGGAAGTCCGCTTCGCAACAAAAAAAGCCGTTGCCGTTGCAAAGGAAGCCGGCGCGCTGATCTCCTTCGATCCCAATCTCCGCCCGCCGCTTTGGGACAGCCTTGAGGAGGCGCGGGAGCAGATCGCCTGGGGCCTGAGCCGCTGCGATATTCTGAAGATCGCGGACAACGAGCTGAAATTCATGACCGGCGAGACCGACTTTGACAAGGGCGCCGCCATTCTTCAGAAAGCCTATCCCAACATCCGCGTTCTGAACGTGACGGCCGGTGCAGACGGCAGCTACAGCTACTACGGCAAGAGCAGGGTCTTTGTACCCAGCTTCCACCTGGGCGGCACCATCGAGACCACCGGCGCCGGAGATACCTTCTGCGCCTGCGTGCTGAACTATGCGCTGGAAAACGGCATCGAGAAGCTGAGCGACAGGCAGCTGAAGGATATGCTTCGCTTTGCCAACGCGGCCGCCTATCTGGTAACCACCCGGAAGGGCGCGATCCGCTCTATGCCGGAACGGGCGCAGGTCGAAGAGATCCTGGCAGCAAACTAATGTAATTTCCACGGCCCCGGCCACTCCACAACTATGGTCGGCAAGCTGTGAAAAAAAGGAGGAAATAAACCAGGCCCAGGCTCGGGCTGCGGCAGTGTGGAGACCTGTCGTAACGCGGACCGTTCCAACGCGGACGGCCGTGAGTGCACATCAAGCGGATGCTGTGTGCACGGAGCCGGAAAACATGGCAGAAGTCAGACTGGTAAACATCAAGAAAGTGTACCCCTTCATCAGCGGCGAACAGAAGAAAGGCAAGAAGAAAAAAGCTGACGAGCCCGAGAAGAAGAAAGTCAACCTCCAGATCACCGATGAAGGCGTCGTTGCGGTGCAGGCTTTCAACCTGGACATCAAGGACAAGGAATTCATCGTTCTGGTCGGCCCCTCCGGCTGCGGCAAGTCCACGACTCTGCGCATGGTGGCGGGTCTGGAAGAGATCAGCGACGGCGAGCTGTACATCGACGGCAAGCTGATGAACGACGTGGCGCCCAAAGACCGCGATATCGCCATGGTTTTCCAGAACTACGCCCTGTACCCCCACATGACCGTGTATGACAACATGGCCTTCTCCCTGAAGCTGCGTCATACCCCGAAGGACGAGATCGACCGCAAGGTGCGTGAGGCTGCCGAGATCCTGGACATCACCCAGTACCTCGAGCGCAAGCCAAAGGCTCTGTCCGGCGGCCAGCGCCAGCGTGTCGCCATCGGCCGCGCGATCGTGCGCGCCCCGAAGGTGATGCTGATGGACGAGCCTCTGTCCAACCTGGACGCGAAGCTGCGTAACGAGATGCGCGCCGAGATCATCAAGCTGCGTCAGCGGATCAACACCACCTTCATGTACGTCACCCATGACCAGACCGAGGCCATGACCCTGGGCGACCGCATCGTCATCATGAAGGACGGCTACATCCAGCAGATCGGCACGCCGCAGGACGTGTTCAATCACCCCGCTAACCTCTTCGTTGCCGGCTTCATCGGCATGCCCGTCATGAACTTCTTTGACGCCGAGCTCAAGCGCGAGGGCAGCAAGTTCTTCGTCGAAGTGGGCGGCATCAAGGTCGAGCTGGATCCGGAGAAGGAAGCGCGTCTGCTGAAGAATGATGTGCAGAGCCAGCCGATCACTCTGGGCGTTCGTCCCGAGCACACCGACGTGGCTGACAGCGGCATCGCTGCCCGCGTGGACGTGGCTGAGATGATGGGCTCCAGCGTGCATCTGCATGTCAACGCCGACGGCCGCGACGTCATCATCATCGTCCCCACCATCGACATGAAGGGCAACTACAACATCGGCGACACCGTACACTTCACCTTCGGCGGCAATGTCGCTCATGTCTTCTCCAAGGAGACCGACAAGAACCTCGAGTTCTGATCGTCCTGTTTCCGCGGAAGCTTCTTTTGAACCAATATATGAAAAAGGCGAAACACTGTATCGTGTTTCGCCTTTTTTCTGTCTGTATGAGCGCTTATTTTGCAAAGCTTCCCAGATAAGCCAGGCTCTCCTTCGGGCTGCGCTCCTGCGTGGCGCGATCGATTGCAATCAGGCCGAAGGTCATGCTGTAGCCCTTCTGCCACTCGAAGTTGTCCATCAGGCTCCAGTAGCAGTAGCCCTTGACGGGGATGCCGTCGGTCAGACAATTTTCCACGCCTGCCAGCGCCCGGCGAATGAATTCCACCCGGCGGCTGTCGTCCGATACGGCCACGCCGTTTTCGGTCACGATCAGATCGCCCTTAAAATCCTCGTGTACTTTCCGGATCACATGCTCCAGCGCCTCGGGATAGAACTCATACTCCATCTGCGTCAGCTCCGCGCCCTCCGGGCAGGGGAGCTGTCCCTCCGGGCCGTACTGGGTGCGGGTGTAGTTCTGCACGCCAAGGAAATCGTCGCCCTGGATATAGGGCAGATAGTGCCTGAACTCCTCGTCCCAGGCCGCCTCGGCGAAGCGCTCGCCGCCGGGCAGCGCCTGCAGATCGTGCACGGACAGCGTGATGCCGACCTTCATGTTCGGATACAGCGCCTTGATGGCCTCCTTCGCCGCCTGGTGGGCGCGGAAAACAAGCCTGTCGCCCTCCGGCGTGCGGGAGGAGACGAAGATCTGCGGCTGCGGCGTGCCGAAAACCCGGGCGTTTTCCATGGCGGCGAACTTCATGTTCTCCATCATCTTCTCGAAGTTCATGCCCACCTGCACGCTGCCCTCGGCGCTTTTGGCGTTCTTGGCCGCCTGCTGTGCCATCAGCTGAAAACGCTTTGCGATGGCCGCGAGCTGCAGGCCCATGTTGGCCTCGTTGATGGTGCAGATGTAGCGGAGCTCGCCTCCCAGCCTCTCCGTCACATAGGCCGCGTATCGGCGGAAGTCCTCGATCGTGCTCTCCGCTTCCCAGCCGCCCTTGCGGATCAGCCACACGGGGCTCGTGAAGTGCAGCAGGGTCACGATCGGCTCCACGCCGTTTTTCCTGCAGCAGGCGATGACCTTGCGGTAGTGCTCAATCTCAGTCTCGTCGAATTTGCCTTCCTCCGGCTCGATGCGCGCCCACTCAATGGAGAAGCGATAGGCGTTCAGCCCGGCGTCGGCGAGAAGTTTAATATCCTCCTCGTATCGGTTGTAGTGGTCGCAGGCCAGGCCGCTGGGCTCGGCAAAGCTGGTATGGGGCAGCTGCTCCTGCGCCCAGTAATCGCTGTGGACGTTGTTGCCCTCCACCTGATGGGCGGCGGTCGCCGCGCCGATGAAAAAGCCCTTGGGGAATGCCATGTTCTGTTCCTCCTTCAGTTGAGCTTCAAGCAGTCGCCTTCGGTGATGCCGTTTTCATTGAAGGCGTCCACGCGGACGAAGTATTCTCTGCCTTTGATCAGTGCGCCGATGCGGTGCTCGCCGGCAGCGAATACCATGGCGCTGTGGTAGAGCTTCTCCGGGCTGCTGCCAAAAAGGATCGTAAAGCCCAGGGTGTTATCCTGCGGTGTGATGTTGACGGTCATATCCAGATCGTTGGCGCGCTGCGCGGTAAAGGCGGGGGCTGCGCTCTTTTCGCCGCTGCCGAGACCGAAAACGCGCAGACCGGACACGCAGGGATTCTGCGCATAGGGCACCGCCATTTGGCTCAGCCGGAGATAGCGGGCGGCAAAGCCCTCTTCACGGATAATCAAATCGTGGCTGAGATCGGTGGCGGCGTCGGACTTGTCCTCGATCACAAACCAGTGCTCCCCGTCGGCGCTGCCCTCCAGCTTCCATTGGGTCACCTGGTCGGCCTCCTCGATATAGCGCGCCTGGGAGCCGGGGCGGATCTCGCCGGGGCAGGGGACGTCGATCTTGTCGTCGGCAAAGTTGACCTGCACGGCGTGCACGTCATAAAGCTTCCCGAGATCAACGCAGAGCCACTCTTCGCGGTCGTTCGTCGCCGCGCGCCACCAGGTCTGTACGTTTTCCTCCGTCGCTCTGTCGGCCTCGTGGCCGGGAACGTAGGACGAAGCGTAGGCGTTTTTGCCGACGCTCAGCAGCATCCAGGCCGGATCGCGCCAGGCGTCCTGCCGGAAGCCGGAGAGCGTCATCGGCCAGTCGCCGTAGCGCTGGTTGCAGTAGAGCTCGCCGTCGGCGTCAAAGCCTGCGGGCCAAAGCCCGACCCGTCGCTCAAAGTCGTGGTTGACGGAGATGCGCATCGTGGACGTGTGCCACCAGTTGCCCTGCTCGTCCTGCATCGTGGAGCCGTGCCCCGCGCCGGGCAGGAAGCCGCCGGGCTTATAGGAGTAGGGATTGTTTTCCACCAGACGAAAGGGTCCAAGCGGGCTTTCGCCCACGTAGACGCCGTCGGAATAGGTGTTGTACTGGGCGCCGGGCGCTGCGTACTGGAGATAATACTTCCCGCAGTGCTTGTCCATCCAGGCGCCTTCAATATAGGGCTTTCTGGTGAACATACCGCGGATCAGAGGCTTGACATCGGCGGGCAGCAGTTCCTCCGGTACGGGACCGTTGGCCACAAAGGCGCGGTATTTGGCCTCCACTTCTTCCTCTGTGGCCGGCAGCGTCGTGTTGTTTTCACCGATGCGCTCATACCCGATGCGATAAGGATCACCGAAGATAAGCTCCTTTTTCTCCCCGACGGGCTGCATGGTCTCCGGATCCAGCTCCACGCCGTAGATCGGCGTCTGGTTGGAGCAGCCCCAGTAGAAGTACACCCGCCCATCGTCGTCGACAAAGAGGTTGGGATCCCAGTAGGGGAAGCTGCCCTCGATGCGCTCATAGGGGCCCTTGAGGATGTCCTTTGTGCGCCAGCGGTCGCAGTTGTGCTCGCGGTTGGAGGCGCAGAAATACACCCAGTCGCCCAGCACGCGCACGTCCGGCGCGTAATCGTAGAGCGGCAGCGACTCCGGCAGGCGGTGGTTTTCCCAGCGCACCAGATCGTCGGAGACCCACACGCCCAGCGTCATCGAGGCGAAAATATAATAGCGCCCCTGGAAGCAGATCATGGAGGGATCGGCCGCCTCGCGGCAGATCTGCAGCCGCCCGTGCAGGCGGGGATCGGCGTTGAACTGATAGCGGTAGTTGATGTTGATCGGATTACAGTAGTATTTCATCGTGAACCTCCCCGGAAGATGCTTCGATTACCTTCCCGTTCGGCAGCTCGATCCGCGCCGGAACGGGAAGTGTAAAGTCAAAGATCAGTTTATCCTCTTTGTATTCCCAGGCGCTTCGGATCGTGCCGACAGGGGAGCGCCACTCCGCCTTCGCGTACCCCAGCTCCCGGCCCGGCTGCGGCTTGATCGTCAGCTTGCCGGCCTGCAGCCGGATGCCGCAGACGCCGCCGAAGAGCCAGCCGGTGATGGCACCGTAGGAATAGTGGTTCAGAGAATCGTGCACCGTGCCGTCGGCACGCACGCCGTCCCAGGTCTCCCAGATCGTGGTCGCGCCCTTCCGGACCGCATAGAGCCAGCCGGGGCAGTCCGTCTGCAGCAGCAGGCGGTAGGCTGTGTCGGCGTGACCGTTGTCCGCCAGCACCCGGCAGAGATCGGGCGTGGAGAGGAAGCCGGTGTTCAGATGATACCCCTTGTTCACCACCAGATCGTTCAGCGCGTCCGCCGCCTTCTGCACCTCGTCCCCGTCCAGCAGGCCGAAGGCAATCGGCCGCACATACTCGCACTGCCGGTCGGAACGGATCTCCCCGTTTTTCGTGCAGGTATAGCGGTAGGCCTTTTTCGCGTTTTCCGCGATCTCCGCAAAGCGCCTGGCGTCCGCCGGCTTGCCCAGGATCTCCGCGATCTGCGACAGCAGGGAAGCGGAGCGGAAATAATAGGCGGTGGCGACCTCGGGCATGCCGAGCATCATGGCCTTTTTCATGGCGGCGCCGTTGTCGATATCGGGCTGGCACCATTCGCCGAAGTGGAAGCCCTCGTCCACCAGGTATTTCTTATAGGGATTGCCGAGATTCTGCAGCCGGGTCTTCGAGGCCCGCTTTTCCGTGAAGGTGATCCAGCGGCACATCATGTCGTAGTTTTCTTCCAGGATCGTCCTGTCGCCGTAGGCCTCGTACAGCGCCCAGGGCACCAGCACGCAGGCGTCGCCCCAGCCGGCCGAGCCCTGCAGCATATTGGAAATCATGCTGCCGCTGTTGTTCACCGGCGCGATATTCTGCACCAGCCCGTCCTCTTTCTGCGCCAGGCGGCATTCGCCCAGCCATTTGCGCAGCACGGGGTAACAGTCCGCCAGATAGACGGCCGTCGGGGCAAAGACGCCCGCGTCCCCGGTCCAGCCCGCCCGCTCGCGCGTCGGGCAGTCGGTGGGGATGTCGCAGAAGTTGGAGCGCATGCTCCAGAGGCTGTTGAGGAAGAGCCGGTTCACGTCGGCGTTTCCGCATGCGAAGAAACCGGTCTGGGCCATCTGCGAATAGACGGCGACGGCAGTGAAGGCCGCGTCCGTCAGGTCAATGTCGGTTTCAATTTTCGCATACCGGAAGCCGAAGATCGTGAAGCGCGGCTTCCATACGTTCAGGCCTTCCTTGCAGACGTATTCCAGCTTCTGTGGGATGCCGTTTTTGTTGCGGTCGCCGGGATCAAAGTTGGCCTGCGTGAAGTTGCCGTTTTCGTCCAGGGTCTCGCCGTGCCGGAGCGTGATCGTCTGCCCGGCGCGGGCCGTCAGGCGCAGCTCCGTATAGCCCGCGAGGTTCTGACCGAAGTCGATCAGGGTCTCGCCGTTGGGCGCGGTGAAGATCCGGCCGGGAAAACGCTCCTGCTCCAGGACCGGCACGCTCTCCGTAGGCGCGAGATTGGCCGTGCCGAAGTCCCGCACGCTCACGCCGTGCCAGCCGCTCATTCCCTCCAGGCGCGCGTCATAGCGCTCGCCCTGCTGCAGGTCGTTTTCCCGCGTGGGGCCGTTCTGGCTGGCCTCCCAGCGATCGTCGCTGCAGATCAGCGGCTCGCCGCCGAGCTCCAGCTGGCAGAGCAGGGCGATATCATCCCCGTAGTAATTGCGCAGACCGTCGATGCCCACGCTGCCGCGGTACCAGCCGTCGCCCAGCGTGACGATCAGCTCGTTGTCGCCCTTGCGCAGCAGTCCCGAAACGTCGTAGGCCTGCACGGTCAGGCGCTTTGCGTAATCGCCCGTGCCGGGGGCGAGGACGAAATCGCCCACCCGCTGCCCGTTCAGCCGCGCTTCATACAGCCCGTGGGCCGTGATGTATAAGACGGCGTTTTCGGTCGTCTCAGCAGAAAAGCGGCGGCGCAGAACGGACGCGGGCTGCCGCGCGTCTTTGTCGTGCGGCAGCTCCGGGTCGATCCATTTGGCCCGCCAGGAGGCGGGCATTTTGTTTCGTATCATAGGCATCTCAAAACCTCGCATTGAGCCATTGAGCGCTCAGCTCCAGACTCTTCACCGGGTCCCTGTCGATCCAGTTCCGGTGGCTTTCCAGCACCGCGGCCTCCACGCCGTTATCCACGGCGATCTCCTTCAGCCCGTCCAGATCCATGTTGCCCGTACCGAGCTCCATGCTGTCCGCCTTCAGGATCGGCGTCATGGCGGGACCGCTTTGGCGGCTGCCGCGGTCGGTGACGTGCCAGAGGCGCATGCGGCGACCGAGGCGTTTCATCCAGAGCTTTGCGTCCGCGCCGCCGTCGGTGAACCAGAAGCTGTCAAACTCAAA
This sequence comes from Oscillospiraceae bacterium, assembly GCA_902778115.1. Taxonomy (GTDB): domain Bacteria; phylum Bacillota; class Clostridia; order Oscillospirales; family Oscillospiraceae; genus Limivicinus. The sequence continues at coordinate 19,547 of CACYWG010000024.1, read as the reverse complement.
GTTTACATCATTCTCATCTGTATCATCAATCAGGATGTCAAAGGCCCGCAGACCGGGCTTCACCTGCAGCAGCTCCACATTGTGGTTGTGGTAGAGCAGCTCGATCCCCTGCGCCCGGAGCGTTTCGCCCGCGCGGTTGAGGCGCTGCGCCAGCTCGCGCACGGCGGATTCGCTGCCGTAGTCGAAGCGGTACATCCCGGTGATCACGATTTTGTCCGTGCCGAAGCTCTTCGCCTCGTCGATCACCGCGTCCGCCTCGCGCTCCAGTGAGCCCAGGTCGGCGTGCAGGCTGACGACCCCGAGCCCGCTCTCATCCAGCAGCGCGTGCCAGTCGAGCTTCCCGCCGTTTCCGGTGGGCATCCCGGCGGCGCGGGTCATCAGCCGCACCATCAGGGACGAGGGATGGATCATAAAGCGATTGAGCTCAAGGCCGTCGTAACCGGCGGCCTTGATTCTGTGTAAGGTTTCACGGGCCTGTGACTCGTTCCCGGTCACAGTGCCCAGCATGATCTGTTGTACGGCTTTTTTCATTTTTTGATCCCCTGCAGCACGCGGTTGAGCTGCTTGATGCTCTCCTCGTCGGCGCCGCCCTGCTTTAAGAGGCTCAGCATGGTCATACGTCCCATCATGCGCTGCAGCGCAGGATTGTCCTTGACCGCGTCGGCTACGTCGCCCCGCTCGGAGGCTCCCTTGGCCATCATGGCGTTCACGATTGCCCCGGCCTGCGGATGAGAGCGGATCTCGCCCAGCGTATCCTGAATGGAGAAGCAGCTCGGGTCGATGTCGTCGGCGTCGAACCAGTTGGTGACGGAGGCGGCCGCCTTGTTGAAGATATAGCTTTCGTCCGGCTCGCTGACGCGGCGGATGCACATCACGTCGCTGCAGCCCTCCGCCTCGGCACGGATCATATGCTCGCCCAGCAGCGGAATACGGAAGCGAAACACCGTTCGTCCGCTCAAGGTTCCGACCGGCGTATCGTCCACATAGAGCCTGACTTCAGCGCAATTGGAGTAAACTTTGATCTCGGTTTCTTCCTCACAACGGTTTACATAACGTTTACCACAGAGGTGGACGAAGGGCTCGCTTTTATTCCAGGCGGCCTTATAAAGATAGAAGGCGTCTTTGCGGAGGCTGCGGTCGAAGGTGACGAGACCCTTCTGGTTTTCGCCGTGCTTACCGCCCTCGTCGCGCCCGTCGGCGGCGAAGTCGAAGAGGTTCCACACATGGGTGGCCCAGAGCCAGGGGCGGGCCTCGATCATGCGCAGCATGTGCTCGTGGTACAGGGCCTGGTATTCCTCGGTGTAGTCGCCTTTTTCGGGACGGGAGGAGTGGAAGGCGGGATTCGCGTCCGCACCGTACTCGGAAAAGCCGATCACGCGCTCGGGGTATTTCGCGTGGTATTCGTCGAAAAACTCATCGGTCTGCTCCAGCTCGCCCAGATACCAGCCAAAGTAGAGGTTATAGCTGTTGATGTCGGGGATTTCCAGGATGGGGCTGTCGATCTCCAGCATGAAGACGTCCGCCATGGTGGTGAGCCTCGTGGGATCCATCCGGTGGCAGAGCTCGTTGAGCAGCCGGTGGTTTTCCAGCAGATCCTCGTTCACGGCGCTCGCCGCGGTGATCTCGTTCGAGAGCCCCCAGACGGCGATGCAGGGGTGGTTATAGCACTGGGTGATCAGCTCGCGCATTTGGGAGAGGGTATTCTCCCGGCCCTTCGGCATGTGCATCGTGATGTACGGGATCTCGGCCCAGACGACGATGCCGTTTTCGTCGCAGAGGTCGTAAAACTCCTGCGCATGCTGATAGTGGGCCAGGCGCAGGGTGTTGGCGCCCAGTTCGCGGATGATGTCCATGTCGGCCTTGTGATCGTCAACAGAGAGGGCGTTGCCCCTGCCCTTGAGATCCTGGTGGCGGCTGACGCCGCGCAGGGGATAGCTGCAGCCGTTGAGGAAGAAGCCCTTTTCGGGGTCGCAGGCAAAGACGCGGCAGCCGAAGCGGGTGGAGACCTCGTCGCCGGAGGGCAGCTTCGCCGCGGCGGTGTAGAGGTAGGGATCCTTCAGACCGTCCCACAGGTGCACGTTTTCGATCACAAACTCGGCCGACCGCTCGACGCTTTTGGTCTCACCGTTTACAGTGATATCAACCGATTCGGCGTTGTGCCAGGTCTCCACGGTGACGACAGCGCGCTTGTTCTCCAGATCGACGACCGGCGTGACCTTGATGCCGGGCGTGCCATCCTTGAGCAGCTCAAAATGCTCGGCCGGCACGGCGATCAGATTCACGTCACGGTAGAGACCGCCGTAGAAGGTGAAGTCCGCCTTCTGGGGATAGACCTGATCGCTCTCCTCGTTGCTGACGGAGATCGCCAGGATGTTCTTCTCGCTCAGCCGGTCTGTCAGCTCCACGCGGAAGCAGGAGTAGCCGCCCTCATGGCGGGCAAGCTTCACGCCGTTGAACCAGACCTCGGCCGTCATCGCCGCGCCGTTCACTTCCAGAAACAGGCGCTCGCCCGCGGCCTCCTCCGCGCTCAGCTCCCGGACGTACCAGCAGCGTCCGCGGTAATAGTCGTTGCCGCCGTCCTGCCCGTCAAGGGCATTCCAGGTGTGGGGCAGCGTGACCGCCTCGCCGCGTACTGCGTACGCGGCGGCGGTCTCAGCGGGGACGTCGGCTTTCAGAAAGCGCCATCCCTCGTTGAGGTTTGTGATCTTACGCATTTTTCGGATCTCCCTTATGCAGTTCTTCCTCAAAGAGCTCGGCCTGAGCCTCAGCCTTCTTGTCTGCGATGCGCTTTTGCACTTCGACCATTTCGGCCTTGCCGAGCCTGCACTTGCGCATGGCCAGCAGCGTGCAGATGAAGCCCAAGATTGCCAGCCCGTAGCGCAGGAACATGGTCATCCAGAACACGCCGGAGGTCTGCTCATCGGTGGGCTGGGGCATGGTGGTGGTATAGCCGATCAGGGCCACGCAGCCGGTGGCGATGGCAGCGGAGAAGGAGGAGACAATCTTGTCCACCAGGCTGTAGGTACCGGAGACCACAGCGGGGATGTACTTTCCGCCGCGGTCCAGCTCATAGTCGATCAAGTCGGCCATGAAGCCGGTATTGGCTGTCGTAACGCCCATGGCAAAGCCGTTGACCGCAAAGGTCAGGACGATGAAGAGAATCTTGAAGATCAGCGAGGTGGAGATGGCCGTGGTGCCTACGGTGCTGCGGGTGATGATGAAGAAAACGATCATTGCGATATTGGCAAAAATGCTGTAACGGGTCCAGGCGACGATGGATTCCTTGTTGCCGTGCTTGCCGGCGTAGCGGGCGCCCAGAATGGCAAAGATGATCGAGGGGAACATGCCGATCATGCTGAGCGTCGTGGCCAGGCCCATATTGCCGATGAGAATGCCGTTGAGCATCGTGCTGACGATGGAGGCGGAAGAAGCCTGCTGGGCGATCTTGTCGGAGGAAGCGGAGATGATATAGCTCTGCAGGGGCTTGTTGTTCTTCAGCACGTCCCACATATCCTTGAATTTCAGACGCTCGCGCTTGCCGATGCCCTTGAAGTTTTCGGGCTTGTCATAGGCGGAGATGCCGATGCAGACCAGAACCACGCCGACAAAAGAAAGGCCGATGCAGACCCAGGTGACGACATTCAGGAACTCCTGATTGAAGCTGCCGCCGAAGGCGGGCATGAGCTTGGTATAGACAACGATGTTCAAAACCATGGGGGTGATGTAGTTGAGCGCTGTCTGCCAGACGCCCACGGTGGGGCGCTGCTTGGGATCGTTGGTGAGCAGAGCGGGCAGGGTCTGGGCGGTCATATTTACGATGGTATAGCCGATGACATAGAGCATGTAGCAGGCCAGGAACACGGGGATGCCGTGCCCTTTGCTGGACATGACATTGAACAGCAGCAGCACGCCGGCGCTCTGGATCAGCCAGCCAAGCACCATCAGCGGACGGACCTTGCCGAAGGGCGTATTGACGCGGTCGTACAGGAAGGCGAGCAGGGGGTCGGTGATGGCGTCAAAAATGCGGGTGAAGGTCAGCAGACCGCCGACCACCAGGGTCGCGATGCCGTAACCGATGCTGGCCGAATAGCTGGCCAGGCCGATGAGAAAGTACATTGCCATGCCGTTAAAGGCATTGAAGGCGATCAGAATGATCTGCCACAGTTTGGCGCGGCGATACTGCACGCCGTCGATCTCGCTCTGGGTCAATTTTTCCTTTGCCATGATGATGTCTCCTGTTCTTTTTGTATTTTGTTTTTGTTGTTTTTGCTTCCATCGTCATTGTACAAAAATTCCGGGATTGGCGTAAAGCCAATAATCCCGGCAAAGTTACAAAAATTCGGGAAAGTTCTTGCCCGGGCAAAAAATGTGTGTTACAGTGAAAAACAGGGAAAACAAAGAAAGGGGAGCAAAGGCATGGAACGGAGCATGACGCGGGGAGAACAAAATCTGCTGATGCTGGAATCAATCATCCCACGCGGCGAAAAGCTGTACATTTGGTGCTTTGATGAGGCGGGGAATCAGATCGCAAGCTCCTGTCCGGCGGAGGATGAAGCGCTGCTGGCGTGCGCCTTCTCCCTGCTCGGCGCAAAAGAAAAGGCACTAAGCTGCGCGCAGGATGCGAAGACGGCTGCGCCCTGTCTGATCGGCTCTCCGATCGGGATGCAGTGGGCGGTGACTTTTGAAACCGAGCGGAAACGCAGCCTGATCTTCGTGATCGGCCCGGTCTTTTATGCCGCCCCTTCGGAGAGGCAGATGCGCGCCTCGCTTCGCCCGTTTACCGACAGTATCGAGAATGCCCGTTGGGGAAGCGAACTGATCGCCGCACTGCCGCGCCTGCCCGTGATCCCATACGTCGTGTTCAGCCGCTATGCGGTCATGGTGCACAACACGCTCACCGGCGAGCAGCTTGGCCCGGAGGCACTCGGCTCCGTGTCTCCCGTCTCGGAGATCAGCGCGACGGCTGCCGGACCGCGTGACCGCGAAAAGGTCTGGCTGGCCGAGCGGGCCATGCTGCAGATGGTGCGCAACGGCGATATCAACTACCACAATGTGATCCAGCGCAGCGTCCAGCTCAGTCCCGGCGTGCCGGTACAGGGCGCCGATCCGCTGCGGCAGGTAAAGACCAGCATCGTTGTCTTTACCACCCTGGTAAGCCGCGCCGCGATGGAGGGCGGACTCTCGCCCGAGATCGCCTATCCGCTGGGCGACTCGTATCTGCAGTCCGTGGAGGACTGCCGTGATTCCGGCGAGCTCGGCGCTCTGGCCAATGCGATGTATCACGATTTCATCTATCGCGTGCACCACCTGCGCGTCAGTCCCAACTATTCCCACGCCATCCAGAAATGCTGCGATTATATCGAGCTGAGCCTGGACCGGAAGATCCGCACGGCCGATCTCGCCGCGCTGGTCGGCTACACGGAATACTATCTGACGGAGAAATTCAAAAAGGAGACCGGCCAGTCCGTCAGCAGCTACATCCGTTATGCCCGGGTGGAGCGCGCCAAGGTGCTGCTGGAATCCACCGATTTGAGCATCCGGGAGATCGCGGAGCAGCTTGCCTTCAACACCGTCAACTATTTCATCCAGAGCTTTCGGGATACGGCGGGCTATACTCCCGCGCAGTACCGGAAACGCTTTCAAAAGAACTGAGCGCTCCGCGCCGCAGGTTCAGAAAAACAGAAAGCCGGCGGAACCTGTAGGTTCCGCCGGCTTTACATGCTTTCCGGGGATGCGCTCAGTCGAGATAGCCCTCGCGGCCCTTGACGCCGAAGCGCTGCTCGAGCTGGTGCATCATGTCGTCGGTGATGGTGTTCACGCGCGGCAGGTGGGCGATCTTCATATAGATCTCGGCGGCTTTCTCTGCGGTCTCGATGAGGCCGAAGGTCTCGTCCAGATCCTTGCCCGCGCCGTAGATGCCGTGCAGACTCCACACGACCAGACGGGCGGTGCGCATCTTCTCGGCGGTCGCCTCGCCGATCTCGTTGGTGCCGCAGAGCATCCAGGGCAGCACGTTCACGCCGTCCGGGAAGACCACGATGCACTCGGTGCACATCTGCCACAGCGTGCGGGTGAACGCCCGCTCGTCGAGCGTATGCACATAGGTCATCGCCAGGAGGTTGGCCGGATGGCAGTGCATGACCACGCGGTTCATCGGGTCGACCTTCAGACGCGCCACATGGCTCATCATGTGGGCGGGAAACTCGGAGGTGAACTTGCCGCCGTCGGAGTAGCCCCAGAGGAGCTCCGCCGTCTCGCCGCCGTCGGTCAGGCGCACAAGACCGAGGTTCACGTCGGGCGCGTACTGGACGTTCTTGAAATACTTGCCCGTGCCGGTGACGAGGAAGTACTTTCCGTCCAGCTCCGGCGCGGAAAAGCCGGTGGGGATGCGGCGGATGACCCGATCGGTGTCCAGGTACTCCCTGACTTCCGCTTCATCGAGCAGCAGGCTGATGTTGCCGCCGTTGCGCTCGTCCCAGCCGTGATTGTACATATTCGTGGCGGTGCGGATCATCTCCACCATAAAGGCTGCGGTCAGAATGTCTTTCATGCTCTTGCCTCCAGAATTTCTTTTTCATAGCGCTCGATCTCGCCGAACCATTCGCCGTCCGCGGGCTTGCCGCAGATCCGGCAGTACTCGTCCCAGATCTCGCCGAAGGGCAGGGTCTTCAGCTCTTCCTGCATGACCATGAGCTTGGTGAACCTGCTCTCGTTCTGCAGCTGCTTCAGCTCCTCGTTGGGCTGCAGCAGGGCATAGAGCAGCGCCTTCTGCACGTTGCGGTAGCCGGTGACCCAGGCGGAGATGCGGTTGATGCTGGCGTCGAAATAGTCCAGCGCGATGTCCACACGCCCGTCCAGCCCGCCGCAGCGGACGATCTCGCGGGCGATCTCCTTCGTCTCGTCGTCAAAGAGCACCACGTGGTCGGAATCCCAGCGGATGGGACGGGTGACGTGCAGGGCGATCTCCGGGAAGAAGGCCAGCAGCGCGGGGATCTTGTCGGAGACGACCTCGGTGGGGTGGTAGTGGCCGTTGTCCATCAGGGGGATGCATTTGTCGCGGTTATAGGCGGCATAGCTCAGGGCAAATTCGGCGCTGCCGACGGTGTAGGCTTCCACACCGATGCCGAAGACCTTCGACTCGATGCAGGGCTTGACCTTGCTGAAATCATAGGGCTCGGATAGGATCTCATCGATGCTCTCCCGGTAGCGCATCCTGGGACCCATGCGGTCGGCGGGAATGTCCTTGAAGCCGTCGCCGGTCCAGATGTTCATCACGCAGGGCTCGCCCAGTTCCTCGGCGAGATAGGAGGAGATGCGGATGCAGGCCTTGCCGTGCTCGATCCAGAATTTCCGCGTTTCCTCATTGGGGGAGGACAGGGTCAGCGGATCGCATTTGGGGTGGGAGAAGAAGGTGGGGTTGAAGTCGCAGCCGAGGCCGCGCTCTTTGCAGAAATCGACCCACTTCTGAAAATGCTTCGGCTCGAGCTTGTCGCGGTCGGCCCACTCGCCGTTTTCAAAGATGGCGTAGCTCGCGTGCAGGTTCATCTTGGGCTTGCCGGGGATGAGGGAGAGGACCTCGTCGAGGTCGGCCATCAGTTCCTCGGGCGTCCGGGCGCGGCCGGGATAATTGCCGGTGGTCTGGATGCCGCCGGTCAGCGGCTTGCTGGGGTCGGTGTCAAAGCCGCGCACGTCGTCGCCCTGCCAGCAGTGCAGGCTGACGGAGACGTTTTTCAGCTTTTCCATGGCGGCGTCGGTGTCCACGCCGAACTTTGCGTACTTTGCTTTTGCTTCCTGATAGCTCATTTCCGATCCTCCCGTTTTATTTGAATGTTCAGATTGCCGATGGCGGTTGCTTCAATGGGCAGGGCGACGACCTTTTTGCCGCTGGCCTGCTCGGTCAGGGCGTTGAGAAAGGCGTTTTTCGCGCCGCCGCCCACGATGTAGATGCGGTCATACTGCCTGCCGGTGTTTTGCTGCAGCTCCCGGATGGCGTCCCTGTAGCAGAGCGCGAGACTCCGGTAGGCGCAGCGGAAATAATCGCCCACGGTCTGCGGCTGTGTGCGCAGCGCCCGATCGAAAGCGGCCTTCATGCTCTCCGGCGCGAGGAAGGCGGAGGCGTTTGCGTCCACGGTCTCCTCGAAGCGGCTGCGCTCAGCCTCGGCGACGATCTCACCGAAGGGCTTGCCGGGGCAGAGCTCATCCCGCAGGCGGTTGACGAGCCACATGCCCATAATGTTTTTCTGATAGCGGTTGTAGCCCACGCCGCCCTCGTTGGACCAGTTGGCCAGCTCGCTGGCGGCGTTGGTGATGGGCTTCGGCGTTTTCACACCAAGGAGCGACCAGGTGCCGGAGGAGATATAGGGCGCGTCCTCCGCCATCGGGATGCCCTCCACGGCCGAGCCGGTATCGTGGGTCGCGCAGAGGACCACTTTAATGCCCTCATACTCGCCGATCACCGTGCCGGGCTGCTGCAGCGGATGGAACAGATGCTCCGGCAGGCCGAGCGCCTCAATGATGGCGGGATCGTATTCGCCGGTCTCGGCGGAGACCATGCCGCCGGTGGTGGCGTTGGTGTACTCGTGGGCCTTGACGCCGCAGAGCTTCCAGAGCAGGTACTCCGGCATCATCAGAAAGTCCGTCACGCCGTCCAGCCGGCCGGACTGCTTGTCCGCATAGAGCTGGTAAATGGTGTTGAAGGGCTGGAACTGGATGCCGGTCTGCCGATACAGGCGGGTAAAGCTGATCTTCTCATGCACCTGCGGGATATAGACCTCCGTCCTGTTATCCCGGTAGGCGTAGCAGGGGAGGAGCTCCTCGTCGCTCCGGAGCAGCACATAGTCCACGCCCCAGGTGTCGACGGACAGGCTTTCGATCGTCCCGAAGCGCTCCCGCGCTTTTCCGATGCCGGCCTTTACATGAGCGGTCAGCGCTTGGATATCCCAGGTCAGATGGCCGTCCCGCTCCGTCACCCCGTTGGGGAAGCGGTAGACCTCTTCGGTTTTCAGCTCGCCGTTCTCCGTCCAGCCCACGATGTGCCTACCGGAGGATGCGCCGATGTCAATGGCAAGATAGCGTTTCAAAATGATCGCCCTCCCTTCCTGTATACCAATATACAGAAAGAGAGGGCAATTTTGCAGGTCTTGACTTTTCCAAAAAAGTGTCCTTATTTGCAGTCTCTGTATTTCTTCGGCGACAGGCCGTAGCGCGCGGCAAACAGGCGGTGGAAGTAGCTGAGGTTTTCATAGCCGACGGCGTTTGCGATCTCGTCCACGTTCTTGTCCGTGTTGCGCAGCAGCCAGGCCGCCTGGCTCAGACGTTTTTCCTGCAGCAGCTCCGTGTAGTTTTTCCCGGTTTTCTGCCGGATCAGCCGCGACAGGCTCGGCAGCTCGTAGTGGAGCCTCTCCGCGATCTCCGTGAGGCTCCCGTCCCGATAGTGCTCCTCAATATAGCGCAGGACGGAAACGACCGCGTTCTGCTCCTGGGTCTCAAACTGCAGAGCCTCCGTGTGGTTCATCAGCTGCGTGAACAGCAGGCCCATCGTCATCTGAAGGATACCGCGCTTGTTGGGCGTCTCCTCCATCAGGGTATAGAGCAGGTTTTCGATCAGGTTCTGGATCGGCAGGATGTCCGCCACATGAAACAGCAGATAGCCCGCCTCGGTCTCCCCGGTCAGGCAGCTGACCACGAAGCGGCGCAGCGGGGTCTCCTCCTCGCCGAGGAAGGGCAGCGTGCCGGAAAAGAACGCGGGCCGCACGATGAAGTTGACTGCGATGTCGGTTTCGCCCGCCGGATCGATGGCCTGCCGCGCGTTCTGCCCCAGCATCAGCAGCTCGCCTTTTCGAAGGGTGATGGCTGTGCCGTTGACGGTATGGCGCGTCTGGCCCTCGCACATGTAGACCATCTCCACATAGTCGTGGCTGTGCTCCGGGAAGGCGATAAAGCGGGTGTGCGGGCGGATGGCGATGAGCTTGCCCTTTTCCAGCAGCTTTTCGCCGCTGATCACATCCCGGCTGCCATCCATATAGATATAGCGATCGATACTCTTTCTTCCATTCAGGATTGCTCTTTCTTCATCCGTTATAACAGAGAGCCTGTCGACAACCATCGGATTCACGCGATCACCTCTTTCTTCCGCTTCATTGTAGCGCGAAACCCACCCCTGTTCAAGTCAGAGGTGGGTTTTGTTTGGATCAGTTCTGCCCGTAATAGGCGTTTTTGCCGTGCTTGCGGAGATAGTGCTTATCCTGCAGCTCCTGCGGGGCGGGCTGAAGGTGCGGGTTGATCGTTTCGCAGCGGTAGGCCATTTTGGCGACCTCCTCCAGAACGACCGCATTGTGAACCGCCTCAAAGGGATCCTTGCCCCATGCAAAGGGGCCGTGGTTCTTGCAAAGGCACCCGGGTACGGCAGCTGGATCTTTGCCGAGCCTGCCAAACTCGCTTACGATCAGAAGGCCGGTGTTCTTCTCATAGGCCGCCTCAATCTCTTCCTTTGTCAGGCAGCGCAGGCAGGGAATATTGCCGTAGAAGTAATCCGCGTGGGTCGTGCCGTAGCAGGGGATGTCCCGCCCGGCCTGGGCCCAGGAGGTGGCGTAGCTCGAATGCGTATGGACGATGCCGCCGATCTCCGGAAAGGCCTTGTACAGTTCCAGGTGCGTGGCCGTGTCGCTGGAGGGCTTCCATTTGCCTTCGACCACCTTGCCGTCCAGATCGACGACGACCATGTCCTCGGGGCGCATGCCGTCATAATCCACCCCGGAGGGCTTAATGACGAAGAGCCCCTTCTCCCGGTCGATGCCGGAGACATTGCCCCAGGTGAAGGTCACGAGGCCGTATTTCGGCAGCAGGAGATTCGCTTCACAGACCTGTTCTTTCAGTTCTTCCAGCATTTCAGAGCACCTCCGCTGCAGTGCGCTCCATGGGCAGCGCTTTTTTGTATCGGGACAGAAACACCGAGAAACCCGCCACATCGGAAGGCTCTGCCATCAGTGTGGTGGACTTGGCATCGGCAAAAACCTTGTTGTCCAGATAATCCGCCAGCGTCTCGCCCTCGTCCTTCCAAAGCATGTAGGCGCCCAGCAGCGCCATGCCGTAGGGGCCGCCCTCGCCCGCCGTCTCCATCACAGAGACCGGCGCTCCGACGGCCGCCGACAGCATCCGTTGGCCCACACCGGGGGTCTTGAAGAAGCCGCCGTGGCCATAGAGCTTGTCGATGGGCACCTGCTCGGTCTGGGTCAGGATATCCAGCCCGATCTTCAGCGTAGCCAGGGCAGACAGCAGATGGGTGCGCATGAAATTTGCCAGGGTGAACTTCGCGTTGGGCGTCCGGGCAAAAATCGGGCGGCCCTCGTCCAGATCGGTCACGCCCTCGCCGGAGAAGTAGTTGAAGCTGAGAAGCCCGCCGCAGTCTGCGTCGCCCTCCAGAGCCTTGTTGAAGAGCTTAACAAAGAGTTCCCCCTTGTTGACCGGCGTACCCATCATCTCGGAGTACTCGGCAAAGAGATTGACCCAGGCGTTGATGTCCGAGGTGCAGTTGTTGCAGTGCACCATGGCGACCGGCGCGCCGTCGGGGGTGGTGACCATGTCGATCTCCCGGTGGACGCCCAGGGGCTTCTCGGTGACGATCATGGCAAAGTCCGAGGTGCCCGCCGATACGTTGCCGGTGCGGGGCCGCACGGAGTTTGTCGCGGCCATGCCCGTGCCCGCGTCGCCCTCACAGGGAGCCACGGGGATGCCGGGCCGCAGGGTGCCGGTGGGGTCCAGGAAGCGGGCGCCCGCGGCGGTGAGAGCTCCGCCGCGCTCTCCCGCGGTCAGGACCTTCGGAAGAATGTCGCGCAGTTCAATGCCCGTCAGAGCCTTGAACTTCTGCACCATGCCCTCATCGTAGTCCAGCTTCCCGCTGTCAATGGGGAACATACCGGACGCCTCGCCGACGCCCATGACCTTCTCGCCGGTGAGCCGCCAGTGGATATACCCGGCCAACGTGGTGAGGAAGGCAATATCCTTCACGTGCTCTTCATGATTCAGAATAGCCTGATACAGATGGGCGATGCTCCAGCGCTGGGGGATGTTGAAGCCAAAGAGTGCTGTCAGCTCCTCGGCTGCTTCCCCCGTGATGGTGTTGCGCCAGGTGCGGAATTCCGCCAGCTGCTTTCCGTCCTTGTCAAAGGGCAGATAGCCGTGCATCATGGCGGAAACGCCGATCGCGCCGACAGTGGTCAGTTCCGCGCCGAATTTGGCTTTGACATCGGCCTTCAAATTGGCAAAGCAGGTTTGCAGTCCGGTATGTACCATGTCCATGGAGTAAGTCCAGACGCCGTTTACCAGCTGGTTTTCCCACTCATAGTCGCCGGAGGCGATAGGGATATGCCGCTCGTCAATGAGAACGGCCTTGATTCTTGTCGAGCCCAGTTCGATACCGAGGACGGTCTTGTTGAAACCCATTGTTCCGCCTCAGGCCCAGGGGTTCTCCGTGGGGTAGGGGAGGCTCTTCGGCTGGTTCCAGCCGATGTCGCCGACACCCAGGAACTTGAAGACCTCAAACAGCGCCTTGCCGTGATGGCCGAAGGCCACCGCGCCGTGATGCGGGAAGCGCTTCTGGATCAGCACATGGCGGTAGAAGCGGCCCATCTCATGGATGGCGAACACGCCGATGCCGCCGAAGCTGGTGGTTGCCACAGGCAGCACCTCGCCCTCGGCGATGTAGGAGCGGAGCACGCCCTCGCTGTCGCACTGGAGGCGGAAGAAGGTGATCTCGCCGGGGGCAATGTCGCCCTCGAGCGTGCCGCGGGTGAAGTTGGGATCGCTGCCTTCCGGCTCAAGCAGGCGGTGCTGGATGAGCTGGTACTTGACCGCGCGGTCGGCGCACATCTTGCAGCTGGGCGTGTTGCCGCAGTGGAAGCCCATGAAGGTGTCCGTCAGGCTGTAATCGAATTCGCCCTTGATCTGCTCCTCCCACATGGAGGCGGGCACGGAGTTATTGATGTCGAGGATCGTGACGGCGTCGCCGGAGATGCAGGCGCCGATGTACTCGCTGAGCGCGCCGTAGATATCGACCTCGCAGCTGACAGGGATGCCGCGGGCGGCGAGACGGGAGTTGACGAAGCAGGGCTCAAAGCCGAACTGCTCGGGGAAGGCGGGCCAGCACTTGTCCGCAAAGGCGACATACTTGCGTGCGCCCCTGTGCTCTTCCGCCCAGTCTAAGAGCGTCAGTTCAAACTGCGCCATGCGCTCGAGAAGGTCGGGGAAATATTTGCCCTCGCCCATCTCGGCGGCCATGTCGGCGCAGACCTCCGGGATGCGCTTGTCGCCGGCGTGAGCCTTGTAGGATACCAGCAGATCGAGCTCGGAGTTTTCTTCAATTTCCACGCCCAGCTCATACAGGCCCTTGATCGGCGCGTTGCAGGCGAAGAAGTCCTGCGGGCGCGGCCCGAAGGTGATGATCTTCAGGTTCTGCACGCCGATCACCGCGCGGGCGATGGGGTAGAAGTCCTTGATCATGCGGCCGATGTCCTGCGCGGTGCCGACGGGATACTCGGGGATGTAGCCTCTGAGATGGCGCATGCCGAGGTTATACGAGCAGTTGAGCATGCCGCAGTAGGCGTCGCCGCGGCCGTTGATGAGATCGCCGTCGCCCTCGGCGGCCGCCACGAACATGCAGGGACCGTCAAAGTACTTGGCGATCAGGGTCTCCGGCGTCTCGGGGCCGAAGTTGCCGAGGAACACGACCAGCGCATTGCAGCCGGCGGCTTTCACGTCTTCGACAGCCTTGAGCATGTCTTTTTCGTTTTCCACCGTGACGGGGCACTCATAGATGTTGCCGCCGCAGGTCTTGACGATGGCTTCGCGGCGCGCGATGGACAGGCCGATGGGGAAGCAGTCGCGGGAGACTGCGATCAGGCCGAGCTTGACTTCGGGGATATTCTGCATTTATTTGACCTCCTGAAACAGTTTTTTCATGGCGGGGTAGATTTTCCGGAATTTCTGATAGCGCTCTTCATATCGGGCTGCAATTTCGGGATCGGGCTCGACCGTCTCCCGCACACGGACGAGCTGCTCTGCGCAGGCGGCCACGCTGCCGTAGGCGCCGCAGCCGACCATGGCGAGCATCGCGCCGCCGTAGCCGGGCCCTTCCTCCGTCTGAGGCAGATCCAGGCGGATATTCAGAACGCCCGCGAGGATCCTGCGCCAAAGCGGGCTCTTTGCGCCGCCGCCGCAGAGCATCGAGTGCGTCAGCTTGATGCCGAGGCTTTTCGCCACCTCGAATGAGTCGCGGATGGCGAAGGCCACGCCCTCCAGTACCGCCTGCGTGAGATCGGAGCGGGACGTGTCCATCGACATGCCGATGAAGCAGGCGCGCGCGTCAGTGTCGTTGATAGGGCTGCGCTCGCCCATCAGATAGGGCAGGAAGAAGACCCGGCTGCGGCCCAGACGCTCGTCTGTGATCTCCGCCTGCTCGGCGGCATAGTCCGCCGTCTTCAGGATCTCTTCGCAGAACCACTTGTTGCAGCTGGCCGCCGAGAGCATGCAGCCCATCAGATGGTAGCCGCCGTCCGCGTGAGCAAAGGCGTGCAGCGCGTTGTTGGGATCGACGCCGAAGCGCTCCGAGGAAATGAAGATCGTGCCGCTGGTGCCGAGGGAGATGTTGCAGCCGCCCTCGCCGACGACGCCTGTGCCCACGGCCGCGGCGGCATTGTCGCCCGCACCGGCCACGACCCGGCAGTCGCGGGGGAGACCCAGCGCGCCGGAGACAAAGCCGCGCACTGTGCCGATGACCTCATAGCTCTCAAAGAGCTTCGGCATCTGCGCCTCCGTCACACCGCAGATCGCCAGCATCTCCTCCGACCAGCGCCTGTGCTCCACGTCCAGCAGCAGCATGCCGCTGGCGTCGGAATAGTCGCAGGCGTGTACGCCGGTCAGGCGGTAATTGATGTAGTCCTTCGGCAGCATGATCTTCTTGATGCGCGCAAAGTTCTCCGGCTCGTGCTTTTTCATCCACAGCAGCTTCGGCGCGGTAAAGCCGGCAAAGGCGATGTTGGCGGTCAGCTTCGAGAGCTTTTCCTTGCCGACGGCCGTGTTGAGCCATTCCGTCTCCTCGGCGGTCCGTCCGTCGTTCCACAGAATGGCGGGACGGATGACCGCGTCGTTCTCATCCAGTGCGACGAGCCCGTGCATCTGCCCGCCGCAGCCGATTCCGCGGATCTCCGACTTGTCCACATGCTCGGTCAGCTGCAGGATGCCGTGCTGCACGGCCTTCCACCAGTCCGCCGGATCCTGCTCCGACCAGCCGGGCTGCGGAAAACGCAGCGGATACTCCTTCGTGACCGTTTTGAGGATCCGGCCGCTTTCATCCACCAGCAGCAGCTTGACCGCCGATGTGCCAAGATCGATTCCAATATAAAGATTGATCTCATCCACCCCCATCATAGACTTTTTTATTGATTATAGCTCCTGCCTTCCCTGAAATCCATGATAATTTTTGCTTTTTTATTAGACAATCTTGATGCGTACTGCATTTCGGCAAGCTGAACATTTTTTCCGCTCCGCTTTTGTGAGAAATAACAAAGCTCCGGCCGGAGCGCTCAGTCCGACCGGAGCCTTGCGAGCAGAGCTTTGCTCTGTTCTCTTGTATAGAATCGCTCCAGCGAGTGGAGACTGCGGCGGACGGGCGCTTCCTGATCGCCGGCGGCCTTCCGGCTGTATTCTTCCGGCGTCAGGCCGCTCTGCGCCTTGAAGGCGGCGGAGAAATAGCGGTAATCCGAAAAGCCGGACTCCTCACAGACGTCCAGCATCCGCATCCCGCCGCCATCGATCAGCCGGCAGGCGCTGTGATAGCGCACGGAATTGACGTAGGCCTGGAAGGTCTGGTTCATCGCCGCCTTGATAAAGCGAGAGAGATAGCTGGTAGAGCAGCCCTCCGCCGCGGCAAAATCCGACAGGCGGATCTTGTGCATGTAGTTTTCGTCTACAAAACGGATCAAGCGTTCCAGCCGGGCGTTTCGCTGATCGGACTGGCTGCGCTCCTCGTCGGTCATCGTGCGGCAGGGCACGGCCGTCAGCAGAAGATGCAGCAAGCTGCCGCAAAGGCCGACGCAGCTCAGCTCATAAAAGGCGGGGCGATCCAGATAATCCGCCGTTATCTGCCGCAGGAGCTGCCGCGTCTGCCTGGCCTGCTCCTCGCTGAGACTGGGATTCAGGTGGGAATCCTCCAGCACCGTCCGGCCGAGGATCGGAGCAGCGTCGGCAAAGAGCTGCGGAGCGATCTGCAGGCACAGGAAGGTGGGCGTATCTCCGATCCGCCGGAATTCATGCACCTGCCCGGGGTGAAACAGGAACAGATCGCCGGCGCTGCCCTCGCAGACGGAGGCGCCGTAATGGACGGACAGCGTCCCGTCTGTGACCCAGATCAGCTCCCACTCGGGATGAAAGTGCGGCGTGCGGTATTCGACGGTATCGAAAAACAGGCTCAGGCCTTCGATCTGCCGATGCTGAATGATTTCAAGCTCTCTCATTGTTCGCGCCTCCCTGCCCATTGTAGCACGAAGGAGCCTGTCCGGGCAATCCAAATATCAATATTGGAGAGACAGGTCTGCCTTGCGAGAGCTCAGCGGTGTACGAACCTGTCTGCAGCAACGAAAAAAAGACAGGCACGAAGCCTGTCTTTTCCGTTGGTGGAGATAAGATTTCCAAATCCGAACCGGGGATGGAGGCGCGCCGAGAGAGCGCGCACTCCATGTCGTTAATATTTACAGTTTTAGTCCCGTCCTTGTAGTTGAGTGCGATGACGGCTTTGTCATCGTAGAGGTAGATCGCGTTGACAAAAGTGCCGATCAGCATCTTCCGATGCTCCAGCTTGGTCGTGTCCAGGTGTTGGAAACGCTTGAGCCAAAAGCGAATGAAGTCCTCGGACACCATGGGCTTGGCCATCTTCTCCAAGGCGATCTTCTGTTCCAGCTCGTCCCGCGAGGCTTCCAACTGCTCCAGTCGCTCCTTTGTGGATTTCGTCAGGATTCCCTGCTGGATAGCGTTCAACAGATTATCAATGGCGGTGTTCGTCTCACTGAGCTGCTTCTCAAAGGCCGGCAGGCTTAGGCTGTCGCGCCTCTGCAGTTCCATGACCAATGCGGTGACGGCTTCGATCGTATCCGGGTCATCAAGAAAGCGTTTGATGAAAGAGCAAAGATCACAGCCGGGAGAGCTCTTTTGCCATCCGCTCCGGATAAAAGAGTGCCATATCTCCGTGATCCATCCCCGCAAAGCTTTTAAAATCCGTATCCGGAACAAACTTCTTCATATATTTCAGATCCCAGTCTCTGGCCTTGCGTTCTTTTTCCGTATACCAGTAATGAATCTTGCCTGGAAAATGCATGAGGTTCTTCGGCATTTGATAATTGTTGCAGGAATCGAAGGTGTTCCAGAGCGTTTTGTACGTGCAATGGCGGAACATGTTGGCCAGATACTTCAAATCCTCCTCGCTGTATTGTGAGGAGCTGAAAGCCCTGACGATCATTTTTTCCCCGCCCAGTTTTCCCAGCGCCATCATGCCGAAATCGCGCAGCGCGATCAACCGGGTCAGGAGCCATGGCAGCTGGTAGGGCGTGATTCCGCCGTCCATAACGTAGTGCTGCGCTTTGAGCTTTCCGTCTGCCGCCATCCGAAGAGCGATGCTTCCGCCCATGGAGCAGCCGTAAATCGCTTTTACTTCCTGAATCCCTTTTTGCAGAATCGCGTCCGCCAGCTGCGAGGCAACCTTTTCCACCGAGCTGAACTCGGAGCCATCCTCCAAGTCATATCCCGGGAGCACGGGGATCAGCAGGTGATAGTTCTGTTCCAGAAGCGGAATGACGTTTTCAAAGTAGTCCCAGGTCACCAGCGACGGATGGATCAGCAGGATACGTTCCGGGTTTTCCCCGCCATATTCATAAATCTTCATACAACGTGCCTCTCTTCACCGTTTATGCAGTGAGGTTTCCGACACCAGACCTGCAGGAACGTGAGGGTGTCCTCCCGGCTCCGCTTGCTCTTTCGGCATCATTTTTCCGCAAGTTCCATAAACTCGTCGATCGCCTGCAGCACCGGCGCGGTATACTGCTCCCCGCCGAAGAGCCATTGCTCATGCTGCATGTCAAATTCCCGGATCTCCGGATCCCGGAAATACTTTTTGTAGCGCTTGAGATACTTTTCGCCCATTTTATTTGCGTAGATGAAATGGACCTTCGTGCCCTCCACGTGGATATCGTCCTTGAGCCAGGTGAGCAGGTCCGTGTAGTAATATTCGTTTTTGATGGACTCCGGGCTGAACTTGGAAAAGCAGCCCAGAAAGCGATCCGCCGTCTCGTCGTTCATTTCAAAAAAGCTCTTGAGCTTATCCCGGGTTTTTGCCATTTTTTTCTCACTCTTGGTGAAACTGGTCAGCAGCGGCACAACGAGCTTCGACTGCAGCCAGGCGCTGAACTTTCCGCTCTGGTCCAGATCCGGGCTGCCGAAAATGCCATGGTCGATGTGGATGTTCTCCCGCTGGATCAGCTGGCCGACGAAGCTGCTGCCCAGAGAGGAGCCGATGGCTCCGTCGATCTTTCCGTTATAGTTTCCTTTGATATATTCTTCTATCTTCTCTGTTACCGTGATCATATCCGGGAAGATCGTCCCGCTCCCGTCAAAGCCGTCGTAATTGACGCAGATCAGGTGATACTTCTCGCCCAACCGGTCCAGTACCGCAGCGAAGTTCGTCTGATAGTCGCAGGCCGTCCCCGGCAGCAGCATCAGGTTTTTTTCCGATACGTTCCCCATTTCAACAAATTGCATGCTTATATCCTCCTCATTTCAGGATCAGAGTCATTGCTCCGGAGAGGATGGCGGCGATGAGCGCCATGCCCACGGTTCCCATGATCCATTTCCGCTGCTTGTCCTTCTCCGTGATATACGGCCGCAGATCCTCCGTGCCCGGGATGATCCAGGCCTTGGTATGGCCGACCCAATAGTCGTCGATCAGGAAGCGGTCGATCAGATTCATGATGGACAGGATCACGAAGGCCTGCCAGAAACCGGGCCAGAAGCCCCTCGCTCCGTTGATCGCGTACACGCAAAGAAGTACGTAGATCAGATAGCCCGGAAGGCACAGACCTTTAAAGCGCACGCTCCGCTTCCGGATCTCCTCCATGGTGGTCAGGCCCAGCTTGACGACCCGCTCCTGCACTTTTGAATCATACAAATGCACCATGCCGACGGCGCCGTTTCGGATACCGATCGCGCAGATCAGGTACAGCAGGAAGCCCAGACCAAGGCCTTCCGCGATGAGTTTGGCAGCAAGCATATTTATCCCTCCCACTGTTTCTCAGAACCGGGTGCAGATCCAGGCCGCCAGGGCGGAGACCGCAGGGAAAACAATAAACAGCTTCAGCAGCTGGCTTTTGAGGTTGAAGCCGTACTTCCTTCCCTCCATCACATGCGCTGCCTCGGGGTAGTAATGCTGGAAGAAGTGGAATTTCAAAAGCAGAAAGTTGTCGATGAGGGCCATGTCGCAGATCTTATAAATCGTCAGGATCAGCACA
>CACYWG010000023.1 GCA_902778115.1 Oscillospiraceae bacterium | reverse complement strand
ATCCTTGTTCTGGCGGTTGAAGAAAACCTCCTGCTTGCGGTTTTCCTTGAGATAGTCGCTGACCGCCACGAGGAAGCCCGAGGTGCCGCAGGCCGGGTCACAGACAACGTCGTCCGCCTTCGGCTCCATCAGCTCCACCATCATTTTGATAATGTGCCGCGGCGTGCGGAACTGGCCGTTGACGCCCGCGGTGGCGATTTTGGAGAGCAGGTATTCGTAGACGTCGCCCCGGGTATCGGCAGCCTTGAGCGCGGCCATCTGCTCATAGATGCCGTCCATGGCCGTGACAATCTTGTCCAGCATCAAGGGCGTCGGGATCTTGAAAATGGCGTCGCCCATGTACTTGGAGTAGGCGCTCTCCTTGTCGCCGTGCAAGTTCTTGATAAAAGGAAAGACCCATTCCTGCACGGTGCTGTACATCTTCCCGGCGGGGAAGTCGTGGAACACGCTCCATTTGAGCTGGCTGCCATCGATCACCCGCTCACCGATCTGTACCTCTTTGGCAAAGATGCTCTCATAGGGCAGGCCAAGCATGGCGGACTCCTTTGCGCGCAGGTTGTCGGAGACGTCCAGATCGTGGATGAACATCAGATAGGTCATCTGCTCGATCACGTCCAGAGGGTTAGTCAGACCGCCCGTCCAGAAAATCTCCCAAAGACTGTCGATTTTGCTTCTCAGTTCGCCTGTAACCATGTCCTTACTCCTTTTCCCAATTCCATGTGTAAGAGGTGTAGCGGCCGCCGCCGATCTTGAGGATATCGCCCTTGTCTGTCATCTCTTTCAGCGCGCGCTGGATGGTGACCTGGCTGATATCCGGGCACTGCGCCATGAGCTCCGACTTGGTGATCTTCCCGGTCGTGCTGCGGATCAGCCTTCGGATACGGCTGATTTTGGAGTTTCCGGCTTCGATCATAATCTCCGCGCGCTCCGAGAATTCCCGGTAAGCCGCGATGATGACGCCCAACAGATAACGGGCAAAGGGAAGATAATCGTTGTCGCCCTCGTGCCAGTTTTCAGAGCTGGCCTGCAGGGTTTCGTAATAGCTTTCCTTGCTGTCGGCGATCAGCCGTTCGAGGCTGATGTATTTCCCAATCGGATAGCCCGTACGGTACAAAAGCAGCAGGGTCAACAGACGGCTCATGCGCCCGTTGCCGTCGTTGAAGGGGTGGATGCAGAGGAAGTCCAGAACGAACATGGGGATCAAGAGCAAATCGTCCAGTTCCGGATCGGCGATCGCTTCGTTGATCGCCGCGCAGAGAGCGTCCATGGCCTCCGGCGTCTCCCAGGCGGGGACGGGCTGAAAGCGGACGCGCTTTGTGCCGTCCGGGAGCTCCTCGGCGATTACGTTGTCCGAGTTCTTGAAGCTCCCGCCGATCGACATGCCGCTGAATTTATACAGATCCCGGTGAAGCTGGAGGATCATGCCGGGGCGGATCGGGATAAACTCATAGTTTTCATGGATCGTGTTCAGCACATCCCGATACCCGGCGATCTCGCGCTCGCTGCGGCTGCGCGGCGTGGTTTTGTTCCGCACGATCAGCTTCAAGCGGTCATCGGTGGTGATAATGCCCTCGATCCGGTTCGACGCCTCCGTGCTCTGGATCTTCGCAATCTCAAGCAACTCGTCAAGTACATCCTTTTGGGCGTCGGAGAACCTGCTCTGTTTTCCTTTTTGCTCGTGGATCTGTATAAGCAGCGCCACGATCTCGGGTGTCAGCAGTTTTTTATAATTGTTCTTGTATGCAAATGCTCTCATCAGGATCGCTCCCCCTGCGATGTTCTCGATTTTATTATATCCCATTTTCATCAACGGTCAAGTCAATTTGATCATTTTGTCCGCAAATGATCAAAATAAAACCGCATTGCCGGCAGATTTACAGTCTGTCAGCAATGCGGTTTTTTGTGTTTATTTTTTCTGTTTGTTCAGCAGCGGTGCGGCGTTGGCAATGATCTCCGCTGCGGCGGCGGGGTCGGTCAGATAAGGACGCACCTCATGTTCATCCACGATGACGGGCATCCGCTCGTGCACCTCGATCATGGATTCGTTGGCGGCGCGGGTGAGGATCACGAACCGGTATTTTCCGTCGACGACCTTGTACAGGCCGCAGAGGTAAAACAAGGTCGACGAGCCGACCGAGAACAGATACTTCGTTTTGTCCGAGCTCCATTCGTAAAAGCCCGTGGCCGGAAGGATGATCCGGCGCTCTTTCAGGCTCTCGGAAAAGGTCTTCTTTTCCGCCGCCGTCTCCCCTCGGGCATTGATCAGCAGCTTGCCGTCCTGAAAACCGGGAAAGCCGAAAGCCGCGGGAACGGCGACGATTTTGTCCCCCTGCGCGATCATGGCCGGCGCCGTGTCGCCGGGAAAAATGTCCCCGGTCTGATACTCCCCCGGATACTTCCGCTCCATCACGCTGATGAGAGCGGTCATTTTCTCGTCCGGGTTATCCGTGCTGAAATTGTATCTGCCGCACATAAGTCACCGCTCCCCTACTGGAATCGATGCTATTATACCCTATCTTCCGCCGGTCTTCAACTCTACAACCTACTGGTACATCAAGCCCGGCATACGGACTTTTTCGCGCCCGTCGCCCGGCATTTTGAGGTCTCCGAGCAGCGCGGCGTAGGTGACGGAACGCTTGCCGAAGCGGCTGCGGAGCTCTTCAATCGTGTTCTCCAATCGCTCCCGCCGATCGCGCCTTTCATTGTCGATGAACAGGGACATCTGTTCCGCCTCGCTCTTCGGAATGAGATCTGTCGCCCGGATACACACGGCGCGGACGTGCTGCGACCATCTGTAGCGCTCCTGAAAGAGCCGGAAGCCCGCGGCGGTGATCTCGTTCGGCAGCTGCGTGCGGACCGGCAGCTTGCACTGGCACTGCATCCCGGACAGGTCTTTCCCCCGGATCCAGATCTGCACGCCGCGCGCCATCAGGCCGTGGACGCGGAGCCGATGCCCCACGTCCTGCGAAAGCTCCAGCATCACCTTGAACACCTCTTCCTCGTTTTCCAGATCGGCGCTGCAGGTAATGCCGTGCCCGATCGACTTTATCGGGCTCACGAAATCCCGGTGCATGACCCGGGACCGGTCATAGCCGTTGGCATAGCGCCACAAGGCAAGGCCGTTGACGCCGAACCAGTTCTGCAGCAGCATCGGAGAGGTCGCCGCCAGCTCGCCGATGGTGCGGATGCCGTAGGCTGCCAGCTTTGCCTCGGTCGACCGGCCGACGTAGATCATCTCCGACGCCGCCAGCGGCCAGACCTTTTCGCGGAAGTCTTCCTCGGTGATCACCGTCGTGGCGTCCGGCTTTTTCATGTCGGAGCCCAGCTTGGCGAAGATCTTGTTGAATGACACCCCGATGCTCACCGTCAGCCCCAGCTCCTCCCGGCAGGCCGTACGGATCGCCTCGGCGATCTCCACGCCATCGCCGCACTGATACCGGCTGTCCGTCACATCGAGCCAGCACTCGTCCATGCCGAAAGGCTCGACCAGATCCGTATAGCGGTAGTAGATCTCGTGCGCGAGTTTCGAGTATTTCAGGTACTCATCATATTGCGGCGGCACCATGATCAGATCGGGGCAGCGTTGCCTTGCCTCCCAGTTGACCATGCCCGTTTTGACGCCGGCCTTTTTTGCCAGCTGCGATTTGGCCAGGATGATGCCGTGCCGGTTCTCCGTGGAGCCGCACACCGCGACGGCCTTCCCTCGCAGCGAGGGATCCAGCATCATCTCCACGGAAGCATAAAAAGAGTTCATATCGCTGTGCAGGATCGTTCTGTGCTCCATCTTCCCGCCTCCTTTGGCGGCCTTATTATATGTCGATTTATCATCCCGTTCAATTCCGCATTTGTGGAACAACACGCCACAAATGCTTGACTGGCGGCGATGATCCGGTATATAATCAGGTCAAACGGAGAGGAGTGTGCGATATGACCAGGAAATCTGCGGACGCCGGGATCCGGCCGATTGCAAGCAGCGCATACAGTATCACAGAGGAGCAGGCACGCAACGCCGTCGGACGGCGCATCGCTGCGCTTCGGGAAGAAAAAGGCCTGTCCCTGGCCGAGCTTTCGGAGCGTCTGAAGCCGATGGGACTGAGTCTGGACCGGACGACGATCGGAAAGTGGGAGAAAGGCCGCTCCACGCCCAGCGCCTATCAGCTGATCGCAATGGGCAAAGTTTTTGGGATCGACAGCCTCGACTACTTCACTTCCCTGCCGGCGGACGGCACGCTCAACGCGGAGGGCATGGAGAAACTGGCCTCGTACAGAGCCGATCTGATCGCTTCCGGCCGATACAGGCCGCAGGCGCTGACCCTCATTTCCGGCATCGCCTACCGCAGGATGCCGCTGGCGACCATGCCCGTCTCCGCCGGCCCCGGCGTCTGGCTGGATTCCGACAACTTTGAGGAGATCTCCGTCCCCGAGGACACGATCCCCGCCGGAGCCGAGTTCGGCGTGCGCATCAGCGGGCGCAGCATGGAGCCCGTCTACCACGACGGCCAGATCGTCTGGGTGCAGCGCTGCGAATCGCTCCGTCCGGGCGAGGTCGGCATCATGGTATACGACGGCGAGGGCTATCTCAAGGTCTACGAGGAGCAGGAGCCGGAGGATCCCGAGGCCTTCACCGACGCGGCCGGGATCGTGCACAGGCAGCCCGTGATGCTCTCCTACAATCCGGAGTACGGGCCGAAGCCCATTCAGCCGGGTCTGAGCTTCTTCGTCTGCGGCCGGGTGCTTCGCTGATTGTTCAAAAAAATGAGCCCCGGAGCTCTCCGGGGCTTGATCTGTCCGTTTTATCGGACTCTTGTTCGTTTATCATGTGTATCGTGGGACATTCCAAGATTGAGGAGCGCGTAACATGGACTCTCTGGAAAGGCTGAATCATCTGCTTGACGAGCGGGGCATGTCCCTGTTTGCTCTTTCCAAAGCAAGCGGGATCCATTACTCGACCTTCGATTCCGCCAAACGCAGAAGCGGGCAGCTGTCCATCGACACGATCGAACGCGTCTGCGAGACCCTGCAGATCCCGCTCTACGAGTTTTTCATGAGCGATGAGGACTGGGATGGGATCGAGGCCTATGCGCTCATGCGGAGCCGCCGACAGAGCTCCTGACGGTAGAGGAGGAACTATATGCCGATCAACCAACTGAATCCCGCCCAGCTGGAGGCCGTGAAGACGACCGAGGGCTTCGTCCGTGTCATCGCGGGCGCAGGCTCGGGCAAGACCCGCGCGCTTTCGCACCGCTTTGGCTATCTGGTCAATGAGCTGGGCATCCTGCCGGGCAACATCCTCTGCGTCACCTTTACGAACAAGGCGGCTAATGAGATGCGCCAGCGGATCCACAATCTGACCGGAGACAACGACACCGGCTACATCAACACCTTCCACGGCTTCTGCGTCTCGGTGCTGCAGGAGGACAGCTTCGCCGTGCAGTACCCGAAAAGCTTCCTCGTGCTGGACAATTCCGACATCGATTCGATGCTGAAGATCATTTACGAGGAGCGCGGCCTGACGCTGCAGGACATGACCTTCTCCAAGGCCCGGGATATGATTGAAATCCAGAAGCTCTTCAAAAAGCCCGAATACTATCTCGATATGATCACGATGTCGCTCGACACGCTGCACGAAAAGTATCTGCAGGCGACCGCGACCGACGACGTCATTTTCTACGGCTATCTGTATCAGGAGAAGAAGTGCTTCGGGCTCGACTACAACGACCTGATCAAGTTCTCGCTGTATATCTTCAAGGAGAACCCCGAGATCCGGCTCAAATGGCAGCAGCGCCTGGAGTACATCATGATCGACGAGTTCCAGGATATCGACGGCCTGCAGTACGAGCTGATGGAAGTGCTGTGCGATTATCACAAGAACCTTTTCATCGTCGGCGATCCAGACCAGACCGTCTACACCTGGCGCGGCGCGAACGTCAAGTATCTGCTCGACTTTGACAAGCAGTATCCGACGGCGAAAACCATCATGATGATGCAGAACTACCGCTCGACGCCGCAGATCCTCGCCGTCGCCAATTCCCTGATCGACAAGAACCGCAGCCGCATCAAGAAGGCTCTGATCCCGGTGCTGCCGGACGGCGCGAGCGTCCTCTGCCACCACGCGGTCAACGCGGAGAAAGAGGCGGAATGGATCGCCTTTCAGATGATGGAGCTCCATGATGCGGGCGTCCCCTACCGGGATATGACGGTCCTGTACCGCGCCCATTACGTCACGCGAACGCTCGAAGAGATCTTCCAGAAGCGGAAGATCCCCTACACGATCTACAGCGGCGTGCAGTTCTTCGGCCGGATGGAGATCAAGGACGCGCTGAGTTATCTGCGGATGATCGCGCTGAAGGACGACCTGTCCTTCCGGAGGATCGTAAACGTACCGAAGCGCAACATGGGCGAGCGCCGCATGCGCTTTCTGGAGGACTATGCCGCGAATCAGCACTGCACGCTCTACGAGGCGCTCTGCCGCACACTGGACGACGATATCTTCAAAGGCACCAAAGCCGCAGGCTTTGTGAAGCTGGTCGAGTCCTTCGCCGCCGATTATGCGGAGCGGCCGGTGTCCGAGCTGCTGTCCGCTGTGCTGAACGCGAGCCGCTACGAGGAAATGCTGCGCACTGAGGGCAGCCAGGAGCGGCTGGACAATCTGGCGGAGTTGAAGCAGTCGGTGTATGAGTATGAGACCGCCTGCGGCGAAGAGGCGACGCTGGAGCATTACCTCGCGCATGTTGCGCTCTTTACCAACAGTGACGCCGGGGAAGCCGGCGACAAGGTCAAGCTGATGACCGTCCACGCGGCCAAGGGGCTGGAGTTCCCCTATGTGTTCCTGTGCGAGATGAACGAGGGGATCTTCCCCTCAAGGAAAACCAATACCCTGCCGGGGATGGAGGAGGAGCGGCGGCTGGCCTTCGTGGCCATGACGCGCGCGGAAAAGCGCCTCTACCTCTCCGAGGCCAAAGGGAGGAACATCGACGGCTCGCCCAGATATCCTTCCCGCTTCCTTCTGGACGTCGCCCCGGAGCTGCTGGAGCATACGGAGCCGCCGGAGGAAGGGCTCGTCAAGGAGGCCCGGGACTATATCGAGGCCAGCGAAAAATACCTGCCGGAAAAGGAAGCGGAAAGCTTCGCGATCGGTCAGCGGGTCCGTCACGCGATCATGGGGCTCGGGACGGTCGTCGACATCGACACGGCCAAGGGCGCGCACATCGTCCGTTTCGACGGCTTCGCTACGTCTCGCGCGATCTCCTTCCGGGCGAAGCTCGAGGCTGCCGAAGAGGACGGAGAAAGGGACGACGAATGGTGAACGCAAACCGCTTGAAGGTTTACGTCCCGGTCGAAGTCCAGTTCCGTTCGGACGGCGTCATGCTCCCGCGGATGATCACCTGGGAGGACGGGACGAACTATGAGATCGACCGCGTGACCGATATCCGACAGGCCGCCGCCATGCGCGCCGGCGGCCAGGGCGACCGGTACACGGTGCTGATCAACGGGAAACAGAGCTTTCTGTTTTTTGAACGCAGCCCCAATCAAACCGGGAACAATATCGGGCGTTGGTTTGTAGAGCGGAAGCAATAACAAAAACGATTTGAACAATCCGTATGATGCAGGCTCTTTCCTAGACAATTGCGGTGCCAAAGTGCTGATCCTCGAAAATCGTCGGGTGACATGTACTGATGCGTAACTATCACGGTGCAAAAACATATAATTATCAAAAGCAGCGCAATTCGGTGTTTTTTTCTTAATTATTGCAGCATATATACAACTCACGTTTTGACGCGCTGGTATTGACAGCAAGCAAAAGGCCGATGCTCTGTTGAGCATCGGCCTTTTTGCTGTATCAGATCTCGAATACAAAAACGCATCAAAGTGCTTTGGGCACTACCGGAATACCGTATTCACTCCAAGACGATCTTTTGATCGGGCTTATCGATTTCTTTTGAAGAGCCAAAATGGTTTCTTCTTCAGCTTGAGTTGGACTAGTATCCAAAAGAAAATACGATTTATTTGTTGCCTGGATGAACGGGGTGGATCTACAAAGCAGTGCTTCGTAAATGAAAAAACCAAAGTAGCGGTGCTTGAAAAATCTGATTTTTCTATGTCCAGAATTCTGGCGATTTGGAACAGTGATATTTCATGAAGCGCCGAAAAATGAACAGGATAAGAAACGAATCCTTAAATAGAAAAAGCTAAAAACAGATGAAATGAGGGAAGTCGTATAATAAACATTGCTTAAAATATTTCAAATTCTTTGTCTTCATATATTCTCATTATCTTGTCATCAACAATCCATGCTGTAAATATCAGCGAAAAAAGTTAAGCATTTATGCGGATTCTTCAGTTTGGTACATAAACTGAACTGCATAACAGCAGCCCCAAAACATCAGTTTTTCGGGACAAAGCACTATTATTTCATCGTATTATTATGCCATTGGACTTTTTCTAACCGGAAACGGTTACAAATCCTGCTGTCAGCGGGAGTGGCAATACTTTAGGAGATTTCTATCAGTATTGCTCAATCAGTTGTCCAGAACCATACGGCTTTCCCGGTCTGCTTTGTGATTGCCAAAACGGCCGATACATACAATGAGAGCGGGAAGTCCATGCTGGACAAGGATACGGCCGAATACCGCATCGGCGATTCGGTCATTACGGTACACCGTTATTTCAGCCGGGAGCGCACACGAAAGCACTTGCTGCAGGAGATCATTGCGGATCGACAGACCGTTTGTTATAATAACAGCGGCAATACAGCTGTTGTGCCCATTCAGAAGGAGGGCTGTTAATGGCAGCACAACAGAAAGAAAACAAGCTGTACCGGGCCGCGCTGTATCTGCGGCTGTCGAAAGACGACGAGGGCAGCGGAGAAAGCGCGAGTGTTTCCACGCAGCGCGATATCCTGCGAGCCTACGCACAAGCCAACCGGATCACCGTTGTTGATGAGTATGTGGACGACGGCTTTTCCGGAACGAATTACGACCGACCGGATTTTCGCCGGATGATGGCCGACATCGAGCGCGACCGGGTCAACTGCGTGATCACGAAAGACCTGTCGCGGCTTGGAAGAAACAGCGCGAAAACGACGGAGCTGCTGGAAGAGTATTTCCCGAAGCGCGGTATTCGCTATATCGCGATCGGGGAAGGATATGACTCGACCGCCCTGTCGAACGGGACCGCGATCGCAACGCCCTTTATGCTCCTGGTCAACGAGTTCTACGCCAGAGATACGAGCCTGAAGATTCGCGCCTCGTTTCAATCCAAGATGGAAAACGGAGATTTCATCTCCCCTTTTGCGCCGTATGGCTACAGGAAAGACCCGGAAAACAAGAATCACCTGCTCATAGACGAGGAAGCGGCCAGGGTCGTCAGGGCGATCTTTGAGATGGCAGTGGCCGGGCGCCGCACCAGTGATATCGCGCGGGAGCTGAACGAGAAGCAGATCCCGACGCCGGCGGAGTATCGTTGTCTGAATCATCCGGAACTGAACATAGACAACTACAGCAAACGCAGGAAATGGACTTCGGCCACGCTCTGTAAAATGCTGCGCAATGAGGTCTATGCAGGCCACACGCTGCAGGGCAAGACGACGAAGGTTTCCTTCAAGAGCAAGGAAACGCGCACGAACAAGAGGGAGGATTGGATCGTGGTCAGGAACACGCACGAGCCGATCGTTTCCGAGGAGCTGTTCTCTCGGGTCAGGCGGCGGGCTGTCGCGCGGCGCTGCATTCCGAACCGGGGCTTTGTCAATGTGTTTTCGGGAGTGGCAAGGTGCGCCGACTGCGGACGCAACATGACGACGGCTCCCACCCGGAAGAAAGGGAGCACATACAACCTTTGCTGCGGCGGCTACAAGTCACACGGCGCGGGCGAGTGCGGCAATCATTTCATCGAGTATGATTCTCTGTACCGGATCGTCCTGGAAGAACTGCGCGGTCTGCTTCGCTTAAGCGAAGAGGAAAAGGCTGAGATCGTGTCGGCGCTCGAATCCGGCGATGCCAGCCGGAAAAGCGCGGAAAGCGGACGGCTGAATGAGCTGCTCCGAAAGCAGGAGAAGCGCCTGCAGGAAGTGAGCGGCCTGATCAAGCGCGCGTTTGAGCTTTACGCCAGCGGCGTGCAGTCGGAGGCGACCTATCACGAGCTGGCGAAGGGCTATGAGGAAGAGCGCGCCGGTCTTGAGCGGTCGATCGCGGAACTGAAGGACTCCCTCAAGCCGGATCCTCAGCGCTCCGATTCGTTCAAACGCTTCTTCGCCCTGTTGGAGGAAATTCAGTGCCCGGATGCGCTGACACCCGATCTCGTGCACAAGCTGATCGATCGGATCGAGGTCGAGCAAGGTCATTACGAAAAGGATCCCGAGGGGAAATCAATCAAGCGGCAGACGGTGAGGATCTACTATCGCTTCATCGGATGTCTGGAAGATACGCCCTAAATTTCCCTATCCTCATGCACAGGCTCTGCTTGCCGCAGGCGCGGCAGGCCTCGAAGGGGCGGTCCAGGTTATAGGCCACGCGCGGCAGATAGCCCGCGTCCTCCAGCAGTGAAAACAGGGGGAAGAAGATCGCCATCGGCGGCAGCATGACGGATACTACCCAGGCCGTCACCCGCCACGCGCCCTCGCAGAGCAGCCCTCGAAGCCATTCCGGCGCGCCGAGAGCCGCTAAAAACGCCTCGAGCTTTCCCTCCAGGGAAAACAGCAGCGCCGACAGCCACTGGGATGGGATGTTGGAGCCGACGATGCTCAGCCAGAACACCAGCGCCAGCAGTACGAGCATCAGCGGCCAGGCGAGAACGCGCCCGGTCAGCACGCGGTCCAGCCGCCGGTCGCGGCGGTCGTCGGCATAGCGCGGCGTACACACGCCCTCGCAGAGCTCTTCCGCCGCGCGGTAGAGCGCCTGCACGCAGAGCCGTTCCCCTCCGTTTTCGCCTTCCGTCCCGGGCAGGCGCAGCGCCGCGCCCTCGGGATACCTGACCCGGTAAGGATTCGGCGCATCGCCGTCCACCAGCCGGTCGATGGCCTCCAGCAGCCGCAGGCGGCTGCTTTTCTGATGCGCCGTCACGCCGACCACCGGCAGGCCGATGCGCTCTTCCAGCTTTTTCAGATCCAGCTTCATGCCCCGCCGCTCCGCCTCGTCCATCAAATTGACGCACAGCAGCACGCGCTCGCAGATTTCCGACACCTGCAGCGCCAGATTCAGATTCCGCTCCAGGCTGCAGGCGTCGCAGACGACGATCACGGCCCTCGCCCGCCCCTCGCGCAGGAAATCGCGCGCGATGCGCTCCTCCTCCGAGCGGGCCATCAGCGAATAGGTGCCGGGGAGGTCGGTGAGCAGATACTCCCGCTCCGCGCTGCGGCAGCGGCCGGAGCTCAGCGCGACGGTCTTGCCCGGCCAGTTGCCGGTGTGCTGGTGCAGCCCTGTCAGACCGTTGAA
The DNA here is from genome assembly GCA_902778115.1 of Oscillospiraceae bacterium. Taxonomy (GTDB): domain Bacteria; phylum Bacillota; class Clostridia; order Oscillospirales; family Oscillospiraceae; genus Limivicinus. Next base: position 17,625 of record CACYWG010000023.1, on the reverse strand, counting down.
GAGCGTGCTTTTGCCGACGTTCGGATTGCCGGCCAGCGCCACGGGCACGCAGCCCTGCAGCGGCAGAAGCTCCGCCTCGACCTGCCCGCTTTCGCTTCCGCGCAGAGCGAGCACCGTGCCCCGCAGACCGTAGGCGCGCGGCCCGCCGCCCGGGCTCTCGCCCAGGCAGCGGACCTCCGTCCCCGGCACCAGCCCCAGGTCCAGCAGCCTGCGCTGCAGCGCGGCATCGCCGCCGATCGCGGTGACGCGCGCGCTTTCGCCCACCGGCAGCTGCCGCAGGCTGATGATTTCCCTTCCCACAGTATCCCCCTCCTGCGCCGCCGCAGACCTTACAGGGTCCGTGACGGTGTTTCCTTTTTAACAGCATACGCCGTGCCCCATTCTATTCGTCTTCCGCAGCGGCTGTTCCCGTTGACAATCGGCCCGCCGCGGTGGTACGATATCCATTGAGGTGATATGCCGTGTTCACATTCAACCACTTCAATTTCAACGTTTTGGATCTGCAGCGCAGCCTCGCCTTTTACGCCGAGGCGCTGGAGATGCACCCCGTGCGCGAGAGAAAGACCGATCACTTTCAGCTGACCTATCTCGGCGACGGGCGCTCTGATTTCACGCTGGAGCTCACCTGGCTCTTTGACCGCACGGAGCCCTACGACCTCGGCGAGCAGGAATTCCACCTGGCGATGACCGCCTCCGACTACGAAGCCTCCTATGCCAGACATCAGGCCATGGGCTGCGTCTGTCAGGAGGACAACGGCCGTTTTTATTTCATCGAAGATCCGGACGGATACTGGATCGAAATACTGAGGGGGTAAACACATGGACATCGGACTGAGCGAATTTGAGCTGGCCGCAGAACGGCTGAAACCGATCCTGCACCACACAGAGCTGGATCTCTCCTCCACCTTCTCCGCCATGACCGGCGGACGCATCTACCTCAAATGCGAAAACCGGCAGAAGACCGGTTCCTTCAAGATCCGCGGCGCGAGCAACAAGCTGGCCGCGATGATCGAGCGCGGCGAGCGCTGCCCCGTGGTGGCCTCCTCCGCCGGCAACCACGCCCAGGGCGTGGCCTGCTCGGCCGCCAAATTCCATATTCCCGCCACCATCGTCATGCCCAAAGCCGCGCCGATCGCCAAGGTGCAGGCCACCGAGGGCTACGGCGCGAAGGTCGTCCTCGCGGGCGACTGCTATGACGACGCCTATGCCGAGGCCATGCGCATCTGCAAGGAAGAGGGCGCGACCTTCCTGCATCCCTACGACGACCCCGAGGTCATCGCCGGCCAGGGCACGCTGGGTCTGGAGATCCTCTCCGACCTGCCCTATGCCGACATGATCATCGTCCCCGCCGGCGGCGGCGGACTGCTCGCGGGCGTCGCGGCGGCCGTCAAGCAGGTCAACCCCCGCATCCAGGTCTGCGGCGTGCAGGCCGAGGGCGCACCGGCCATCGCCCGCAGCTTCCAGGCCAAGGAGCGCATCTGCACCGACTCCGTCTCCACCATCGCCGACGGCATCGCTGTGCGCGCCCCCGGCGAGATCACCGTTCCCCTCATCAACCGCTATGCCGACGACGTGGTCACCGTCTCCGACACGGAGATCGCCAACGCCATCCTGCTGCTGCTCGAGCGCTGCAAGCAGGTCGTCGAGCCCGCCGGCGCCACCCCGCTGGCCGCGGTGCTCTCCGGCAAGCTGGACGTCAAGGGCAAGCGCGTGGTCGCGGTCATGTCCGGCGGCAACATCGACGTCAGCTTCATCCAGAGCATCATTGAGATGGGCCTGGTGGCCCGCCACCGCCGCGTAAAGTTCAGTGTGCGCCTGATCGACCGTCCGGGCAGCCTGGTGCAGCTGCTGAACATCATCTCCACTGCCGGCGGCAACATCCTCGGCGTCCAGCACGACCGCCTGCGCGCGGGCCTCAACCCCAACGAGACCACCGTCAACATCTCCTGCGAGGTCGGCGGCGAGGCCCACGGTCTGGCCGTGGAGGAGGCCATCCGCCAGCACGGCTACATGCTCGAAGTAGAAGACTGATTCAGTTTTTAGTTCTTAGTTTTTAGTTTTAAGAATACAGGAGGACCTTATCATGAAAGTTATCTCCACCGACAAGGCGCCCGCAGCGATCGGCCCTTATTCCCAGGCCCGCGTGGTCGGCAATCTGATTTTCGCGTCCGGCCAGATCCCCATCATCCCCGCCACCGGCGCGCTGGCCGAGGGGCTCGAGGCCCAGGCCGAGCAGGTCTTCACCAACATCGCCAATCTTCTGGAGGCCGCCGGCAGCGACATGGGCCATGTCGTCAAGACCACGGTGTTCATCAAGGACATGAACGACTTCGGCGCCATCAACGCGATCTACGCCCGCCACTTCCAGGAGCCCTTCCCCGCCCGCTCCTGCGTCGAGGTGGCACGGCTTCCCAAGGACGTGCTGCTCGAGTGCGAGGTCATCGCCGTCGTCAGGGAATAAGCTCCTGCACACCAAAAAGCACCGCAACAGCGGTGCTTTTTTGGAATCTGCGCATCTTCGGAGGTCTCTATGATCGTTCTTCTCCTGGCCATGCTCAGCAGCGCCTCCATGGCCCTTGTGCTCAAGCTTTTCCGCGAGCCGCGGGGCAACCGTTACGGCCTGCTGCTCGGCAACTATCTCACCTGCATCCTCATTGCCCTGCTGCTGATGCCGGACCGCACGCTGCTTTTCCGCAGCCGCCCCGTGACCCTTGTCTGCGGCGCGGTGGGCGGGCTGCTGTTCGTGGCCGGCCTCGTCACGATGCAGAGCAGCGTGCGCCTCAACGGCGCCTCCCTCTCCGCCGCCTTTGCCCGGCTCGGTCTGCTGGTGTCATTGGCGCTGAGCCTTGTCTGCTTCGACGAGCGCCCGGGCGTCCTGCAGCTGGTCGGCGTACTGCTCGTGATCCCGGCCATGCTGCTGATCCACGCCGGGCAGCCGAGTGAAACGGACGGCGGAGGCGGCGCACGCTCCTTTCCCCTTCTGCTGCTGACGCTGCTGGCCGGCGGCTGCGCCGACTCGATGGCCAAGGTCTTCGAGCAGCTCGGCGACCGCGCGGAGGACGGCGCCTATTTCTTCTGGCTCTTTCTGACAGCCGCGGTTTTCACCGCGCTGCTCGCTCTTTGGGAGCGCCGCCGCAGCGGCAAACGCATCCTCCCGCGGGAGCTGGCGGCGGGCATCGCCGTCGGCGTGCCGAACTATTTTTCCTCTTTCCTCCTGCTGCGCGCGCTGGAAAAGCTCCCGGCCTTTCTGGTCTATCCCGTCTTCAGCGCCGGCACGATCGTGCTGGTCCTGCTGCTCTCGGCGCTTTTCTTCCGGGAAAAGCCCGGGAAAAAGCAGCTGCTCGGCCTGCTGTTCATCCTCGCCGCCCTGGTGCTGCTGAATCTGTAGCCCGGTTTATGCAAAACCGCCCTGCCGGACGTCGGCAGGGCGGTTTTGCATTCACGTCGATTCAGTTTTCGCTCTCCGGGAACATCGCCTCAAACTGCCGGCAGTCCACGGGCTTTGCGCGAAGGTTTTTAATGAAAAAGGCGTTGACAAGATAGGGGATGTTCCCCTTCTCCCGCTCCTCCGCGGCGCGGCTCACGCGCAGATAGGTCTTCCCCTCTGCCTCAAAAAAGCGCAGGCGGTAGTCGGCCTCCACGCTCTCCTTCCGGAAGCGGACGCTCTCCTCCTCCGGCAGATAGGTATAGTCAAGGACCGTCTGGTCCAGCGGTCCGGCCAGAGCCTCCTCGGTCTGCGCCCGGGTACCCGCCAGCAGGAAGTAATAGTCCCGCATGCCCTCGCTGAAATTCAGCACCTTGCCGCGGACCTTTTCATCGTCCATGATCGGCTTCATGATCGCAAGCATCGCCATCACGACGCCGACAACCGCCAGCACAACAAGAATCGTGGTTTCCATTTGCATCCCTCCACGGGCATCTTAGCACAAAAGCCGCCGGCCCGCAAGGCTTCACCAGCCCGTGTAGTCAAAGCTCGCGGTCTGCTCTTCGGCCTGTTCGTCATAGAAAGAGTAAGTCAGCGTGCACGTTTCGTGGTCAAACTCTGCGAAGCGGCCCCGCCAGATCTCGCGGAAGCTGTCGTCGTCCGCCGCGTAGTCCGGATGGGGGTGGTCGTTGGCGTAGTGGGAGCAGATCACGAAATCATTCCGCAGAAAACCGTCCGTCTCCCGCTGCTCGTCGGTCATCATGAAATAGCGCAGCGAGTCCTGGTCGCTGATCACGAAGGTGGGGTCGATGTGAAAGTTGTGCCCGTTGATCTTCACGTAGCTCCACTGGTGCCCCTCCGGGGTCCAGCTGCAGTGCCCGCTCATGACGCCGGCGTCCACGCCCGCCTGCAGCAGCAGATAGGAGTAGGCGACCGAGAACTCCTGGCAGATGCCGGTCCCGGTCGTCAGGACGCGGTAGCTGGACAGGTAAGTCGGCGCGAAGTCCGGCCTGGCAGACTCATAGTCGTAGACGTAGTGGTGCGAAAAGTAGAGGTACAGCGCCAGGGCCTTCTCTGCGTCGGAGTAATCGTCCCGCAGCGTCTCGTTAAGGATGTCCTCCACGAGCGCGACATAGTCCGCGATCCGCGCGGCGGCCTCCTCCTTCGGCACCGTGTAGGTGAATTCCGCCACGCCGTCCTTCACGGGATGATCCACGTCCGGGCCGTAGAAGATCAGATCCTTGAGCACCGGGAAGCAGCGGTCGGGATACTGGCCCATCACCCACCAGTAGGTGTCCTCGTCCGGGCAGGCAAAGCTGGTCTCCCCCGCCATGAGCGCATCCACGAGGCTGAACCAGGTCTCGGTCCTCGCTTCGCCGAAGACCTCCGTCATATAGGACGAGCAGACCTTCGGCTGAAAGCGGTAATGCCCGCGCGTCTCTTCCGGCGCGATCTCTTCCGTCGGCTCGGGTATGGCTTCCGTCTCCGCGGGGACTTCCGTCTCCGCAGCTGCGGCGGGCGTTTCGGCGGGGACGGGCTCCGTCTCCGCAGGCGCAGGCTCCGGCCTGGCCGCGCAGCCGGGCAGCAGGCTGAGCATCAGCGCCAGGCAGATCAACATGGCGATCGTTTTTCTCATGGGACGCTCCTTCCCCTTCGATCCGTACGTCCGAATTCCGTCATTATATTCTGCTCCCTTCCTTTATAACGCGCTGTCGGGCCAAACGCAAACTAAAATTTCTTAAGGCCGGCTCCGGGCGCAAAAAACACTCGCGTACGGCGCGCGGCTGTGCTATGATGAGGGCAGAATCAAAAAACGGAGGAATTCTTTCATGGACAAGCTGACTAAACAGTTCGGAAAGCCGATCTGCGTGATCCTCTACGCCGTCTTCGCCGCGCTGGCCGCGAAGAAAAAGCCCTGGCCGCTGGCGATCCTGTTCGCCACGCATGCCGCCGAGTGTTTTCTGGTGGGCCGCATGGTCGCCGAGGAAGCCGGGCTGCCCCGCGCCGAGGGACTGGCGCAATGCCTCGCCTTCGGCTTCACGTGGTGGCTGCCGATCAAAAAGCACTGGCATTGACCGTTTCCCGCCGCGCTCTTCCGGCAAGGTAAAAGGCCGGCCCAAAAGGGCCGGCCTTGTCGTTATCGTTTTGAGCGCTCATCCAGCGCGCCTGGCGCAATCAGTAATTGCAGAAGGGCAGCGTCCAATAGTAATAGACGAAGTCCTCGTCATCCAGCAGGATGCGGGTATCAGACACTTGCTCAGGCTCAAAAACCGTGACGTTCGAGAAGTCACTCATGGTTTCATCGGCCTCCTTTCCTTGAGTTCGCTGTGGATTATAGTCTTTTCGACCGCCGGATACAAGAGCCGAATTGCCCAAAGATTCGTCAAAGCTCCCAAAGGAAAGCGATAATTTTTGTGTGTTATGACAAATTGTTCTGCTTTGCGGATGGCCAGGTCCCGGAAAACGATCCCTTTACGCCTCCGTTTCCGAATAAAGGAAGAAGCAGAGCCGCCCGCCGGGCGGCTCTGCTTCTTTTGCGGAAAAGGCTCTGATTTTGGCGTCTTAGCGCCGGCGATTCCCGGGGCACAGCGCTCCCGCCGTCACAGATTCGCCTTGATCTTCTCGATCATCTCGGCGTATTCGCTGTCGCTGAGCGTGGTCCGGCCGGGGTTCATGGCAAAGACGCCGCCCCACTCATAGCCGTCACGATACTTCGGCACCAGGTGGACGTGCAAATGGCAGCCTGTGTCTCCGTAGGCGCCGTAATTGAGCTTCTCTGGGTGGAAGACCGCGTGGATCGCCTTCGCAGCGCGGGCCACGTCTTCCATGAACGCCGCGCGCTCCTCGGCGCTGATATCGACGATCTCGCTGACGTGATCTTTGTAGGCGACGATGCAGCGCCCGGGATGGCTCTGCTCGCGGAAGAGGATCAGCTTGCTCACGGAGAGCTCGCAGATGGGAATGCCGAAGGCGTCGAGCAGTTCGCCGCCCATGCAGTAGCCGCACTTGCTGCGCGGGGCTTCTTGTTCGGTCATGGGTCGTCCCTCGTTTCTGTATAGAATGTCCGCTTCGGGCGGCGTTCCGGGCGCTGGCACCGTGCCGCCCTCAGGCTATATTATTATACCGCAAAGCGCGCCTTCCCGCAAGGAGTTCCCGGTTGGGATTGGGGCGGATCGCGGGAAAACCATGCCGCCGGGAAGTGCCCCTTGCTCCAGCGGGGACTGCGACTCGCTGCGCTCGCTTGCATAAGTTCGGCTTAACCGAAAACGCTGCGTCGCCCTTGCGTTTTCGGAGCCTCACTTATCGCCCGCCAGCGGGCGGGCGGATCGCGGGGAAACCGTGCCGCCGGGAAGTGCCCCTTGCTCCAGCGGGGACTCGAACCCCGGCGAGCCTGTTGCTTCGCAACCGGCTTCGCCGCTCTTTCCGCTTCGCTCAAAAAACGCTTCGCGTTTTGGTGTCCGTGGGTTCTCGTCCGTCAAACATGCGAAAAACAAGCAGACCGCGCATGGCAGTCTGCTTGTTTTTGGTGCTCCAGCGGGGACTCGAACCCCGGACACCCTGCTTAAAAGGCAGGTGCTCTACCTCCTGAGCTACTGGGGCGAATGGCTGGGATGGCGGGACTCGAACCCACTATATCGGAGTCAAAGTCCGGTGTGTTACCATTACACTACATCCCAGAATACATTTTACGAAAAAGGCCGGCGCTGCCGGCCTTTTTCGTACGGTGGGGTGGGATATGGGGCTCGAACCCACGACACCCGGAACCACAATCCGGTGCTCTACCAACTGAGCTAATCCCACCGAGTATGAATTTTACCTTGTTCTCCCGTATACAAAATCAAAGCGAAGACTTTGATTTTGCGAAGGACGAGCAGCGGAGCGAGCGAGCTTTCGAGCCCGCGAGGAAGCGAGACGATGCGAAGCTTGCGAGGACGTGTGGCACGCCAAGAGGGATTCGAACCCCCGACCTACTGCTTAGAAGGCAGTTGCTCTATCCTGCTGAGCTATTGGCGCATAAGAGGCTGACCAAGGCTCAACGGGCGCCTGTTCAGGCTGGAGCGGGTGATGGGAATCGAACCCACGTATCCAGCTTGGAAGGCTGGTGTTCTACCATTGAACTACACCCGCACGGGCTGTTCAGCCTTGAGATAATATCATACCACCGGGCCGCTTGTCAACCACTTTTTCTCCTTTTTTGCCGACGCAGCGGATCTTTTTTTGCCCAAGCCCTCTGTGCGGGAAGTGAAGGCCGGCCCTGCTGTCAATCAATTTTTTTCAGAAACCCCTTGACAGATGCCGTATGATGTGTTATTGTTCTAATCGCTTAATACACTAATACATTGACACAAGGAGGTGCGTCAGCCATGAATCGGGAGTTTCGCAGCGATCTGCCGATCTATACCCAGCTGGTCGGTCAGTTCGAGCAGGACATCGCCTCCGGGGCGATGCCGCCCGGCGAGCGCCTGCCCTCCGTGAGGGATCTGGCCGCCGAGCTGGGGGTCAACCCCAACACGGTGCAGCGGGCCCTGCAGGAGCTGGAGCGCGAGGGGTTGGTATTCACCCAGCGCACCAGCGGGCGCTTCGTCACGGAGGACACCGCAGCGATCGCGCGCTGTAAAAAGACGCTCGGCGGGCGTCATATCAGGGAATTTCTGGCGGCGATGACGCTGCTGGGCTATCAGCGGCGGGAGATCATCGACCTGCTGCAGGAGGAAAAGGAGGAAGAATCATGAGTGCGATTCTCGAGTGCCGCAATCTGAGCAAGAGCTTTGGCGGCGTAAAAGCCCTGGACGGTGTGAACCTGAGCATCGAGCCGGGACGTGTGGTCGGCCTGCTGGGGCCGAACGGCAGCGGAAAAACGACGCTGATCAAGCTGGCCAACGGCCTGCTGACCCCCTCGGACGGCGAGCTGCTGATCGCCGGGATGAAGCCCGGGGCCGACACCAAGGCCATCGTCTCCTATCTGCCGGACCGGACCTATCTGCCGGACTGGATGAGCGTACGGCAGATGCTGGACTTTTTTGAAGACTTTTATGCCGATTTCCAGCGGGAAAAGGCTGTCGAAATGCTCGGCAGGCTCTCCATCGACGAGCGGATGCACCTCGGCCAGATGTCCAAGGGCACGCGGGAAAAGGTGCAGCTGATCCTGGTCATGAGCCGCGAGGCCGGCCTCTATCTGCTGGATGAGCCGATCGGCGGCGTCGATCCCGCCACCCGCGATTTCATTCTCGACACCATCATCCGCAACTATAATCCTTCGGCCTCCGTCATTATTTCCACCCACCTGATCGCGGACGTGGAGGCGGTGCTGGACGAGGTCATTTTCATCAACGGCGGCCGCATCGTGCTGCAGAAGTCCGTGGACGAGATCCGCGAGGCGCAGGGCAAGAGTGTGGACGCATACTTCCGGGAGGTGTTCAAATGTTAGGTCATCTTTTGAAGCATGAATTCCGCGCCACCGGGCGGCGCATGCTGCCCACGCTGGGCGTGCTGGCGCTGCTTGGCGTGCTGGCCAATCTTTCCATCCGCATGCTGGAATCCGGCTTCGGCGGCACGCTGCTGCGCATCCTGATGGGTCTGTTTGTCGCTGCCTTCTTCATCGGCATGACCGTCGCCTGGGTCATGACTCTCGTGCTGATGATCAGCCGCTTCTACCGCAACCTCCTCAAAGACGAGGGCTACCTGATGTTCACCCTGCCGACGAACAGCCATGCGCTGATCTGGTCGAAGCTGATCGTATCCACGGTCTGGTTCCTGGCCACCGCGCTGCTGATCGGCCTGCTGATGATGCTGACGGTCGCCAATCTCGGCCAGATGAGCACCGACGACTTCAACGCCGCCTTCTACGGCACCCGCGAGGTGCTGGATATGCTGTATCAGCTCGGCGTATCCCGCAGCAGCCTGATCCTGCTGCTGGCGGAGCTTGTCGTCGCCTCGGTCGTCACCTGCCTGACCACCTGCCTGCATTTTTACGCGGCGATGGGTCTGGGCCAGATGTCCGCCAACCACAAGGGCCTGATGAGCGTGCTGGCCTTCATCGGCATCAGCATTGCTTTTCAGATCCTGGCCTCCACCGTATTCAGCGGCCTTGTCAAGGCCGGCAGCGTCGACCTCATCGTACAGTCGATCGAGGATCTGGCGCAGAGTGCGCCGGGCGTCGTTCGCGTGGCCAATTCCAGCATCGGCAGCGCGCTGCTGCTGGAAGTCCTGCAGGGCGCGGTGCTCTACGTCATCACCTCCCTGAGCCTGAGCAAAAAGCTGAATCTGGCTTGAAGCCCGTTTCCAAACGCGGAGCGATCCCGGTCGCTCCGCGTTTTTCCGCCGGCTTGCATCTCCTTCCAAAACATGATAAACTAATGTTGTTCGCCGCACGGCGGACAACAAAGACAAACAAAGGAGTAAACGCTCATGAAAAAGATCCTTGCTCTGATCCTGGCGCTGGCCATGGTCTTCGCGCTCGCCGCCTGCGGGCATAACGACGTGTCCGGCAATGTGACGCCTGCGGAAAAGCCCGCCGACAGCCAGCCTTCGGGGACGGTCTCGCCCGCCGAAGCACCCGCGGAAACGAAAGCCGTCGAAGTGACGGAAGAGGGTTCCGGCGACGCGGTCGGAGGGATTGACGACGAAGGGACCGGCGAAGCGGTCGGCGAAATTACCGAAGAAGAGCAGCCCTCCGAGGTGACGGAAGAAGCCGCCGGCATTCGCTACGAAAACGAAAACATCGGCGTCGGCGTCCTGCTCGACGAGGACTGGGTCATTTACAACGACGAGCAGCTGGCCCAGCTGTCCGGTCTGACGGCCGAGATGTTCAGCGACGAGAAATACAAAGAGATGATGGAAAAGTCCAACAGCTTCACTGACTTCTTCGCCCAGCACAGCAGCGGCGCGAGCATGAACGTCCTGTTTGAAAACCTCGGTCTGCTCTACGGCAGCGTGCTGAGCGAGGAGCAGTACCGGACGGCCGCCATGCAGAACATGGCCGGCGCTTATGAATCCGCCGGCTTTGAGAATGTTCAGATCGAAGAAAACACAGTGGATTTCGCCGGTGCGGAGCGCGTCGGCATCCACACGTCCTGCACGGTCAACGGCGTCAACTACTATGTCCAGCAGGTCCTCATCAAATCCGGCAGCCATATGGGCATTATCTCCCTGTGCTGCTTTGTGCAGGACGATACGCCGCTGATGGCCTCATTCTTCTATCCGCTCGGATAAGCCGTCTGCCTCAAAACAGCGGAGCCTTTCGGCTCCGCTGTTTTTTGTCTTCTTTTTGAACAAGCTGTCAAGTTTTCCCATGGACTCTTTTCTTTTTCTGCGTTCTATGCTAAGATAAGAGACCGTGATGCGGGATAACCGCGGAGGAAAAAACGCATGAAAAAACTCTTTGAGGGAAAGATCCTCACGATACCCAATCTGCTCTCCTGTGTGCGCCTGGCGCTGATCCCCTGCTTTGTCTGGACCTATCTGGTCGCGGGAGATCCCCGGGCGACGGTGCTGCTTCTGCTGCTCAGCGGGCTGACGGATATTGCGGACGGCTTCATCGCCCGCCATTTTCATATGATCAGCAATCTGGGCAAGGTGCTCGATCCTCTCGCCGACAAGCTGACCCAGGCGTCCATGCTGGTCTGCCTGATGAGCCGTTTCCCGCTGATGATGCTGCCCTTCGGGCTGATGGTCGTCAAGGAGATGGTCTCCGTCGGCACGGGTCTGGCGGCCATCGACCGCACCGGCGAGGTGCACTCCGCCGTCTGGCACGGCAAGCTTGCCACGGTGCTGCTCTATGCGATGCTGATCGCCCATGTGCTCTGGCCGGAGATCCCGGCGCCCATCAGTCTGGCGTCGATCCTCCTGTGCGCGGCGACGATCATCCTCTCCGGCATCCTTTACGGGGTCGGCAACGTGCGGAAGATCCGCAGCGGGACGCCGCCTCAAACGAAAGACGAATAAAAAAGCTTCCCGGGGGACCGGGAAGCTTTTTTTATGATTTGGTTTTCTTTTTCTGCAGCCGCGGGAGCCACCAGCTTTTGCCGTAGGCAATGATCTCGGCCAGCAGGCACACGGGCAGCGCGGCAAGAACGTCCAGCGCGGAGTGCTGCTTGACAAAGCACACGGCCACGCAGACCATCACGGCGAAGAGCGTCAGCGCCCAGCGCCAGGGCTTTCCCATCAGCCTGTCCTTCCACACCGTGGAGACGACGCCCATCGAATAGGCCACATGCAGCGAGGGGCAGACGCCGGTGCTGGTATCGAAGGAGTAAATAAAGGCCATCGTCTGGGTGAAGATGTTGTCCCGGGCAAAGACCTCGGGCCGCAGGTCCTGCCGGCTGGGCCAGAGGATATAGCAGGCCATGGCCACGACCTGGGTCACGATGATGTATTTCGACAGGCCGCGGAAGCAGTCCGCGTCGTGAATGAAATAATACAGCAGCATGCCGAACACATAAAAGTACCAGCCCACATAGAACACAGCGAAGTACTCGCAGAAGGGAATCAGATCGTCCAGCGCGCAGTGCATCGGGTGGCAGGACTCCGCGGGGATCAGGTTCTCGGTGATAAAGTACATGCCAAAATAGAATACCCAGCCCAGCAGCAGCTTGAGGTGGGAAAACTGCGGTTCGTTCAGCCGGCTGAAGCGAAAGCCGCGATAATCGATGACGGGTCTTTTCATCCCTTGGTATCTCCTGATTTTACTCTTTTCTGTTCTTCGGATAGTCCCGCTTCGGGATGTTCCGATAGGGCACCACGGTGTGCAGCGGCAGAGCTTCCGCCGTCGCCGTGATCTCGTCCCTCAGATAGCTGCAGATGCGCTCGCGCTCTTCGCTGATCGGCGCCTCCGGCCGGAAGACGGTCGGCCTGCCGATATAGGCGCTTTTGAGCGCCGGAGCGATATAGACCGGCACGAAAGGCACGCAGCGGCCGGTTTTTTTATAGTAAAAGCGCGCGGTATCCACAAATTTATCCTGGAACGCATAAAGGATGTGGTTGCCCGCCTCATTCTTCTCCGGGAAGATTACCAGGCTCTCGCCCCCGGCCAGCGCCTCCACGCTCTGCCGGTAGGTCTGGCGCAGGCGCACGTCGTGGTAGACCGGGATGGTATGGGCGTTGTTGAACAGGCACACGGCGATCGGCTTGATCAGGTGGCTCAGCAGCCGGAAAAAGGGATGGGTCCAGCGCGGCTTGAAGGACCAGAAATCGGTGAAGGCGTAGTCCGCCACCTCGCTCCAGGTCATCATCTGCCCGGCGCACCAGGTCTCATGCGGGATATTGAGGCGCAGCTCGCTCAGCAGCGGCCCGGTCATCTGGCTGTGGTTGCCCACCAGGATGCAGGCCTCCTCCGGCAGGTTCTCCAGGCCGAAGATCTTCATCCGCGGGAAGAACAGATTGACGAAGAAGTACAGGATCTTGTACATCAGACTTGTCTTTTTGGGGCGCATGGCAAACTCTCCTTTACGCAGAGTTTGTATTATAGCACTTTACCGATGAAAAAGAATGGAATATTTGTTAAAAATTTTTATGTATGTCGGAGGCGCCGCGAAAAAAATCTGAAAAAGTCTTAAAACCAGGAATTAGGGATGGAAAAGGCGGCGGAAATCCGATATAATGAACGGGATAGAAAATCCGTATGCATGGGAAAGGATGAGGGACATGAAAAAAACCGTCAGTATACTGCTTGCGCTGCTGCTCGTGTTCTCGCTGAGCACGGCGGCCTTTGCCACCGAGCCGACCGGGCCGAAGCCCAACATAACGAAGAATCCCACCGGCGAGACCGTGGACGAGGGCGGCTCGGCCACCTTTATCGCCCACGCCGAAAACTACACCGAGATCATCTGGCGCATCGTCAGCAACGACACCACCAACACCATCCAGGCCTCCGACGCGCCGGGCTACTTCGGCTGCGAGGTCTACGGCATCGGCACGGAGACCCTGGTCATCACCAAGATCCCCGCCGAGATGGACGGCTGGCGTGTGGAAGCCATGTTCCGCGGCCCCGGCGGCGTGGAGTACTCCTGGGGCGCGCTGATCCGCGTCAACGGCGTCTTCGTCAAGGCGCCGACCATCTCCGCCCAGCCGCAGGGCCTGTCCCTGGCCTCCGGCGAGACCGGCACGCTGAGCGTCTCCGCCGCCACGGTGGAGGGCACGCTGCACTTCCAGTGGTACTCCAATACCGCCAACTCCAATCAGCTCGGCACCGCGATCGACGGCGCCACCGAGGCCAGCTTCACGCCCGCCGAGCAGACCGGCACCACCTATTACTATGTCGAGGTCACGAGCGTTCTGAACGGGCGCTCCAGCGACCCCGTGCTCTCCAACGCCGTCGCCGTGACCTATGCCGCGCCTGTGGATCCCGACGCGCCCGCCCCGACGGAAACGCCCGTGCCCGGCACGCCCGCGCCGCTGGTCCCTGTGGTGGATGAGCCGGAGGGCGAAGGCGATACGCCCGCACCGGTCGAAACCAAGGACACCTCCCGCAGCGCCGCCTCCGCGCAGGAGCGCGCCAGCAACGCGCTGAACATGCTGACGATCGTCGGCGGCGTGCTGGCCGTGGCTGCGATCGTCGGCGGCATCACCGCGCTGATCGTCCGCCGCCGCGGCGACGACGACGATGAGGACGACGAGGAAGAATAAGCGTTCGCACGCAAAAGAAAAGACGGCTTCGGGGCGCCCTCCGCAAGGAAGGTCCCTTGAGCCAGTTGTTACCAGACAGGAAAGACTTAAAACCGGCGTGACCGCTATTGGGTCACGCCGGTTTTGTCTCTTGGTTTTTGGGGGGCAAAATCCGATGCTCGTTATAACTGAGGGCAGGCGCGAGTCTCCACCTCATCCGCCTCGCTGACGCTCGGCACCTTCCCCTCAAGGGGAAGGCTTGATAACTGCACCGTCAAAGGCTTCCCCTTGAGGGGAAGCTGTCAGCCGTAAGGCTGACTGATGAGGTGTCTTTTCGTGCTGTCCTTTTTATTTCCCTTTTCATTGACTCCCGCCCCGTTTCTGCGGTAAGATAAAGAAAAAACAACTGGAGGCCGAACCATGCTGACCATTGACTGCGCCGATGGGCATCTGCAGCTTTCCCTCAACGGCGTAACGCTTCTGTCTCACAGTGCCGGACACCCCTTTGCCACGGCTGTGCGGCGCGAAAAAAGCTATCAGTCCGACCGCGGCACCGTCAAAGTGACCGCCCGCGTGACGGCGCGCGTTCCGCTGACCGAGCTGCAGCGCGAGGCGGACGGCCGCTTTCGGTTTTCCGCCGAGGGCCACTCTCTGCTCGTCTCGCTGCGCGAGATCGACGGCGGCGCGGAGCTTCAATTCTCGGGAGAATCGGGCTGGGCCTATGAGTTTTCTCTCCCGGCCGAGCCGGGTGAGGCCGTCTTCGGCGGCGGCGAGCAGTACCGGCAGGTCAATCTCCGGGGCGAGCGGGTCGTAAACTTTGTCTCCGAGCACATCAAGGCCTCCACGATCGCCGAAAAGGCCTTCCTGCCGCGCTCGCGCTACCGCGAAAAGCCGCACAGCGAGATCGGCAGCTATGCGCCGATGCCGGTCTTTGTCACCGACCGCGGCCGCATGATTCTCTTCGACGCGGCGGCCGACGGCGCTTCGGTCTTTGCCGACGAGGCCTTTCTCTTCAGCTTTGACGCCTGTCCGCGCTCTCTGCGCCTTTGGCAGAGTGATTCCTATCCCGCACTGGGCCGCCTGCTGGCCGGCGTGATCCCGAACCGGCAGTATCTGCCGGACTGGTGCCTGGACGGCATGATCCTCGGCGTGCAGGGCGGCACGGAGACCGCGCTGGCCAAGGCCTTCGCCATGCAGGACGCCGGCGCGAAGGTCAGCGCCGTCTGGTGCCAGGACTGGAGCGGCGAGCTGCGCACCGTGATGGGCAAGCAGGTCTGGTGGAACTGGGAGGTCGACCGGAAGCTGTATCCCGGCCTGCGCGGCGCCATCCGGAAGCTCAACGAGCGCGGCGTGCGCTTCCTCGGCTACATCAACCCCTATCTGGTCAAGGACAGCCGTCTGTACAACCTGTGCCTCGACGAGGGCTGGCTCATCACCCGCACGGACGGCAGCGTCTATCACATCAAATCCACCACCTTTGACGCCGGCATGCTCGACCTGACCAATCCCGAGACCGTACACTTCATCAAGGACGTGCTGATCCGGCAGAACATGCTGGAGCTCGGCATGTCAGGCTGGATGGCGGACTTCGGCGAATACCTGCCCGTGGACTGTGTGCTGCACGAGGGCGATCCGAAGGAGCTGCACAACCGCTGGCCGGTGCTCTGGGCGAAGATCAACCGCGAGGCCATCGAGGAGTACGGCCGCGGCGACGAATTTTTCTTCTGCCGCTCGGGCTATCTCGGCGTGCAGGAATACGCGCCCATCCTCTGGAACGGCGACCAGCACACCGACACCACGCGCGACTACGGGATGCCCTGCGTCATGCCCGCCAGCTTCTCCCTGGGCTTTTCCGGCGTGCCGCTGGTCCACTGCGACATCGGCGGCTTCTTCTCCTTCCAGAAACTGCAGCGCGACGAAGAGCTGTTCACCCGCTGGATGGAGATGGGCTGCTTCAGCCTGCTGATGCGCAGCCATGAGTCGATCCGCCCCTGGGCCAACGCCCAGTTCGACGCGCCGGAGGTGCTGCCGCACACCGTGCGCCTGACGAAGATCCACGCCGCGCTGCGGCCCTATCTGGAGCGCTGCCTGGCCGTCGCCAAAGAGGGCGTGGCCGTGATCCGGCCGGATTTCTGGGAGGCCATGGACTTCGGCGCGAGCCGCGACCCCTACGCCTACTTTCTCTGGGACGAGCTCTTTGTCGCCCCGGTGATCGACCTGCACACGGACAGCCGCCGGGTCCATCTGCCGGCGGGCGACTGGGTGCATCTCTGGTCGGGCAAGGCCTATGAAGGCGGCAAAGCCTATACCGTGCCCGCGCCGCTCGGGCAAATCCCGGTCTTTTACCGCAAAGACGGCGAATTTTCCGCGCTTTTTGCCTCCCTGAAGGACTGAACGAAAAACAGCGACATGAAACTGGAGGGATATGAAATGAGAAAACACTTTGCTTTCCCGGCCCTGCTGCTGGCGGTCCTTCTGCTGGCCGCCTGCGGGAAGCACGAGCACGAATGGGAGGACGCCACCTGCACCGAGCCCGAGACCTGCGCCGTCTGCGGCGAGACCCGCGGCGAAGCCCTCGGCCACCGCTGGAAGGGCGGCGGCTGCGAAGAGCCGGAGATCTGCGCCCGCTGCGGTGAATCCGGCGGCGAAGCGCCCGGCCACAACTGGCAGCCGGCGACCTGCACCGAACCCGAGACCTGCGCCCGCTGCGGCGAGACCCGCGGCGAAGCCCTCGGCCATGACGCACCGCCCGCCGATTACTGGACGGCCGGCGTCTGCAGCCGCTGCGGAGAGGAGATCGCTCCCCTGCTGACCCCGGATTTCGTGAGCTACGGGCTGGACGCGCAGCTTGTCGAGCTCGGCAAAAGCTACGGCCTCAAGACCCTCTGCTATGAAAACGAGGCCTACAGCACGGTCGGCAAAGCCAGCTTTACCGCCCATGAAACCACTCCCGGCGACGGGGACAAGCTGGAGATCCGGGATGGATATGTCTGGCACATCGTCCGCGCGGAGATCGTCTTTGACGACGACAACGCCTACAATTACGGCATGATCCCCGGCGTATGCTTCGAAAGCTACTACGACATCCGCGAGCTCGACGACTCAAGCGTCTATGACGAGCAGACCGGCGTCACCCGCTTTACCGTGACCTGGCACGGCGTCGCCTATGACTGCCGCTTCTTCCGCGAGAGCAGCTACCTTGGCTGGAGCGATCACAGCAATACCTTTGTCTGCACCTTCTATGTCCAGCTGCCGGATGGTTATGACGGCTTCGTCGTGGGCTTTCGCAACCACGGCGTGCCCTGGCCCGAGGGCGCCTACACCTTTGAGCTGGACAACAGCGACACGCTCTACTACCGCCTGAAGTAAAAGCCCGGCGCTAAACGCAAAAACTCCCGGCCGCTGTAGGCCGGGAGTTTTTGCGCTTCAGCTGCCGCCGGAGGCCGGAAAAAGCCGCGCTCCGCCGCCTTTCCTTCTATTGACAAACGGCTTGTTCCGAAGTAAACTGGATTTAGTTAAACTATTTAATTAAATAGCAGGAGGATGAAAGCATTGGATCGCGATCTCAGAGAAATCTGCAAGGATATCCGCTGTGATAT
>CACYWG010000022.1 GCA_902778115.1 Oscillospiraceae bacterium | reverse complement strand
GGCAGGTAGTAGTTCATCATGGAGAACATGCCCTTCTTCATCTCGCCGCCGTACCAGGTGTTGATGATGACCTGCTCACGGCTGGTGACGTTGAAGGCCACGACGGTCTCGGAGTTCAGGCCGAGCTCTTTATAGTTGGTGCAGCGGGCCTTGGACGCGGTGTAGACCACGAAGTCGGGCTCAAAGTTCTCGAGCTCCTCCTCCGTGGGCTTGATGAACATATTGCGCACGAAGTGGGCCTGCCAGGCGACCTCCATGATGAAGCGGATGGCCATGCGGGTGTCCTTGTTGGCGCCGCAGAAGGCGTCGACCACATAGAGCTTCTTGTTGCACAGCTCGTCCTTGGCCAACTTTCTGACCACTTCCCAGGTCTCCTGGCTCATGGGATGGTTGTCGTTCTTGTAGCCTTCCGTCGTCCACCACACGGTGTCGCGGGAGGTATCGTCCATGACGATATATTTGTCCTTGGGGGAACGGCCGGTATATACGCCCGTCATGACGTTGACGGCGCCGAGCTCCGTCAGCACGCCCTTGTCAAAGCCCTCCAGGCTGGGATCCAATTCATCGTGAAACAGCAGATCATAGCTGGGGTTGTGGATGATCTCGGTCGTGCCGGTAATGCCGTATTTGCTCAAATCAATGTTGGACATGGTACATCGAACCTCTTTCCTAAAAGATGCCTTTACTATAGCACAAGTCACCGTCTGCGTCAATTCTTGCCAAAGCGATTTTCCGGCACAGCAAAGGCCGGGGATCCTTCGATCCCCGGCCCCCGGTATGGTCATTCCGCTATCATAGTCAGCTCAGCTCGTCCACTTCGGGGCCCGCCTCGACCGCAAAGCCGAGCGTAAGCAGCTCCAGGCTCTGCTCCTCCCAGAGCAGGTTCTCCCCGTCCGTGCTGCTGCACGCGGCGACAGAGGCGCAGATGCGCAGGCAGTAGTCGCCTTCGCTCAGCGTTTCAAAGGGCAGGGCCTCCTTCAGCGCGCCTTCCTCCAGCAGGCAGGCAAGGCGTCTGCCGGTGAGCGTGCCGCGCAGGAGCGGCTCGCCCTGCGGCTCATCGCCCGCAAAGACCTCGACCGTGACCGAGCGGAGCTCGTTCCCGCCCGCGCTGAGCGTCCCGCTGAGCACGAAGGGCTCGCCCTCCGTCAGGCAAAGCGGCAGCGGCGTGTCTCCGAGCTTCAGCACGGTATACTGCGGCCGCCCCTCGCTGCAGGCTGCGGCGAAGACATAGCCCGTGCGTCCGTCCTCGGTTCTGCCGCGGTACCAGTACTCCCCCCGCGTGTTCTTCACGATCGCGTCGGTCAGAAAGATCTCGTCCGGCTCGAGCGTGTCGATGCGGCGGGAGTCCGCGTCGACGCGGGCGCCGCAGGGCAGCGCGCGCAGGAGCGTGCTGCGCGTCGTGCGCAGTTTGCGGGCGCAGGGCGTCAGGCTGCAGGCGCTCAGATAGGACGAGCGGTGCATCTCCCGCGGGAGCTCCGCCTCCGAGCGGTCCACGACCAGCTGATAGACCCCGTGACCCAGCTTTTTCAGGTCCAGATCGGCCTCGCCCAGATTCTGCGGCTCAAAGTCCGCCGCGCAGGGATCGAGCATCAGGAAGTTGTGCGCAGTCAGCGGCTGGCCGGGCTTGACCTGCTCAAAGCCGACGATCGTCACATAATGCTGCTGCGTGCGCGTGCCGTTGACGAGGATCACGACCGGCTTGCCGTCGAGCAGTTCTTCCACGATGCGCTCGTAGACCTCATACGCTTCGCTGAAATTCAGGCTTTCATAGTCGCCGTTATACCAGGCGCACCAGGCGTCGTTCTCATTGGTGCCGAGGTTGAAGTCACTGTAGGGCTGCGCCCGGCCGTCCAGCAGCGTGCGGCAGTAGGCCAGGGCGTAGCAGGCGCAGGCCACGCCGCCGCGCTGATGCCCGACCTGCTCCAGCAGCGGCCGGTCCAGCGCCAGCTGCAGCCAGCCGGTGCGCCCGTAAAAGGGGCGGAGCTCCTCCTCCGGGACCTGCCAGCCGTCCGGCGCGTCCGGCAGAACGACCAGCTCGCCGTCAAGCTCCTCCTCTGAGATCAGCGTATCGTCCGTGATCTCTTCGACGATGTCGATTTCACCGTCCTCGGCGAAGACCGCCGCGGGCAGCAGGCTCAGCAGCATCAGCAGGCAAAGGAGCGAGGCGATGAATGGGATCCTTCGTCTCATGCAGTACCATCCTTATCATCAGAAACGGATAAACTGCTTTATCCGGTAAAAAACTAATTTGCCGGATATATTATAGCTGAAGCGGCCGGAAAGGTCAAGAGGGCGCATGGCACCGCAGTTTTTTCGACACGGGGTTTGACGATGCGGGGCGGGCTGTGGTATGATGGCACCGGAAAAAACGAAGGAAGGATTTGACTGCATGAAGCTGCTGCTGATCCGGCACGGCGATCCGGACTATGAAAACGACTGCCTGACCCCGACCGGGAAGCGCGAGGCCGAGCTGCTCGCCGGGCGGATCGCTCCCCTGCCGATCAAAGACTACTATGTCTCCACGATGGGGCGCGCGATGGAAACCGCCGCGCCCACGCTGCGCATGGCCGGGCGCGAGGCCGTCGCCTGCGACTGGCTGCGCGAATTTCAGGTGCCGTGTGCGCGGCCGGACAAGGGCGGCGAACTGTACCACATCCCCTGGGACTGGCTGCCGCAGGACTGGCTGGCCGATCCGATTTTGCTCGACCCCTTCCGCTGGCATGAAAACGAAGTCTTCGCCCGCTCCGAGGTGCGCGCGGCCTATGACCGGGTGATTGCCGAATTTGACCGGGTGCTGGCGGAGCACGGCTACGTCCGCGACGGGCTTTGGTATCGCGCCGAACGGCCGAACACCGATATGCTGGCCTTCTTCTGCCACTTTGGCCTCAGCTGCGTGCTGATGAGCCATCTGATGAACTGCTCGCCGATGGTGCTCTGGCACGGCCTGGCGATGGCCCCGACTTCCGTCACCGTCATCAACACCGAGGAGCGCCGTCCCGGCATTGCGAGCTTCCGCACCGCCGCGGCCGGCGACATCTCCCATCTCTCCGCCGCCGGGCAGCCGCCCTCCTTTTCCGCGCGCTTCTGTGAGATCTACGGCAACGGCGAACGTCAAGATTAAAGAAAACGAGGTAGAAAACATGCTGGAACTGCAGCATCTGAGCTTCCGCGTGGACGCGGAAGGCCAGGACAAGGAGATCCTGGACGATATCAATCTGGTCATCCCGAATGGGAAACTGATCGCCATCACCGGCCCCAACGGCGGCGGCAAGAGCACCACCGCCCGCATCATCGCCGGCATCGAAAAGCCCACGGCGGGCCGCATCCTGCTCGACGGGCAGGACGTCACCGAACTCGGCGTCACCGAGCGTGCCCGTGCGGGCATCGCCTTCGCCTTCCAGCAGCCGGTGCGCTTCAAGGGCATCAAGGTGCGCGACCTGATCCGTCTCGCCGCCGGGAAGAACATCAGCACGGGCGAGGCCTGCAGCTATCTGTCCGCCGTCGGTCTCTGCGCGCGCGACTACATCGACCGCGAGGTCAACGCCAGCCTCTCCGGCGGCGAGCTCAAGCGCATCGAGATCGCCACGGTCCTCGCCCGCGGAAGCCGCCTCTCCGTCTTTGACGAGCCGGAGGCCGGCATCGACCTCTGGAGCTTCCAGAATCTCATTGAGGTGTTCCAGAACATGCGCAAGAACATCAGCGACAGCTCGATCGTCATCATCTCCCACCAGGAGCGCATTTTGAACATTGCCGACGAGATCGTGGTTCTCGCGGGCGGAAAGATCCAGAAGCAGGGCGGCCGGGATGAGATCCTGCCGGAGCTTCTGAGCAGCGGCGCCGCGCGGCAGACCTGCCGCGGCGCGGTCTGAGGAGGTGCGGCATGAAACAGTTGGACAGCATCCAGAAGCGGCTCCTGGCCGAGATCGCCGACCTGCACAGCGTGCCGGAGGGCGCCTTCAACATCCGCGCCAACGGCGAGAGCGCGGCGCGCGCCTCCACCGCCAACATTGAGATCGTCCCAAAGCCGGAGGGAAACGGCATCGACATCCGCATCGCCCCGAACACCAAAAATGAGAGCGTGCACATCCCGGTCGTGCTGACCAAGACCGGACTCAAGGAGGTCGTGTACAACGACTTCTATATCGGTGAAAACGCCGACGTGACCATCGTCGCCGGCTGCGGCATCGACAACTGCGGCCCCAAGGACGCCGAGCACGACGGCATCCACCGCTTTTACGTCGGCAAGGGCGCGAGGATCCGCTATGTGGAAAAGCACTACGGCTCCGGTGACGGCAGCGGCAAGCGCATCCTCAACCCCGGTACCGAGGTCTACATGGAGGAAAACAGCACAGCCGAGATGGAGATGGTGCAGATCAAGGGCGTGGACGACACGACCCGCACCACGACCGCCGAGCTCGCCGCCGGCGCGAAGCTCGTCGTGCGCGAGCGCCTGATGACCCACGGTGAGCAGCGCGCGATCAGCGTCTATGTCGTCCATCTCAACGGCAAGGGCGCCAGCGCCGACGTGGTCTCCCGCTCGGTGGCGCGCGACCGCTCCTTCCAGAAGTTCGACGCCAAGATCGTCGGCAGCGCGCCCTGCAGCGGCCATACGGAATGCGACTCGATCATCATGGACGAGGGACGCATCCTCGCCGTGCCGGGCCTGGAGGCCAACCACGTGGACGCCGCGCTCGTACACGAGGCCGCCATCGGCAAGATCGCCGGCGAACAGCTGACGAAGCTGATGACCCTGGGACTGACCGAGCAGGAGGCCGAAGAGCAGATCATCAACGGCTTCCTCTCCTGAGCAGCAGCAAGACGAAAAGACCCAGCCTGGATCAGGCTGGGTCTTTGTTTACATAATTATGTTCACATATCTTTATTTACGTAAAATCATTTACATATTTCGGTTGCGCATATTATGTCTGATCAGTACGGCACACAGGAGGAAGAACAGCAGGCCGAGCATCACGCCGAGACTGTCGATCCCGACGTCGGCCGGCCGCGGAGCGCGGCCGGCGCTGAAAAACTGGTGCAGCTCGTCCGTAACGGCATAGAAGGTGCCGATCCCCCAGGAAAGCAGCTGCGGCCTTCGGATCTCACGCCAGCGGCCGAGAGCCTGCAGATGCAGACGCAGGGAAAAGCCCAGCGCGGCAAACTCCAACAAATGCGCCGTTTTCCGCACGAAGAAATCCACGCGATGGCGGATCTCCGCCTGCCACTCCGGACTCTGGCGCTCAAAATCCGGGAACAGCCAGGAGATCATCAGCGCGTCCAGCCTGCCGCTGCTGGCGCTCGAATCCTCCGCGGTCTGCGAGGAGAAATAAAAGATCAGGCCCATGAGCAGCAGCGCCAGCGTAAGGCTCCCCCAGTAAAAGGGATCCCGCCGCCAGTTTTTCTCCCGGTTTTTCATGCTCCGCCGCCCTCCAATGACATAATCTTGTTTACATAACTTATTAATGCCCTGTTCTCTGAAAGAATTATACCGAAAGGGCGGCAGGAAGTCAAACCCTCCCCTGCCGAAAAAACGCGCGGAGAGTGTTTCTCCGCGCGTCTGCTGTTTCAGCCGATCTTTTTCCAGCCCTCCGGGTAGGCCTCGGGCGGCCAGACATTGCCGTCTGTCAGGCTTTCGTAGACTGCTCCCGCTTCGTCCGGGTATCTCACGCGGTCGCCTTTGTGATACGCGTCCTGCGCGCCGGTCGGCTGTTTCCAGACCGGGATTTCTCCGGGCCTGGCCACCTCCGTCCATCGGGCGTCCAGTCGGCCTGCGAGGTATGGGCCTGTACACATCGGTACAGTTTTTCTCCGTAACGGATTCGCTCATCGGTGGCATAGGCTTTGCCGATAGCCCACGCGGGGAACAGTTCGACCGCTTCCAGCGCGTCCTCATCGTCAAGGCTGACGGCGGCTTTTTCAATCAGCGCACGGAGCGCCTTTGCTTTTTCAACGGAAATCACTCGCTCACCCCCATCAGAATGTTCAGCACTTCTTCGGCCTGTGCCGCTATATCTTCGGGCGGCATCAACTCGCCCTCTGTGTACACCCGCCCGAATTCAGACGGGTCGTTCGCTTCGGAGTAGGAAACGCCGTCACGCACAACATAACGGTTGGAATCAGAATAAGTGCGGGTAAACTCGCGTTCGCCGAGCATATAGGTTTCTGTTCTAAGCATAGCAGAGCCTCCTTATGTGGTCGGGATGGGCGTACCATCAACATACTGCGTTTCGTAAATACTGCCCTCGATGGGGAGAATCTGATTGTTCGCGTAACCGAGGATGGTAGACCAGTTTGTAGCGGCTTGGTATTCCGAAATCAACGCTTGTGGGACATACAAAGTGCCGCCGGTGCCGCCTGACGCGAATGGCGTATTTGTAAAGTTGTTAATATCGGAAAGTTTTGCGACGACAGAATTCCGAAGCACCAACGTTTTCAGCGAAGAGCAACCGTTAAACGCGTTCTGCCTAATAATGCCTGTCAATTTTGGTAAATCGAGTGCTGGTAACTTTGAACAGTTCTTTAAGGCGCTTGTGTAAAGAGTAGTGGCATTTTTGAACGAAGCAGAAGTAAGACTCCCACAACCATTAAACGTATTACCGCCAATCGATTGTGCTCCATATTCAATAGTGTGGAGCTTACTACAATTAAAAAACGCACTATCGGCATCACCAACCGCAGTAAGCAACGGAGCATATACAGTTTCAACGGTTGACCCTAGAAATGCATCCGAGTTTATTTTTTTCCCACTTGCGATTGTAACGTTTTTCGTGTTTGCGTATGCAAACGCTTTAGATGTAATATCCACATTGATTGTAATGGAATCGGGAAAGTTCCTCGTCGCGATTTCATCTATGGTTACCCCGCCCCCGCCAGTCTCGATATCCTCAATCGCTTGCACGAAATCTGCGGGAAATGCGAGCTGTGCGCTTGTGCCGCCTTTGGTACGGATCGCGTCTGCGACCGAGGCGAGGTCAGCGTCAAGCTGTGTGCTGTCGATTGATTTGTCAATAGCCATCAGTAGCTTCCTCCTTGCCAGGTCGGCAGCGCCTGCAGCACCGCCGAGACGAGATCAAACCCGGCGGGATTGGGCCGTCCCCCGTCGTTCGTCCAGTGCAGCACGCCATTCGGAAAAACGAACGGCGTAAAGGTCACGCCGTCGCTCCCGTTCGTCCCGTCGGCGCCTGCCGGACCCGCCGGACCTGCGGCGCCGTCGACACCGTCCCTGCCGTCTGCGCCGTCCCTGCCGTTGAACACGCCGCGGTCCGCGTCCTCCCGCAGGCGCGTCGCAATTGCCGTCATCTGCGCGGTCTGATCCATGATCTGCGCCAGCAGGCTTTTCGCCTGCTCCTGCGCGGGCTGCTGCGAAAGCTCGGCGCCGGAGAGGATCTCACCGCAGTTGACCCAGACGGTCGGGATCACCAGGCTGCCGTCGCCGTTTGTCCCGCGCAGGCCGATCTTCAGCGAATCGCCCGCGCGGCCCAGGCATTCGGCGGGGATGCAGAACTCCCCGTCCTGCAGCAGCAGATCCGCGCTGCGGCTGCCGGCCACGACCACCGTCTTGCGAAGCCCCTCCCACGAGGAATCGAAGCGCAGCCGGCAGCGCAGGCCGACGCGGCCGCTTGTCAGCACTTCACTCTGCAGCAGGCGCGCGCCGGCTGCGGAGACTTCTATTTCGATCATTTGCATTTTCCTCCTTCCTTTTGAGGAGCGGCCCTGCGCCGCGCCCGATCGGTCCCCCTCGCCGCGGCGCTTCCGGCCTTTTCCTCAAGGCGAAGCTTAGCTTCGTCAACGCCGAAAGTAAATGACATCTTTCCTGCAGGCGCTCAGACGGATTTTTGTGCAATTTTTTCACGAAGTCAGGTAACTTTTTCTTTTCTTTTGGCAAATGATAGGATATAATAGCAGGGAAAAATCCGTCGGCACGAAACGGCGCCGGCGAATCAAAGAAGGAGGCACTCCCATGAAACAGTATTTTGAAATTGTTGACGTGATGGCTCGCGAGATCCTGGACTCCCGCGGCAATCCCACCGTTGAGGTCGAGGTCACGCTGGACGACGGCACCGTCGGCCGTGCGGCTGTCCCCTCCGGCGCTTCCACCGGTATCCACGAAGCCTGCGAGCTGCGTGACGGCGACAAGAGCCGTTACGGCGGCAAGGGCGTTCTGAAGGCTGTTGAAAACGTCAACGGCGAGATCGCCGAGGCCCTGCTCGGCCTGAACGTTCTGGACCAGACCTATATCGACAACCTGCTCATCGAGCTTGACGGCACGCCCAACAAGACCCGCCTGGGCGCCAACGCCATCCTCGGCGCTTCCCTGGCCTGCGCCAAGGCCGGCGCTCTGGCCACCGGCAACAGCCTGTACAACTACATCGGCGGCGTCAATGCCAAGACCCTGCCGGTGCCGATGATGAACATCCTCAACGGCGGCGCCCACGCTTCCAACAGCGTGGACATCCAGGAGTTCATGATCATGCCCGTCTCCGCCCCCAACTTCCGCGAGGCTCTGCGCCGCTGCGCCGAGGTCTTCCATCAGCTGAAGAAGACCCTGAAGGAAAACGGCACGCCCGCCGCCGGCGTCGGCGACGAGGGCGGCTACGCGCCCGACCTGGAGAGCGACGAGGACGCCCTGAAGGTCATCGTGAAGGCCATCGAGGAAGCCGGCTTCAAGCCCGGCGAGGACTTCAAGATCGCCATGGACGCCGCTGTTTCCGACTGGTTCAACCCCGAAGACGGCAAGTATCACCTGCCCAAGCGCGGCACCGTGATGACCAGCGATGAGATGATCGACATGTGGGAAGACTTCTGCAACAAGTACCCCATCATCTCCATCGAGGACGGCCTGGGCGAGGACGACTGGGAAGGCTGGCAGCGCATGACCAAGCGCCTCGGCAGCCGCATCCAGCTCGTCGGCGACGACCTGTTCGTCACCAACGCCGAGGATCAAGGTCAACCAGATCGGTTCCCTGACCGAGACCCTCGACGCCATCCAGACCGCCAACCGCGCCGGCTACACCGCCATCGTCTCCCACCGCTCCGGCGAGACCGAGGACACCACCCTGGCCGACATCGCCGTGGCTGTCAACGCCGGTCAGATCAAGACCGGTGCTCCCTCCCGCACCGACCGCGTCGCCAAGTACAACCAGCTGCTCCGCATCGAGGAAGAGCTGGACAACGACGCCAAGTACCCCGGCATGGCCGCGTTCTTCAACATCCGCTGAGCGCAGTCAAACAGCAACAAGCAAGCCCTCCGGTGAAAACCGGAGGGCTTTTGCGTTCTCGTTGACAATTCCCGCGAAGGATACTACAATAAAAACAGGTAATCTTTCACAAAAGGGGCGAGCTTATGTCGAAAAAGCGGTCCGGTTTCAGCATGTGGCTCCTGATCTGGGGACTTGGCCTTGCCGGGCAGATCTGCTGGAACGTGGAAAACCAATGGTTCAACACCTTCGTTTACGCAAAGATCGGAAAGGATCCCTCGATCATCACGGGGATGCTGATCTGGTCCGCGCTGGCCTCGACCTTCGCGACCTTCTTCTTCGGCACCTGGTCCGACCGCACCGGCAAGCGCCGGCAGTTCATTGCCTGGGGCTACATCCTCTGGGGCGTGTTCACCATCGCCTTCGGTCTGACGGAGTTTATCAGCAAGGAGGTCTACACCCTCGTCGCCGTCAGCGTCGTGCTGGCCGACAGCGTGATGAGCTTCTTCGGCTCCATGGGCAGCGCGGCGGGCTTCAGCACCTGGACCACGGATCTGCTCAATGACAAAAACCGCGGCGGCATCGGCGCAGCGCTGGCGACCCAGCCCGTGCTCGGCACCCTGATCGGCACGGTCGTCGGCGGCATCCTGGTCGGCAAAAACGACAACTACATGCGTCTGTTTATCGCGATGGGCCTGTTTGTGATCCTCTTCGGCGTCATCTCCATGTTCACGCTCGACAAGCGCGACGACGCGCCGGCCCACAGGGAGGGCTCCTTCTGGCGCCAGTTCTGGAGCGTCTTTGATTTCAAGCGCTTTTTCGCCCTCAAGGAGCTCGTGCTCGTACACGTCGCCATCGCGATCTTTACCATCGGCTTCAACGCCTACTTCGCCTACATCGGCAACTATCTGATCCACTATCTCGGCTACACGGCCGATCAGATGGGCATCATCGAGGCCGTCCCGCTGGTGATCGCCATGCTCAGCGCCATCCCCATCGGGATGCTCATCAACCGGGACAAGCACCCCTATGTTGCCATCGCCGCGGTCATCTGCAACATCATCGGCCTGCTGATCATCTACCCGGTGAAGGCCGAGCAGATCGACCCTTCGCAGCTGTTCAACTGGCGGATCTGGCTGGGCATCCTCATCATGGGCATCGGCTATATCGGGATCCTGCAGGTCACCAAGGTCTGGGCCAAGCAGCTCTATCCCGAAAATGCCAAGGGGCAGTTCGAGGGCATCTGGACGATCTTCTTCGTGCTGATCCCGATGGTGGGCGGCTCGCTGATCGGCGAGGCCGTCGTCAAGACCGGCGGCGAGACCTTCACCAATCTGACCAGCGGCCAGACCGAGTACATCCCCAACGGCAACATCTTCCTCGTCGGCGCCGTGGTTGTCTTCTTCACGCTGATCCCGCTGCTGCTGTCGATCAAATACCACAGGCAGCGCCAGGCGGAGAAAAAGAACGCCGCGTAAAGCCCCTTCCGGGCACCAAAAATCCTCCGGTTTTCACCGGAGGATTTTTTATGATTTGAGATGGTGAGCGGGTCAGCCGACCTTTTCGCAGAAGGTCTCGATCACGAAATCGTGCAGCCACTCTTCGTCGGGGTAAAACTCCGCGTACCGTTCGCCCTTCGTCGCAACGCCGGGCATCTGGATGATCGTTTCACCGCTGAGGTCGACGCTGACAAGCTGCTGGGCCAGATAGCTGACCTCGTCGACAGTGAGGTTGGTAGTCATATAGGGCTTGAGCTGGTTGTACATCGTCATGGCGGCGGCGGGATCCTTTTTGAGGATTCCCTTCGCCTGCATGGCCATCGCCCGGACCACCAGCTTCAGATCGCGCAGACCGCGCTGTGTCGCGCTGTCAAGCTGGCTGTGGTCGCGGTAGCGGATGAGCCGCTGGAGCTGGTAATCCGAGAGCTTGACCGTGGCACCCTCCAGGAAGTTATAGTCCAGGAAGCTGTAATCCTCCGGGAAGGTGATCTCCAGGCCGCCCAGCACCTGGTTGATGACGGGGATGGAGTCGTAGTCCATGGCGGCAAAGCGCGTGACCGGCACGCCGTAGAGCAGCTTGCTGACCGCATCCGCCGTCAGCTCGCAGCTGAGCTCACCGCCGTCGCCGTAGCTGTGGGAGGCGGAGATGTTGTTGAACACGGTGTCAAGGTAATTGCCCTTTTCATCCAGCTGCAGCATGTTGACCATGGTGTCGCGCGGGATGTACAGCACGGACAGGCGGCCTTTCCCGCTGTCCAGGATGACCAGGGCCAGGATATCCGCGTTGCCTCCGTTGGAGACCATGTCGCCGTCCCAGTAGTTGGGATCGTTCATGTAGTCGATGCCCATGACCAGGAGGGTCTGCACGTCCGTCCGATAGCGGTAGGCGCTGCCGTCCTCATCGACCCAGTCCGCCCGCTCCTCGTCCGATTTTTCGTTCGTTTTTTCGTCCAGGATCTCCGCGGTCGTCTGGTCCGCCGCGTCCCGCTGCCAGAGGACCTTCTGCATCTGCGAGCTTGTCCGGGCGTTGAACATGCCGGCGCGCAGGCTGTTGGTATAGCGCAGGAAGCCGAAGACGCCGGCGGCGATCAGCACCAGCAGCCCTGCGAGCGAGGCGAGCACGATGGCGAGCGTCCTGCCCTTGGAGCGGCGGCGCCTGGTCTTTTTCTGCTGCCGGGCCTGTGTCACTTTATCTTTATAATATGGCATGCCTTTCCTCCCTCAGCCGACAGCCGTGGCCGTTGAGATGCCCGCCTGATCCGAGACCAGCACGCCCTGCACCAGATAGCGGTAGGCAGGGTTGGCGATGCAGGTGGACAGGGTGATGATCCGGTCGTCGGGCGTGACCTCGATCGAGCGGTCGAAGATAGCCTTGACCTCATGCGAATAGATGTGGTCAATGTAGGCCTGCCGCTCCTCGCGCGTCGTGGACGGGTATTTGAGGACCACGTTCAGGTTGTCCGTCCGGTAGGCGGCGAAGATCTCATAGGTGAGCACGCGGTCGGGCGTATAGACCATGATCGTCCGGTGCTCGTCGAAAAAGGCCTGATCCTCAAAGTTGTGGAGCGTGGCGAACATGCTGCCGTCGATCAGGTTGTGGCCGTAGATCACGGTGTTGAAATCCGTAAAATCCGGGTCGTTCTCGCCGAGCATGAAAACGGAGCCGTAGGGCGAATAAGCGTGCAGGTAATTGTGGTTGAGGTAGACGCGAAACTGCGTATCGTCATAGAGGACCGGATAGTCGATCGCGGTGCCGTCCACCACGATCCAGCCGATGATATCCTGGTTCTGTGAGAGCAGGTATTCAAAATCGACCGGGATCGGGACGCGGTCGTCCTGTTCCGGCTCGGCCTGCCCGCTCTGCTGCGCCTCTTCGGCCATCTGCTCAGTCATCCGTTCGGCCGCGGCGCGGGCCTCTTCGGCCAGGGCCTGGTACTCGCGGTTGGACTTCTGATAGAGGAAGAGCATGTACACGATGCTGAGGATGGCCAGCGCCATCACCAGCAGGCTCACCACGCTGATGATCCGGTAAATCTGTTTGTTTTTCATTTTTCCATAAAAAGATGGGGCCGTCTTTGCAGCCAGCCCCATGCGTCGCAGTTTTTGGTTTCTGTTATTTGGATTTGCGGTTGCTGATGGCAAACGCCGCACCGGCGCCGCAGGCAACAACGGCAAGCGCCACAATCGCAATGGATCCCGTGGTCGGGGAATGAGGATCGACGGGCGGGTTGCCGCCCTGGTTGGATTCGGTGGCGAAGGCGGGCACGGAGATGCAGGCGATCAGCAGAACAGCCAGAAGCAGAGCGACTAATTTCTTCATAAGACAGCATCCTTTCTTTTGGCAGACGTTGATAAATCCGCTGCCGCCGGGCAAACTGCCCGTTTTTATAGTGACATTATAAGCTTTTGTTTTCCGGATGTCAACCGAAAAAAACAGGTAGTTTTCTATTTTTTGGATGGCCCGGCGGCCGATTTTTCTGTGCATTCTACATATTGACAAAAAAGCGGCCAAACCCTTATAATCTTAGCATCTGTAAGACGGCCCGGCGAGATCGGATGAGAGCAGGCCGCAGGCTCCGCGGGGCCTTGCCCGACGGCGCCATCCCATCCGCCCCTCTGCCCGGTTTTTGCGGCCTGCCAAGGCATCCCCGCAAGCCGGGTATCTTCATTTACCGAAGGGAGAACGACCATGGCGAAAATCATCAACGAACCCAGCCATACCTTCAACGAATACCTCCTGATCCCGGGCTACACGCCCATCAGCTGCCGCTCCGAAAAGGTCACGCTCAACACTCCGCTGGTCAAGTTCCGCAAGGGAGAGGAAGAATGCCCCATCCGGATGAACATCCCCATGGTCTCCGCGATCATGCAGTCCGTCTCCGGTGAGCGGCTGGCCGTTGCGCTGGCCAAGGAGGGCGGCGTCAGCTTCATCTACGGCTCCCAGTCCGTGGAGGATGAGGCGGCCATGGTCCGCCGCGCCAAAAGCACCAAGGCGGGCTTCGTCCGCAGCGACTCCAACATCAGCCCCGACAAGACCCTGCGCGACGTGCTGGATCTCAAGGCACGCACCGGCCACTCCACCATCGCCGTGACCGAGGACGGCACCGCCGAGGGCAAGCTCGTCGGCGTCGTCACCAGCCGCGACTACCGCGTCAGCCGCATGGAGCCGGACACCCCGGTTTCCAGCTTCATGACGCCCTTTGACAAGCTGATCTGGGCCAAGGAGGGCACCACCCTCAAGGAGGCCAACGACATCATCTGGGAGCACAAGCTCAACTCCCTGCCCATCATCGACGACAACGGCCGCCTCTGCTACTTCGTCTTCCGCAAGGACTATGAGAGCCACAAGCAGAATCCCAACGAGCTGCTCGACGCGCACAAGCGCTACGTCGTCGGTGCGGGCATCAACACCCGCGACTACGAAACCCGCGTACCCGCCCTGCTGGAGGCCGGCGCGGACGTGCTGTGCATCGACTCCTCCGAGGGCTTTACCGACTGGCAGCGCTTCACCCTGGCCTGGATCCGCGAGAAATACGGCGACAGCGTCAAGGTCGGCGCCGGCAACGTGGTCGACGCGGCGGGCTTCCGCTTCCTGGCCGAGTGCGGCGCGGATTTCGTCAAGGTCGGCATCGGCGGCGGCAGCATCTGCATCACGCGCGAGACCAAGGGTATCGGCCGCGGCCAGGCCACCGCGCTCATCGACGTCTGCGCCGAGCGCGACCGCTATTTCAAAGAAACCGGCGTCTACGTGCCCGTCTGCTCCGACGGCGGCATCGTCTACGACCACCATATCACCCTGGCGCTGGCCATGGGCGCGGACTTCGTGATGCTGGGCCGCTACTTCGCCCGCTTCGACGAAAGCCCCACCAACAAGGTCAACATCGGCGGCACGTATTACAAAGAGTACTGGGGCGAAGGCTCCGCCCGCGCGCGCAACTGGCAGCGCTACGACATGGGCGGCAGCAGCAAGCTGAGCTTTGAAGAGGGCGTGGACTCCTATGTACCCTACGCCGGCGCGCTGAAGGACAACGTCGCCATGACGCTCAGCAAGGTACGCCACGCCATGTGCAACTGCGGCGCGCTGACGATCCCCGAATTCCAGGAAAAGGCGGTGCTGACGCTCGTGTCCGCAACCACCATCGTCGAGGGCGGCGCCCACGACGTGATCCAGAAGGACAGCTCGCCCGCCATCCACTGAGCGGGCAACCCGATAGATTTTGAAAGAGGTGTATTCAAATGAGCCGAATGGTTGGAACCGTGTCCCGCGGTATCCGTGCCCCCATCATCCGTGAGGGCGATGATCTGAAGAACATCGTGGTGGAGTCTGTGCTCGAGGCCGCGGCGCAGGATGGCTTTGCCTTCCACGACCGCGACATCGTCGCCATGACCGAGGCCATCGTCGCCCGCGCGCAGGGCAACTACGCGACCGTGGACGACATCGCCGCCGACGTGCGGCAGAAGCTCGGCGGCGAGACCGTGGGCGTCATCTTCCCCATCCTCAGCCGCAACCGCTTCGCCATCTGTCTGCGCGGCATCGCCAGGGGCGCGAAGAAGGTCGTGCTGATGCTCTCCTACCCCTCCGACGAGGTGGGCAACCATCTGGTCGACTGGGATTCTCTGGACGACAAGGGCGTCGACCCCTACCGCGACGTGCTGACGCTCGAGCAGTACCGGGCGCTCTTCGGCTATCAGAAGCACCGCTTTACCGGCGTGGACTACGTCGACTACTACGCCGAGCTGATCCGCGGCTGCGGCGCGGAGGTCGAGATCCTCTTTGCCAATGACGCGCGCGAGATCCTCAAGCATACCAAGAACGTCATCCACTGTGACATCCACACCCGCGCCCGCACCAGCCGTATCCTCAAGGCCGCCGGCGGCGAGCGTATCTTCGGTCTGGACGAGCTGATGACCGCGCCGGTCAATGGCAGCGGCTATAACGAGCAGTACGGTCTGCTGGGCTCCAACAAGGCCACCGAGGACAAGATCAAGCTCTTCCCGCGCGACTGCCAGCCTCTGGTGGACGCGATCCAGGCGGAGCTGCTGGAGAAGACCGGCAAGCACATCGAGGTCATGGTCTACGGCGACGGCGCCTTCAAGGACCCGATCGGCAAGATCTGGGAGCTGGCCGACCCCGTCGTCTCCCCCGCCTACACCGCCGGCCTCGTCGGCACGCCGAACGAGCTCAAGCTCAAGTACCTGGCGGACAACGACTTTGCCTCCCTCTCGGGCGAGGCGCTGAAGGAAGCCATCAGCGGCGAGATCCGCAAGAAGGACGGCAGCCTCGTCGGCCAGATGGTCTCCGAGGGCACCACGCCGCGCCGCCTGACCGACCTGATCGGATCGCTGTGTGACCTGACCTCCGGCTCCGGCGACAAGGGCACGCCCATCGTCTTCATCCAGGGCTACTTCGACAACTACACCGCCGAATAAGCGGCAATACGGGAAAACCCGCAGGAGCTTCTGCTCCTGCGGGTTTTTTATTCTTCACGAATATTTGAGGCAACGGGACCATGCATGTAAGCCTTCCCCTTGAGGGGAAGGTGGCTCGGCCCGATCTCCCGCGAGGGGCGAGACGGATGAGGTGTCGCCCTTGCCAGTTCAACATTGTTGACCTGAAACGGTCAGTTCCCACCTCATCCGCCCCAGTTTGCGAACTGGGGCACCTTCCCCTCAAGGGGAAGGCATGGCGCGCCGCACACTCACTCCTATTTGTAATGATCCGCTTATTTCTCGTCCTCCATTTCAAGGATCTTGCGAAACTGCGTCTCGTAGAGCTCGCGGTAGACGCCCTCGCGCGCCAGCAGCTCCTCGTGCGTGCCGGATTCGGCGATCACGCCGTTCTGGACGACGAGGATGCGGTCGGCCTTGAGGATGGTGGAGAGCCGGTGCGCGATGACGATGCTGGTGCGGCCCTCCATCAGCGCCTCCAGCGCCTCCTGGATCGCGTTTTCGGTGATGGAGTCGAGCGCAGAGGTCGCCTCGTCGAGGATGAGGATCTTCGGGTCCTTCAAAATCACGCGGGCGATCGACAGGCGCTGCTTTTCGCCGCCGGAGAGCTTGAGGCCGCGGTTGCCCACGACGGTGTCCAGGCCCTGGGGCTGACCCGCGATAAACTCGCTCAGATTGGCGATGTAGCAGGCGGCCTCGATCTCCTCGGGCGTGGCGTCCGGCTTGGCGTAGAGCGGGTTTTCGCGGATCGTGCCGTTGAAGAGGTAGCTGTCCTGGGTCACCACGCCGATCTGCTCGCGCAGATAGCTCAAATCAAAGTCCCGCACGTCTACGCCCGCGATGCGCACGCTGCCGGAACCCACGTCGTAGAGCCGCGGGATCAGATTGACCACCGTGGACTTGCCGGAGCCGGAGGGCCCGACGATGGCGTACATCTTCCCCGCCGGCACGGTAAAGTCGATATCGCGCAGCAGCGGCTTTTCCGGGCTGTAGGAAAAGGCCACGTGATCGTAGACGATGTCGGCATGGCCCACATCGGGCTTCTGTCCGTTTTCCGGGGAGCGGATCGGGTTGGGCATGTCAAAATATTCGAAGATGCGCGTGAAGAGCGCAAGCGAGCGGGTGAAGTCCACATGGATGTTCAGCAGGCTCTCCACCGGGCGGTAGAGCCGGTTGATGAGCGAGACGGTGGCCGTAATGGTGCCGACGGTGAGCGCGGGATCGGCGCGCGAAATGATGAACCAGCCGCCCGCGAAGTAAATGAGCAGCGGGCCGAGCTGGGTGAACATGCCCATGACCACCCGGAACCACCGGCCGCTGTTCTGCTCCTTGAGCGCGAGCTTCGTGACCTCGCCGTTGACCTTCTCGAAGCGGCGGTACTCGGCCTCCTCGCGGGTGAAGAGCTTGACCAGCAGGGAGCCCGAGACCGAGAGCGTCTCGTTGATGAGCTGGTTCATCTCGTCCTGCTTGGCCTGCGACTGCGTCATCAGCTGATAGCGCTTCTTGCCGACGCTCTTGGTGGGCAGGATCAGCAGCGGGATGACCACGATGCCGACGATGGCAAGCTTCCAGCTCATCGTAAAGAGCGCGACGAGCGTGGTGACCACGGTGGCGATGTTCGACACGATGCTCGAGAGCGTGCCCGAAATGACCGAGCTCACGCCGGAAATGTCGGTATTCATGCGGGTGATGATGTCGCCCTGCTTCTCCGAGGTGAAAAAGGCGTGCGGCATGCGCTGCAGATGGTCGTACATCTGGTTTTTCATGTCGAAGATGATGCGCTGGGAGATCCATGCGTTGATATAGCTTTCCAGCACGGAGATGACCTGCGAGGCCGTCAGCGTGACGAAGGCCAGGATCAGCAGCTGCACCAGCAGGCGCATGTTTTTGCCTACCAGCGCTTCGTCCACGATCTTGCCGGTGATGATGCTGGGCAGCAGGCCCACTGCCGCCGACAGCAGGATCGTGACGAAAACCAGCAAAAACTGCGGCCAGTAGGGCTTCAGATAGCCTAAGATGCGGCGGATCAGCGCGCCGCTGACCTTGGGCAGGTTCTTTTTCTCCTCGTCCGTCAGAAAGCCGCGGGGCCCGAGTCCCCGTCCGGGTCCGGCCATGGGATCACATCCTTTCCCTGTCATACATAAATAGATTGTATCCCATGGATCGGCTTGCGTCAATCGTTTTCGTGCGCCGCGGCGGCTCTTTACTTTCGGCCGGTCATCCGGTATACTAAAGGGCATGGAACAAAACGGGAGACAGAACGCGCATGGATTTTACCGAAATTTGCGATAGCCTGGCCGAGCAGTGGCCGCCCTGGAGCGAGCGGATCCGGATGCTGGAATTCCGGGAGTCTCTCGCCGCGCGGCCGGTGGACAACGACGGCCGGAATATTCTATATAACGAGCGGCTGCTGCGCTACGTGACGCCGGAGGACTGCCGCTATTACATTGCCCGGGAGCTGCTGCACCTGCAGCTCAATCACTTCGGCCGCCGGGGCGACCGGGACGCGCGGCTGTGGAAAAAGGCCGGCGACGCGGTGGTGAACGCGATGCTGCGCGACGAGGGCTTTGCCCTGCCGATGAACGCGGTGCTGCCGCCGGAGGACGCCGAAGTGAGCGCGGAGGCGCTCTACCGCGTGTTTCTGAAGGACGAGGAGCAGAAGGACGGGCAGGATGAATCCAATGAGGTCGAGCTCATCCCCGACCCCCGCCCCGATCCGAAGGACAAGCGCGCGGGGAAAGATACCACGTCGCAGGAGCGTGCGATCGAGGATCCGGGGCTCGCGGCGATCGTGGCGGGCCTGGCCGAGATGCTCGAGCCGAGCACCCAGCTCGATTTCGACTGGTTCCCCGGCAGCACGATCCGCGACGGTATGTTAAGGCACGAATTTCGCGCCTATCCGGTGGCGCACGCCGAGATCCTGCTCGACACCAGCGCCTCCGTGGACGCCAATCTCCTGCGCGCCTTTGTGCGCGGGGTGAAGGGGCTGCTGCAGGCGGACGCGGTCGTGCGCGTCGGCTGCTTTGACACCCGCTTTTACGGCTTTCAGGAGATCCGTACCGAGGACGACATCCAAAAGCTCGAGCTGCGCGGCGCGGGCGGCACCGACTTTCACGCCGCGATCAGCGCCTTTACCGGCGACGCGGAAAACCGCATCATCTTTACCGACGGCTTTGCCGAGATGCCCGAGCAGCGCTGCGACGCGATCTGGGTGGTCTACGGCAGCACGACGATCCACCCGCCCGGCGGGCGCGTGATCTACAGCCGCCCGACAGAGGAGAAAGAGAAGCATGAAATCGATTTTCTTATCACATGAACAGGTCTTTGAACGCCCCCTGCCCTTCTTCCGCACGGTGGGCGCCGCAGCCCCGGCCACGGATCTGGCGCTGATGACCGCGCCGGACGACGGCTTTTTGTTCGATGCCGGCGGCGGGATCAACTATTTCCTCGCCGACGGCTGTGTAGACCGCTTCGGCCGGGACGAGAGCTGCGCCGTCTGCGCGCTGCGCCCGGCGCTGCTGCTCGACGAGGGCGAGGAGCGGCTGCTGCGGCGCGTGCACCGCGAGGGCGGCGTGAGCTTTGCGGAATTCGGCGTCTATCCCGGCGTCGTGCTCGACCGGAGCCTGCGCGACATGGCCAGACGCGACGACGAGCGCGGCGCGCTCTATGCCACGGGCCGCACGCTCTCGCTCGGCGGGCGGGATCTGCCCGTGTACGCCGTCGGCGGCAAGCGCGTGGTGCGCGTGGAGCTGGAAAGCGGCGGCGTGAGCGGTTATGTGCAGCTCTCCGACGGCACAGTGGCCGCCGAGGGCGAGGCCGTGTTCCTGGAGCTGCGGCCGGTCCGCTGGCTTTATGACGAGGGGCGCGGGCTGCTGCTGAGCTGCCAGGCGCTGCTGGGCGGCCTGACGCGGGAAGAGGCAGAAAATTATGTAAACCAGTATTTCCTTCAGGACCTGCTTTCCGACGAGGAGGCGGCGCTGCCCGAGAGCGCGCCCTACCGTGTGGAAACGCACGATGAGCTGAGCCTCATCCGCGCCTATGTCGAGGCCGATATCCCGGTCTTCCTGCACGGATTGTCCGGCGACGGCAAGAGCGACCGCGTGCGGCAGATCGACCCCGAGGTGCTGGACATCGAGCTGGTGAACGAAAACCCGGAGACGATCAACGGCCGCGCCATCTATAATGAAGCCAAGGACGAGATCGTGGACATCAAGCCCGTCTGGCTTGTCAAGCTCGAGCGCCTGTGCCAGGACGGCAAGCCCCACATTCTCTTCTTCGACGAGCTCACGAACGCCACCAAGCAGACCCAGTCCGTCATTTTCAAGATCGTGCTGGAGCGCTTTGTCAACAACCGCTGGGCCCTGCCGCCGAACGCGCGCATCGTGGCCGCCGGCAACGACCGCAGTGAGTCGAGCGCCTCGCACGATCTGGCCGAGCCGCTCTTCGGCCGCTTTGCGCACATCTACATCCGCACCACCGTGGAAAACTGGATGCCCTGGGCGCTGCGCAATCACATCAATCCCTATGTCCTGGAATTTCTGGCCAACAACGACCTCTATCTGCGCACGCCCTACACCGGCACCGAGGGCCACGCCGACCCGAGGCGCTGGGAGATGGTCTCCAAGGCGCTCGACAGCTCCGGCAACGACTTTTCGCTGCTCGCACCCATCGTCGGGCGCGACACGGCCGAGGCCTTCGTCCGCTTCTTCCAGGCGCAGCAGCAGATGACGGCGCTGGGCGAATTCACGGATGAGGAGATCGCCCGCTTCAGTGTGGCGCGGCGCTACCAGCTGGCACAGCAGTGCCTTTCCTGGGCCGCCGGACGGCCGCGCGAGGCGCGCTCGCTGGTCGAGCGCCTCGGGCCGGAGTATCTGGCCTGGTTCGACTATGTGCTGCGCCGCCGCGGAGGACAGACTTCATGAAAGCGGCGCGCTGCCTGGCGCTGCTGATGGCGCTGCTGATCCTCGCCGGCTGCGCTTCTCAGGCCTCCCCCGCCGTCGTCACGCCCGCGCCGGAAGCGACCGCCGAGCCGGAGCAGACGCCGGATCTGATCATCGAGGCGACGGCGTGCCCGCATCCCGCCTGGGAAAACGGCCGCTGCACCGGCTGCGGCGCGCTCTGCCCGCATCCCGGCCACGATCCGGAGACGAGGATCTGCTCCGCCTGCGGCGAGATCGTGCCGCACAGCTTTCTGATGGGCTTCTGCCGCCGCTGCGGCGTGGAGCCGCAGTTTGAGACCGAGCGCGTCCCGCGCGAGCTCTTCGAGCCCTGCGCGCACGCCGGCAAAGTGCTCATGCTCTCCTACAAGACCGCGGACTACCGCTCCGGACCGCACGGCGAAACGCTTGAGCCCATCGAAAAGCAGATGGCGGTCTATCTCCCCTACGGCTACGATCCCGCGGAGCGCTATGACGTGCTGATCCTGCTGCACGGCATGGGCGGCTCGGAGAACTACTGGCTGGTCGAGCCCCAGGATTACGCCTTTCCCTCGCGCGACATGGTGTACACCACCGATCTTCTGGACAACATGATCGACTCTGCCGCCTGCCGGCCGATGATCGTCGCCGCGCCGACCTTCTACCGCAACAGCCTGCGGCCGAACGACTATCAGTACGTCCCCGACCGGGACATCTTTGCCCGCGAGCTGCGGGAGACCATCCTGCCCACCCTGGCCAGGACCTTCAGCACCTATGCCGTAGACGGCTCGCAGCTGTCCATCACGCAGGCGCGGGAGCACTTCGCCTTCGCCGGGCTTTCGCAGGGCTCGATCTACGTCTATACCTCCATTCTGCCCGACTGTCTGAGCTGTTTTGCCTGGTTCGGCGCCTTCTCCGGCAGCGACGGGAACATGGGCGCTCTGGCAGAGAAGCTGAATACTCCCCCGGAGCGGGAATGGCCGATCGACCTGTTTTACAACGGGGCCGGGACGCGGGACGGCTTCTGCGGCCTGCAGAAGAATCAGTATCAAACGCTGGTCAGCCGCGCCGCCACCCTGATCGACGGCGAAAACGCTTACTTCCACGAATACGAGGGGCTGGCCCATGTGTATGCGGCCTGGAGCCTGGGACTGTACAACTTCCTGCCGCTGCTGTTTTCCATGTCATAAGTCTGAAGAAACTGCCCGGAGCTTTTGCTCCGGGCAGTCGTTTTGTGTTCAGAAGTAAGTCGAGCGAAAAGCCTTCCCCTTGAGGGGAAGGTGCCCCGGTGTGTGCACCGAGGCGGATGAGGTGGAGAACAATCGGCCGGGAAAAACACCTCATCACCGCTTCGCGGAGCTTCCCCTCAAGGGGAAGCCATGAACACGGGCAAAGCAGATTGGGGAAGAAACTGCCCGGAGCAAAAGCTCCGGGCAGTTGATTTTTTCAAGCGCTGAGCACTACACACTAAGCACTAAGCACTAAGCACTAAACTCTCACTTCCCCGCCATGGCCTTGTACTGGGCGTAGCGGCGGGCCGTGAATTCCTCGGCCTCCTTGAACAGCAGCTCCGCGCGCTCCGGGAAGGTGCGGGTCAGGGACGAGAAGCGCACCTCGCCCATCATGAACTCACGCAGCTTGCCGTTGGGCTCCTTGCTGTCGAGCACGAAGGGATTCTTGCCCTCGTCGATGTTCTCCGGGATGTAGCGGAACAGGGGCCAGTAGCCGCAGTCGACCGCCAGCTTCTCCTCCTCCATGGCCTTGCCCATGCCGTTGACGAGGCCGTGGTTGATGCAGGGCGCGTAGGCGATGATGAGCGAGGGGCCGTGATGCTTCTCCGCCTCCTTGAGGGCGGTGATGAGCTGGGCGGGATTGGCGCCCATGGCGACCTTGGCAACGTAGACGTTGTCATAGACCATCGCGATGCGGCCCAGATCCTTCTTCGCGGTCGCCTTGCCGGCGTTGGCAAACTGCGCCACCGCGCCGATGGAGGTGGCCTTGGAGGCCTGGCCGCCGGTGTTGGAGTAGACCTCGGTGTCCACGACCAGGATGTTCACGTCGACGCCGGAGGCGAGGACGTGGTCGAGGCCGCCGTAGCCGATGTCATAGGCCCAGCCGTCGCCGCCGTACATCCACATGCTCTTCTTGACCAGCGTGTCGGTGCGGTCCTTCAGCCACTGAACGTCGGCGCTCTCGTCCGCAGTCGCGGCGAGGGCGGCCTTCAGCGCCTCGCTCACGGCACGGGTTTCATTGGGATCGTCGCCCTTGTCGAGCCAGGCCTGCAGCGCGGCCTTCAGGCTCTCGTCCGCGGTCGCGGCAAGCGCGGCCTCGGCGTGGGTCTTCGCCTGGCGGCGCATCTGGTCAACGGACAGGCACATGCCGAGCGCGTACTCGGCGTTGTTCTCAAACAGGGAGTTCGAGGGCGCGGGGCCGCAGCCCGCGGCCGTCTTGGCATAGGGGAAGGTCGGCGTGGAGGAGCCGACGACGTAGGTGCAGCCGGTGGCGTCGGCGATGTACATGCGCTCGCCGAAGAGCTGGGTCATCAGCTTCATGTAGGGCGCCTCGCCGCAGCCGGCGCAGGAGCCGTTGAACTCGTAGAGCGGGCGCTGGTACTGGCTGCCCTTGACGCTGAATTTGTCCATGGGATTCTGCTTTGTCGGAAGCCCCACCAGGTAATCCCAGTTGGGCTGCTCGTGCATCTGGCTCTCCAGCGGCTCCATGACGAGGGCCTTGTTCTTGGCCGGGCAGACATTGGCGCAGCTGGAGCAGCCCTGGCAGTCGATCGGGTCGACCTGGATGCGGTAGGTGTAGGCCTCAAAGCCCTTGCCGAGGGCCTTCTTGGTGACCATGCCTTCGGGCGCGGCGGCCTTCTCCTCCTCCGTCACAAGGAAGGGACGG
This sequence comes from Oscillospiraceae bacterium, assembly GCA_902778115.1. Taxonomy (GTDB): domain Bacteria; phylum Bacillota; class Clostridia; order Oscillospirales; family Oscillospiraceae; genus Limivicinus. The sequence continues at coordinate 20,564 of CACYWG010000022.1, read as the reverse complement.
ATGCAGGCGTGCGGGCAGACGAGCGAGCACATGTTGCAGCCGATGCAGTTTTCGGGAATCCACTTCGGCACGTTCGTGGCGATGCCGCGGCGCTCGTACTTGGAGGTCTCCACCGGGCTCACGCCGTCGGCATAGGGCAGGAAGGCGGAGACGGGGATCTTGTCGCCGGCCTGGCGGTTGACCGGGATCTGGATCTTGCGGATGTACTCGGGCAGGCTCTCGTCCACGGTCTCGACCTCGTCCTGCAGCTGCGCCCAGGCGGCGGGCACATCGATCTTCACGACGGCGTTGAGGCCCGCGTCGACGGCGGCGCAGTTCATGTTGACGATCTTCTCGCCCTTCTTGGAGTAGGTCTTGACGATGGCTTCCTTCATGTAGCGGGTGGCGTCCTCGATGGGCAGGATGCCGGAGAGCTTGAAGAAGGCCGCCTGCAGCACGGTGTTGGTGCGGTTGCCGAGGCCGATCTGCTGGGCGATGTCGGTGGCGTCGATGGTGTAGAAGTGCAGAGAGCGCTCCGCGATGATGCGCTTGGCACGGTTCGGCAGATGCTCCTCGAGACCGGCCATATCCCAGTCGGTATTCAGCAGGAAGGTGCCGCCGGGCTTGATCTCGGAGACAATGTCGAAGCTCTTCATGTAGCTCTGCTTGTGGCAGGCCACGAAGTCGGCCATCGTGACATAGTAGGTGGAGCGGATCGGCTCGTGGCCAAAGCGCAGATGGCTCTTGGTCACGCCGCCGGACTTCTTGGAGTCGTACTCAAAATAGGCCTGGGCGTACTGGTCAGTGTTGTCGCCGATGATCTTGATGGAGTTCTTGTTCGCGCCGACGGTGCCGTCCGAGCCGAGACCCCAGAACTTGCAGGAGATGATCGACTTGCCGGAGGTGACGATGTTCTCGCCCACGGGCAGCGAGGTATGGGTCACGTCGTCCTCGATGCCGACGGTGAAGTGGTTCTTCTTTTCGCCCGCCATGTTGTCGAACACGGCCTTGATGTGGGCGGGGATGGTGTCCTTGGAAGACAGGCCGTAGCGGCCGCCGAGGATCTCCGCGCCGGCAAAGGCGCTCTCGCGCAGAGCGGTGCAGACGTCCTCAAACAGCGGCTCGCCCGCGGCGCCGGGCTCCTTGGTGCGGTCGAGCACGGTGATGGCCTTCACGGTCGCCGGCAGGGCGGCGGCGAGGTGTTTGGCGGAGAAGGGGCGGTAGAGGTGTACCTGCACCATGCCGACCTTTTCGCCGCGCGCGTTGAGGTAGTCCACGACCTCCATCATCGTCTCGCAGACGCTGCCCATCGCGATCACGACGCGATCGGCGTCGGGCGCGCCGTAGTAGTTGAAGAGCCGATAATTCCGGCCGGTGAGGGCGTTGATGGCGTCCATCTTTTCCTGCACGATCTCGGGCAGCGCGGCATAGGCCGTGTTGCAGGCCTCGCGGGACTGGAAGAAGGTGTCGGGGTTCTGCAGCGTCGAGCGGATGGTCGGGTGCTCGGAGTTGAGGGCGTGGTCCTTGTGGTATTTCACCATGTCCCAGTCGACGAGCTTGGCGAGGTCATTGTAGTCCAGCACGTCGATCTTCTGGATCTCGTGGCTGGTGCGGAAGCCGTCGAAGAAGTGCATGAAGGGGATCGAGCCCTTGATGGCGCTCAGGTGCGCCACCGCGCCCAGATCCATGCATTCCTGCACGCTCGCGCTCGCCAGCTGGGCAAAGCCGGTCTGGCGGCAGGCCATCGCGTCGGAGTGATCGCCGAAAATGGAGATCGAATGCGTGCCGACGGTACGCGCGGCGACGTGCATCACGCCGGGCAGCATCGAGCCCGCGATGCGGTACATTGGCGGGATCATCAGCATCAGGCCCTGGGACGCGGTGTAGGTCGTGGCGAGGGAGCCGGTCTCGAGCGCGCCGTGCATCGCGCCGCAGGCGCCGGCCTCGCTCTCCATCTCCACCAGCTGCACCGGCTGGCCGAAAATATTTTTCTTGCCGTGCGCGGCCCAGTTGTCCACATGGTCCGCCATCGGGCTGGAGGGCGTGATCGGGTAGATCGACGCGACCTCGGTAAAGGCATAGCTTGCGTATGCGGCGGCCTCATTGCCGTCCATCGTCTTTTTTGTCAGCATTGGGCACCTCCAAAAAAAGTACAAAAATTTGCAGGGATTTGCGTTTTTCATTATACACTTTGACGGCTGGTTTTTCAATGGGCTTTGCAGGATTCCCCGCCCGCGTTGACCCGGCCGCCGCGGCGTGCTATACTGATGAAAAACGGAAAAGGAGGCGCAGCATGAAGATCTTATTGCCGGAAGGTGATTTTCCCAATTACATCAAGGCGCTGGACGCGCTGGGCGCGGAGATCGTCCGCGATGATCCGGCGGACTGCGCCGGGCTCCTGCTGCCGGGCGGCGGGGATATCGATCCCGCGCTCTACGGGCAGGAAAACCTCGGCTCCGTCGGCATCGACGGAGAGCGGGACCGCCGGGAGCGCGAGCTGTTCGAGTTCTTTCTGGCGCAGAAGCGGCCGATCTTCGGCGTCTGCCGCGGCTGCCAGCTGATCAACGTCCTCCTGGGCGGCACGCTGCACCAGGATATCCCCGGCCACCGCGACGAGCGCGACGACAATTTCCTCCACGGCTCGCATACCGTCGATCCCCTGCTGATCTCGCTCTACGGCGAGCGTTTCCCGATCAACAGCACGCACCACCAGGCGATCGACCGGCTCGGCGACGGGCTTCGAGTCGTCCAGTGGGCCGACGACGGCACGGTGGAGGCCGTCCGGCATGCCTCGCTCCCGATTTTCGCCGTCCAGTGGCATCCCGAGCGCCTGCGCGAACCGACCGATGGCTGGCGGCTGATCGGCGCCTGGCTCGAAAGTCTATGACGCCGGTTTACATAACTTTTAATTCTTCGCATAGAAACTCCCCGGGATCGCTCCCGGGGAGTTTCTTTTTCTTATCGAATGTTTACAGGTACACGCGCGGGACGCGCTTGAAGATCGAGCAGAGCAGCTCGTAGGAGATTGTCCCTGCGGCCGCCGCCAGGGCGTTGATATCATTCTTCGCGCCGAAGATCTCCACCTCGTCGCCGACGTGAACCTCCGGCCGGTCGGTCAGGTCGACCATGCACATATCCATGCAGATGCTGCCGCACTGGGGCGCGAAGCCCTCCCCGGCGGCAAAGGAGCAGCGATTGGACAAAATGCGCGGCAGGCCGTCGGCATAGCCGATGGCGAGCACGCCCATGCGGGTGCGGCGCTGGCAGACGAAGCGGCGGCCGTAGCTGACGCTGGTGCCGGGCTCGTAGTATTTGATCGTACTCACCGTGGTCACCAGGCGCATGCAGGGCCGCAGGCCCAGTTTCCCTTCCTCGTCGCCATAGCCGTAGAGCAGCAGCCCGGGGCGCACCATGTCGAGCGCCATCTCGGGATAGTGCAGCACCGCGCCGGAGTTGGCGCAGTGGCGGATCGGGAAGTGAAAGGCGCTTTTCTCCTCGACGGCGGCGATCACGTCCGTGAAGAGCCGAAACTGCTCGCGGGTATAGGCCTCGCAGTCCTCGCCCGGCTCGTCCGACACGGCAAAGTGGGTATAGATGCCCTCGGTCTCCAGGCCGGGCAGGCCGATCGAGCGCACGACGTTTTCCACGCCGCCGGCAAAATGCTCGCCCGCGCAGAGAAAGCCCAGACGGGACATGCCGGTATCGAGCTTGATGTGGATGCGCAGCTTCTTTCCGAGCGCAAAGGCCGCCTCGGAATACTCCTGCGCCTTGGCCAGGGCGCTCACGGTCTGGGTGAGGTCGTTGTCGATGAGGGTCTCGGTGTATTCGTGCGGCGTGTGGCCGAGGATCAGGATCGGCATCGTGACGCCGCCGCGGCGCAGCTCCAGCGCCTCGTCCAGGCAGGACACGGCCAGATAGTCCGCGCCGCTGTCCTGCAGCAGATGCGCCACCGGCAGCGCGCCGTGGCCGTAGGCGTCGGCCTTCACCACGCCCAGAAAGCGGCAGCCGGCCGGCAGGCAGGCGCGGATGGCCTCGTAGTTATGGCGGATATTCGGCAGGCTGATCTCGGCCCAGGTTCTCTTCTGCAAATCGTTCATACTGTCATCTCCACGGGAAAAGCTTTGGCTATTGTACCACCGAACGGTGGGAATTACAAGAAGCGCCGGAAGAAAGCGCATTCCTCATCATTGCATATGGTCGCCTCGGGCAGGCGCTGGTTGCAGTGGAAAACGTGGCCGAGGACGCGCTGCTCGTCGCCGTAGTAGTGATATTCCGCCTCCACGCCGAGGCTCTGCAGCTTTTCAACCAGCGGCGGCGCCTGATCGGCCAGGAAATCGCCGGAGGCGGTCATGATGAAGGCGGGCGGGAAGGATTTCGTCACATGATTGAGTACGCTGATTCGCTCCAGCTCCTCGCTCGTGCTGCCGCCGGGCAGCACGTCGCGCATCAGAGAGGCGTTGGCATCGCGCCTGCTGCCCGGCGCCATGTGATACACCCCGCAGTTGAGCGCCACGGCGCGCGGCACGAAGCCCTCGGGCGGGCGGAAATCAAAGCGGGCGGCGAAGGCCGGATCGGTGCAGAGGCAGGCATAGAGCCCCAGCATGTGCGCGCCGGCGCTGTCGCCCACGGCGAAGACGCGCGAGGCGTCGAGGCCGTATCGGTCGGCGTTTTCCAGCAGCCAGTGGAAGGCGGCGTTCGTGTCCTCCAGCGCGGCGGGGAACTTGTGGCGCGGGGCGAGGCGGTAGCTGAAATTCACAACGGCAAAGCCGCGCCGCGCCAGATCCGAGCAGTAATAGACGTAGGTCTCCTTCGTGCCGTAGACCCAGCCGCCGCCGTGCACGCTCACGATCACCGGCACGGGCGCCGTTACGTCCTTCGGGACATAGAGATCCAGCAGGCTCCACCTGCCGTGCTTGCCGTAGGAGATGTCGCGGTAAGCGCTCACGCTTTCCGGGATCGTCAGTCCCGCGTCGCGCTTTTTATCGCTGCGCCCGGCCATCAGGCGAAACATCAGCGCCGTCATCGTCATGCTTCTTCTCTCCTTTCGATTGCCGCCAGCAGCGCCGGCAGATCGCCGATCGTTTCGATGCGGTAAGCGGCCTCCGGCACCGCGCCGAAGCCGTAGGCGGCATGGATGAAGGGCAGCCCGGCCTCCGCGGCCGCAGCCGCGTCGGAGACGGTGTCGCCGATGAACCAGGCGCGCTCCAGGCCGTTTCTCCGGCAGACGAGGCGGATGTTCTCCCCCTTGCTCAGGCCTGTGCCGCCGTGCGTCTCCCAGTCGTCAAAGCAGCCGCGCAGGCCGTGAGCGGCGAAGAAGGCCTCCAGATAACCGGGCGCGCAGTTGGAGACGATATAGAGCGGGTAAGCTTCGTGCAGGCGCTCGAGCGTTTCGCGCAGGCCCGGATACAGCCGTCCGCCGACGCGCCGCAGCGCGATCTGCTCGGCGGTGAAGCACTCGTCGATGACGGCGATGCGCGCCGCCTCCTCCAGCTCCGGGAACACCCGCGCCGCGATGGCGGCCTTGGTCAGGCCCATCAGGCCCGCGAAATCCGCCTCGCTCAGCGCCGCGCGCCCGTGGGCGGCAAGCACCTCATTCCACACCGGGCGGATGACGCCCGTGCTGTCCCACAAAGTGCCGTCCAGATCGAACAGCAGGCCCTTTCGCATGCCTCTCTCCCCCTTTTCTTTCCGTTTCTCACAGCGTACCACATTTTTCATTTCTTTACCACAGTTTTCTTGCGCTGCTCTTTCACATGCTAAAGAAATGCTGCGCTAATTTGTTAATATTGCACGAAGCAGGCGGCCTTTTTTTGTGTATTCTTATTGATATTTCCGAGTCCGCGTGCTATGATTGGAAGGAATATGAAAAAGGAGGTTTCTGCATTGGAGCTTGCTAAGACGATCAAGACCGTCCGTCTGGACGGAAACAGCCTGACGCTCGATGAGCTTGTGGCCGTGGCACGCTACAACGCGCCGGTCGAGCTGACGAAAACCGCGCTGGACGCGCTGCGCCGTTCGCGCGCGCTGGCAGACAAGATCGCCCAGGAAAAGCGCGTGGCCTACGGCATCACCACCGGCTTCGGCGATTTTGCCACGGTCGCGGTGCCGGAAGAGATGAGCGCGAAGCTGTCGAATAACCTGATCTACAGCCACTGCACCGCGACTGGCGAGCCCTATGCCCGCGAGGTCGTGCGCGCGATGATGCTGCTGCGCGCCAACGCCCTCTGCTTCGGCGTGAGCGGCGTGCGCCCGGTGCTGGTGGAAAAGCTGGTGGAGATGCTCAATCGCGGCGTTACGCCCGTGATCCCGCAGAAGGGCTCCCTCGGCGCCTCCGGCGATCTGGCGCCGCTGAGCCACATGGGCCTGGTGCTGCTTGGCTGCGGCGAGGCGGAATTCGAGGGCCGCGTCCTGCCCGGGGCGGAGGCCATGCAGGCCGCCGGCATCGAGCCGCTGGATTCCCTCGCCTGCAAGGAGGGCCTCGGCATCACGAACGGCACCTGCGCCATGACCGCCGTCGGCGGACTGGCGCTCTATGACGCGGTCCGCGCCGCGCAGCTGGCCGATCTCATTTCCTCGCTCTCACTCACGGCGCTGGCCGGGCAGCTGGACGCCTTTCAGGAGCGGCTGCACCTGGTGCGCGGCCAGCCGGGCCAGATCCTCGTCGCCCGCAACCTCCGCCTGCTGACCGCAGGCTGCGAGATCCTGCAAAACAGCCGGGGCGACCGCGTGCAGGACGCCTACGCGCTGCGCTGCATCCCGCAGGTGCACGGTGCGGTGCGTGACGCGCTGGAATTCATCAAATCCCGCGTCGAGATCGAGCTCAACGCCGTCACCGACAATCCCCTGCTCTTCCTTGAGGATGAGGCCGTGATCTCCGGCGGCAACTTCCACGGCGAGCCGATGGCCCTGCCCTTCGACTACCTCGGCATCGCGGAGGCGGAGCTGGCAAGCATCTCCGAGCGCCGCACCGAGCGCATGGTGAACGCCGCGCTCTCCAACGGCCTGACCCCCTTCCTCACCACCGAGGGCGGCCTCAACAGCGGCTTTATGATCGTGCAGTATTCGGCGGCCTCGATGGTCAGCGAGAACAAGGTCCTTGCGCATCCGGCCTCGGTGGATTCGATCCCCTCCTCTGCCAACCAGGAGGACTTTGTGTCCATGGGCACCACCGCCGCGCGCAAGGCCGGGACGATCCTCGATAATACGCTCTCCGTCCTCGCCTTCGAGCTGCTGACCGCCTGCCAGGCCGTGGATATCCGCCGCCGCGTCGGCACGCACGGCGAGGGCCTGTCGCCGGTGCACGAGGCGATCTTCCGCCATGTGCGCGAGAAGATCCCCTTCTATGAGACCGACCGCGAGATCTGGCCGGACATCCGCGAGATTGAGGCGATGGTGCGCAGCGGCGAGCTGCTGGACATCGCGGAGGAGCTCGTCCCGGACTTCGAGTAAAGCATAAAGAAAAGCCCCCGTTTCCTCATACAGGAAACGGGGGCTTTTTCTTTCTCTCATTCAGCCGACCGACAGGCCGAGCTCCGCGCATTTTTCCAGGTTCCAGGCCGCCCATTTCTGATAGGCCTCGGTAAACGGCAGGCCGTAGACGGCTTCGAAGTCCTCCGGCGCAGTGCCCAGGTTCTGCAGAACGGTATCTCTGCCGTAAGTTTCGGCCAGCCAGGCCATGAGGGAAGCCGCCTCGAAATGGGAGACGCTCCAAACGTCCGGGTTCTGATGCGCTTCTTGCGTGTACGTCTCATAGATATCATTCACGGAGAAGTATTCATAGCCGATCATGCCGCCCAGCGAGAAATTCGCCGCATTGCCGAAATAAAACTTCTGCGGATCGAGGCAGTTTTCGCTCTCGTCCCAGGCGCCCTTGGACTTGAAAAAGGCAAGATCTTCCTCCGGCACGGCGCAGTTGACGCTTCTGGCCATGCGGTTTTTGCAGGCAATCATGGAAACGTAGTTGGCCACGCCCTCCGCGTATAAGCCGCGGGTCGCGGGCTCGGGCGCGCAGTGCATGGTCAGATAGTGGACGTATTCGTGGAGCAGGGCGAAGGACGCGACGTCCCAGCCGCCGAAGAGCTTGATGAAATTCCGCTGCTCATGGTAAAACGCGCCCATGGTCTCGGCAGCTTCGGCCCTGCCGCTGAAATCCGTGCGGATCTCGACCGGCGGGACGTCGGCGTCGATATGGCCCTTCAGCGCCTCCCGCGCGTCGGCGAAGTCCTGCTCCTGGTTTTCGAGGAGCGCATACAGACCCTCGTAGAAGGCGTCCTCGCCCAGCAGGGAGATATCGTCCGCCGCGAGATACCAGGTCGCGGACTTGGTGTGTACGACATAGGGATAGGTCGCGGCGAGCTCGCCCTTGTTTTCCTCGATCTTCGGCTTCGACGGCGAGCCGCAGGCGGCCAGCATTGCGCTCAGCATCAGCAGCGCGAGCGCGCAGCAGAGCGCGCGCACAGAAAGGCGACGCTTTTTCATACGACCGGTTCTCCTTTCTTGACGACCTGCGACACCAGATTCGAGCCGAGGCGGTAGCAGACGTAGTCGAGGTCGGGCGCGTCCCAGATCACCAGGTCGGCCTGCTTGCCGGGCTCGATGGAGCCGATGCGGTCGGCCCTGTTGATCGCGGCGGCGGCGTTGAGCGTGACGGCCGTCAGCACCTCCTCGGGGGTCATGCGGTACTTGAGGCAGCCGAGATTCATCACGAACTGCAGGTTGAGGCTCGGGCAGGAGCCGGGGTTGAAGTCCGAGGCCAGGGCCACGGGTACGGAAGATGCGATCATATCCCGCACCGGCGCGAAGGTGGAGCCGAGATAAAAGCTCGTCGCGGGCAGGCAGCAGGCCACCGTGCCGGCGCGCGCCATCGCGGCGACGCCCTCCGGCGGGCAGACGATCAGGTGCTCGGCGGAGATCGCGCCCACGGCTTCGGTCAGCTGGGAGCCGCCGATCGGGTCGATCTCGTCGGCGTGGATCTTGGGGATGAGACCGTGCTTTTTACCGGAGTCGAGGATGCGGCGGGATTCCTCGGCGGAAAACACGCCCGTCTCGCAGAACACGTCGCAGAATTCCGCGAGTTTTTGCTCCGCGACCTCCGGGATGATCTCGTCACAGAGGAGGCGGATGTAGCCCTCGCGGTCGCCTTTATACTCCTCCGGCACGGCATGCGCACCGAGGAAGGTGGCGGCGAGCTCGATCGGCTGCTCAGCGTTCAACCGGCGGATGACCCGCAGCTGCCGCAGCTCGGTCTCGCGGTCGAGGCCGTAGCCGCTCTTGGCCTCCGCGGTCGTCACGCCGAAGCGCAGCATCTCATTCAGCGCCGCGCGGGCCTTGTCGCAGAGCTCGTCCTCGGTGGCGGCGCGGGTGGCGCGCACGGTGGAGAGGATGCCGCCGCCGCGCGCGAGGATCTCGAGATAGCTCACGCCGTGGAGCTTGAGGCCGAGCTCGTTCTGCCGCCAGCCGCCAAAAATCAGGTGCGTGTGCGCGTCGACGAGGCCGGGGGTGATGAGTTTTCCCTGCGCGTCGAGGACGCGGTCGGCTTTGGGCGCGGGACCGACTCCGACGGCGGCGATGCTTCCGTCCTCACACAGCACCCAGGCGTCGCGCAGGAAGCGGATCTTTCCCTGCGCTTCGCCCCGCCGGGCGCTGTTCCCTTCCGGCGTCGCCAGCAGGCCGATGTTTTGGATCAAAAGGCGTTCCATCTGTTGCTCCTTTCTGAAAAGAGGAATTGTTCCGAGCCGGAACAATTCCTCTTCCATCATTCCGAATTCCGAACTCCGAATTCCGAATTACTTTTTGATTTCCTTCATCGCTTCTTCGATGACCGCGTCGTCGGCGATGTAGGGCATCGTGATGTGATCCTTGCCCTCGGCCATCTTGTTGTACTCGGCCGCGGTGGTCATCGCGTGCTCGTTGCGCGCCCAGCTGCGGCGTGCCACGCCCACCATCGTATCCCAGGGCATCGCCATCTTCAGGATCTTGTCCACGCGCTCGGAACCGTCGAGCACCATGCCGAAGCCGCCGTTGATCGCGCGGCCGATGCCGGTGCCGCCGCCGTTGTGCAGGGCGATATAGCTCATGCCGCGCGCGGCGTTGCCGGCGTAGCACTGGGTGGCCATGTCGGCCATGATGTTGGAGCCGTCCTTGATGTTCGAGGTCTCGCGGAAGGGCGCGTCGGTGCCGCCGGTGTCGTGGTGGTCACGGCCGAGGATGACGGGGCCGATCTCGCCGTTGCGAACCATCTCGTTGAACTTCAGTGCCAGGTTCATGCGGCCCATCGCGTCCTGATAGAGGATGCGGCACTGGGTGCCCACGACGAGTTGGTTCTTCATCGCGTCGCGCACCCAGACATAGTTGTCGTAGTCCTGGTAGCGGCGGTTGTGCTCCTTGATGTACTCGGCGGCGGCCTTGTCGGTCTTTTCCAGATCCTTCGGGTCGCGGCTCAGGCAGCACCAGCGGAAGGGGCCATAGCCGTAGTCAAAGAGGCAGGGGCCGAGGATGTCCTCGACGTAGGAGGGATAGACGAAGCCGTCGAGGTCGTTCTCGCCGTTTTTGCAGATGCGCTTGACGCCGGTGTCGTACACGGCCTTGAGGAAGCTGTTGCCGTAGTCGAAGAAATAGGTGCCGCGCTTGTGGAATTCTTCGATCAGCTCGTAGTGGTGCTGCAGGGACTTGTCCACCAGCTTGCGGAAGTCCTCGGGATCCTTGTCGAGCATCTCGGTGCGCTGCGCGAACGTGAGGCCCTGCGGGCAGTAGCCGCCGTCGTAGGGCACGTGGCAGGAGGTCTGGTCGCTCATCAGGTCGACGTGCACGTTCTCCTTGAGCAGGTACTCCAGCAGGTCGACCACGTTGCCGTGGTAGGCCACGGCGCAGCCTTTTCCTTCTTTCTGGTGCTCGAGCGCGATCCTGACAGCCTCACTCAGATCGTCGGTCACATGGGTGACCCAGCCCTGCTCGAAACGGGTCTTGATGCGGCTTTCATCGACTTCCGCAATGATTGAGGCGACGCCGACGATGACCGCGGCCTTGCCCTGCGCGCCGCTCATGCCGCCGAGGCCGGAGGACACGAAGAGCTTGCCGGCGAGGTTGCCGTCCTGCGGGATGCCGAGCTTGAGGCGGCCGGCGTTGAGGAGGGTGTTGAAGGTGCCGTGCACGATGCCCTGGGGCCCGATGTACATCCAGCCGCCGGCGGTCATCTGGCCGTAGTTGGCCACGCCCAGCGCGGCGGCACGGTTGAAGTTGGCCTGGCTGTCAAAGGTGCCGACCATGAGGCCGTTGGTGATGATGACGCGCGGGGCCAGCTTGTGGGAATGGAACAGGCCCAGCGGGTGGCCGGACATGACGACGAGGGTCTGCTCATCGGTCAGCTGCTCCAGGTATTTCTTGATGAGGCGGTACTGCATCCAGTTCTGGCAGACCTGACCGGTCTCGCCGTAGGTCACCAGCTCGTAGGGATAGAGCGCCACGTCAAAGTCGAGATTGTTGTCGATCATGACCTGGATGGCGCGGCCCTCGATGCACTTGCCCTTGTACTCGTCGATCGGCTTGCCGGTCAATTTGCCTTCCGGGCGGAAGCGGTAGCCGTAGATGCGGCCGTGCTCTTCGAGTTCCTGCGCGAATTCCTTCGCCATCTGGGCGTGGTGATCGGGGTGGATGTAGCGCAGGGCGTTTTTGATGGCGAGCGCCTTGTCCGCTTCGGACAGATGCGCCTCGCGGCGCGGGGCGCGGCGGTAGCTCGGGTCCATGGTCGGATAGGGCGGCAGCTCGTAGTCCAGCTTGATGGTCATGGCTTCTTCGGCCAGAATGCTCATAGCGGGTTCCTCACTTTCCTAATCATATATTCCGTTCCCCACAGGGGATGATGTCTACCCATCAGTATAGCACAAAAAGCGGAAATGTACAGGGAGAAAGTGAGAAGTGAGGAGTGTGGAGTGAGGAGTGTGGAGTGAGAAGTGAGGAGTGAGAAGTGTGGAGTGTGGAGTGAGGAGTGTGGAGTGAGGAGTTAACATAACTCCCAACTCCTAACTTCTAACTCCTAACTCCCAACTCCTAACTCCTAACTCCTAACTCCTAACTCCCAACTCCTAACTCCTCATTGAAAACCCCCGCTGCCGGGAGTATAATGATTTCAGTCAAAAAATACCACACGGGAGGATCTTTTTTTATGGCAAAGCTCGTAGAATGCATCCCCAATTTCTCCGTCAGCAAGGAGCGCGACGAGGCCGTGTTCCAGGGTCTGGTGGACGTGGCCAATTCCGTGCCCGGCTGCACCCTCTTCGACGTGCAGACCGACGGCAGCCACAACCGCTGCGTGTTCACGATGATCGGCTCGCCGGAGGCCATCGAGGAGATCGCCTTCCGGCTCACCAGGCAGGCCGTCGAGACCATCGACATGCGAAAGCACGAGGGGCAACACCCGCGCATGGGCGCCGTCGACGTCATCCCCTTCGTTCCGCAGAAGGACGTGAGCATGGAGGAGTGCGTCGAACTCTCCCGCCGCGTGGCCAAGCGCGTCTGGGAGGAGCTGCAGCTGCCCTCCTTCCTGTACGAGGACTCCGCCACCCGCCCGGAGCGGCGCAATCTGGCCGCCTGCCGCAAGGGCCAGTTTGAGGGCATGCCCGAAAAGCTCCTGGAGCCCGACTGGGCGCCCGACTTCGGCGAGCGGAAGATCCACCCCACCGCCGGCATCGTCGCCATCGGCGCGCGCATGCCGCTCATCGCCTTCAACATCAATCTCTCGACCTCCGATCTGGAGATCGCCAAGGCCATCGCCAAGGCCATCCGCGGCTCCTCCGGCGGCTTCAAATACTGCAAAGCCATCGGCATCATGCTGGAGGACCGGAACATTGCCCAGGTCTCGATGAACATGGTCAACTACGAGGGCACGCCGCTGTACTACGCCTATGAGATGGTGCGCGCGCTGGCCGAGCGCTACGGCGTACACATCATCGGCTCGGAGCTTGTCGGCCTCACGCCCGCCAAGGCGCTGGTGGACTGCGCTGAATATTATCTCAAGCTCGAGAATTTCGACTGCCAGAAGCAGGTCATGGAATATCACCTGATCGACATGAACAACTAATTCGATTGCGAAACTCCGTTTCACAATCGAGATACTCGCGCTCATCGCACTCGGCTTACGAGGGACAAGCCTCGTTTGGTCGGCGCGAGGTCTCGCTTCGCTCGCCTCAGAGTGTTTTTTCCGCGGCGAAGCTGCGAAAAAAACGATTTGAATCATTGAAGTAACTTTTTCCTCTGTTTTTTCAATAAACTATCCGCCGAAGGAGATGCAGATATGAAACTTTCCGAAATGACCGTCTCCGCCTTTGCGGAGCTGCTGGCCTCCGAAGCGCCCGCCCCGGGCGGCGGCTCGAGCGCGGCGCTGTCCGGCGCGCTGGGCGCGGCGCTGACCGCGATGGTCGGCTGCCTGACGCGCTCGAAGAAAAAATACGCGGACTTCGCGCCCTTCGCCGCCGAGGCGGAGGAAAAGGAGCAGACGCTGCGGGCGCGGCTGCTGGACGTGATGGACCGCGACACCGAGGCTTTCCTTCGCGTCAGCGCCGCCTTCGGCCTGCCGAAGGAGACGCCGGAGGAAAAGGCCGCCCGCTCGGCCGCCATCCAGAGCGCGCTGAAGGGCTGCACCGAGACGCCGATGGAGATGATGCGCCTGTGCAGTGATGCGCTGACGCTGACCGAGGCGCTGCTGACCCGCGGCTTCAACGATAGCGCGGCGAGCGATCTCGGCGCGGCTGCGCTGAGTCTGAAGGCCGGCATCCAGGGCGCGTGGCTGAACGTGCTCATCAACATCGGCTCGATCAAAGACGAAGACTTCACCGCCGCCTGCCGCGCCGAGGGCGAAGCCCTGCTGGCGCACGCCCTGCCTCTGGCGGATAATGTCTATGCCCGCGTGCTCCGGATGATCGAAGGATAAAAGCGATCGAAAAAGCAAAAAGCAGAGGATCCGAAAAGGACCCTCTGCGCAATCCAAATCCGAACCGGAAGCGGAGGCGCGCAGGGTAAGCGCGCTCTCCATTTCACTAAAATTTACAGTTTTAGTTCCGTCCTTGTAATTGCATGAAATTACGATCTTATCGTTGAACACATATACGGCGTTAAGGAAAACCTCGATCAGCATTTTCCGATGCTCCAGCTTCGAGAGGTCGAGATTTCGGAAGCGCTCCAAGAAGAACCGAACGAACTCTTCGCTGATGCGGGGTTTCGCCAGTTTCTCCAGCGCGATCTTGTTTTCCAACTCGTCACGGGCGGCTTCCAATTCTTCCAGTCTGCTTTTCGTGGATTTTGTCAGAATGCCCTGCTGGATCGCGTTGAGCAGATTGTTGATTCCGGTGTTGGCCTCTTGCAGCTGCTGCTCATACATCGGCAGGGCCACACTCTCTTGATCTTGCATAGCTAACACCATCGAAGTGATCGCGTCTATGGTGCGGTCATCAGCCAGCATCTCCATGATAGAATCAAGGACAAGATTTTCGATCCAGGCTTTTCGAACAGGCTTGCACTCGCACTCAGTACGCTTCTTTTTCACGGAAACGCACTTGTAATAGTGGTAGACACCATTGCGCCCGGTTCCGCTTTCACCACAGAGATAAGCGCCGCAGTAGCCACAAAAGATCTTGGTGGTCAGCAGATAGTCGTCCTCGGCTTTATGGCGGGCCGGGGCTTTTTTATTGACCTCCAGTTTCTTCTGGACGCGTTCAAATAAGTCGTCTGGCACAATACTTGGAATGCCATTAGGAATCACCGTATCCCGAAAAGCAAACTCGCCGATGTAGCGACGGTTACAGAGCATGTGCTGGATGGAGTTATAGGTGATCGGATTGCCGCGAGTATTCTTTACACCTTGCTCATTGAGCCAGTCCCGGAGTTCCGTCATGGTCGTGCCTTTGTCGTAGCGTTTGAACACTTCCAGCACATAGGGCGCTGTGATCGGATCGGCTTGAAAGTGCTGCTCGTCGTCGATCACATAGCCGATGGGGATCGTTCCGCCATTGAACTTACACTTGAGCGCGTTATCGGTCATGCCCCGGACGACCTTTTCGGCCAGATCTGCTGAGTAGTATTCCGCATAGCCCTCCAAGACAGATTCCAGGATGATGCCTTCCGCACCTTCGGAAATGACCTCTGTGGCCGACACCACCTTGACGCCATTCTTTTTTAGCAAGGATTTGTACCTGGCACTGTCGTAGCGATTTCGGGCAAAACGGTCGAGCTTCCACACGATCACCATATCGAACAGTTTTTTACCGCTGTCCTTGATCATGTTTTTGTGATGCCGTTCTTCTCGGCAAAAGCGGTGCACTCGCGGATCTGTCCCTCTATGCTCTCTTCCCGCTGGTTGTCGGAGGAATACCGGGCATAGATGACAGCTTTCATTCGTCATCCTCCTCTTTCACGATGCCCTCAATCAGATCCGTTACCACCGCGTTGAGCTGCTTGGCGTTTTGGCTGGTGATTATAGGCCGCCCGGTTCTGCTTTCAATGGCTTTGCGTGCATCCCCTGCAACCTCACCGCCAGATTTGGCAATCTTCATGTTCTCCTGCAAGCCTTGGGGATTTTCAACCTTTGTCAGTTCAGTGGTCGTTGCCTCCGCCAGCATGTTCAACGCGAGCTCCAGCGTACTCATATTGTCCCGAAGGTTTTGCTTTTTCAGTCCTTTGAGATTCTTATACTGTCTGGTGCTCATACCGGACCAGGCGCGAGTTACCTCATCTGTCAGGATCGCATATTCCCGGTTGGTCTCAACGCCGTGGGCTTTCCATTCGTCCGTCAGTTCTTTGCGAGCTTGAATGGTGCGCATCCGCTGATTGATCCATTCCGGCGAATAGCCAAGACGAGAATAGGTTTCCAATGCTCTGCTGATCGTCAGTTCCGGGTCAATCGTCTCCTCCATGCGCTCCTTGCCGACCTGGGCCAGCCACATCTTGAACGGTTCTGCTTTAGGGGATGGGATCGACTCAATGATGCGGAGAAGACCAGCAGTTTCGGCTACGTCTGTGTTGTATCGTTTGCCGTCAGCAGCCAGGAGCTTCAGTTGACTACAAACTGTAGTCAACTGATTGCCCTCTTTTTTCAAGCGCGTTTTCATGACGCTCCAATATTTTGCGGCATGACGTGTGTCCGGCTGATCGGTCAGCACGCGGATCACATCAACAATGGAGAAATACCACTCTTCGTTATCCTCATCCCAAGCTGTGCGGATCGGCTGATCCTCGAAAAGCTGCAATTTGTCGTTGCTCATTTCTTCTCCTCCGAAACCATTTTCAGAATGGACGCCTTCAGTTCCTTGTTCGCCCGCGTTCCCGGCTCGAAGCACATCTCTACGAATTTTGCCATTTCCGGATCAAGCTTCGGCTTGTACTGATAGCGTTTCCCCTGGGGCTTGTCCGTCCGACCAAAGAGAAAATCCAGAGACACGTCAAAATAGTCCGCATACCAAACCAGCGTTTCCGGTGCGGGATTGGAAAACCCGCTCTCATATCGATTGATACTCGACTGCGGGAGTCCGACCAGCTTGGCCAGCTTGTTTTGCGAAAAGCCGCTTTCTTCCCGCAGCTGTTTCATGCGTTCTCCGAGAATCTTCATCTGCTTGCATCTCCTAATCAACAGCATTTTCATCAATGCCAGATTAACATAACTATTGGAAACTTGCAAGCACTTTCTTTGAAATCTTTTACTGCTCATTTTCCTTTTCCTCCTGAGCCTTTTTTGCCTTCCATTTGGCAAACTCTTTTTGACCTTCCTCACTCTCAAACAGTTCCAGAATATCCGGGTAGATACATCGGGCAATGGCTTCGATCTCGTGATCGGGAAGATCGCTGTTGTTGATCAATTTCTTTTTCCTGGACATGGTTCTCCCTTCTTTTCTCTTTTATCTCGATACTTTCTTTTTCTTTGTTTCAACATTTAGATTCACCTTTCATAATTCGTTCTCATAACCGTGGCTATGAGAGTTCCCTTTCTGCTTCTGCTCATCGACAATCTGCTGCTTGTCATGCAGCCGGTCGATAAGAGAGGCTTTTTCTTTTGTTGGCTGTTTTTCGGCCAGCGTTTTCTCTCCTTTCTCCTCGTTCGGTTCCTCTGGTGCGATGCAGTTTTGTACAAAGCGCAGCTCGGTCAGATCCTCCTTGACCGCATCCAGCACCGGGCGGAGGTCTTCCACTTCCGCAGAGAGCGTGTCCAGCTCCTTTTGCAGCGTGATCACGGGGATCTTTTTACTGGGATAGAACTTCCGCAGCAGCCGATCTGCCTTGCCGTATTCATCCAGCTCGGTTTTATGCTCCTGATAGAATTTCTCCTGCTTCTTTTTCCAGCCGATTCCCTTGTATTGCTTATGCAGAGCTTCCAACCGACTGACGGAATCCCATGCTTTCAGCAGCGCCTGCACGTCCCGAATCCTCTTTTCCTTCTCTCGAATCGTAATGCTGAATTCATTGGAGGCGGCTTCTTTTTCGGACAGGTGTTTTTGTAGATCTTCCACGGTGGTGATCCCATGCTCCTGCAAATACACAACGGCATGAGAGACCTTTTTCAGGTCCATCGTCGTACCTTTACGCTGACCGGAAACAGACCAGTCGCCGCGCTCGTCGCGGCGAGAATCAAGATATTGCGTCAGCAGCTCCGGCAATGTCGGCTCGCGCATTTCCTCGATTAGGCGATTTCGCTTTTCCCTCAACTCCGTGATCCAGCTTTGCAAGTCGGCAATCAGTTTTCGGATAGCCAGCAGCGCGCGGTTGATCTGCTTGATCTCCCGGTTGAGATTTCCCATATCCGTCTCGATCCCGCGTTTCTCCATTTGTGTCACAGCGGGACCGAGATGAATTGTCGGAGCCAGGTCAATGCCCTGTCGCTCGAAGGAACGGAGATCGACGTGCTCCGGCCTGTTGTTCCGTTCCAGATAATCATTCGTGATGACTTCCCAGCCGTGACGCCAGATCTCCGCTTTACCTTGATCGTTCCAATCGACGGTATCTTCCTTATGGCTTTTCCAATTGCCGGATGGAAGTCGGATGCGCTCACCGTTTTCATCAAGGTCATAAACCTTCTTGCTTTTCGGAAGCCATTTCCCTTGCTCATCCATAGCTCGCATAGTCAGCATGATGTGCGCGTGGGGATTGCCGTCGCTTTTGTCGTGAATAGCAAAGTCCACGCACATCCCATGGGAAACAAAATGCTCCCGGCAGAAGTCCTGCAGCATGGCCGGATACTGGTCAGCCAGGACTTCACGCGGGAGCGCCAGAACGATGCGGCGGGCAAGCTGTGAGTTCCACTGTTTTTCGATTTTCTCGGCAGCGTTCCATAACGTATTCCGATCGGAATACTCCGGCGGAGCATGAGCGGGAAGCATGATCTCTGTGTAAACAATGCCCTGCTTCTCGACATAAGATTTCCATTTGAGATCATAGCATCATAGCCGAGTGTTTGCAAAATGTATCCTGCTTTTTCAGCCACCATGGTGCAATGGGCAAAGCTATGCTCTGTAAATCCAAGAGCAGACAGGGAGAGATCCGCTTGGCTGATATAGGTGTTGACCTCGTGGTTTTTCCTGATTTCCTCGTACGTCATGATTTTCCTTTTTCTGGCGTGTTCGGCAAAGTGATGATGAACTCCGTGCCTTCACCGACGACGCTGTTGACGCTTATTGTTCCGTTGTGAATCATTACGGCGTGCTTTACGATGGAAAGGCCAAGCCCGGTGCCGCCGACTTCTTTGCTGCGGCTTTTATCCACGCGGAAAAAGCGCTCGAAAACTCTCTCCCTGTTTTCTGCCGGAATGCCGATACCAGTATCTTTAACAGACAGCTTCGTTTCGTGTTTGGATGGAAATACGCCAATGGTTACGCTGCCTCCGGCATGATTATACTTGATCGCGTTGTCACAAAGATTGTAAACGATGCTGTACAGTATTTGGGGGACCCCCCACAGCGGAGCGTTTGTCCCTTCCAGAGCGAGGGTGATATTCAGCGCCGATGCAGCAGTGTCAAGACTGTCAACCGCGTTTTCAGCAATACAGTACAGGTCACAGTTTTCCCATTGCAGTTCTGTGCCGCCGCTGTCAAGTTCTGCCAAATCGATAATGTCTTCGACAAGTTTCGTCATGCGGGAGGCTTCGCCGCGTATCTTTGCTGCGAAGGGTTTGATATCCTCTTCTTTGACCATCCCGTTTTCAAGTAATTCGGCATACCCGGAAATAGCATGAAGCGGTGTTTTCAGTTCATGAGATGCATTTGCGGTGAACTCTTGACGGATCATCGCTGTTTTTTCTATTTGTGCCTGATCCAGTTTCAACTGGTTGCGCTGTGCCGCAATATGCCTAAGCAGCGGTTCGATTTCCTGATAGTTCTCTTTTCCAAAATATTGATCCGGCTTTTCCAGGTCGATCTCATTGATGGGCTTTACGATTAATTTTGCAAGTCGTGATGCAAGAACGAAAGTCAGGACGAGCGCGATCATGATTACTATGCAAATCGGCTGAGCAAATCCGAGAATAAGCGTCCAAACCGCCAACTGCATCATGGAGAGTCTGAGAACGGATCCATCAGGGAGGCGCTTGGCGGCATATAACTGCTTGTCCGAGAGCGTACTGGAATAGCGCGTGGATTCACCATACCCTTCGTTCAGCGCCTGTTTGACTTCTTCACGTTCCAGATGATTCTCCATGGTGGTTGGATTTGCTTCACTGTCAAATAGAACAGTACCATCGGCTCCGATCCATGTAATACGATAGCCTTCCGCATTCAGGTTTTCAAAATAGCTTTCACCTGCTTTTTCAACACCCTGTGATGCAAGCTCTGTTTCATTTTTCAGCTGATGCTTCTGAAGAGATGAGAAATAGCTGTAGGTGATGCCCATGATGAAAACGAGGGAGGCCAGGAATACCGACAAGGCAACGATCCAGATACCTTTGAAAATTTTTCTGCTCATTTCTTTAACCCCATTCTGTATCCGACGCCGCGCACCGTTTCAATCAGATTCCCTGCTTGAGCAAGTTTCGTCCGAAGCGTGCCGATGTGGACATCAACTGTCCTTGTTTCGCCGATAAAGGCATTTCCCCAAATCTCGGATAAAAGAACTTCTCTTGTAAAGACTCGGTCGGGGTTTTCCATGAAGAGCTTTAACAACTCATACTCTTTCAGGGTCAAAGAAACCGGCGCCCCATATACAGTAACCGTGTGTCTGCTTTTGTCCATAGAAATTCCGCCGCAGGCAAGTACCTCTGCCTGCTTCGGCGTTGCTCTCCTTAGTACAGCTTTGATCCGGGAAACCATTTCCATCATGCCAAAGGGCTTTGAAAGGTAATCATCAGCGCCGCTGTCCAAACCGATGACCTTGTCGTATTCACTGTTTTTCGCCGTAGCCATGATAACTGGAATGTCCACGGTCACAGGAGAAGAACGCAGTGCTTTTAGAATCGTCAATCCGTCTTCGTCCGGAAGCATAACATCTAATATGATAAGCGCCGGCTCTTGCTCTTTCATTGCAGGCCAGAAATCGCTTGCGCTTTCAAATCCCCTTGCATCAAACCCGGATGCTTTCAGCGTATATACCATCAAATCACGGATGGTGCTTTCATCTTC
>CACYWG010000021.1 GCA_902778115.1 Oscillospiraceae bacterium | reverse complement strand
TACGGCAGAGTGCCACAGGGGCATCCTGTGATCGTGGACTATTTCTATCACGAGGAGATCCGCGGCTCGGAGAACACGGGAACACGCAGAAAATGATCTGCTCCGAAAAAAGCAATCACGTGATAATAGACGGCTGTAAATCTCGGCAAAAAACGAGACGCACGGCCCGACAAATAGTTTACATAATATCAGACACCTTCTGGTAGTAAAACCCTCGTCTGGACACCGTTTGGTGCAACACAGGCAGAAATCGTCTTGAAATGTTTCGTTTCAAGACGATTTCTGCTATATATGAGAAAGCTTAGCCTCCAAAAGTGACGTGTATAGGGCGTTTGAACAAAGCGTTGTTTGAACGCAAAAAGCAAACACGCAAGAATGAGCCCGTGACAAATAGTCACGGGCTCAAGCCATTCAATCAGCAGTAAACCAATTCGCTCAAAACGATTTCCTCCGCTCTTTCCCGGATGCTGTTCATGCGTCTGACCCACTCCAGTTGATCGGAGGCCTTGAGCGCTTCGGTCACGCCCTCACGGTGGGCAAGCTGATTCGTGATCAGATCAATGCGTTCATTACAGCTGTGGTCGATCTCTGCCAGGTGTTCGTCCAGCTTGCCGGTCAGCAGCAGGCTGGAATACCAGCCGCGCTTGTGCTCTTTCAGATAGCTCTTTCGCAACAGGCCGTATTTTCCGATGGGCAGATTCGGCTCTTCGAGGTAGAGAGCGGGGAACAGATTGTCCCCGTTTCGGGTATAAGTAAGTTCCATAATGATGTGATCCTCTCGTACTCCACTGCAAAACACTATATATTGTATAGATTCAATTAACAAACGGTGAATAATTCAATATATTGTATTCAGGGGCTTGACTTTATTTTGCCTTGTGGTATGATGCCGCGTGGGAGTGCGGGACAAAATGAAAAAGATGAACAGTCCAACGTCGAAAGGGGGGAGAAAAATGAGTAAACCCAGAGTGTCTGTTACGTCTGAGTCGCCATCTGGCAGAAATCAGACCTTCCATGACAATCGAACTGGCCGCAACATGAATCGTCAGCAGTTTGTTCGGTCGATCGAGATAGGAAACTACGAGCACTATCATGTCCGAGAGATCAACGGCATCAAAACGCCGGTCTCTAATCCGGACAAAAGCACCAACAATAATCTAGGATAAGAGAGCAGTCCCGCACTCTTTTCTGGAGATTAACCCTTTTTCTGCTCTTGGCAGGGGAGGGGAAAAAGACCCGAAAAATGAATATATGCAAATGCAAATCAGGACACTCGGCGAATCGCCTTCGGAGTGCGTTTGACCCATCTTTTGACCCCGAACATATTGAATCTAAAAAAATGCAGTGGTCAGACCGGTTTGGAAAAGTTCTTAAAAATGGCAAAATTGACGTAAAATGACGTTTAAAAGTATCGAAAAATACCCAAATTCTGTTCGAAGCCTTCTTCCCCTGCCAGAAATCGTCTTGAAATGTTATTGTTTCAAGGCGATTTTTTGTATTGACGGGAAGCTGCCTGCCGCCTTGTTTACTATTTGATTTACAAGAGTTCGAGCGAAAACAAGGATATTCTCTTTACGGGCTCGGGGGAAATAAGGTATAATCAGTACAAAGGCAAACGGACGGCGAGAGAACGTGGACAGAAGGCAGGGCGGATCAGATGGAAACTTTCTATACCAGCGATCGCGCCGCATGGCGGCAGTATCTGGCGGAGCACTTCGAAACGGCGGAGGAGATCTGGTTCGTGTTTCCCACAAAGGAAGCCGGCGAGGCCAGTCTCTCCTATAACGACGCCGTCGAGGAGGCGCTCTGCTTCGGCTGGATCGACAGCACGAACCGCCGCCTGGATGAGCGGCACTGCATCCGGCGCTTTTCGCCCCGAAAAAAGGGGAGCGCCTATTCCCGGCCAAACATCGAGCGACTGATCTGGCTGGACGCGCAGGGTCTGATCCACCCGAAGATCCGGGACAGCGTCCGGCCCGTCATCGAAGCGCCCTTCGTTTTCCCGGCGGATATCCTTGACGCGCTCCGGCAGGATGAGGCCGTATGGGAAAACTATCAGATCTTTTCCGAGCCCTATCGGCGCATCCGCATCGCCTATGTCGAGGCGGCGAGAAATCGCCCGGAGGAGTTTCGGAAGCGGCTGAACAGCTTTATCGAAAAAACGCGCCGGAACAAGCGGATCATGGGCTACGGCGGGATCGAAAAGTATTACGGATGACAGAGTGAAAAATGATGGAATCACAGGACATACAGCGCCGGATCTGCGCCGAGATCTGCCGCCGTGACGGCATTCGGGCGCGCGAGATCGCCAGAGACTTGAATCTGGATCACGGGACCGTCAACCATCTGCTCTACGCATCGCCCCTGATGAAGGAGCTCTGCTGGCAGGATCGGGATTACCGCTGGCACGGGATCGTGAGGCAGGAAAGGACGCACCTCGGCCTTCAGGAGTTCGCGGGCTATTACAGCACGGTGGGGGACTTTCTCGATCTGAGCGAGGAGCAATGGCTGACAAAGCTGACGGAGGGCTGCACGAACATCGGGCGCAATCTCAACGATACCCTGGGGCTGATCCACTCCTTCCGGGACTGCCGGGAACAGATGTTGGGGCTGTTCCGGGATCTGCTGGAGCTGGCGGGCGACGGCTGCCTGAGCTGGGAGATCGCTTTCGAGCTGCGGCTCAAACGATCGAAGCATGTGCGCATCTACGCGGACGTGCTGGTCATCACGGAGGACCGGGTCTTCGCGCTGGAATTCAAGATGAAGGACAAGGTCGAGCCTGACGAGGTGCTGCAGAGCGCCAAGTATGTGCCGTATCTGGAGATCGTCTTCGGGAAGGACTATGAGATCATCCCGGTGCTGGTCCTGACGGCGGCGCGGGAGCTGTTTTGCTACGTGCCGATCGGCAAAACCGACGCGGTGCTCCCGGCCTGCTCCGGGGACATGCTGTTTACCGCCTTCGACGAGTACCTGGGCTTTTTGACCCGGTGAACAGCCGCCGAAGACAATCGATCAAACAGGAGAGGAAGAACAGATGAAGTCGATCGAGAGCTTTCCCAGGCTCAGCCTGGGCATTTTCCCCACGCCCATTCATAAGCTGGAAAACATCAGCCGGCTCCTGGGCAGGGAGGTCTACATCAAGCGGGACGATATGACCGGGCTCGGGCTCGGCGGCAACAAGGTCCGCAAGCTCGAATTTCTCCTTGCCGACGCGAAGGCGCAGGGGGCGGAGATCGTCTTCACGACCGGCGGCGCGCAGTCCAACCACGCCATGCTGACCGCCGCGGCTGCGGGCAGACTGGGCATGAAGGCCATCCTCGTGCTGAAAAAGCGAGGCGTGACCGACTGCGCGGGCAATCAGCTGCTCGAACGCCTGATGGGCACGGACGTCCGCTTTGTCGACACCGATGATTACGCCGACATTTATGCCGAGATGGACCGCATCGGGCAGGAGATGGGCAGGGCCTATTACAAGATCCCCTGCGGCGGATCGAACGCACTGGGCGCGCTGGGATACGTCGACTGCGCCCGGGAGATCGCCGGCCAGGGACTGCATTTTGACCATATCGTGTGCGCCGAGGGCAGCGGCGGAACGATGGCGGGGCTCGCGCTCGGAGCCAAGCTCTTTCTGCCCGGAACGAAGGTCCACGGCATGATGGTCGATACCGACCCCTTCGACCGGATCACGCCCGCCCTGATGCGGGAAACGGCGGCGCTGCTCGAGATCGCGCCGGAGATCACGCCGGAGGACTATCCGCTGCGGGACATGTGCGGGCCGGGCTATGCGATCGCCTCGGAGGCGGGAAACGCCGCCGTCTCCCTGATGGCCCGGCAGGAAGGGATCTTCCTCGACCCGGTGTATACGGGCAAGGCCTTTGCCGGATTGCTGGAGATGGCGGAGGAGGGCGTCTTCGCCGCAGAGGACCGGGTCCTCTTCCTGCACTCGGGCGGCGCCGGCGGCCTTTTCGCCGTGAAGATGGAACTTAGGCTTTCTTAGCCGCAGGAACGCCTTTGGGGAGGAGGTGAGGGATTGGAGCAGATCATCATTCATGTGGATATGGACGCCTTTTACGCCTCCGTGGAGACGCGCGACGATCCCTCGCTCCGGGGAAAGCCGCTGATCATCGGCTCGCTGCCGAACGAACGCGGCGTGGTCGCAACCTGCAGCTATGAGGCGCGCAAGTACGGCGTGCATTCCGGGATGAACATCAAGGACGCCTACCGCCTGTGTCCCCACGGCGTGTACAAGCACCCGAACTTTGAAAAATACAAGGCGGTATCGGCGCAGCTGCACCGGATCTGGGACAGCTACGCCTCGGTATCGGAGTCCGTCGCGCTGGACGAAGCCTATCTGGATGTGACGGAGCGGGCGGGGGACTGGGACGGCGCGCGCGAGATCGCCCGCGCCATCAAGCGCAGGACACGCGACGAGCTGCACCTGAGCTGCTCGGTCGGCCTGGCCTATTCGAAAACGGCGGCTAAGACCGCCAGCGAAGAAAAGAAGCCGGACGGCTATTTTGAAATCCTCACGCCGGAGGACTTTGTGGAGCTGATCCGTGACCGGGACGTCAAGGTTTTGTACCTGGTCGGCAGCAGCACCGCCGAAAAGCTCTATGCGGCGGGGATCCGTACGGTACGGGACATTCAGCAGCGGCAGGAGGATGTGGTCCGCCTGTTGGGAAAACAGGGACAGTGGATCACGCGGATCGCCTCCGGAAAGGACGAGCGCAGGATCGAGCCCTATCGCCCGGAGGAGGCGAAGTCCATCGGGCGGGAGATCACCTTCCAGAAGGACGTCGGGAACTTTGAACTGCTCAAGGACGTGCTGTTCCTGCTGGCGCTGAGCGTGGAAAGCCGCGCCGCCCGGGTCGGACTGCGCGGACGGGGCGTGACGCTGAAGCTGACCTACGCCGATATGAAGAGCATCACGCGCTCGCGCGCGAACGTCCCCTGCGACAGCGCCGTATCCATCTGGCAGGCGGCCGTCCGGCTGCTGGAGAAGGTAGAGCAGCGCCCGGTCCGTTTGGTCGGCGTCAGCCTCTACAACCTGACGGACGGCGGGGAGGAGCAGCTCCGGCTGGACGAATTTGCCGACGAGGACGCGCAGGCGCTGGAAGCGGAGCGGCGGCGCGTGTTCGAGGCGCTGGAGGCGCGTTATCATCTGGACTTCGCCGGCCATGTTCAGCAGCTGCAGCGCTCGGAGACGCTCCATAAGACGGCGGAATACATGCGAAAACACTTTGACAGCCAGTGACGGGGGAATGAACATGGAAAAAACCAAGGAAAACTTTGACCTGCAGGCCTATCTGACAAAGGGCGTGGAGCAGGTCGTCGCCGATGCGCTGAAGGCCACGCTGAAGGATCCGCGCGAGAGCGCCTTTATGCTCAAGTTCGCCGCGGCGAGCAAGGCCGCCTCGAAAAAACGGCGCGAGGCCGAGGACGCGGGCGAGCATATCCCGTCCTATCTCATCGCCAGCATCACCAGTGCCTGCAACCTCCACTGCGCCGGCTGCTATTCCCGCTGCACCAAGGGCACCGTGGACGCAGCGCCTGTGGAGCAGCTCACGGACGCCGAGTGGATGACAATCTTTGACGAGGCCGACGAGCTCGGCATCAGCTTCATCCTGCTGGCGGGCGGCGAGCCGATGCTCCGGCGGGACGTCATCGAGGCCGCCGGGAAAAAGCCCAACATCCTGTTTCCGATCTTCACCAACGGCACCTTCATCGACAAGCGCTATTTCGAGCTCTTCGACCGCTGCCGCAACCTCGTTCCCGTCCTGAGCATCGAGGGCGAAAAGGAGATCACCGACGCGCGGCGCGGCAAGGGCGTGTACGACCGGCTGATCGCCAATATGGACGAATTCAGGCGCCGCGGCCTGATCTTCGGCGCCTCCGTGACGGTAACGACGCAGAATCTCAAAGAGGTCAGCGCGGATTCCTTCCTGAAAAAGCTGTCCGAGCGCGGCTGCAAGCTTGTGATCTTCGTGGAGTTCGTGCCGGTGACCGAGGAGAGCAAGGAGCTCGCCCCCGGTGATGAAGAACGGGAATACCTCCGTGCCGAGATCGCAAGACTCCGCAGCGAGCACCCGGAGATGGTGTACATCTCCTTCCCCGGCGACGAGAAAGACTCCGGCGGCTGCGTGGCGGCCGGGCGCGGCTTCTTCCACATCAACTCCCACGGCGGCGCCGAGCCCTGTCCCTTCTCGCCCTACTCCGATGTGAACGTCAAAAACGGCTCGCTGCGCGAGGCGATGCATTCGCCGCTCTTTACCGCGCTGCGCAGCGGCGACATCCTTCTGGACGACCACGAGGGCGGCTGTGTGCTGTACGAAAAACGTGCGCAGGTGGAGGCCCTGCTGGCTGGGCAGAAGCTCTGAACAGGGACGGAGGGAAAGCCATGATCAGAGCCATCGTAAAAGATCCGGTCTTTCTTGCGCAGAAGGCCGCCGATGCGACGGCGGCGGATCTGCCGCTCGCGCAGGATCTGCGCGATACGCTAGAGGCGCACCGGGACGGCTGCGTGGGCATGGCGGCCAACATGATCGGCGCGGCCAAACGGATCATCATCTTCGACGACCACGGCACAGCCTGTGTCATGTTTAACCCGGAAATTGTGAAGTGCTCCGGCCCCTATGAGGCGGAGGAGGGCTGCCTGTCGCTGCCCGGAACGAGGATGGCCAGACGCTTCCGCTCGATCAAGGTACAGTACCAGAACGAGCGCTTTGAAACGCGGCTCAAGACCTACACGGGCTTCACGGCGCAGATCATCCAGCACGAGCTCGACCACTGCGGCGGCGTGCTGATCTGAGTCGGTGAGGAAGGAGAGGACGGC
The DNA here is from genome assembly GCA_902778115.1 of Oscillospiraceae bacterium. Lineage (GTDB taxonomy): Bacteria > Bacillota > Clostridia > Oscillospirales > Oscillospiraceae > Limivicinus. Next base: position 22,665 of record CACYWG010000021.1, on the reverse strand, counting down.
CATGCGGGAATTCGATACGGACGCTCTGCTTTTTTTCAATGAGCATCCCGCTGCACTTCCACTGTTCGCCGCGCTGGAGGACAGGCTTTTCGCGTGCTTTCCGGAGGCGCAGCGGCGTGTGCAGAAAACGCAGATCGCCTACTTTCACAGGCACGTGTTCGCTTGCGTATCCTTTGCACGGGTCAAACGAAAGGCGGAGCTTCCGGAACCATGGCTCACACTGACGCTCGGCCTGCCGTACCCGCTCGAATCAAATCGCGTCGCGGTGAAAACAGAGGCCTACCACGGACGCTGGACGACGCATATCGTGCTCGGTGCGGAGGAAGAGCTGGACGAGAAGCTGCTCGGCTGGCTGGCGGATGCCTATGCGTTTTCGGAGCGGAAATAGAGGAGGCAAGGAGCATGGAGGCATGGATCTGCCCGAAATGCGGGCGGACATTCAAGCGCATGGAACAGCAGCATTACTGCGGCAAACCATGCACTGTCGACGAATATATCGCGGCGCAGGAGGAGAGCCTGCGGCCAAAACTGCAGGAGCTGCGCGCCATTCTCCGCGCAGCGCTGCCAGAGGCGGAGGAGCGCTTGTCCTGGTCGATGCCGACCTATTGGAAGGGACAGAACCTGATTCACTTCGCGGCCGCAAAAAAGCATATCGGCCTCTATCCGGGCGGGGAGGCGACGACGGCCTTTGCCGCAGAGTTCACGGACTTCGACGTGAGCAAGGGCACGATCCGCCTGCCCTGGGAGAGCGAACTGCCGGCGGAGCTGATCGCGAAGATCGCCCGCTGGTGCTGGGAACAGTACGCAAAATAAACATGTGGATCATAACCGAGGGATCAAGAGGACAATGCGATGAGCAATCAAAGAAAGGCAATATACCACCTTCCGGGCCTGTTTGAATTTCTCACGCTGTACCGCGCCTTTCTGCCGCTCTATCGGGAGCACCGGGAGTACTTTTACGACTGGTGCGAGATCGGCTCGATCTACGGCGCGCCGGCCGACTGCCTCTGGGGCGGCGGCCGCGCCGGCTTCGGGGAGGACCGGCCGGAGGAGGCCGCGGCGCTGCTGCGCGAGTACGGCATCTCTGCGCGCCTGACCTTCAGCAATTCCCTCCTGCGGCCGGAGCATCTGGCGGACAGAAAGTGCAATCGCCTCTGCACCCTGTTTGAGCAGAGCGGCACAGTGCGAAACGGCGTGATCCTCGCGTCAGAGCGATTGCTTGACTATTTGAAGGAAAACTATCCCGGCTTCTATTTCGTCTCCTCGACCACGAAGGTGCTGCGGGAGTTTTCACAGCTTGAAGCGGAACTCAGACGCAAAGAGTTTCAGTACGTGGTGCCGGATTTCCGGCTGAACAAAGAGTATAAGAAGCTGTTCGCTCTGCCGGATGAATTGAAACGGAAAGTGGAATTCCTGTGCAACGAGTGCTGCTGGTTCGACTGCCCCGACCGGAAGGCCTGCTATGAAGCCGTCAGCCGCAAAAACCTGGGCGAGAGCTGTGCGGAGCACCTCTGCGTCTCGCCGACGGCCGACCGGGGCTACCGCTTTTCCGACGCGATGCGTAATCCCGGCTTCATCGGGATCGAGGACATTCAAAAAAACTATTTGCCAAACGGCTTTTCGCAGTTTAAAATCGAAGGGCGGAGCCTGGGCAGCGCCCTCGTGCTGGAATTTCTGCTGTATTATCTGACGAAGCCGGAGTATCAGCTGAAGGTGCGGGAGGAGATCTATCTCGACAGCACGCTGGACCTGTTCTGAGTAAACCGGACAAGAGGGGAGACCCATGAGACTTCTGTATGCCGAAGATGAAACATCCCTGGCCAGGGCCGTTTCGACGATCCTGACCAGGAACAACTACGCCGTCGACGTCGTTTCCGACGGCGAAAGCGCGCTGGATTATCTGGCGACCGGGAACTACGACGGTGCGATATTGGACGTGATGATGCCGAAGCTCGACGGCATTGAGGTGCTGCGCCGGATGCGCGCGCGGGGCGACAGCACGCCCGTGCTGCTGCTCACCGCCAAAGCCGAGATCGACGACCGGGTGACCGGGCTCGACAGCGGCGCCAACGACTATCTGACCAAGCCCTTCGACATGAAGGAGCTGCTGGCGCGCATCCGCGCGATGACGCGCGTGCTCTCCGTCCAGCCGGACAAGACCCTCCGCTTCGGCGCCGTCACGCTCGACTGCGCCGGCTACGAGCTGAGCGGGCCGGGCGGCAGCTGCAAGCTGGCAGGCAAGGAGTTTCAGATGATGGAAATGCTGATGCGAAGCCCCCGGCAGCTCATCTCCACCGAGACCTTCATGGACCGCATCTGGGGCTATGACAGCGAGGCCGAGCTGAATATCGTCTGGGTGTATATCTCGATGCTGCGCAAAAAGCTCAAGGCGATCGGCGCGGATATCGGCATCAAGGCCCAGCGCGGCCTCGGTTATTTCCTGGAGGTCAGCCCATGATCCGGAAGCTTCGAAAAAAGTTCCTCGCGGCGGCGATCGCCGCGGTCTTTCTGGTGCTGCTGGTATTGATCGGCGCGATCAACGTCCTCAATATCCGCAGCCTGACCGTGCAGGCGGATGAGACTCTGCAGATCCTCTCGGATAACCGCGGCTCCTTCCCGCGGCAGATGTTCCGGGAGCAGGACCTCCCGGCCGAACCGGATTTTCCCGCGGACGCGCCTGTTCCTCCCGAGGGAGAGGGACGGGGAGGCTTCTTTGCCGGGCGGCGCGGCGGCAATGGGGAGCTTGCCTACCAGTCCCGCTATTTTACCGCCTGGTTTGACGCAGACGGCAGCCTGACCCAACTGAATCTGGACAATCTCGCCTCCCTGACGGAGGACGAAGCCCGGACCCTGGCCGAAGACGTGTACGCCGCCGGGAAAACCAGAGGCTTTGCCGGCGATTACCGTTACCGCCGCACGCAGGGTGAGGGCGAGACCATGCTGGTGCTGCTCAACTGCGAGCGCGAGCTTTCAACCTTCCGCAGCTTTCTGACTGCCAGCATCGGCATTTCGCTGGCGGGAACGCTCGCGGTCTTTCTCCTGCTGCTGCTGTTTTCCGGCCGCATCGTGCGCCCGATCGCGGAGAGCTATGAAAAGCAGAAGCGCTTCATCACGGACGCCGGGCATGAGCTGAAAACGCCGATCACGATCATCCGCGCCGACGCGGACGTGCTGGAAAACGAGCTCGAGGGCGAAAATGAGTGGATCAGCGACATCCGCCGCCAGACGCAGCGGCTCGCAGAGCTGACGGGCGACCTGATCTATCTGTCGAGGATGGAGGAGGAAAATCCCACGCTGCAGGTGCAGGAGCTGTCGCTGTCCGAGCTTGTCGACGAGACGGCGCAGTCCTTCCAGGCGCTGGCCCGCTCGAAAAACAGAGATTTCTCGGCCTTGGTCGCGCCCGGGCTGAGTCTGAACGGCGACGAAAAGGCGCTGGCCAAGCTGGTCTCCATCCTGCTGGACAACGCCATGAAGTATTCGCCGGAGGGCGGCAAGGTGCGGCTGACGCTGGAACAGAGCGGCAAAAACGCCCGCCTGCACGTGAAAAACGACAGCGCACCGATGGAAAAGGGAAATGCGGACCGGCTCTTCGAGCGCTTTGCCCGGGAGGACCGCTCCCGCAATTCCGAGTCCGGCGGCTTCGGCCTGGGCCTTGCGATCGCAAAGGCCGTCACGGAGGCGCACAGGGGAAAAATCCACGCGGAGTCCGAGGACGGACAAACCCTGACGGTAACGGCGGAGCTGCCGCTGGCATGAATGACGAGACAAAAACAGGATCCGGATTTGCTCCGGATCCTGTTTTTTTGCTTGCTTGTGTTCGGATCAGTGACGGCCGCCGGGACCTCCGCCGAAGCCGCCGAAGCCGCCGCCGGGGCCGCCGCCGAAGCCGCCCATGCCGCCGCCCATCATCTGGTTGGGCAGGCTGCTGACCTGCTGACCGTTGACAGTGACCGTGCCGCCGGTGAGGCTGCCGCTGCCGTCGTAGTCGAAGGCGGATTGGCCGCTGACGCTGACGGCGCCGCCGCTGATGATCACGTTCCCGTTGGAATCGATGCCGTCGGTGTCGCCGGGGCCCATCGTGATCGTCACCGTGCCGCCGCTGATCTCCACGGTCGGCGTGTAGGCCGAGGACTTGCGCGCGGCGTTGATGCCGTCGTCCGAGGCCGCGATCGTGATCTCGCCGCCGCTGATGAGGATGTAAGTCGCCTCGATGCCCTCGTAGGCCGTGATGTCCAGCGTGCCGCCGGAAATCTCGATCTTCTCGTTGGCATGGATGCCGTCGTCGCGGCTCGTGAGCGTGAAGTCGCCGCCGCTGATGAGGACGGAGCCGTTGGTGTGGACCGCGTCGTCGAGCGCGTCGATCTGATAAGAACCGCCGCTGATCGTGACCGAGACGCCGGCCTTGATCCCCTTGTAGGATTCCGTGGCGTCGCTGCTGCGCGCGCCGCTGCCGCCGCCCGCCGTGACGGAAATTTCAGCGTTTTCCGCAAGGAAGACGGTTTCCGCCTGGATGCCGTCCTTGCTGGAGACGACCGTGAGCTTAGAGTCGAGCACATAGACGAAGCCCTTGTCCGCGTCCGTGCCGTTTTCGCTGCGGACGCCGTCGCTGCCGGCCGTGATGCTGACCGTGGCTTCGGAGAGCGTCACGGAGTCCTTGCCGTTCAGGCCGACATTCGCGGCAGTTACGGTGAGATCCTTCGCCGTGACGACCAGATCGTCCTTCGAGACGACCGCGTGCTTGCAGTTGCCGCTGATCGTGAGGCTGCCCGCGCCGTTGATGGTCAGATCCGCCTTGCTGAACACCGCCGCATCCAGCGTCGTGTCCTCGTCCGTGAGCGTATAGTCTTCGCCGTCGGAGATCGTGTTCACCGTGCCCTCCGCCGCGGTGAGAAAGACCTTGTCCGCGCTCTTGACATAGATCGCGGGGCCTTCGCCGTTGGAAAGCTCAGCGTTCTCGAGCACCAGCTGGACCTTGTCCTCCTCGCCGGCCTCGACGACGATCATGCCCTCATAGCTGCCGGAGAGAACGTACACGCCGGCCGCCGTGATCGTCAGGTCGCCGTCCGGGTCAAGCGCCACGGCCTCGGCGGCGTCGTATTCGCCGGAGGCGTCGCGTTTGGACACGGCGTCCTCCACGGCGGAAGCGGTCAGTTCTGTGCTCTGCGCGGTCTCCGCGGCAGAGGAAACGGCGGGCGTTTCCGCCGAGGTCGCGGGGGCCGCGCCGCAGCCGACCAGCATGAAGAGCGCCAAAGCGCCCGCCAGGATGATTTTTACAGACTTTTTCATAATTCTTCTCCTCCTTCTGCTTCGTTCAAGAGAGCAATTTCCAAATTCCCATTCCGGCAGCGCAGCGCGTCCAGAAACTCCTGCGCGGCGGCGGGATCCTTCATTTCAATTTTGTAGTCCAGCTTGTAGAGGCTTCCCATGTTGGAGGTCTTCGCCTTGACGAGCTTGCGGCTCTTGGTGTACTGCTCAAAGAGATCGTCAAAGGCGTCGGCGAAGTGCAGCGATTCCGGCACCGTGATGCGCAGCGCCGCAAAGCGCTCGCAGCGCATCGGCATGCGCGACAGGAGCAGCATCACGCAGGAGGCGATCAGCGTGAACAGCAGCGCCACGGCGAGATAGCCGGCTGCGCAGGTGATGCCCGCCGTCATCACGAGGAAGATCGCGGAGATGTCCCGCGCCTTGCCCGCCGCCGAGCGAAAGCGCACCAGCGAGAAGGCGCCCGCCACGGCGATGCCGGTGCCCACGTTGCCGTTGACCATCAGGATCACGGTGGTGACGATGATCGGCAGCACGACCAGGGAGATCAGAAAACTGCGGCTGGCCGAGCTTTCGCGGGACAGGCTCAGCGCGGCGACCGCGCCGCACAGGCCCGCGACGAGCAGGCACAGCAGATACTGACCGACCGAGAAGCTCCCGGTCAGGATCGAACTAAAGATTGACGACATGTTGTTTTCCTCCTTCTATGACGGAAAAAGTGTGTGGATTCTTCATCAGGCTGCGGGTGTAGGCGGCGCCGTATTTGGAGAAGCTGCCGGGCAGGATGCCCTCGGCGTCCAGCGCGTCGGCCAGCCACAGGGGCATGGCGCCCGCCGTTTTGATCTCCAGCAGCACCGTCCCCTCGGGCAGCAGCGCCGTTCCGGCGGAGCCGCGGTCGAGCCGCAGCTCGCTATCCCTGCATCGGATGTTCCGGTCGAAGGTCAGGCGCAGATCGGGATGCTCCCCGTCGAACCAGGCCTCGCGCTCGCAGGCGATCAGCATCGCGCCCTGCGGCCAGCCGTAGAGCCGCATCGCCCAGTCGAGCTCGGACATGATCTGGCTCTCGAAGGGCTTGATCCCGGTGCGGAGGTACTTTTCCGCCTCGCTGAGACTCATCACCGCGCGGCGCTTGTACACCACGCCGCCGAACTTCTTTTTCAGCTCCAGGAATACGGCGGAATCCGCCGCGGCCGTGCCGTAGCTGCGCAGGCGGAGCTTTTCCTTGTAGTCCGCCGCCTCGATGGACTGGCGGATGATGCGGTGGTCGCTTGTGTCCAGGTACAGGCTCAGCACCGTGCTGCGGCCGTAGGCGTCCGGTGTCAGGTGATGACCGATCCGGCGAAACAGCGCCTCATACTGCTGCTCGGAGAGCAGGTATTTCTTTTCGATGCGTTTGAAGCTGCAGGTCGCTTCCATGGGGCTTCCTCCTTCCTTGTTTCTGTGCCCATCATAGAAGCGCAAACTTAATCCAACTTTAAAGAACATAAAAAAGCAAGAAAAAAACGTCAGCTGTTTTGGCTTCCTCTGGAGGGGAAGCTGTCACGGCGCGTCTTTCACAAGCGCCGTGACTGATGAGGTGGAAATGATAAGGCTTTTGAGCGTCGGGATACAGGCGGAGGGGGGCGACACCTCATCCGTCATCCGGCTTGCGGGAGACGCCGTATGACACCTTCCCCTCAAGGGGAAGGCTTTTTGCCCGTTTTCACTTTGTTTATTCGTCATGTGTAAGTTCATGAACCGCGAAGACCGTATCCATAACAAAAAACGCCAGTCTATTAAGACTGACGTTTTTTTCTTGCCGAGTGCCCGCGCCCGCGGCGGCGGGCCAGGGCGGCTTTGCTCTTGTAGAAGTCGCGCATCTCCTCGTCGGCCTCGTACACGAGGCGGTTGACGGTCCAGGTCTCCTGCCCGGCATACTTGCGGAAGCGGGCGCGCACGAGAAATTCGCCGTGCTCGGCGCAGGAGAAGAGGTTCATGTAGCGCTGGTCGCCCTGGTTGACCCACTTGAGGCCCTCCAGCTCCGCGCCGCAGACCGGGCAGCGGAACTTTGCCACGCGCTCGTCGGCAAAAGCGGCCGCCTTGCTCTCAAAGCCTTCAAAGCTCTCGTGGGCGATGGTGTCGGGCTCGAGCGTCTCCTCGGGCGGCTTGTAGTTCGGCATGCGGGAGGCGAGGATGCGCCCGGCGTCCTCGTAGGTGCGCAGGCCCTCTTTCAGATCCAGCTTCGCGCCGACGAGGGCGGTGTTGTAGGCGTCGCCCAGCGCGTCGTGAGCAACCCTGGTCTGCTCGATCTCGAAGTGCTCCATCGCGCTGGCCAGCGATTTCTGGTTCTTGTCCAGTCCCGTCTGGACGTTGTAGATCATCTGGAGGTTGATCCATCCGGCGATCCAGTCCCAGTCGAGGTCGTGGATGATGATGTTCTGCTCCAGGATGCCCTGGTCGTCGCAGCCCCAGGTGATGAAGGTCACGTCGTCGCCGCACCAGGCGCGGAACTGCTCCAGCGCGTCCGGGAAGGACAGACCGCGGGCCAGCCGCTCCTTGTCAAAGCCGGTGATCTTTTTGACCTTGTAGTGCATGCGCCGGAAATAGACGGGTTTCACGTCCACGGTGAATTCCTCGCCGGGCGTGAAGTCCTCGTTGAGCTTGACGGCGCCGATCTCGATGATCTCGCCCCGCAGATGGATCGGGAGCTTGTTGAAAACGGAGGATTTGGAGCTCATGGCCTGGTTCCATTCCAAGTCCACCACGACATAGTGCATAGGACACAATTCCTTTTCTAATCAATTACGGTGACACATTATAACACAAGTCTTTTCCTCTTGCACTACCTTTTTTCGATTCCGTAAAATAATCTTTGCGCCGCCGGGACGCATATGCTATACTCGTAACGAAAATGAGGTGATCATCGATGGATGGCATGACGATACAAAAAGCGGCGCTCGCCTGCGGAGGACAGCTTCGCGGCGCGGGCGGCTTCGAGCGCGAACTGGGCCGCGCGGTGATCGACAGCCGCGCCGTATGTCCGGGCGATCTGTTTGTCGCCTACCGGGGCGAGCGCGTGGACGGACACGACTATATCGCCGCCGCCTTTGACAAGGGCGCTGCCTGCTGCCTGGCCGAGCGTGTGCCGGAAGGGGAGACACGGCCGATCATCCTGGTCGACAGCGTGCAGCGCGCGCTCGAGCAGATCGCCGCGGCCTACCGCGCAACGCTTTCGATCCCCGTGATTGGCATCACCGGCAGCGTGGGCAAGACCTCGGCCAAGGAGATGATCGCGGCGGTGCTGTCGCAGCGCCTGCGCGTGCTCAAAACCGAGGGCAATCTGAATAACCAGATCGGCGTGCCGATGACCCTGTCGCGCATCACAAGCGAAGACGAGGCCGCCGTGGTGGAAATGGGCATCTCCGGCTTCGGGGAGATGACGGAGCTGGCGCGGATGGCAAGGCCGACGGCGGCGGTGTACACCGTGATCGGCAGCGCGCACCTGGAATTTCTGCACGACCGTGACGGCGTGCTGCGCGCCAAGGGCGAGATGCTGCAGGAGATGGACGCGGACGCGCCGGTCTTCGTCAACGGGGACGACGACAAGCTGCGCGGCCTGAACTGCCGCCAGGAAAAGATCCTCTTCGGCCTGGGCGAAGCCTGCGATGTGCGCGCGGAGAAGATCCGCCTCCTGCCGGACGGCGGCACGGCCTGCGACATTGTGTCCGGCGCGCGGCGCATCCCGGTCGAGATCCCGGCCTTTGGGAAGCACATGGTCTATGCGGCGCTCGCAGGCGCGGCGGTGGGCCTGTATTTCGGCCTGACGGACGCAGAGATCGCGGCGGGCGTGGCAGCCTATGAGACGGTCGGCCGCCGCGGCGCGGTGACGGACACCGGCAGCCTGACGCTGATCGACGACTGCTACAACGCCAATCCCGATTCCTGCCGCAGCGGCGTGGATTCCCTGCTGCAGCTGCCTGGCAGGCATGTGTGCATCTTCGGCGACATGCTGGAGCTGGGCGAGGATTCGCCCGCCATGCACACGGCGCTCGGGCGCTATGCCAAAGAAAAAGGCGTGGCGCTGGTCCTGGCCTGCGGCCCGCTCTCCGAGGAGACGGCGAAGGCGGCGAACGGCGTACATTATGCTAACCGCGAAGAACTGATCGCCGACCTGCCTCGCCAGCTCCGGAAGGGAGACGCGGTGCTGGTGAAGGCCTCGCGCGGGATGCGCTTCGAGCAGATTGCCGAGGCGCTCAAGACGCTGAAACTGGAGTAAGTCTATGGCAGACAGACAGAGATGGAGCATTTTCCTGGATCTGGACAACACGATCCTGGATTTTTCAAAGGCGGAGCGCATCGCGCTGACGCAGACCTTGACCGAGCGCGGCGTGACCGTGACGGAAGCCGTGCTGCTCCGTTACCGGGATATCAACATTTACTGCTGGGAGCAGCTCGAGGACGGAAAAATGACGCGCGACGAGGTGCTCCGGCGGCGCTTTGAGATGCTCTTCGAGGAGCTCGGCCTGTCCTGTGACGGGCAGGAGGCCACCGAGCGCTACGAGGGCCTGCTGCACTTCGGCCATTGGTTCATCCCCGGCGCGGAGGAGCTGCTGAAGACGCTCGCGCCGCTGCATGACCTGTACCTGGCCTCCAACGGCGTGGCGAGCGTGCAGCACAGCCGCATCGCCAGCGCGGGCATCGAGCCGTATTTCAAGGGCATTTTCATTTCCGAGGAGCTGGATGCGGTCAAGCCGCAGAAGGAGTTTTTTGAGGCCTGCTTTGCCCGCATCCCGGGCTTCGACCCGGCGCGTGCGCTGATGGTGGGTGACAGCCTGACCTCGGACATCCGCGGAGGCATCAACGCGGGCATCCAGACCTGCTGGCTCAATTACAATCATAAGCCCGGCCGCCCGGACATCGTGCCGGACTATGTGATCCACGCGATCACGGAGCTTCCGGCTTTGATCGAAAGCCTGTAAATCAAAGATCCTCCTTCCGAAGAAGGAGGATCTTTTCGTTTATAATAGATAATGGATCGCAAGCAGGATCAGCACGCCGGGGATGCCGATGAAGCCGGAGACCAGGCAGTTGACCAGGGTCGGCTCCAGATAAACGCCCAGCGGCGCGCCGAAGTAATTGACCAGAAACAGCAGCAAAAAGCCGAACACGGCGTGCAGAATGAATTTGACGATTTTTTTGAGCGGCCGCGTGAAGATGCGCAGCAGCAGCAGGATACCGACGACCGCGGCGACGACCGTGAGTGTGCTGTAGGAAAACAGATTCATGAAACCGTCCTTTCCGGCGGAAAAACTTGCCTGTGTAGATCGCCGCGCCCTGCACATACTATCCACGGACAAGGCGCCGGGGCGCGAGAGAAAGAGAGCGCCCGGCTGTCGAGCTTCTATTCTGCTATAGAAATACAACCAAAACGGCGTCTTGTCAAGCGCCGGAGAGTTTTCCGGGAAAAAGAAAATATCCGGCACGGAGCGGGCTGCAGATCTGCAGCCCGCTTTCTGCATGAGCGGAAAACATGAAGCACGCCGAGCTGGGACTTGAAAAAGCGCGCGGACTGCTGTATACTATATAAGCTAAAATAGACGAAATATGTCTCATAATCAATACAAGATATGGTAAAAGGGTAACATTTATGACAAAAAGCAGCGTATCCTACGGCAACGACAGCATTTCCCAGCTCAAGGGCGCGGACCGCGTCCGCAAGCGCCCGGGCGTGATCTTCGGCTCGGACGGGCTGGACGGCTGCGAGCACGCCGTGTTTGAGATCCTCTCCAACGCCATCGACGAGGCGCGCGAGGGCTACGGCGACCAGATCACCCTCACCGCCTTCGAGGACGGCTCGATCGAGGTGGAGGACTTCGGCCGCGGCTGCCCGCTGGACTGGAACCCCAACGAAAAGCGCTTCAACTGGGAGCTGGTGTTCTGCGAGCTCTATGCCGGCGGCAAATACCAGAACGCCGACGGCGGCGATTACGAATACTCCCTCGGCCTCAACGGCCTGGGCTCCTGCGCCACGCAGTACGCCTCCGAGTACATGGACGTCACCGTCTGGCGCGACGGGAATCGCTACGACCTGCACTTCAAAAAGGGCAAGGTCGTGGGCAAAAAGGGACAGGAGCTGTCCGTCCAGCCTGCCGACCGCAAAAAGACCGGCACCACGATCCGCTGGCTGCCCGACCGCGAGGTCTTCACCGAAACCGACATCCCGGCCGATTACTTCCGCGACACGCTGCGCAAGCAGGCCGTGGTGAACGCGGGGGTACACTTCAAGCTGAAGCTGCAGCACGGCAAGAGCTTCGAGACCGAGGAATACTGCTACGAAAACGGCATCCGCGACTATGTGGCCGAGATCGCCGGCGAGGGCGCGCTGACGGCGCCGGAGTTCATCCAGGCCGAGCGCCGCGGCCGCGACCGCGAGGACAAGCCCGAATACAAGGTGCGCCTGTCGGCCGCCTTCTGCTTTTCCAACAAGGTCACGGCGCTGGAATACTACCATAACTCCTCATGGCTGGAAAACGGCGGCGCGCCGGACAAGGCCGTGCGCAGCGCCTTCGTCTCCGCCATCGACGCCTACATCAAAAAGATCGGCAAGTACCAGAAAAACGAGACGGCCATCAAGTTCCAGGACGTGCAGGACTGCCTCGTGCTGGTGACCAACTGCTTTTCCACCCAGACCTCTTATGAAAACCAGACCAAGAAGGCCATCAACAACCGCTTCATCCAGCAGGCGATGACTGAGTTCTTCAAGGAGCAGCTGGAGGTCTACTTCATCGAAAACAAGAGCGATGCCGACCGCATCGCCGAGCAGGTGCTGGTCAACAAGCGCAGCCGCGAGACGGCCGAGCGCGCCCGCCAGGGCATGAAAAAGAAGCTCTCCGGTTCCATCGACATCTCCAACCGCGTGCAGAAGTTCGTCGACTGCCGCAGCCGCGATCCGGAGAAGCGCGAGATCTACATCGTCGAGGGCGATTCGGCTCTGGGCGCCTGCAAGCTCTCGCGCGACGCGGAGTTTCAGGGGATCATGCCGGTGCGCGGCAAGATCCTCAACTGCCTGAAGGCGGATTACGTCCGCATTTTCAAGAGCGAGGTCATCACGGACCTGCTGAAGGTGCTCGGCTGCGGCGTGGAGGTCAAGGACAAGCACACCAAGGACCTGCAGACCTTCGACCTCGATAACCTCCGCTGGAGCAAGATCATCATCTGCACCGACGCGGACGTGGACGGCTACCACATCCGCACCCTGATCCTCACGATGCTCTACCGCCTCGCTCCGACCCTGATCCGCGAGGGCTATGTCTACATCGCGGAGTCGCCGCTGTACGAGATCGGCTGCAAAGGCAAGACGTATTTTGCCTATTCCGAGCGCGAGAAGGCCGAGATCCTCGATTCCCTCGGCGGCGCAAAGGCCACGATCAGCCGCAGCAAAGGTCTGGGCGAGAACGACCCGGACATGATGTGGATGACGACGATGAACCCGGCGACCCGGCGGCTCATCAAGGTGATGCCGGAGGACGCCGAGCGCATGGCCGCGGTCTTCGAGCTGCTGCTGGGCGACGATCTGAGCGGGCGCAAGGACCACATCGCCGAATTCGGCAGCCAGTATCTCGATCTGGCGGACATCTCGTGATATCGTGAGGGAAAAAGCATGAAAAAGAGCAAATTCGAATCCGGGCGGCAGGCCGCCAAGATCCTGGCGCTGCTGTCCGTGGGCACCTGCCTGGCTTCTCTGATGGCCGGCGAGGGCACGCCGCTGCAGCTGGCGCTGGCCGTGCTGACGCTGGTGCTGTTTGTCAGCATCTTCACGGTCGCGGCGGTGCGCTGCCGCTGCCCGCACTGCGGGAAAATGGTGATCTTCGGCCTCTGGAACGCGACGACCTGTCCGCGCTGCAAGCGGAGCCTGACCACCGGCAATAAAATCAAGGGGAAGAAATAATCAGCCATGGCAAAGAAAAAAGAACCCGAACAGAAGAAATACGACAACCCCAACGTCGTCGGCCTGCACGCCTCCGTGCTGGAGCAGCCGATCACCGAGACGCTGGAGACAAACTTCATGCCCTACGCCATGTCGGTCATCGTCTCGCGCGCGATCCCGGAGATCGACGGCTTCAAGCCCTCGCACCGCAAGCTCCTGTATACGATGTACAAGATGGGCCTGCTGGGCGGTGCGCGCACCAAGAGCGCCAACATCGTCGGCCAGACGATGCGCCTCAACCCGCACGGCGACGCGGCCATCTATGAGACGATGGTGCGCCTGTCGGTCGGCTACGGCGCGCTTTTGACGCCCTTCGTCGACTCCAAGGGCAACTTCGGCAAGGTCTTTTCGCGCGACATGAGTTACGCCGCCTCCCGTTACACCGAGGCGCGGCTCGCGCCGATCTGCGCCGAGGTCTTCCGCGACATCGACAAGGACACCGTGGACTTTACCGACAACTATGACGGCAGCATGCAGGAGCCGACGCTCCTGCCCACGGCCTTCCCGAACGTGCTGGTCTCCGCCAACACCGGCATCGCCGCCGGCATGGCCAGCACCATCTGCGGCTTCAACCTCACCGAGGTCTGCGAGACGACGATCCAGTACCTCAAAGACCCGGCCTGCGAGCTGATGACCACGCTGCCCGCGCCGGATTTTCCCACCGGCGGCGAGATCATCTACGACCGGCGCGAGATGGAGAACATCTACCTCACCGGCCGCGGCAGCTTCAAGGTGCGCGCCCGCTGGCGCTTCCTGCCGAAGGAGAACATCATCGAGATCTACGAGCTGCCCTACACCACGACCTCCGAGGCCGTGATCGACAAGGTGGCCGAGCTCATCAAGGCGGGGAAGATCCGCGAGATCAACGACATGCGCGACGAGACCGACCTGAGCGGCCTGCGTCTCGCCATTGACTGCAAGCGCGGCGTCGATCCCGACAAGCTCATGCAGAAGCTCTTCAAGATGACCACCCTGCAGGACGCCTTCCCCTGCAACTTCAACATCCTCGTGGGCGGCAGCCCGCGCGTGATGGGCGTGCGCGAGATCCTGGAGGAGTGGACGGCCTGGCGCATGGAGAGCCAGCGCCGCCGCATCTTCCACGAGCTGCAGAAGAAAAAGGAAAAGCTGCACCTGCTGCAGGGCCTCGGCCGCATCCTGCTGGACATCGACAAGGCCATCGCCATCATCCGCGAGACCGAACTGGAGAGCGAAGTCGTGCCCAATCTGATGATGGGCTTCGGCATCGACCAGGTGCAGGCGGAGTTTGTGGCGGAGATCAAGCTGCGCAACATCAACCGCGAGTACATCCTCAAGCGCACCGCCGAGACCGAGGAGCTCGAGGCCGCCATCGAGGACCTGGAGGCTACGCTCCAGAGCCGCCGGCGCATCAAGAGCCTCATTATTGACGAGCTGCGCGCGATCATCAAGAAATACCCCAGCCCGCGCCGCTCGCCGATCGTCTACGCCGATGAGATCGAGGAGTTCGACGAGCAGGAGAGCGTGCCGGACTACCCGGTGACGCTGTTTCTGTCGCGCGAGGGCTATCTGAAAAAAATCACCGCCCAGAGCCTGCGCATGAGCGGCGAGCACAAATACAAGGACGGCGACAGCCTGCGGCTGAGCTTTGAGGCCTCGAACCGCGGCGAGCTGCTGATCCTCACCGACCGGCAGCAGATGTACAAGGTGCGCATCGCCGAGCTCGAGGAGACCAAGGCCAGCGCCCTCGGCCTCTATCTGCCGACGCGCCTGGAGATGGACGAGGGCGAGAGCGTGCTCACGATGCTCGACCCCGGCGACTACAGGGGCGAGCTGCTCTTCTTCTTCGAAAACGGCAAGGCCGCGCGCGTGCCGCTGTCGGCCTACGAGACCAAGACCCGCCGCAAAAAGCTGGTCGGCGCCTGCTCGGACAAGAGCCCGGTGGTCTCGCTTCTGCAGCTGAAGGAGGAGCAGGACATCGTCTGCACCGCGGGCGTCGAGCGCGCGCTGGTCTTCCACTCTTCGCTGCTGCAGCCCAAGACCAGCCGCACGACCCAGGGCGTGGGTGTGATGGCGCTCAAGAAGGGCCGCAAGCTGACCGAGGCCTGCTTCCTCACGGACAGCAGCATCAAAAACGTCTCCCGCTACCGCGTGCGTACCCTGCCCGCCGCCGGCGCGCTGCTGCGTCCGGAGGACCGCGGCGAGGAGCAGCTGAGCCTGATGGAGGACTGAGGCATGAGCGAAACGAAATCCTGGAAAGACAGCCGCGCGCTGCGCCTGGCGAAAAAATACCTGCTGATCGTGCTCGGCGCGGTCATCTATGCCCTCGGCTTTCAGTTTTTCTGCTATCCCAACCGCATCATCAGCGGCGGCGTGATGGGCATCGCCATGGTCATCAACGCGATCAGCGGCCTGCCCGTCGGCGTGCTGACGATCGTGATGAACGTGCCGCTGTTTTTGATCGCCTGGCGGCACTTCGGCCTGGACTTTCTGATCGGCTCGCTGATCGGCATGCTGCTGACAAGCGTATTTGTCGATCTGGCCGCCGTGACGAATTACGTCGCGACGAACGACCCGATGCTCGGCGCCGTGATCGGCGGCGTGCTGAAGGGCGCGGGCATGGGCATCATTTTCTCCGTCGGCGCCACCACCGGCGGCATGGACATCGTCATCAAGCTCCTGCGCCAGCGCTGGAACTACCTCAACTTCGGCACCGTGATGCTCGTCGTCGACGTGGCCGTGATCGTCCTCTACGCGGCGATCCTCAGCGCCCACAACTACGAGAGCGCCATGTACTCGCTGATCGCGATGTACGTCTCCACCAAGGTGATCGACCTGCTGCTCTACGGTCTCGACAACTCCTGCGTCTGCTATATCATCAGTGAAAACAGCGAGGCCCTCATCCAGGAGATCACCTCCGGGCGCGTTCACCGCGGCGTGACCGTGCTGGAGGGCGAGGGCGCCTACTCCCACCGGAAAAAGCACGTCATCCTGTGCGTCGTCAAGCGCAACCAGATCCCGGAGCTGCGCCGCCTGGTGCGCAGCATCGACGAGCAGGCCTTCGTCATCATGACCGACGCGAAAAACGTGTTCGGCAACGGCTTCGGCAATATCGCGGAGGTGCGCTGATGAGAAAGACCGCGCTGGTCCTGCTGCTGTGCCTGCTGGCCGGGCTGCTGTCCGGCTGTGGCAGCATCTATCGGGCGGACTACTACCACGAGACGGATGTCAGCTTCCCGGCGCCGCCGCAGGGAGAGACCGTGCCCGCGGGCAAGGTGACCGTGGCGGATGGCAACGAGCTCCGGGCGGAGCTGCTGGACATGGTCTATGCCGGGCAGAGCGAACGGCGCATCGCCTTCGACTCGGAATATGCGGGCGATCCCCGCGCTGACCTCGAGGCCGCCTGCGGCACCATGCACCGCGAGGACGCGCTCTGGGCCTACTGCGTGCAGAACGCGCGCTTTGAGATCTCGCACATCGTCACCCACGACGAGGCCGATGTGCACATCGACTACGCCGAATCCGCGCTGCCGGTGGGCGAAGTGCTGCAGCTCAACTACGCCGCGGGCCTGGAAAAGATCCTGCACGCCGCCATGGAAAGTGACAGCCGCCGCCTGGTCATCCTGATCGGCAACAGCCGCTACAGCGCCGACGCGATGGACGACCTGGTCAGCGCGGTCTACCGCGCCGATCCCGCCTGCGCGGCCGTCGCGCCGCTGGCCGACGTGTACATGTACAGCGGCGCCGGGCGGCAGCGCCTGTACGATATCGAGCTGGACTACCGCATGGACGACGAGACGCTGCGCGAGCGGCGCGCGGAGCTGTCCGCCTTTGACAGTGAGGCGCTTCTGGGTGCCGACCGCAGCGACGGCATGCGCGCGCTCGCGCTGGCAGCGTATCTGAGCGAAAACTGCGAGCTGACCGCGCTCAGCGGGCATAACAGCGCCTGGGACGCGCTGATCGCCGGGCAGGCGGACAGCGAGGGCCTGGCCCTGGCCTATGTGCTGCTGTGCTCGCAGCAGAACATCCCCTGCCAGATCGTGGAGGGACTGCGCCAGCGGCAGGAGCATTTCTGGAACATCATCGAGCTGGACGGCCAGCACTACCACGTGGATCTGACGGCCTGTATCCGCGACGGGATCGGCAGCGGCTTCCTGCTCAACGACGAGAGCATGTGGACGCTCTACCGCTGGGACACCTCGTCCTACGCCATCTGCGCCGGCGGCCTGGATTACTGGACGCTGACCGGTCAGGAGCGCGCGCCCGCGCCGCAGCCGGCGGAAACGCCCGCGCCGACGGAGGAGCCGGAGCAGAGCGCCCCGCCCACGGAGGAGCCGGCGGAAACGCCCCTTCCCTCGGAAGCGCCGGAACCGAGCCCCGAGCCCTGAACGGCGGGGAAGAGGAAAATAATTCTTGACAAATCAGCAATTTGTGGTACACTATCACTGTTGCTGATGCGGGCATAGCTCATCCGGTAGAGCGCCACCTTGCCAAGGTGGAGGTAGCGAGTTCGAGCCTCGTTGCCCGCTCCAAAAAAAGTCTGTTGCGAGAAAGCAACAGACTTTTTCTTTTGTTTTCCTTATTTGCGCCTGTGGTGAAATTGGCAGACACGCTGGATTTAGGTTCCAGTTTCGTGAGAAGTGCAGGTTCAAGTCCTGTCAGGCGCACCAAACCAACAAAATCCGAACCAGATCTTCCCTATGGGAGATGGGTTCGGATTTTGTGTTTTCTACAAGAATCAGTATTTCTCCAATGGTGTACTGCGCCGTCCCGAATCCAAGCCGAGAGGGCCGAGAAAGAAGAAAACCAATTGATACGGAGGTATAGAACATGAAAAAGCTGATTTCCTGTGAGTTCAATATGGATACGGCCTGTGTGGAGCTTCGGTACACCGATGGAACGCTATTATCTATCGACTGTACTGAGGTCGAATATGAAGTGGCGCATACGGTCAAGCAAAGATCAGCGTTGGATTATTTGATCTATAATGCTCCATTGGAGTATGCTGAGCTAATCCTCAATGGAGGAATATATAGATACTTTCTCAACCTTTGACTATTCAAGGGTAACACAATGGGGAAATCTTTATGCATTTAAATGCTTGGCAGTGATAATTGCTCTTTTGTAGATTTCTGTGACATGAACTCAGAGAGTGAATTTGGGGTTGTCATATATCCACAGAGTAAAGGTAACGCATTACTTGCTCCAATAGTGACAACCGGTTTAGGATTTGATCTGCCGGGAAAAAGTGTTGAAAAACACATTCTAATTGAATTAAAGAATTTTACAAAGAATGTTTTCAAGTATTTTCCTCGTATGTTTTTTTCAATTCCACCATGCTGCTCAATCATTCTTGTATACGAATTGATATCTTGAGTGATATAAGCCACACTGCACGCAGTATGAATATAGTTTACTACTGTTTCCTGAATTTGATAGCCCTCAACTATTTCAAATCGTCCTTGATTGATTCTATAAAAAATACCATCATTCAAATTGTTCAAATTGCATTTGTTTCCACTGATTCTCCAATTAAGAATCCAGCTCATTATTGGGATGAAAAAGCTTAAGAAATCTCCATAAGCTTGGTTATAAAGTCTGGTTATTTCACTTATCTCATCACCTGATAGGTCAACCACCCCATAAATCACCTTTATGGCAGTGATTAATAACGACTGATCAAACAAAGAGTTTTCTATTGAGTAAGAATCGCTGACATAAACATTTGGCGCTTGCGGCGTGTATTCATTAGTAATATCAGATAGATCTCTATCGACGAAAAAGAAAACTCTTTCTGTGGAATATACTGACCAATCTAATGCGTCATAAGTGCTTATTACATTTCGCCTGTTATTGGCAGGAATAATTTCTGCATTGACAAATTTTGCGTATCTAAGACAGATACAAGTGTAGAATGCAACGTCATCCTTTCCTTCAACAATAAGAAATACGCTGTCAGATGATTTATTATATAGCTGTTTTAGCTTAAGAAAGGCCACATTCGCCTTTTCTCTATCTTCTATAAGGCTTTCTTTTGTGACCATTAGTTTACCCCCTCGTACAGAATTCGTTTATTCCATGGACATATGTCTCAAGTTCATTATCAAATACGAAAGGAGAATGAGTTGTTGCAACAAGGCCAATGCAGCTTGTACTATCAAGGATATCCACAAGAAACATTCTTTGCCAATCAACAGACAATGACAATTCTGGCTCATCAATAAAAACAAATAGTTTCTTTGATTCTATCAGATTTAAATGACTGAACAATGATACAATTTGTTTTTCGCCCGATGACAGATCCTGGAAGTGGATTTCGTTTGATCTATCACATTTTCCAGAAACCTTATTTATAATACTACACGCAAAACTTTGCTTATCGTAAAACAAACTATTACTTACCAAGTATTTGTTACATTTTTCCACAAATTTCAGTAGAGAAGCTTCTTCGTCGTTCATTTCCCTATCGAAATCAATAAGCTTCAGAAAATAATGGCAAATTATTTTTTCTCTTACTTGGGTTGGAGGTTCAAGCGTGTCTTTTGTCTGAGAAAGAATACGGGTTATTTCCTCTTTTTGCTCGTCAGATAAAATGCTTTGCTCTATTCGCTTCAAAATATCGCTGATTTGTTGCTCAGTTAACTGTCTGATGTTTTCAATGTCAACTTGTTCGTATTCTTCCCCTATGATTTCACTAAGATATCCCAAGGTCAGTTTATTTTGTTTTGCTCTAGAGAAATTGTTAAGACGCTCTTGGTACTCCTTAACTGCTTTCTCTACATCGCTCATACCAAATTCAACCAATTCGATTGCCCGATTATTTCTGGATATTCGGCGTGCCTTATCCCACTCATCGCTATCCATATTTGGAAAGATATTTTTCAATTGTTCTTCAATTCTTCGATATGTTGGGAGATAAAGAATTGTAGCGCTAAAACAGTTTTCAATTTTCTTTGTAATAGAATACAATTCCAAGACAGGAGGAGCTTCAATCGCTCCTTTTATATATCTATATGGAAATGGACTGCCAGAGTAAAGCTTATCAAGATCGGCTTCATTCTTTCCCTCTGCAGCTCTTTTCATTTCGATAATACTGTTGATAAATCCATAAAAATGTCTTCTCCGCCCATATTGACGACCATCAATATAGTAAGGAACCCGATCAATTTCATCAATTTCAAAAATTCGTTTTAGTAGATCAAGCGAAATAGAAACTTGCTCATTTTTTGAAAAATACAAAGTAACATGATCAAAATCGAATGCGCGTAAGGAATCCCAGTCACAAGATATTGCATAGTACATAATTTTAAAGACCGTTGTTTTTCCAGAGCCATTTTCTCCTACAATAATGACCTTGTTATCTTGAATTTTTATAGAATAGTCCCGCACTCCATGAAGCCCAATAATATCAACTTGAATAAGCTGGTTTTCCATGTTGCCTCCTTAGTTTGAATACTTGTTTGTTTTGTTTTCTTCTTTTTTCCCTAACTCACACTTTTTATTCACTGACTATTTTATGTCAATATTGTACCACAGAGTGCAACAATGACAATACACTATGTTGTGAGAATTATTATATTTTACCGTTTAGGCTTGTTCTTCCCGCGTCTGTTCGGTTGGACTTTGAGCAGAGAGGATTTCTTGAGGATGTTGATCAAGCTCGCGAACTCTTCCTTCGATAGCTTATCGTAATTGATGCCGAGCTGCTTGCAGAACAGGCGGGCCTGGCGCTCTTCGGGGCTGCCCTCGTAGCTCATGGCAGCTTCCAGTTCCTGACGCGCGGTGTCGGAGGGATTGACCGCATCGGCGGTGGTCGCGTCTTTTATGTGGGCCCCGCGAATGTCAGCGATGATCTTATCGAGATCGTCATGCACGACCCGGCTGAAATACACGTCCTCATCGATCTGGGCAAGTTCCATCGTCCGCATATACAGATCGTTCTCGCCAGGGTTGTGCTTATCCATGACCGTTTTCCGCGCCTCGGCCAGGACGACGTTCATATCATGAACCCGCATTGCTGCGATCCGATCCACACAGATCTCCGTGTCCACCATCAGGCGCTGAAAATCCGGATGTGTGGCAATCTCACACAGCAGGCGGTTGTTGATCTTCCCGCTTGCCAATAGCTTCAGCATTTCATCACTCAGATGCAGACCGGCCAGGTCTGTGTCTGGGTGTTTTTTCATTTCCGAGACGCCAAGCAGGTAATCCGTGGACACCCCATAGTACTCTGCGAGCGTCACGATGCTGAACGGGCTGATATCTTTATAATCATCGGTCTCATAGCTGCCAAGGGCAGACTTGGACAAACCAGTGAGTTCAGCAAGCTCCTCCAGTTTCAACTTGCGCTCTGTACGCAAATCCTTCAACCGTTCGGGAACAGACAGCTTTACATACATTTTCGCTCTCTCCTTCGCCGGAAAACATCTTTCTTCGGTATTATATCACATCATTTCCATGAGCGCGGATTTTTTCGCTTTTCCATGCCGATTTCCTACATCCTGGATATACGGGAGGAGGCCAATTATTTTGGTACGATACGGTCAGAACAAGTGAATGACCGTCCGAGCTGAGATAAACCGCCAGGATCTCGAAAGAGGGAGCGCGTCCCGTGAGGGGCGACGGCACAGCGCCGAGCAGGGTTGCCTGTCAGGAAACAGCGAGGGTAGACCGGCAAAACATCTGCCAGATTCAAAGGATGTGAAAACCGCGAACAAGCTTTCGGCTTTATGCCGAAAACTGCATCAAATAGCGCTGCACCGTTCCGCGAACGGCGGAAACGGATTGGTGCGGCTTATCACCGTTCCGTGTGTTATCACGCGGAGTAACGAAACAGAACAGCCGCCTATGTGACCAGATGGTTGTGGGCGGCTGCGCTATTTCATGACAGCAAGAATGATTATTATGCTTTGCGGTGAAGTCGGTACACATGATCGCGTACCGGTTTCGCCAATAAGCGAACAGAAAAAGGAGGGATCATTACGGATATTCGAAACGAGATCAAAGCATACATCGTCCGGGAGGGCATGACCATGAGCGAGGTCGTGGAGCGGCTGGCCGAAGAATATGGTTGGAGCGAAAGTGTCCCCAATCTGTCCGGCAAGCTACGCCGGGGCTCGCTGCGCTACGGCGAGGCCGTGGAACTGGCCAATGTGTTGGGTTACGATCTTATTTGGCAAAAGCGTAAATGATACGACATTCGCATTACAAAACGGTTCAAATGATTATGACCATCGAGTATAATGGACTCAAAAAACAAACGGAACACTTTACGATGATTTTACATTCCCCCGGTTATGGGATTTACAATTCAGGACTAAAGTGTAAGAGGAAAAGGGGGGCTTCTTATGATCTATTGCGTAGAAGATGAAAGCACCATCCGTGATTTGATGGTATATACGCTGAAAGCATCCGGGTTTGATGCAAGGGGATTTGAAAGCGCAAGCGATTTCTGGCCTGCA
>CACYWG010000020.1 GCA_902778115.1 Oscillospiraceae bacterium | reverse complement strand
GTGGTTGGTGAACACGGTCTGGCTCTTGTTGCGGATGGAGGCGATGCCGTAGCCGGCGCCGGTGAACTGGCTCAGACGCATGGTCAGCAGGTCGCCGAATTCGGAGTACGGGCCGTGGTCGACATAGTTGTCGCCCCACAGGGCCAGCAGCTTGCCGTTCTTGTCCGCCGCGAGCTTGATGTGCATGAAGGCGGGCGAACGCTTGCCGGTGTAGGTGATGTTCTGGTACTGGTTGAAGTTCAGGCTGACGGGCTTGCCGATGATCTTGGCGGCCGCGCCGATCAGGGCCTCGTTCGTCGGGGAGAACTTGTAGCCGAAGGTGCCGCCGGCGTGGTTCTGGATGATGCGCAGCTTCTCCATCGGCACGCCGATGCCGGCCGCGATCATCGGCATATGCAGATGGATGCCGATGGACTTGGAGTGCACGGTGACCATGCCGTCCTCGTCGATGTAGCCGTAGCCGTTGTCCGGCTCGAGGTGCAGGTGGGGCTGACGGGAGCAGTAGCTCTCGATCTCGACCTGCTGCTCGTCGGGGATGGAGTCCCAATCAAAGTCGGGTCCCTTGATGCAGTTGGTCTCATAGAAGACGTTCGGGGTGCCCGGGTGGATCTCGATGGCGTCGGGCGCCATGGCGTCAAGCGCGTTCATGTAGGCGGGCAGCTCTTCGATGTCGACCTTCACGGCATCGGCCGCGGCACGGGCGTGCTCCTCGGTGTCGGCCGCGACGATGGCGATGGCGTCGCCGAACTGGAAGATCTTGTCGGAGCAGAGGACCGGGCGCTCAAAGCCGTCGGTCTTGTTGTGCTTGGGCAGCATGACGAGGCCGTTGATCTGGTTGGTGCCGCCGGCAGCCAGGATGTCCTTGTAGGTGATGACCTTCACGACGCCGGGCATCTTTTCGGCTTCGCTGGTGTCGATGTTCTTGATGTTGGCGTGGGAGACCTTCGCCTGGGTCAAAGTCCCAGGTGCCGGTGACCTTCTGGGCGGCGGAGGGACGGATGTACTTGGTGCCCTTGATGCTGTCGCCGGTGGGCTTGAAGACCAGGTCTTCCTTGGTCATCTCGCCGCGCAGCACGGCGGCGGCGTCCATCACGGCGTCGATCAGCGGCTTGTAGCCGGTGCAGCGGCAGAGGTTGCGCTGCTTGTTGAACCAGTCGCGGACCTCTTCGCGGGTGGGGCTGGGATTGTTCTCGAGCAGGACCTTGGCGCTGATGATGAAGCCGGGCGTGCAGAAGCCGCACTGGGCGCAGCCGTGGGCCATCCAGGCCACCTGCAGCGGGTGCATGTCGCTCAGCGTGCCGACGCCCTCGATGGTGGTGATCTCGGCGTTGTCGGGAACTCTGCTCATCTTGTAGATGCAGGACTTGGTGACCTTGCCGTTCATGATGACATTGCAGGCACCGCAGTGGCCCTCGCCGCAGCCGATTTTGCAGCCGGTCAGCAGCAGGTGCTCACGCAGGACGGTCGCCAGAGTCTCGTCCTTGTCCAGGACCAGGTTCCGGGTAACGCCGTTGATGACAAGCGTTTTTCTGATCATTTGTTTACCTCCTTGTTTTGTGTATGTGTACCCTCTATGGTTTCTCTTCAGTGGCTGTGGCCGCCGCAGCGGTCGTGGTCGGGGCCCTTGCCGGTGATGTCCTTGACGCGCTCGATGCCGCGCGGCGTATAGAACACAAGCTGGGACAGGCTCCCGTCCAGATTCTCTCCGCTCAGGCGGAGAAAGTTGGCGTTTTCAAAATAGTCGATGGGAAGCTCGCGGCGGAAGACCTCTCCGGTCTTTTCATCGCGGACCTCGACCGTCACCTCATGCGCAACGATCTCGAACAGCTCCTCGCCCATGGGAATCGCCCCCTTGCCGGAGATATTTCTACACATCTATGATACACTTCAAAAAGCGGAAGAATCAAGTTGCAATAAAATGCAATTCGCAGAACTTGCGAATTGCATTTTATTCAATATATACAAGTCGGGCATGTATATCTTGGCATTATTCAGATAATCAGACAGAAATGACCAGCGTTCCGTTCACATCGCACAGCGGAACGGCCGCAAGGCGCCCGTGTTCGGCCTCCCAGCGTTCGACCGCACGTCTGACGCCGGGGAGCCGGGGATGATTGTAATCGTGGAGCAGCAGATAGCCGCCTTCGCTCATGCGCGGCAGGAAGAAGCACAGCCCGGCATACGTGCTCTCCTCCAGGTCCGCGTCCAGAGAAACGAGGGCGAAGCGCTCGTTTTCCAGCCCCTGCGCCGTCTGCGGGAACAGACCCTGCCGGACCGCGGCTTTTTCGGGATGCGGCAGCGCCGCCAGCACGCGTTCAACAGAACTGTTCCGGTGGGCCTCCACAAAGCCGTCGCCCTGCCCCTGCGCCTCGGTCGGATCGAAGCCCTCGAAGGTGTCGAAGAGAAGCAGCGTCCGTTCCGGCAGCAGGAGGTTCAGCCAGCGGGAGAAGCCGCCCCGGTATACGCCAAGCTCCGCGACGGCGCCGGGTACGCCGTCCAGGCGCAGGCACAGCGCCTCCAGCGTTTTCAGGCGCACATAGTCGTTGTCCGCCTCCGGCCCGGCGATCCGCTCCTGCTGCGTCCACAGCGGCGCGCGGATCATGCGCTCGGAGTTTCGCAGCCTTTCCACATAGGCCTTCCCCAGCACGCGCTCCGCCAGCGCATAGTTCCTGTTCCGTTCGGCCGGGATCAGATGATTTTTCAGATAGAGGACTCGGTTTTCGTCGATCCCGAGTTCCGCCAGCTCCCGGGCGATCGCCTCCGCCTGCCGGCCGGCCACGATCAGCAGATCAAGCGGCCGCCCGGCCAGCTCCTGCGGAGCAATGACCGGCCGCCCGAGAAAGCTGCCCTTCGCGGCAGGATCCACAAAGGCCGTGACGCGCCGGGCATCCAGCGCCGTGTCGATCAGCTCCCCCGCCCCGCAGCCTGTTCCGTAAACATAAATCTCCATGTGCTTCACCTCAGTTCAAGTGTATCATATCGCTTCGGAAAGTGCACGAAAAATCCGCGCAGCGATTTACAAACGAAAAACAATCGGTTATACTGGAGCAAAGAGGTGATGACCATGGCTGGATGCTGTGAAATTCCCGGGCGCGGCAAGGGAAAGCGCGACGTCTTTTCCGGCTGCATGCTCTGCGGGAAACCCCTGAAATACGACTTGATCGCCGTGCCGCGGCGCTGCGCTGTCTGCGGAGAGGAGGCGCTCTCGGACGCCGTCTGTGAGGGCGGCCACTTTGTCTGCAACGCCTGCCATGCGGCGGGGCTGGATCAGTTTTTTGTCCCCTTCCTGCTGCAGAGCAAGGAGCGGGACCCCCTGGCGCTGCTGGAGCAGGTGATGGCGCTGCCCCAGGTACATATGCACGGGCCGGAGCACCACGCCATCGTCCCCTGCGTGCTGCTGACCGCCTGGCACAATAACGGCGGCGAGGGCGATCTGAAGCAGATGCTCTCGGCCGCGCTGAGCCGCGGCAAACAGGTGCCGGGCGGCGCCTGCGGCTTCTGGGGCGTGTGCGGCGCGGCGGCGGGCGCCGGGATCTACATGAGCGTTCTGACCGGCTCGAATCCGGTCAACAGGGACGCATGGCCGATCCCGATGGAACTCACGTCCCGCTGTCTCAAACGGCTGGCGGAAGTGGGCGGACCGCGCTGCTGCAAGCGCACGAGCCGGCTCTGTATTCAGCAGGCTGCGGCCTTTACCGGGGAGCGCTTCGGCATCAGCATGCCGCTCGGGGAAATTGCCTGTACCTATATGTCCGAAAACCGGGAATGTATCGGGCGGCGCTGCCCCTTCTTCCCCGAAAAAGGAGGCTCTCTATGACAACGGCTGCTTTGATCGTTGCGGCGGGCATGTCCTCCCGGATGGGGGACTTTAAGCCGATGCTGAACATCGGCTCGATCTCCATCGCCCAGCGCGTGGTGGCCACCTTCCAGCAGGCGGGCGTGGAGAAGATCGTGATGATCACCGGATATAACGCAACGCTCCTGGAACGGCATCTGAGCGGCAACGGCGTCGTCTTCCTGCGAAACGAGGCCTATCAGACCACGCAGATGTTTGACTCGGTCTGCATCGGCCTGCGCTATCTGAAAGACAAATGCGACCGCGTGCTCTTTACGCCGGTGGATATCCCGCTCTTCACCGCCGCCACGGTGCGCGCGCTGATGGAGACGGACGGCGAGCTCGCCTGCCCCGCGGTGGACGGCGAGACCGGCCATCCCACGCTGATCGCCGCCGCGCTTTTTGACCGGATCCTCTCGGATCCCGGCGACAAGGGCCTGCGCGGCGCGCTGGAGCGCTGCGGTGCGCAGATGCAGCGGGTGTCGGTGGCCGATCGCGGCGTGCTGCACGATGCGGACACGCCCGAGGATTACCGCGCCCTGCTCAAATACCACAACAAGCAGCTGGTGCGGCCCGTGCTGAGCGTGTCGCTGGCGCGGGAAAAGGTGTTTTTTGACGGCCGCGCCGCCATGCTGCTGCAGCTCATCGACGAGACAAAATCCGTGCGCCTGGCCTGCCAGCGGATGCAGATGAGCTATTCCAGCGGCTGGAACGTGATCCGACGGCTGGAGAGCCAGCTCAGCCGCATGCTGATCCGGCGCAGCCAGGGCGG
The DNA here is from genome assembly GCA_902778115.1 of Oscillospiraceae bacterium. GTDB lineage: Bacteria > Bacillota > Clostridia > Oscillospirales > Oscillospiraceae > Limivicinus. Next base: position 26,947 of record CACYWG010000020.1, on the reverse strand, counting down.
GGCCGGCGGCGGCATGAGCAGCCTGACCGAGGACGGGAAGCTGCTGCTGGAGCGCTTCGAGGCCTATTCCGAGGCGCTGCGGGAGCAGGCCGGCGCGCTGTTCGACCAGTATTTTGAGGGGCTGTTCGGATGAGGACCGTCTATCTGATCCGGCACGCCATGCCGGAGATCCCCTTCGGCGAGCGCTGGTGCGTCGGCGGGAACACCGACCTGCCGCTGAGCGCTCTGGGCAGGATGCAGGCGGCGCTGCTGCCCTCCCTTCCGGAGTTGCGGGGTGTACAGGCCGTTTTCTGCAGCACGCTTTCCCGCGCTATAGAGACCGCCCTCCCGCTCTGTCCCGCGCCGCGCGTGATCGGCGGGCTGGAGGAGCAGCGGATGGGCGTCTGGGACGGTCTGTCCTTCCGGGAGATCAAAGAACGCTTCCCGCTGCTGTACGAGGCGCGCGAAGCCGATCCCTCGCTGCTGCCGGAGGGCGCGGAGCCCCTGGAGGCCGTGCGGGAGCGGATGCGGCAGGCCCTGCTGCGCTGTCTGGCGGAGAGCGAGGGCGATATCGCCATCGTCAGCCACCGGACCGCCATTTCCAGCCTGATCGGCCGCCGCGAGCTGCTGCTGCACGCCTCCGTGAGCGTGCTGCGCTGGGACGGGGAGCGCTATGAGACAGAGGCTTACGGCGTCCGTCCGCATCCGCCGCTGACACGCGAACTGGCAGAGCGGCTGCTGCAGGCAGCCGCACCGGGCGAGCGGATCGAGGCGCACTGCCGGGCGGTCGCGGCGGAGGCGCTGCGCATCGCGGATGCGCTGCCGCTGGAGCTGGACGGCGAATTGTTGGCATGCGCGGCGCTGCTGCACGACGTGGCGCGGAAGGAAAAAGACCACGCCCGGCTGGGCGCGGCCTGGCTGCGGGAGCTCGGCTATGCAGACGCCGCCGCAATCGTGGAACAGCACCACGACTGGCAGGACGGCGCGATCGACGAGGCGGCCCTGCTGTTTCTGGCGGACAAATGCGTGCGCGAGGACCGGCGCGTCAGCCTGGAAGAGCGCTTCGGAGAAAGTGAAAATCGCTGCCTGACGCCGGAGGCCAGGGCGGCCCATGCGGCGCGGAAGGCCGCGGCTCTTCGCCTGCGGGATCAGATCAACACACTGTGCGGTCAGGCGCTGATCAAATAAGGAGAGGATCGTTATGGCAAACATCTATCAGGATATTCTGAATCATCTGCAGAGCGGGCAGCCGGTCTCGCTGGAGACGGTGCTGACGGGCGAGCGCGGGGCGCTTTCCGACGTCGCACGCCGGCTGACCGGCGTGAGCCCGGTGACGGACCTCAAGGGCCGCTGCTTTGCCCGGGTCACCATGGCGCAGGACGCAGAGCGCATCACGGTCCGGGAGCCGGTGCTGCCGCAGGAACGGCTGATCGTGCTCGGCGGCGGTCATATCGCACTGCCGGTCTGCCAGTTCGGCGCGGCCTGCGGCTTCACGGTCTGCGTGGTGGACGACCGGCCGGACTTTGCCAACCGCAGCCGTTTCCCGGAGGCAGCCGAGGTGATCTGCGACAGCTTTGAAAACGGCATTCGGAAGCTCTCGGTCACGCCCTTCGACTATGTGGTGGTCATCACCCGCGGGCACCGGCACGACGCGGACTGCCTGCGCGCCCTGCTGCCGGGGACGATGCCCGCCTATCTGGGCATGATCGGCTCCCGCCGACGCACGAAGGGTCTGCTGGAAATGCTGGCCGAGGAAGGCTTCGATGAGGAGCGGCTCGGGCGGATCTGCACGCCGATCGGCCTGAATATCGGCGCGATCACGCCGGCTGAGATCGCCGTGTCCATCCTGTCGGAGGTCATCGCCTACAAGCGCCTGCCAGAGCACGGCGATGCGAAGCGCTGCTGCAACGACTCCGACGTGGAGCTGTCCACGCTGCGGTACCTGGCAGAAAACCGCGAGCCGAAGGCCGTCGTCACGGTGATCGAGACCAAGGGCTCCACGCCGCGCGGCGCGGGCGCCAAGATGGCCGTGAGCCCGCTGGGCAAGGTCACGGGCAGCATCGGCGGCGGCTGCAGCGAGGCCGCGGTGATCCAGGACGCGGTCAGAATCATCGGTACAGGGCGCTATCAGATTGTCGACATCGATCTGACCGGCGAGGTGGCCGAATCCGACGGCATGGTCTGCGGCGGCACGATGCGCGTGCTGGTCGAGGACGGCAGCGAGGGCTGATCCTCCCATACAGAAGAAAAGCAGAGCGGATAAACCGCTCTGCTTTTTTGTTATTCATACAGCAACAGGATATTCGCCGGGGCGACGCCCAGCGCTTCGGGAAACTGCGCGGGCTTTTTGTCCTTGGGAAGCCGCCACCAGACCGGCGGGCTGTCCGGCGTCTGGCCGGCATAGCGGAACTGGAGGATCGTCTCAAAGGGCTCCTCCATCTCCTCAACGAAACGCACCGGGAAGCGGTTCTGCTGGGCAGCGGGATGGAAGTAGTGCGCGCGGACGCCGACGGCGCACAGGCCCTCGCCCACGCGCTGCTTCGTCTCCAGCCGAAGGCCCCAGGCCGGGACCTCGACGCTGTGCTCGTCAATGCGGCGCGCCGCGGCGATATTCTTGCAGCCGGTGAGGATCGCAGCCTGCACGCTGCCCGGGTCGGCGAACAGCGCCTTCGTGGATTTGAGCGCCAGCAGCCGCCCATTGTCCATCACGGCGATCGCCTGGCTCATGTTGTAGGCCTCGTTGCGGTCGTGCGTCACCATCAGCACCTCGCGTCCGAAGCGCGCGAGCAGATCGCGCATCTCGATCTTCAGCGAGTCGCGCAGGTGGCCGTCCAGCGCCGAAAAGGGCTCGTCCAGCAGCAGGAGCTGCGGATCGCTGACCAGGATGCGCGCGAGCGCCGCGCGCTGCTGCTGGCCGCCGGAGAGCTGGGCGGGTTTTCTATCCTCCAGCCCCTCAAGCTGCATCATGCAAAGCATCTCCCGCAGCCGCCGCTGCTTTTCGGCCCGGTCTTTTTCCCGGTTGAGACCGCAGAGGATGTTCTGTGCCACCGTCATGTTGGGAAAGAGCGCGTAGTTCTGGAAGAGGTAGCCCACGCGGCGCTTCTGCGGCGGCAGATTGATTCCCGCCTCTGCGTCGAAGAGCACGCGGCCGTCGAGTACGATGCGGCCCTCGTCGGGCTTTTCGATGCCGGCGATGCACTTGAGCGTCATGCTTTTGCCGCAGCCGGAGGCGCCGAGCAGCGAGGTGACGCCGTTTTCAGCCGTGAAGGCCAGGTCCAGCGTGAAGCTGCCGAGCCTTTTGCGGATATCGACCTGCAGACTCATGCCTTCACCGCCTTTTTCTGCCGCGCCTCGAGCATGTTCACGCTCAGCAGCACGACCGTGCTGATCGCCAGATTGACCAGCACCCAGAACATGGCGCCCTTCTCGTCGTTGGTGCGCCAGAGCTGATAGACCGTGGTGGAAATCGTGGCCGTGCGGCCGGGGGTATAGCCGATGAGCATACTGGTCGCGCCGTACTCGCCCAGCGCGCGGGCGAAGGCCAGCACCGTCCCGGCGAGGATGCCCTGCCGGCAGGCGGGCATGCGGATGCGCCAGAAGATATAGGTGTTGCTGAGGCCGAGGGTCTGGCCCGAGTAGGCCAGTGTCTGGTCAAAGCTCTCGAAAGCGCCGCGGGCCGTGCGGTACATCAGCGGGAAGGCCACGACCGCCGCGGCCAGCACGCCGCCGTACCAGGTCATGACGAACTTGACGCCGAACTGCAGCAGAAAGACGCCGAGCGGGCGCTTCATGCCGAAGATCAGCAGCAGGAAATAGCCGCAGACCGTGGGCGGCAGGACCATCGGCAGCGTGAGGATCACATCCAGCACGCCCTTGACGGCGCGCGGCAGCCGGGCCGCGTAATAGGCAAAAAAGATCCCCGTGAAAAACACCAGCACGCAGCTGATGGCGGCGATGCGCAGCGAATTCCACAGCGGAAACAGATCGATACTCATAGCAGACACCCCAAAGGACGGCGGGCGGCGCGGAATACGCGCCGCCCTTTTCAGGTTTACGGGAATGCTCAGGCGGCCGGTGAGAAGCCCACGCCCTCGAACACGGCGCTGGCCTCAGGCCCGGTCAGGTAGTCCAGGAAGGCCTGGGCGGCCTCGGGATTCCTGCTGACCTTCAGCACGGCCGCGGGATAGATGACCTGGCCGCACATGTCCTTCGTGGCGGTGTCCACGATCGTCAGGCCCGCGCTGAAGGCGTCGGTGGCGTACACAACGCCGCAGTCGACGCTGCCCTCCTTGACCTGGGTGGTGACTTCCTTGACGTTGGAGCCGTAGGTGATGAGCCCGGCGCCGGCCAGTTCTTCCTCATTCAGCTCATAGAAGGCGAAGATCTTCTGGGTGTACTGGCCGACGGGAACGTCGCTGTTGCCCATGGCGAAGAGCAGATCTCCGGCCTTGAGCAGCGCAACGAGACCGTCAAAGCTCTCCACGCCCTTGGGGTTTCCGTCGGGAACGACCAGGGCGACCTTGTTCTCCAGCAGGTTGATGCGGCTGCCCTGCAGCACGAAATCGAGCCCGTCGGGGTTCTTCTCGGCGTTGCAGGAGGCGTCAAGCGCATTCATCTGCTTGGGGGCGGCGGAGATGAACAGATCGCAGTCCGCGCCCTCCTGGATCTGGGTCTTGAGCGTGCCGGAGGAGTCGAAGTTGTAGGTGATCGTCACGCCGGGATGAGAGGTCTCATACAGGGTCTTGATCTCCGTCAGCGTCTCGGTCATCGAGGCGGCGGCGAAGACGATCAGCTCGACCTCTTCCGCCGGAGCGGGCTCCTCGGCGGGAGCGGCTTCTTCCGCGGGTGCTTCGACCGGCTGTTCGGTGGGTGCTTCGACCGGCTGTTCGGCGGGTGCTTCGGCCGGCTGTTCGGCCGGTGCCTGGGGCGCGGCGGGCGTACCGCCGCAGGCCGCCAGCGCCAGGACCATCGTCAGCGCCAGCAGCAGTGCGAGAGTTTTTTTCATGTTTGCTGCCTCCTTCCCATCTTTCAGGGAGAAATATATATAAACGCGATTTACGCGCCTATACCAAACACGAAATATGAACTTGTCTCAGTGCCCGCGGCCCTGCATCATATGGACCGCGTGCTCGAGCGTGTCCAGGATGGCAGAGAGGTTTTCCCGCACGGCCTTCGGGCTGCCGGGAAGATTGACGATGAGGGTATTGCCGCGGATGCCGGCGGCGGCCCGGGAGAGCATGGCCCGGGGCGTGATCTGCAGGGAATACCAGCGCATGGCCTCCGGGATCCCGGGCACCATCCGCTCGGCAGCGTCGGCGGTCGCCTCCGGCATGCAGTCACGCTTCGAGAAGCCCGTGCCGCCGGTGGTGATCAGCAGCTCCGCTTCCCCGCTGTCGCAGACCTCGCGCAGCTTGTCGGCGAGCAGCGCTCTGTCATCGGGCAGGAGCGCATAGCCCGCGATCTCCCAGCCCGCCCCGCGCAGCATCTCCATCGCGAGCGGGCCGGACAGATCCTCCCGCTCTCCGGCGAAGCCGGAGTCGCTGGAGGTGAGAACAAAGGCTTTGTACGGCATGGGCTTATCCTCCGATCTGGCTCATGATGCGGTGTTCCGTGATCTCCTGGGGCAGGTCGAAGCGGTGGGCTCTCGGCTTGCGGAAAATCCCGTCCCGCAGGGCGGATTGCAGCTGCTCGTCGCTGCAGCCGCCGCGAAGCAGCGCGCGCAGGTCCAGCGTGCTGTCAAAGCAGAGGCAGGGCTTGAGCTGCCCGGTGCTGGTCAGGCGCACGCGGTTGCAGCTGTCGCAGAAGCGGTGGCTCACCGCGTCGATGAAGCCGATGCGCCCCAGAAGGGCGTCGGCCGCATAGTAGCGGGCGGGGCCGTTGCCGCGCTTTTCGTTGGTGGGGTGCAGATCCGGCCAGCGCCGCTTCAGCGCGTCCAGCGCCTCGTCGGGGCTGACGCGCTCCAGACTGCCGCCGAAGCCGATCGGCATCAGCTCAATGAAGCGCACGTCCACCGGTTTTTCCGCGGCGATGGCCGCAAGCGCGCAGACCTCGTCCCGGTTTTCGGGCAGCAGGACGGCGTTGATCTTGGCGCGAAGCCCCCTGTCGCAGCAGCGCCGGAGCAGGGCCAGCGCATCTTCGGGCCGGAAGAGCGAGAAGCCGGTGATCCGGCGGAATTTTTCTTTGTCCAGCGTGTCGAGGCTGATGTTCACCGCGTCCAGCCCGGCATCGCACAGGGCGTCCAGATGCTCGCCCAGCAGCAGGCCGTTGGTCGTCAGCGTGACCTGCTCCGCGCCGGGCAGCGCCTTCAGCGCCGCGATCAGCTCCGTGCAGCCCCTGCGCACCAGCGGCTCCCCGCCGGTGATCTTGAACTTGCGGACGCCGAGCCCGATCGCCGCGCGGCAGATCCGCAGGATCTCCTCGTAGCGCAGGATGGCCTCGTGGCTTTCATAGTCCGCGCCCTCCGGCATGCAGTAACGGCAGCGGAGATTGCAGCGGTCGGTGACCGAGATGCGCATATAATCGATGTTCCGGTCAAATTGATCCAGCATATCAGGTTCCTTTGCCGAAGCCGCAGTTCGGGAAATGGCAGACAGGGCAGTTGAGGCACAGTCCGCCGTGGCCGAGCGCGGCCAGATGGTCTTTCGTTATGGGCGTGTCCGTCACGAGATAGGGCAGCAGCAGATCGAAGATCGTGCGTTTGGCGTACATGACGCAGCCGGGCAGGCCGCAGACCGGTCTGCCGTCCGGCATATAGGAGACCAGGAACATCGCGCCGGGCAGCACGGGCGAGCCGTAGGAGACGATGTTTGCGCCGGTGTTTTTGATGGCCAGCGGCGTTTTATCGTCCGGATCCACGCTCATGCCGCCGCTGCAGAGCACCATCTCGCAGCCCTTGTCCAGCATGTCCAGTACGGCGGCGGTGATCTTCTCATGATCGTCGTTGAGCGTCACATGCTCGACCATCTCGCAGCCGCCGAACTCGTGCAGCTTCTGGACGATGACAGGCGTGAAGCTGTCCTGGATGCGGCCGTAGAAGACCTCGTTGCCGGTGGTGACCACGCCGACCTTTTTGGCCTTCAGCGGCACAAGGCGCAGCAGCGGCTCGCTGCCGACGACTTCCTTCGCGCGCTCCATGCGCTCCTTTTCGATGACCAGCGGGATGACGCGGGTGCCGCAGAGCTTGTCGCCCTTTTTCACCACGAAGCCGGAGGCCCGGGTGGCAACCATCATGTCGCCGAGCGCGTTGAGCGCGCGCAGCCGCTCCAGGTCGATCAGCAGCAGGCCGTCGATATCGGCGATCAGCTCGATCTTGCCCTCCTTCGGCTCGGTGGCGTGCATGTTCTCGCCCATGCACAGATCGCGCAGGATCTCCGCCGCCTCATCCTCGTGCAGCATGTTTTCGTTGTTTTCCCAGATATAGATATGGTCCTTGCCGACGCTCAGCAGGACGGGCACGTCCTCCGGCCGGATGATATGCCCCTTGCGGAACACCGGGCCCTTCTTCTCGTCCTTGATGATCTGGGTGATGTCGTGACAAAGCACATGGCCGACCGCGTCGACGGTTTTCATCAGTTTCATGACAGACGCTCCCTTTCCAATTGGTCTCGCTGCGAGTATCAAGCAAAAACAATTCGCTATACTCTCTTTATACCAAAACCCTACCCTGTTGTCAATTTCTCCGGGAAAACTTTTCATTTTTTTAAGCAAAAAGCCGCCTGCACCCCAAAGAGAGGCACAGGCGGCAGGAAAGCTCTGTCATTCCGGCAGGATGGGCGTGAGATATTTCGCGCAAAAGGGCTTGACCCGCCCCTTATCGTATACATGGAGGCTGCAGCTGTGCAGCCGTTCGAGGTTCAGGTTCATCGCGTCCTGGAAGGCCATGGCCGAGAGCGTCAGGCTCTCGTGCCGCAGGCGGTAGAGGAAGGTGTCAAAGTCCATCTCCTCCGAAAGCGCAGCGGACGGGGCAGGCTCCTCCGGCGCGCGGCGCCAATGCCGGGCGACATACTCCCGGTTGTCCCGGGCGCAGCCGCGGCTGTGCGCGGAGTGGGTGATCGAGCTTAACGGGCGCAGGCCGCCCGAGGGCTCCAGCAGGAAGCTGGCATGGAAGCCGCAGAGCGGGTGATCGCAGCGCGAGGGCATGAAGCTTTCGATGGGGATACCCGCCTGCTCGCTGATGTCCGCCATCAGCTGATCGAGCGTATAGCGGTCTGCCTCCTCCGGCGTTTTCGGATAGCGCCCGAACCAGGAGACGGGCTGGAAGTGGATGCCGCGGACGGCCGGAGCCAATCGGCAGGCCAGCGAGATGATCCCGCCCAGGTCGCCGTCGTTGACGCCCCGGACCACCGTGGGCACCAGCGTGACGCCGAGGCGAAGATCGCCGCAGACGCGGATCGCCTCTTTCTTGACCGCCAGCAGCGGCTCGCCGCGCAGCGTCTCGTAGATCTCATCCTTCGTGCCGTCAAACTGCAGGAACACGATGTCCAGGCCCGCGTCGGCCAGACGCTTCGCATAGTCCGGCTCCCGCGCCAGGCGGATGCCGTTGGTGTTGAGCTGAACATAGCTGCAGCCGGCCTCTTTGGCAAAGCGCACCAGCTCCGGGAGATCGCCGCGCAGCGTGGGCTCGCCGCCCGACAGCTGCAGCAGTGGACTGCCGCACCGGCGGACGATGTCCCGGACGGCCTCCTTCAGCTCATCCAGGGGCGGCTCGGCGCAGCCCTCTCCCCCGCGGGCAAAGCAGAAGCGGCAGCGCAGATTGCAGCGCTCGGTGACCTCCAGCAGCGCGCAGCAGGTGCCGATCTCGTGCTCCGTGCAGATGCCGCAGTTTTCCGGGCAGCGCAGGGCGCTGCCCTCTCCAAGAGGCTCCCGGCCCAGCAGCCAGGCGTCCCAGTCGACCCTGCCCTGCCAGACCGGCACGCGGAAGGCGCCGTGCGCCGGGCAGCTTTTTTCCATCACGATCCGGCCCGTATCCTCCCGGACCAGCTCCGCCGGCAAATTGCGCAGGCAGACCGGGCACACGGAGCGCGTATGGCGAATGATCTTATTCATCCTGTTCCCCCAGGCCAAAATGATCTTTTTTGAAAATCGTCAGCTCCAGCTGATACCGGGCGGAAATCTCCTTCACCGCCTCGCCGATCAGCCGGTCCAGCGTCCCGTCCGGGCAGACGGCGCTGGCGTTGAGCAGCACCGCCAGATCGGTGCAGTGGCGCGTGAAGCGCTGCGGCAGCTCGACCGGGCGATCCACGCCCAGGATATCGGCCTTGCCGTAATCTCCCTCCGGCCCCCAGGCCAGGAGCTTGCCGTGCGGCAGCTCAAAGCCCGCGCCGCCGATCGCCGCCCGGATCGCCTCCGCAAGCTCCCTGAGATAGGCGTTTCCGTCAAAGTCCCCGCAGCAGACCAGGGCCCGGTACTGGAGATAATACTCGCTCAGGCTGCCCATCGCGCCCTGCAGATCGTCCGCGTCATAGTCGATGTCCGGGTGGCGGAGCGAGGCTTTCCCTTCGCGCAGGGCCAGGGCCAGCCTGTCGAGGCCCTCCCCCGTCGCGGCGCTGAGCGGCAGGATCTCCGCCTGCGGGTAACGCTGCGCCAGCCATGCGAGTTCCTCCGCGCGTTCCGCTTCGTCCGGCAGGTCGAGCTTGCTCAGCACGATCAAATCGGCCTCCTTCAGCTGCGCGTCCAGGATCGTGCCCATGTCTCCCGCCTGCTCCAGGCGCAGGAGCTTTGCATGGTGAGGCTCGATCAGCACCGTAAAGGGTGCCAGTTCAAAGCGCCCGGGGCAGTTTCCCGCCAGGCCGTGGTATACATGCTCCAGCGCGCCGACGCCAAAGCCCGGGATGTCCGACACGACCAGCTCGCAGCCCTCGGCGAAGCAGGCCTCCAGCCGCTCTGCCAGCAGATCGAGACAGAAGCAGATGCACTCGTCGGTGATCTGCAGCGCCCGGCAGCCGCCGAGCTGCGCCAGCTTATGATCGGCCAGCATCACGCCCTCGCCCAGGTCATTGGAAATCATGGCCGCCTTGCCGCCATGCTCGCAGCAGTATCGCGTCAGCGCCATCATGGCCGTTGTTTTGCCTGCGCCGAGGAAGCCGCTGATGACCGCAAATTTCTTCATCTCCATCGCAAAACCATCCCCTATCTGACCGTATTATACGGAGCGAAAAGCCGCCGCGTCAAGATTTTATTTCTTTTGCAAAAAACTTGACGGGCAAATGCGGAAGAAGTATAGTTAATTTGTACAAAATCGTAAGGAGGGATGCTTCTGTGTATGATCTTCTGCTGTCCCCGATGAAGATCGGCAGCATGACCGTCAAAAACCGCACCGTCATGACGGCGGCGGAGTTTTCTCTCGGTCAGACCAACGGCAAGCCCACCGAAACTCTGATGGACTATTACGAGGAGCGCGCCAAGGGCGGCGTCGGCATGATCATCCCCGGCATCTGCCGCGTCAACGACATGGGCGGCGCTTCCACCTTCACGCAGCTGGCGATGAGCCACGACTACCACATCGCGCCGATGCACGAATTTGCCGAGCGGCTGCACCGCCACGGCGCAAAGCTCTGCATCCAGCTGCACCACCCCGGCCGCCAGGGCATGGCCAGCGCCATCAATTCCCTGCCCCTCGTCATCCCCGTGGCCGACCGCTTCCCCGGCGTGATGGACCAGGTTTTCAAATGCACGCCGCTGCTGCTGGGGCTCGAGGCCAGGGGCGTGTGCTTTTCCGTGCAGGCGCCGTCGAAGGTCGAGCTTGCCAAACACGGCGCGACGCGCATGCACGCGATGTCGAAGCGTGAGATCCACGGCCTCATCAGCGATTTCATCGAGGCCGCCGTACGCTGCCAGAAGGCGGGCGTCGACTGTGTGGAGCTGCACGCCGGGCACGGCTACATCATCCAGCAGTTCCTCTCGCCGCACACGAACCGGCGCACCGACGAATACGGCGGCAGCTTTGACAATCGCCTGCGCTTTCTCACGGAGATCATCCAGGGCATCCGCGCGCGCTGCGGCCGCGACTATCCGCTGACCGTGCGCCTGACCGCCGACGAGATGTACGACCGCGTCGGCCGTCCGGGCGTGGGCTACGGTCTGGAGACCGGCAAGCAGATCGCCCGGCGTCTGGAGGAGCTGGGCGTGGACGCGATCAACGTCACCTCCGCCTGCTACGACGCCTACAACTACTGGCTCGAGCCGACTTCCTTCGAGCCCGGCTGGCGCAGATACCTCGCCCGTGAGATCAAGAGCGTCGTGTCCATCCCCGTCATCGCCGCCAACGTCATCCGCACGCCCGAGCAGGCCGAGCGGCAGCTCGAGGAGGGCGACCAGGACTTCGTCGCCTCGGCGCGCGCCTTCATCTGCGACCCGCACTGGGTCGAAAAGGCCGCCTCCGGCCATCCGGAGGAGATCCGCCGCTGCATCGGCTGTCTCAACTGCATCCGCTCGTTCATGACGAACGCGGGCGTGGGCAAGCCGGGCGAATGCGCACTGAACATGAGCGTGGCGCATGAAAAAGCATACTTCAACATGCCGCGCGACGGTGCACAGAGAAAAATCCTCGTCATCGGCGCGGGACCGGCGGGACTCACCGCGGCGCAGACGCTCGCGCTGCGCGGCTTTGACGTGGAGGTCTATGAAAAGGCCGAGCGGCCCGGCGGCCAGGTGATCACGGCCGCGGCCTGCCATCTCAAGGAGAAGCTGTACTGGTGCATCGAGGACCTGATGACCGCCGCGAAAAAGGCCGGCGCGGTGATCCACCTCGGCACGGAGCTCTCTGCGCGCCAAATCGCGGACATGGATCCCTGGGGCGTTATCGTCGCCACCGGCGGCGAGCCGCTGCGGCCCCGCTCGATCGAGGGCCTCGACCGCGAAAAGGTCTTCACCGCGCCGCAGATCATCCACCGCGAGGCGGTGCTGAAGGACCAGCGCGTCGTGGTCGCGGGCTCGGGCATGACCGGGCTGGAGACCGCCGAGATCCTGGGCGAGACCGGCAACCGCGTCACCGTCATCGAAATGGCGCCGGAGCTGGCCCCGGGCACCTGGTTCCAGCTGGTGGACGACGAGATGGAGCGCCTGGGCAAAACCGACACGAAGTTCGAGACCGGCACGAAGCTGCTCGCCTTCGACGGCGGGGGCGTGATGGTCGAGGATGTCAAAAGCGGCGAGCAGCGCCGCATCCCGGCGGACGCGCTGGTGCTCTCGCTCGGCGTCCGCCCGGCGGGCGATCTGGCGCGCGAGCTCGACAAGCTGAGCGTGCGGCGCATCTGGCGTGTGGGCGACGCGGCGAAGAGCGGCACGATCGCCGACGCCTGCCACAGCGCTTACGACACGGTCATGTCGATCAAATAACGAGGCATATACAAGTCTGAAAGGAGCTGCTGTATTATGGTCAGCCATAAGAACATCGTTGTAACCGGCGCCTCGAGCGGCATCGGCAAATCCATCATGGACGAGCTGGCGGCGCAGGAGGGCAACCGCATCCTGGCCGTCTGCCGCCATTCCGAAAACATCACCGGCTATGGCGACAACGTGATCCCCTTCTCCTGCGATCTGAGCACGAAGGAGGGTGTGGACGCGCTCTTTGTCAAGGCGGAGGAGCTGTTTGACAAGATCGATCTCTACTTCTGCAACGCCGGCGCTCCCTACTATGAGCGCTTCGACTACGAGGACTGGGACCGCATCCAGCGGATCTTTGATCTGAACACCGTGGGGCACATCTACACCTACTCGAAGTATCTCCACCACCTGAATGGGCGGGAGGGCCGCCTGGTCTACACGATCTCCGCAATGGGCGAAATGGCGCTGCCAGGCTATGCGCTCTACGCCGCGACCAAGTTCGCGATGAAGGGCTTCCAGCAGGCCATCCGCGACGAGACGCCGGACAATCTGAAAATCAGCTGCGTCTACCCCGTGTCCACCCGGACCAATTTCTTCAACGTCGCCGCCGAAGGGCGGAAGCTGGATCCTCCCTTCCCCGTGCAGACGCCCGAAAAGGTCGGCAAGGCCGTGGTCAAAGGCATCGAAAAGCTCAAGGAGCACATTTATCCCTGCGCGGTGTTCCTGCCGAGCAAGTACCTGATGAAAGCCGTTCCGCCTGTCAAGGCGCTGTACGTCAAAGCGCAGCAGAGCAAGCTGCACCGCTTTGTCAAGCGCATCGAGAAGGAGCGGGAAGGCATCGTGGAAGACATCAAGCTCCGGCACACGCTGAAGTAAGGAGGTAAAGTTATGGCAAACATTCACGATATCACGCGCGACGCATCCATGCTGCGCGGCCCGCTGGCCAGGAAAGGCTATGACTGGTGGTGGCACTCCCTGACCGCCGAAAACGCCGAGACCGGCGAGAAAAAGCCCTTTTATATCGAATTTTTCACCTGCAATCCCGCGCGGGCCAAAGATGAACCCGTGATCGTCTGGAACGATCCCGACAAGCAGAAGCGCGGCGTCCTGCCCTCGTATCTGATGGTCAACGTCGGCTTCTGGGGCAAGGACCACGGGCAGCTGCACAATTTCTATGCCTGGAAGGACGTGAGCCTGCATCCGGACGCGCCCTACGCCATTTCGGCCGGCGGCTGCACCTGCTCGGAGACGCACACCGAGGGCCGCGTCGTCGTCACGCCCGAGGAGCGGGACGCGCATCCCGAGTGGATGTGCGACGCCGGTGAGATGAGCTGGAAGCTCGATATCGACAAGCAGATCGCTTTTCACGTCGGCTACGGCGCGGGCAAGTTCTTCCGCGACATCAACGCCTTTGAGATGTTCTGGCACGCCGAGGGCATGAAGAGCAAGTACTCGGGCGAGATCGTCCTCAACGGCGTGAAATATATCGTCCGGCCCGAGACCTGCAACGGCTATGCCGACAAGAACTGGGGCGGCGACTTTACCTCCCCCTGGGTATGGCTGTCCAGCAACAATCTGCGCAGCCGCATCACCGGCAAGAAGCTGGAAAACTCCGTGTTCAACATCGGCGGCGGACGGCCGAAGGTCGGCCCCATCGCGCTTGACCGGAAGCTGCTGGGCGAGTTTTACTATGAGGGCAAGGACTACGAATTCAACTTTTCCAAGTTCTGGACCCTCTCCGGCACGAAGTTTGACTGCGAGGAGACGGCGGACGAAATCCACTGGCACGTCGTGCAGACGACGGCGACCGCGAAGCTCGACACCGAGATCCGCTGCAAAAAGGCCGACATGCTGAACATCAACTATGAGGCGCCGACCGGCCTCAAGCGCCACAACCGCCTCTGGAACGGCGGCAACGGCACGGGCGTGCTGAAGCTCTACAAGCGCTCGCTCGGCAAATGGGTGCTGATCGACGAGGTGGAGGCCGAGGGCATCGGCTGCGAATACGGCGAATACGACCGCTGATCTCCGTCCGGAGTCTGAGCAGAAGGGAGCAGACATGGCTTCGATCAAGCAAGCGTATTACCGCGGCTTCCAGGCCGTTTTCAATCTCGGCGCGCGCTGTCTGCGCTGGCGGCGGCCGATCCCGGTCACCGGGCCGGGGGCCGTCCGGCAGATCCCGGAGCTGCTGAAAAAGGAACGGGTCGAAAAGGTCATGGTCGTCACCGGACCGACCGTGGGAAAAACGCTGGCACCGAACATCCTGTCCGCCCTGGACAGGGCCGGTATCGCCTGGGTGCATTTTGACCGGGTGGAGGCCAATCCCTCGGTCGATACCGTCGAATCGATCCGGACGCTGTATCTCGACAGCGGCTGCGGGGGCTTTATCGCCATCGGCGGCGGTTCGCCCATGGATGCGGCCAAGGCCGCCGCGGCCCGCGTGGTGCGGCCGAAGACCTCGCTCGGAAAAATGGCAGGGCTTTTGAAGGTGGGGCGGGCGATCCCGCCCTATATCGCCGTGCCCACGACGGCGGGGACCGGCTCGGAGACGACCATCGCCGCCGTCATCACCGACAGGGAAACCCATCATAAATACGCGCTGATGGATCTGCACCTGGTGCCGAAATACGCGGTGCTGGATCCGGACATGACGCGGGATCTGCCGCCGAAAATCACCGCCGCCACCGGCATGGACGCGCTGACCCACGCCGTGGAGGCCTATCTCTGCTGGACCTACAACACCAAAGAGAGCATCCGCCTGGCCGAGGAGGCCGTATGCGGGATCTTCCGCTGTCTGGAGCGCGCCTACCGGGACGGCGGCGACAGGGAAGCGCGCACGGAAATGCTGATCGCCTCCTACAAGGCGGGCTTTGCCTTCACGCGGGCAGGCGTCGGCAACGTGCACGCCATCGCCCACACGCTCGGCGGCCTGTACAACACGCCGCACGGGCTGGCCAACGCCGTCATCCTGCCGATCGTGCTGGAGGATTACGGCGCGGCGGTCGAAAAGAAGCTGGCACATCTGGCCGAACTGACCGGCGTGAAGCGCGACGGCACCGACGCGGAAAAGGCCGGCGCCTTCATCGCCGAGATCCGGGCGATGAACCGGCGGATGGGCATCCCCACGGGCTTTGATTTCATCCGGGAAGAGGATATCCCGCAGATGGTCGCATGGGCGCTTGCGGAGGCCAATCCCGTCTATCCCGTGCCGGTGCTTTACGACGAGGCCCGCTGCGAGGCGGTCATCCGCCGCATCATCGCCGAGGCCTGACAAAAAAGCTCCCGCTCCCCGATGCTTCGGGTGAGCGGGAGTTTTTTGCTTTTTATACGGGTTGGAACTTTATTCCTCCGCGAAGTCCGTGTCCATGGCGCCCTGCAGCGTATAGTCTGGGAAGGCCTTCTGCACGTCGGCCATCACTTCCTCGTAAGCAGCCTGGCGGTTTTCCGCGTCAAAGCTGATGACCAGGTCGAAGCGCATGGTCTTCTGATCCTTGATCAGATAGAAGCCGTGCAGCTGCCTGACATGGGGATGGGCGAAGACGATCTCCAGCAGCTTCTTCTTCGTCTCAATGGTCTCCGCGTCCTTCGTGTTCACCGAATAGACGCCGATGGCCGTCAGGATGACCTGGTGCTTCCGGAAGACCTCCACCTGGATGTCGCGCAGCAGCTGGTCCAGGCGGTCGGCCGAATAGGTGTCCGGCACCTCGATGTGGATGGAGCCGTTCCAGGTGTCCGGCCCGTAGTTGTTCAAAACCAGGTCGTAGGCGCCCTGCACGTCCGGGAAGCTGGTGACCGTCTGCTTGATGCTTCTGGCCAGCTCCACATCGTTGCGCTCACCGAGCAGCCGGGAGATCGTGTCCTTCATCATCTCCACGCCCGACTTGATGATGACGAGGGAGATGATCGCGCCGAGCCAGGCCTCCAGCGAGACATGGAAGAGCAGGAAGATGACCGCCGCGACCAGCGTGGAGGCCGAGATCACGGAGTCCAGGGTCGCGTCCTCGCCGGAATTGATCAGAGAGTCCGAATTCACCCGGACGCCGACGCCCTTGACATAGCGCCCCAGCAGGATCTTCACGACCACCGCGACGCCCACGATCACGAGAGAGACGACATTGTAGTCCGGCGTCTCCGGATGGATGATCTGCTTGACGGACTCCACGAAAGAGGTGATGCCCGCGTACAGAACGATCACGGAGATGATCATGGCGCTCAGATATTCGATGCGCCCGTATCCGAAGGGATGCTTCTTGTCCGGCTCCTTGCCGGCCAGCTTCGTCCCGATGATGGTGATCAGAGAGCTGCCGGCGTCGGAGATGTTGTTGACCGCGTCAAGCACGATGGCGATGGAGTTGGTCATGAGGCCGACAAAAGCCTTGAAGGCCGCGAGAAACACGTTGGCGGCGATGCCGATGATGCTGGTTTTGACGATCGTTTTTTCGCGGGAGCTCTGCGTGGCGATCCCTGCTTCCGCTTCCTGTACCCTGCTCATGCCTGCTTCGTTCTCCCCTTCGGCTGTTTTATAGTGCAGCGGCGACGGCGCTGCGGACGTCCTTCATATCCACGGTCGGCTCGAAGCGCGCCACGACCCTGCCCTCGCGGTCAACGAGGAATTTCGTGAAGTTCCATTTGATATAGGCCTTCTCGCCGTACTGCTTGTTGTTCATGTCCGCGAACTTGTTCAGTGCAGCGTTCTTCAGGCCCTTGCCGAAGCCCTCAAAGGGCTTTTCCGTGGCGAGGAAGGCGAAGAGCGGGTCGGCCGTCTCGCCGTTGACGTCGATCTTCGCAAACTGCGGGAACTCCGTGCCGAATTTCAGCGTGCAGAACTGGTGGATCTCATCGTCGCTGCCCGGCGCCTGATTGGCAAACTGGTTGCAGGGGAAGTCCAGGATCTCCAGACCCTGCTCCTTCATCTCCCTGTACATCGCCTCCAGCGGCTCATAGTGCGGGGTAAAACCGCAGCCGGTCGCCGTGTTGACGATGAGCAGCACCTTGCCCTTGTACTCCGACAGGCTGTGTTCTTTGCCCTGCCGGTCCTTCACCGTAAAATCGTACACTGTTTTCATCATTTATTCTCCTTTCAATGGTTTATTCTTCTGATTGTCCAGCAGCTCATAGAGCAGCGCGTACAGCATCTGCGCCTTTTCTGGCGGCAGATCGATGCAGCCGGCCACTTTTGCGGGCACGTCTTTCGCCTTTTCCCGCAGGGCGCGTCCCGCCTCCGTCAGCGAGACCACGACCACACGCTCGTCCTCGCGGCTCCGCTGTCTCTGAACGAGTCCCGCCTGCTCCATCTTTTTCAGCAGCGGAGAAAGCGTCCCGTTGTCCAGCATCAGCTTTTCGCCGATCTCGCCCACGGTCTGCCCGTCCTGTTCCCACAGCACCAGCAGCGCGATATACTGCGTGTAGGTCAGCCCCAGGGGCTTGAGCCAGGGCGTATACAGGCTTGTTACGTTCCTTGCGGCCGCATACAGCGGGAAACAGAGCTGATTGGCCAGCTTCATGGCCTCAACTGTCTGATCGTCCAATGCACTTCCTCCCCTCTTTGTTTTATGCAAACATATTGTATCAAATACAATTCCCTTTGTCAAGCACAATTCCGGGTGAATTGCCGCCCGGTTCATTTTGTGCTACAATGACAGAAACGCAAGATCGACGGAGGCAGGATATGAACGGGATCTGGGAAAAACGGAGTCCGGAGGACTATGTATGCTCGGTCTGGAGCGGCGGAACGACTACGCAGCTGCTGATCGCGCCGGAGGGCGCGCATTACGCCGCGCGGGACTTCCTCTGGCGCGTCAGCTCGGCGACGGTGGAGCTGGACGAGTCCGACTTCACGCCGCTGCCGGAGTATGAGCGGCTGATCGCAACGCTGCAGGGCGGGATCACGCTCACGCACAACGGCGGCGCGCCGATCTGCCTGCGGCCCTATGAGGTGCACGCCTTCTCCGGCGGTGACCGGACGCACAGCACAGGCCGCTGCACCGACTTCAATCTGATGCTGCACCGCGGGCAGGCGGAGGGCTCGATGGAGGCCGTGTTCCTCGGCGCGGGCGAAGAGCGCGCGTTCACAGCGGAGGATGCGGCGCAGACGCTGCTTTACGCGGCGGAGGGAGCCTGCACGGTCACGATCGGTGCAGAGCGTGTTGAACTGCTACACGGAGAGAGTCTCCTTGGCAGCGGGAACTGCGCGTTTTCTCTCTGCGCGGCGGAGGGTGCCGCGCTGATGCTCTGCCGGATGCGCCGGATCTGAACAGCAGATGACAACAGAGCGGGACAGGGATCTTTCGATCTCTGTCCCGCTCTTTTATGATGCGCGACCGGTTTGTTTTCTCCGGCACGGCAGGCGCACCATGTCAGCTTCTGCTGTCGATCCAGTCCTGCAGATCGCTGTCGGAGATGCCTGCGCTCAGGCGCGTGGAGGGAAGGAAGGTCCCTGTTCCGGCCTGCTCGCCGAGCGTTTCCCCGGTGCGGCCGGCGCCGCTGCTGCCAGAGGTGCAGAAGGGGATCACGGTGACGCCGGTGAAATCGTGACTCTCCACGAAGCTGCTCATGATGCGCGGGGCCTGCCCCCACCAGATGGGGTAGCCCAGGTAGACGGTGGTATAGCCGTCCAGCGGGATCTCGTTTGCGATCTCCGGGCGGGCGTCCGGCGTGTTCTGCTCGACGGTGGCGCGGGTCGTGCGGTCATTGTAGCTCAGATCCTCCGCCGTATAAGGCTCGGCCGGGATGATCTCCGCCAGGTCCGCGCCGGTCAGCGATGCAATGCGCTCCGCTATGCCGCGCGTGGTGCCGGTGGCCGAGAAATAGACGACCAGGACCGATTTTTCCGCTTCCGCCTCGCTCCCGCTTTCTGCGGGTTCAGCCGGCGGCGCGCTCTCCGGTTCCTGTGAGGGTGCCGGGGCTTCCGCGGGCGCTTCGGTCTGCGACGCTTCGGACGGCGCCTGAACGGGCGCGCTGCCGCATCCCGCGCCGACAAAAAGGAAGGCCAGCAGGAGAAGAACGAGAATAGCTTTCTTCATCTCTCTGCTTCTCAATCCTCAAGCCGCAGGGAGGCGACCCAGTCCGTCAGTTCTTTTTCGGAAGAGCGGGCGGTGAAGCGTTTGCCGGGCAGGACCTTCGCGCCCTTGGCCAGCTTCTCGATGCGGCCCTGGCCCTCGCCGAGCTGGCTGCCGCCGGAGGTGAAGAAGGGCACGACCGTCTTGCCGGTAAAGTCATAGGCGTCCAGGAAGCTGTCGATGATGCTGGGCTCGCGGTACCACCAGATGGGGAAACCCAGGAAGATCAAATCCGCCTCCGCGACGGGCGCGGCGGCATCGGCCAGCGCCGGGCGACAGCTCGGATCCTGCATTTCCACGGTGCTGCGGGACTTTTTGTCCATCCAGTTCAGGTCGCGCCGTTCGTAAGGCACGGCGGGCCGGATCTCGAAGAGCGCCGCGTCGGCAGCGGCGGCGAGGGTCTGCGCCAGTCTGGCAGTGCTGCCGCTGGTGGAAAAGTATGCGACCAGTTTGTTCATGAAAATTCCTCCTCTTATCTGTGCCGGTTGCGGCCCCAGAAGGTATTGTAGCGGTCGGGCTTCCACTCGGGCTTGATGTCCTTGACGGCCTCGGCCGCGGTGATGACCGCGTCGCCATTGTCGATGTCGATGAGCGTATAGCGGTCGTTGCCCATGCCGAGCTCCTTCATATAGCTCAGCTGGCGCAGACCGTGGCGGGTCTCCACGCGCTCGATCATGGCCTTGCCGCCGCCCTCCGGCAGCGCATAGATCAAATCGACGCAGGCATTGTCCGCCGCGAGAATGTCCAGCGAGGCGACGATGCCGATGTCCGGCGTCACGACGGGCTCGGCCTCGGGGCCTTCGCAGTCGCAGGAGACGGACATGTTGCGCATGGTGTTGATGAAGCAGACATGCGGCGCAAAATGATCGACGGTGGCCTTGGTGCTCTCGGAGATGCGCTCCATCAGCTCTTCCTCGGCAATGCTCCACATGCCGCCGTCCGGATAGGAGTGGATCTCCTTCTTGCCGATCCGGCCGTCCGCGCAGCCGATGCCGATGTTCTTGTTGCTGCCGCCGAAGCCGCCCATCGTATGGCCCTTGAAGTGCGTCAGCACCAGCAGGGAATCATAGTTCAGCATGCTCTTGCCGACGTGCATTTCCTTGAACCACTTGCCGCCCTTGACCGGCAGCGCGGCCACGCCCTCGGCGTCGGTGATGTCCACGGGGCAGAAGGTCCAGCCGTTGATTGCCAGGGTCTTGCGGTGCGCCTCGGTGGTGTAGCGGCTGCCCTCGTAATAGGTGTTGGTCTCGATGATCGTGGCCTCGGGCAGGCGCGTGTCGATCAGCTCCTTCACCCAGGGGCGGGGGATGATGTTCGGGCCTTCGGCCTCGCCGGTGTGCAGCTTGATGGCCACCTTGCCGCAGAGCACGGAGGACACCTTATCGTAAATCTTTTTCAGTCCTTCTTCGGACAGATCGCGGGTGAAGAAGACGACTGAGCTGCCGCCCGTGCGTTCTTCAAAGGGCAGGTACTTGTTGCCGTCTCTGCCGGGAACGGGTTTGCTGTTTGCCATCGTTTTTTCCTCCTTTTCGGTCATATGTCAAAGCTTCTTATACTCCTCTTCGGACACGGGCTCCAGCCATTCGTTGGAGGCGTTCTCGCCGACGACCTCGATGGCCAGATGGGAAAACCAGCTGTCGGCCGCCGCGCCGTGCCAGTGCTTGACGTTGGCGGGGATGTTGACCACCGTGCCCGGGGTCGTCTCGACGGCTTCCTTCCCCCATTCCTGATACCAGCCGCGGCCGCCCACGCAGATCAGCATCTGCCCGCCGCCGGCGGCGGCGCGGTGGACGTGCCAGTTGTTGCGGCAGCCCGGCTCGAAGGTCACGTTGAACACCGGCACCTGCGCGGTGGAGACAGGCGCCAGATAGCTCTGTCCCACGAAAAACTGTCCGTAGGGGTTTTCCTCCCCGATGGGGAAGAAGATCGTGTTCTGATAGGCGTCCTTTTCGCTCTGCGCGGGCTCGGCCTCGTTCCAGATCTCCTTCGCCTGACGGAACACCGCCCAGCCCTTGGGCCAGCCGACGTACATCGTGGCGTGGGTGATGACGGCGGCGATCTCTTCCTTCGTCACGCCGTTGTTCTTCGCGTTCTGCAGGTGATAAGCAAGGGACGAATCCGTGATCCCCGAGGCCATCAGGGACACGACGGTGACGATGCACTTGGTCTTGAGGTCGATGGCCTGCTCGTTCCAGACTTCGCCGAACAGCACGTCGTCGTTGAGGTGGGCAAAGCTCGGGGCGAAGTCTCCGAGCTGCGTCCGCCCGGCGGTCTGGGTGATTTTCTTGCTCATATTCTTAACTCCTTTACGGTTTGATAAACTGCATGTCCTGTTTCGGCAGGCCGGAACCGTCGGGCAGGAATCGTTCGACCCTCATGTGCAGGTCATATTTCTCGCGCAGCGCGGCGATCTGCCCCATCATGGGCGAGGCGTGGTGCGCGTCGATGGCCGCCCGGTCGCGCCACCGGTCGATCAGCAGCACGGTCTCCGGATCGTCCATCGGAAAAAAGTATTCATAGCGCAGATTGCCCTCCTCGGCGCGGATGGCCGCGACGATGCCGCGGGCGGTCATTTCCTCCGCAAAGGCGCGGGCGCTGCCGTTCCGGCCGGTATAATAGATGTTGACGGTGATCATAGCAGTCCTCCCAGCATGGTGCGGATGAAGGCATACGCCATCTCGTAGGTGCTCATGTAGACATAGGAAATGCCGGCCTCTTTCATGGCTTCCCGCTGCTTGTCCGTTACGACGGTGTAAGGGTAGAGGCCGTAAACGAAGGGCAGAAAGGCGTACAGAAAGGTCCGCCGGCCGCCCTCGCCCAGTGAGGGAAGGTACTGCTTCAGGCAGCGGTCCAGGGCCTCCTTCGATTCCCCGTAGGCGGCCTTGAACTCCACCAGGCGCTCCATGCGGGAGTTGGCCTCCATGTCATAGAGGTTCATGCTCAGCAGCTTGAGCATCAGCGGCCGCCGCTCCAGCGCACGGGCCAGTTCCCCGGACAGTTCATCCAGAGAGAGCTTTTCCTCCCGTTCACAGAGCCCGTCGAGATCGGCGGCAAAGAGCTCGTATTCCCGCTGGAAAAGCGCCAGGAAGATTTCTTCCTTCGTCTCGAAATAATTGTAGATCGAGGTGCGGGTAAAGGAGGTCTGCTCCCCGATCTCTTTGAGCGTGATCTCCTTGAAGCTCATGGTCTCATAGAGCTTCCGGCAGGCGGCCAGGATCTCCTCCCGCCGCGCGTTGGTCAGTTGGGCTGATCCTTTCGGCATCTCTTCTCCCCCCTCGTCTCCCGTTCTCCCCGGAGTATAATTGACACGGTGTCAGAATCCATGCTTATGATAGCATCGTTCTGACACCGTGTCAATATATTTGTTTGCGTCACAGGGGAAAACTTTCAATTCTTTCAGAAGAGGACGGCCTGTCCTTGCGGACAGGCCGTCCAAATCTGCGCCTTCCGCAGCGAAGCGTGCTTTGCTCCCTCCGGTACAGCGCCGCAATCAAGGCTTTATGATCCGTTCTTTTCTCTGCGCTTGCCTGCCCCTCAGATAAATCTTCCTGTGATGCTGTCCTGGCAGGCGCGGATTTCCTCCGGGGTGCCGCAGGCAACGATCCTGCCGCCGTCCTCGCCGCCTTCCGGCCCCATGTCGATGATATAATCGGCAGAGCGGATCACGTCCAGGTCATGCTCGATCACAAGGACCGTGGCGCCATGGTCGATCAGCGTGCGGAATACCTGCAGCAGCGTCTCCACATCCTTCGGGTGCAGGCCGATGGTGGGCTCGTCAAAGACGAACACGGAATCCTCCTGCTGCCTGCCCATTTCGGAGGCGAGCTTCAGCCGCTGCGCCTCGCCGCCGGACAGCCCCGGTGTTTCTTCCCCCAGGGTCAGATATCCAAGGCCGAGATCGCGGAGGGTCTCCAGCCTTTGGCTGACGGCATTCATGTCCCGGCAGAATGCCAGCGCCGAGTTCACATCCATGTCCATCAGCTCGGGGAGGGACCGCTCCTCACCGGCCTTGTTCCGATAGCGGATCTTCTTCGCGGACTTGGTATAGCGCGAGCCCCGGCAATCCGGGCACGGGATATCCACGTCCGGCAGGAACTGGACGTCCAGGGAGATCTGGCCGGTTCCGTCACAGACCGGACAGCGCAGAGAGCCTGTATTATAGGAAAAGTCCCCGGCCTTATAGCCGTACTGCTTTGCGGCCTTCGTCCTGGCGTAGCATTTGCGCAGCTCATCGTGCACGTTGGCGTAAGTTGCGACGGTGGAGCGGACGTTGATCCCGATGGGCGTGGCGTCGATCAGCTTGATATGCTTGATGCCTTCGGCGTCGATCTTCTTGATATGGTCGGGCATTTTCTTTCCATTGCACAGAGCATCCAGCGCCGGGACCAGGCTTTCCAGGACCAGCGTGGTCTTTCCGGAACCCGAGACGCCGGTAATGACCGTCAGCCGGCTTTTGGGGATTTTCACGGAGAGCGGCTTGACGGTGTGGATACGGTCTGTCTCCAGGCGGATCATCCCGTCCGCAAACAGCTCCTGCCCGGACGCTTCCTTTCCTGCCGTCTGCTTCCCGGAGAGATATTGGCCGATCACGGACACCGGATCGTGCGCAATGTCTGCGACAGACCCTTCCGCGATGACCGTGCCGCCCTTCGCTCCGGCCTCCGGTCCCATCTCAATGAGCCAATCGGCCTCCTTCAGAATCTGCACATCGTGATCCACGAGCAGCACGGAGTTGCCGTCCTTGACCAGATCGTGCATGACGCCGTTCAGCCCGGCGATGTTGGCAGGATGCAGTCCGATCGAGGGCTCATCCAGAACGTACAATACGCCGGTGGTGCGGTTTCTGACCGCCCGCGCCAGCTGCATCCGCTGCCGCTCCCCGGTGGAAAGCGTGGACGAGGCTCTGTCCAGCGTGAGGTAAGAAAGGCCCAGATCCATGAGCCGCGCCGCCACCTCCAGATAGGATTCGCAGATGTTCTGTGCCATCGGGCGCATCTCCTCCGGCAGAGAGGCAGGCACCCTTTTGACCCATTCGATCGATTCCTTCAGCGTCATCTCGCAGGCCTGGTCCAGGGAGATTCCCATCAGCCTCGGCGCTCTGGCCGCCTCCGACAGTCTCGTCCCATGGCATTCCGGGCAGACGTCCTCCTTGAGGAACTTCTCCACGCGCTTCATGCCCTTTTCATCCTTGACCTTACTGAGCGCATTGAGCACCGTGGCCGTGGCGCTGTAATAGGTAAAGTCCATCTCGCCCGCCGTGGCGGTGTCCGCCTTCTTCGGGCGGTAGAAGATGTGCTTTTTCTCCATGGGGCCGTCGTAGACGATCTCCTTTTCTTTTTCCGTCAGGTCCTTGAAGGGGATATCCGTGCGCACGCCCATGGCCCGGCATACGTCGGTCATCAGCGACCACATGAGGCTGTTCCACGGCGCGACGGCTCCGTCGTCGATGGAAATGCTCTCATCCGGCACCAGCGTACTGCGGTCCACTGTCCGGACCGTTCCCGTTCCGCCGCAGCATTTGCAGGCGCCCTGGGAGTTGAAGGCCAGTTCCTCCGCTCCGGGACCGTAAAAATGCTCCCCGCACTCGGGACAGACGAGCTCCTGCATCAGTGCGACCTGGAAGCCCGGCTTCACATAATGGCCGTTCGGGCAGCGATGGCTGGCCAGACGCGAGAACATCAGGCGCAG
This sequence comes from Oscillospiraceae bacterium, assembly GCA_902778115.1. Classification (GTDB taxonomy): domain Bacteria; phylum Bacillota; class Clostridia; order Oscillospirales; family Oscillospiraceae; genus Limivicinus. Next base: position 1,898 of record CACYWG010000020.1, on the reverse strand, counting down.
GCTGTTCAAGAGCTCCGTGCCTGTGCCGAAGGTGGATCGGATCCCCGGCACGCCCGGCCGCTGGTGCAGGGCCAGGGACGCCGGGACGTACAGCACCTCGTCCACATCCGCACGGGAGGCCTGCGTCATTCGCCTTCTGGTATAGGTGGAAAGAGATTCCAGATATCTTCTGGAGCCCTCCGCATAGAGTACGCCCAGCGCCAGCGAGGATTTCCCCGAGCCGGACACTCCTGCGATGGCCGTGATCCCGTGGAGCGGCACGTCCACGTCGATGTTCTTCAGGTTATGTACTCTGGCGCCTCTGACCTCTATTTTCTTTGGCTGGTCATTGTTTTTCTGAATCGGATTGTTCATCATCTGGTTTCTCCCGAACACTTCCCGCAGCGGCTGCAGCCGCTGCATATAAGCTTGATGCCGCAGTGATTGCGCTGCGCTCAAAATCAGGTTCCTCGTAACCGTTTAAAAAAACGATCGTTGAAATGAATTATACCATAATCAAAACGCGAGCTCAATCATGGATCGTTCAACATTTGAGCAGCTTGATATCCTATAGAAAAAGCGCCATAAGCATGATCATCATACTTATGGTGCCATCATTTTGTCTGATCTGTACACGAAAGATGCCCGCATCTTGACCGGATCGAAGCCCAACGAAGTGGGTTCGATTCGGAAAAGGAAGAAGAACACCATCGGTCGATGTGGTGCCGCCTGCGGTGCCACATGACCTTATGGTGTTCTTCTGACGCGGCGGACAGGGTGGGATTCGACCTCCGCTGCGGCGGAGGCCACCTCGGGTTCGAATCCCCTATCCAAAAAGAAATACCCGGACAAGCCGGGTGTTTCTTTTTGGCTAAAGATTGCTATTTTAACAAAATGAGGGGTATCGTTATATTTCACACCGCGCAGGAGCAGATTCAAATCCCGATTATCTATATACTTTCCGTGTCGTCATAAACATGCTTCTCAGCATATGCCATCATGGCGTTATTCCTCCAGCAATGTGCTGCAAGGATCAGCAGAGGAATAATCGCAACCAGAAAACTGTTTTTGATGATTATTCCTGCCGCCGACACAGCGATAATACAAATGCCAATGATCACCATGATCGCTATATGCTCTTTCAGCCATTTCTTTTTGAAGTACTCAAGCCTGTCTTTTTGCGTGAATTTGCTGGATCTGACCAGGCGGTTCAGGTTTTTCTCCGCGGCCGCTCTGTATTCCTGTTCGGAGAGCGTTTTACCGCTGAGTATCTCATTAACCGTAACGCCAAAGAGTTCGCTCATCTTCACCAAGGCATCTGCCGGGGGCATATAGACGCCGGTTTCCCAGCGGGAAACGGTTTTGTTCGAAACGCCGATCTGTTCTCCGAGTTGCTCTTGCGTAAGCCCTTTCTGCTTTCTGAGTTCCGCGATGAATTTACCGATTGATATGAGATCCATTTTCCTTACCTCCAAGAAGGATTATAGCAGGCTTATCTCTGTTTGTCTTTACCATAAACAGCGAATCGGCTCAAATAGCGAATTCTTCTTTCAGACAGAGAACTATTTCCGGAATATAGGAAAAAAATAGGATTGCTATTCTTGTTATAATAGCAATCCTATTCTGGCGGACAGGGTGGGATTCCCCGCCTGCGGGCGGGCCGGGGCGCGGCTCTGACGTGCCACCGGCACGTCATTCACTCCCGCGCCCTTCGAATCCCGATTTACTTCCAAAACAAAAGCTCCCCACCTGCGGCAGGGAGCTTCTGTTTTGGCGGACAGGGTGGGATTCGAACCCACGGTACCATTGCTGGTACACCTGATTTCGAGTGTTGTACTCCGAACGGACTTTAGTGGAAGTTGGACGAAAATAGCGCCTCTTTTTGGAAGCCCCGGAGAGCCGTCAAAGCCGCTTATCTC
>CACYWG010000019.1 GCA_902778115.1 Oscillospiraceae bacterium | reverse complement strand
GCGCTGCTTTGTCATGGCGAAGAAGGCCGGTGCGACCGACAGCATCACGCTGACGGGCGGCTGCGCGAAGAACGACGGCCTGAAGGAAGCGATCGAGCACGTGCTGAAGCTGAAGGTCATCAACCTGAAGACCGACCCGCAGCTGATGGGCGCGCTGGGCGCTGCCGAGTATGCCCGCCAGAAGGGCCTCGCCAAGAAATAAATCCTAAGTCAAAACAGCCCACATTTTGTGGGCTGTTTTTGCAAATCATCCGATGAGGAGGCAACAAAATGGGTAAATTTGTTACAAAAACCGTCAAGACCGGCGTGAAATTCGTCCTCAAGGCCACCAACGGCCAGGTCATCCTGGACAGCGAGGTCTATACCACCGAGGGCGCCTGCCTGAAGGGCATCGACAGCGTCAAGCGCAGCTGCCTCGGCCCGGTCGAGGACCAGACGCAGGAGAACTTCGAGGTCCTGACTCATCCGAAATTTGAGGTCTATCTGGACAAGGCCGGGGAGTACCGCTTCCGCCTGAAGGCCAAAAACGGCCAGATCGTCGGCGTCAGCGAGGGCTATAAGTCCTGGGACAGCTGCATGAACGGCATCGAATCCGTCAAGGCGAACGCGCCGGAGGCCAAGGCCGAGCGCGAGGAAACCGAGACCGCGGAATAAACTGCACATAAGAAAAAACGGTCGGGATCTATTTGATCCTGACCGTTTTTTCTTATCACGGGAACTCAGCCGCCCATGTCGCGGAGGATGTCCCAGTAGTTGCCAACGGTATAGTTGGCGCCCTCATAGGTGCCGCTGATGATGGACATGGCCCGCTGCCAGGCCTTGCCGCCCTCCACATAGGGCGTGGGCTGGTAGTTGTTCTGGGAGTTGACGCCGGGCACGCCGTTTTCCGGATCCAGGGCGCTGCTGATGCAGCAGGGGATGAAGCTGTAGCTGTCCAGCGTCACCTTGCTTCCGCGGCGGCAGAGCGTGATCTTGCCGATGCCGGTGTCGTAGGAGGCGGGATCCTTGCCGTTGCCGGGGTTGGTGTGGCCGCCGAAGATCCAGTTGCCGAGGCCGTAGAAGATGATGCCCTCGCCGTAGAGCTCGGCCGGCTGCAGGCGGTGGGCGTGGGTGCAGTAGACGCTGCCGAAGCCCGCGTCGATGGCATAGCGGCAGAGCTCGACCTGCACGTCGGTGGTCTCGTAGTTGCCCTCGGTGCCCATGTGCAGGCAGGCGATGGTGTATTCCGCGCCCATCTCCTCCAGCTTCGGCACGGCCCGGTCGATCCAGTCCTTGCTCTCGGCCACGAGCTTTTCCTGCGCGGAGGCGGACAGCAGCGAGAAGGCGTTGCCGGTCAGGCCGTTATACATGCAGAACAGGCCGATCTTCAGTCCGCCCTCGCTCTGATAGAGATAGCACTCGTTTTCCCCGGCGTAGCTGACGCCCACGGCGTCCAGCGCGGCGGTCGTGTCGTTATAGGCGCCCTGGCCGAAGTCCATGGTGTGGTTATTGGCCAGCGTGACGAATTCCACGCTGCCGGAGCTGAGGATCTTGGCGTAGTCCGCTTTGCCGAGGAAGGAAAACTGCTCGATCGAACTGTATTTCTTGTCGGAAAGGGAGCATTCCAGGTTGGCGATCGTCAGATAGTCGTCGTTTAAAAACTGCACGGTGTTGGCAAAGGGATAGTCAGTATCGTCGCCCACGGTGCGCTGGAAGCCGATGCCCCAGTCCCGTTTGTCCGGGGAGGCGGAGAGCGTGCAGTCGCCGACCATGGAGACGGTGAAGTACTCCGGCTCGGCCTCGATGTCGACCGGAGCTTCGCTCGCCGCAGGCTCCGTCCCTGTCGGCGTCTCCGATCCGGGCACCTCCGTCGCTTCTGCCGAAGCGGCGGGAGACTGCGTGGGGCGCAGATCCGCCTCCGCGGGCTTCGGCGCGGCGCCGAGACGCACCCAGAGCACAAGTCCGAGTGCGAAAACCAATAGGATCATGATCAGGGTCTTTACCAGTTTCATCTGTTATGCTTACCTGCCTTTTCGTCTGTAACAGAGGTAGAATAGCAGAAAGCGCGCTTTTGCGCAAGAGTGAAGCGCTTTTTTCTTTCTTAATTCGATCAGAGCGGGAAGAAGGTTGCCCGCGCAGGGGAAAAATCCCAGTAAAAAACTATAATGATCATCGGAAGGCGAAATCAATCGAGGATTCGATTGATTTCGCTGCCAAACGACAAGTTTGGAAGCGAATGATTTTGAAGAATCATTCGCCCGATGCTCATTGCAATGAGTATATGGCAAAACAGCCATGCTGTTTTGCTGCGCCGCAAATCGGCGCGGCGAAAAGCTTTTGAGCTTTTCGCCATCATATAATCATTATGAAAAAAGTCTTGAAAAAAGAAATGGCATCTGTTATACTGCAGACAGTTAGAGATAACTAACTGATCAGATGTAAACCCCAAACAAAACCCTCTCTTACACTTCTCACTCTCACAATTATTCTCTCCCCCCTGAAACCTGCTTCCCGTGATGACAAACGGGAAGCAGGTTTTTTTGCGCGAATGCCGGATTCCCCGTTTTTTGCTCTATACAAAAGGAAACGGACTTGATATAATACCTCCGGACGGGAGAAGTCCCGCAAAGAACGAAAATATCTGCTGCGCGCAGAGAAGTGAGGGAACTATGGCTAAAACGGCGAAAGACATCATGAAACTGATCGAGGAGCAGGACGTTCAGATGGTCGACTTCAAAATCGTCGACATTGACGGCCAGTTCCGCCACGTGACGATCCCCGCGAAGAGCTTCAACGAGGATACCATGGTCAACGGGATCGGCTTTGACGCCTCCAACTACGGTTACGCCGTGGTGGAGAAGAGCGATATGGTCTATATCCCCGACCTGGATACCGCGAGCATCGATCCTTTCTGTAGCGTCAAGACCCTGTCCATGATCGGCAACGCCATGATCATCGACTATCCGCAGAACCGGCCGCTCAAACAGTATCCCCGCAACATCGTCCAGGCTGCCGAGCAGTATCTGAAGGACAGCGGCATCGCCGATACGATGCTGATCCTGCCCGAATTTGAGTTCTACCTCTTCAACGAGGTCGGCTGGAAGGTGGATCACAACGCCATCGGCGTGGCGATCGACGCCGAGCAGGCCCACTGGAACAGCGATTCCGAGGGGACCGGCTGCGTCGTTCCCTTCCAGAAGCACTATCATGTGGCCAAGCCGCTCGACCGCACCTATGAATGCCGCAGCGAGATGTGCATGGAGATCGAGAAGGCGGGCGTCCCCGTCAAGTACCACCACCCCGAGGTGGGCGGCGCCGGCCAGTTCGAGATCGAGCCGCTGCTGGGCCAGATGTCCAAGATGGCCGACGGCACCATGAACATCAAATACATCATCCACAACGTGGCCCGCAAATACGGCCTGAGCGCCACGCTGATGCCGAAGCCGGTCTACGGCGAGGCGGGCAGCGGCATGCACGTGCATATGCTGCTTTTGAAGGACGGCGAGCCGGTCTTCTCCGACGACAACGGCTATTCCCACCTGAGCAAGGAAGCCCACTGGTTTATGGGCGGCCTCCTCAAGCACATCTCCTCCCTCTGCGCGCTCACCAATCCCTCCACCAACTCCTTCAAGCGCCTGGTGCCCGGCTTCGAGGCGCCCGTGACCGTCGGCTACGCCACCTCCAACCGCAGCGCCGTCATCCGCATCCCGGCCTATGCCAAGAGCCCGAAGATGCGCCGCTTCGAGCTGCGCAATCCCGACGCCACCTGCAACCCCTACTTCTGCTACGCCGCCATCCTGATGGCCGGCATCGACGGCATCAAGAATCAGATCGACCCGCATGAAAACGGCTGGGGCCCCTACGATATGAACCTCTTCGAGCTGTCCACCGAGGAAAAGGCCAAGCTGCACCAGCTGCCCACCTCCCTGGAGAAGGCGCTGGACGCGCTGGAGCAGGATCACGATTACCTCACCGCCGGCGGCGTCTTCCCCGAGGAGCTGCTGCGCAGCTTCCTCAAGCGCAAACGCGCCGAGTGCCTCGAACTGTCCCAGATCCCGCATCCGGCGGAGTTCGAGAAGTACTATAACCTGTAAAAGCAGCGGATACCAAACAAAAAAGCCTTCGGATCCATGGATCCGAAGGCTTTTTGCGGTTTTGTTTATTCGCAGTCGTAGATCGTTTCGGTGCCGTCCTTCTGCACAAGCGTGTAGACAATGAAGCCATCGTAGATCAGCTGACCGTCCTGGCCGCCCTCAATCAGGCAGCTGGAGGAGTACTCGCGGCTGAGCGGCTCGCCCAGCAGCTCGATCAGATCAGCCACGGGCTGGCCCTTCATTTTCAGTACGCGTTCAATGGTCTCGTCCTTTTCGGACTTTTCCTCCTTCGCGGGAGCGGCGGTCGCCTGAGGCGCCTCCGTGGGCTCCGCAGCCGGCGCTTTCTGCGAAGCGCCGGGCAGCTCGGCCGTGAGAACGGGCGCATCTTCATCCACGCTGTTCGCGGCGTTCGAGCCGCAGGCGGCCAGCGACAGCAGCATCGCAAGGATCAAAAGCAGGGCAGATACTTTTTTCATGACAATATAACCTCCTGTATGCCGCGATCCCTCAGGCTTCCGGACTGCCCGCCAGGGACAGCAGCGCGCCGTCGTGACGGAAAAGCACCCGGACCGGCCCCGCAGCCGCATCCTCCGGCAAACAGAGGGAGAAGCCCTCCGCCCCGGGCAGCGCCTCATAAAGACCCAGCACGGTGTCAAGATAGATCGGAGAATCCTCATCCGGCGCATAGCCGCCAAGATCTCCGTGCAGAACAGTATACCCCTCCGGGCCGACTTTGGCAAGAACAAAATGCATCTGTCCGTCATGAGGCTGCGCGTCCTGGGCAAGCGCTGCGTCCCGCCTGGGCGCGGGCATCGTCGGCGTGTAGTCGAGCAGATAGCGGAGGTTTCGCTCGACCAGCTCGATCACCAGCGCGCCGCCCGGCTGAAGCGCCGTCGGGTCATAGTCGTTTTTCCGGGAGAAGAAGGCCTCGCCGTAGGCCTCGGCCAGATAGGGATAAAGGGAGCGGCCAAAGGAGTCGCGGTACATCAGCAGCGTGCCCTCGCCCGCGGCAGACTTCGTGCTGATGCTGATGCTGTCCGGGTTTGCGCTGCTGGCCTCAAAGGAAAAGCCGGGCGCATAGACCGGATCCGGCTCCGTCTCCGTGCCGGTGGGATAGAGCATTTCATAGAGGTCGCCCTTATGCGTGCCGGAGGTAAAGGGCCCGCCGAAATATGCGCTCTCGCGCCCAAGGGCGTGCAGGATCGCGTCGGCGGCGAGCGCCGCGCCGCGCGAGGTCCAATGGCTGTCGGTGTTGAAATAGAGACGCTCCGGATCGGCGGCGCGAAAGATCGCGTGCAGGTCAAGATGGGCAATACCCATCTCGTCCAGCTTCCGGTACAGGGCTTCGGTGTTCGTCGGGCCGTCCGCGACCGCCAGCGTTGGCATGCCTTCCGGGTAAAGCTGGTTTTTGTTCGGCGCGACCGTAAAGAGAAATTGTCCGCCCTGCGCCTCGGCGTATTCCTGCAGCAGCCACAGCCTGCGCGCAGCACACCAGAGCTCGCGCTCCGTCATCGGGTTGGAGCGGGTGTAATCAGGGACCGTCGGCGCGTAATAGAGGAGGTCGAAGCGCCCGAGGATCACCTGATCAGTCACGGAGGAGTGAAGAAGCCCCGCGTTCAAGCGCGCCCAGAGCGTGACGGCCTCCTGCCGCAGGGAAAAGCGGTCGTTGACATAGCGGGAGAGATCTTCGAGCCAGGCGGTATTGAGCTTGCCGTCGCTTTTGAGCAGCACAGGCTTCGGCGCGAGCACCTGGTTGGCCGCCGCGCCCGAGCCGCCCGTGATCAGCAGCCCCAGCGAGGGGATCAGGCACAGCGCGAGGAAGAGCGCGGCAAAGAGGAGGGAAAGTGTTTTTTTCATATCTTCACCGCCTTAAAACTGCTGGTAGATGAAGGGCGAATAGGCCCCGCCGGCCATCGCCAGCACGCAGACGACAAGGCCGAGCAGCGCGAGGGCGTCGGCGAGGCCCTCCAGCGCCGGGGAATCTTCGCCCAGACGCGCAGCGGCCGCCCGGCGAAGCCGGGGAGCGACGGGCATGGCAAAGAGGACGCCCAGCAGCAGGAAGAAGCAGCGGGCGGGCGTGAGCAGCGTCATGACGGAGGCAAGCCCTGCCACCGGCGCGGCGTTAAAGCAAAACAGCTGCCCGATCAGCAGCAGGCCCTGCGAAACGGAGCCCGCGCGGAACATCATAAAGCCGGTGAGAAAGACGAGCAGCGCGTAGACGTGCAGCAGGATCTTCCGGACGGGGGACTTGCCCTCGGCCTTGAAAACAGCGGGGAAGAGCCCCTCCAGCACCACGAACAGGCCGTTCCACAGACCCCAGAGGATAAAGGTCCAGCCGGCGCCGTGCCAGATGCCGGTGGCGAGAAAGACGATGAGGCGGTTTCGCAGCGTGAGCCATTTGCCGCGGCGGCTGCCGCCGAGCGGGATGTACAGGTAATCGACGAACCAGCGGTTGAGGGAGATGTGCCAGCGCCGCCAGAATTCGCTGACGCTGCCGGACACATAGGGATGGTCAAAGTTTTCCGGGAAGCGGAAGCCGAAGAGCAGACCGAGGCCGATGGCCATGTCGCTGTAGCCGGAGAAGTCGTAATAGATCTGCAGGCAGTAGCATACGCCGCCCAGCCAGGCGAGACCCGTACCGACGGCGCCGGGCTCCAGCGCGTAGACCGCGTTGGCGACGGCGGCGGCGCTCTCGGCGAGCAGCAGCTTTTTCAGCAGACCGCGCACGAAGCGGCGCAGGCCGGCCGTCGTGTCGGTCAGCGATTCCTGTCGCTGCGTCAGCTGATCGCGGCCGTCCTTCCATTTGATGATCGGCCCGGCGATCAGCCGGGGGAAGAAGGCGAGATACAGCAGCAGCCGGTCGGGGCGCTTTTCGGCGAGGGATGCGTCGCGGTAGCTGTCGACCAGGTAGGAGATGGCGTGGAAGGTGAAAAAGGAGATGCCCAGCGGCAGCGGCAGCGCGGAGGAGAGCGCCGGAAGGTGAAGGATGTCCAGGAAAAAGGCGAGATATTTGAAAGCGCACAGCAGCGCCAGATCGCCCGCGACGCCCAGCGCGAGCCAGAGCCTGCGCCCTTTGCCCGGACGGGCCAGCAGCAGGCCAAAGCACCAGCTCCACACCGCCGCCGCCAGCAGCACCGGCAGCTGCGCCAGCCCGCCGAAGGCGTAAAACAGAAGGCTCAACAGGCACAGCAGGATATTTTTGGCTTCCCGGCCCGGGACGATCCGGTACAGGATCAGCGCGGCGGGGAGAAACATGAAAAGAAATGAGGCGCTGTTGAAAACCATGGAAGCAACCGTCCTTTTCCCGAATAAACAGTACTATTATACTTTAATGGGGAAATGATTGCAAGGAAAACCGCCGCAGGATGCATCCTGCGGCGGTTTAATGATATCGGTTCAGGTTTCGGAAGCCGGTTCGGCGGCTTTCTTTTTCAGGCGCATGTTCTTCGGCAGCGCAAGGCCCGGGACGAAGCGGTCCCAGCCGGTGAAGGTCAGCAGCAGGAGCGTGCCGACAAAGAGGAAGCCGAGATAGTTCCGGCTGATGATCTGCATGGGCGTGATGGGCGAATCAAACATCGGGTAGACCGCGTTGACCACAGTGGCAAAGAACACGGGGAAGCAGTGCCAGGGGATCAGCTGTGAGCCGTAAATGCCCATCGAGGAAGTGAAGGTCGCAAGCCGCAGGCGGAGCGGGTAGGCGTCGGCTTCGCTGTCGGTTTCGATATTCTTTTCCACGAGCTCCCGGACGATCGGGCTGATCGTGGCCACCTGCGCGGCCTCGTCCGCAAGCGCGGCGTTGCCGACCAGGCAGATCACGCCGCACCAGCCCAGCAGGCCGTGAGGCGTTTTCGACATGCGGACGACGCCGCGGGAGAGCGGGTCGAAGGCGTTCATCGCGTTCATCACGCCGCCGAAGGCCGCGACCCAGATCATCATCACGATGACCGACTCGCCGGCGCTCTGGAAGCTCGGCAGCAGCAGGACGGTCAGCCATTTGTGCAGGGTGATCGTGCCGGCAAAAAGGCCGAGAACCAGGGAGGAGACCATGCCCGCGCCGAGGCAGATCATCGTGTGCAGGCCGAAGAAGCTCAGCACGATGACGACCAGCATCGGGACGACCATGTAATAGGGTACGCCGTGATTGACCTGCTCCAGCAGCTCCACGGCGGAGGCACGCTCCTGCTCAAGCGCGGTGATCGCCTCGGGCGGGATCTGGTTGATGGCCTCCTGGAAGTTGCCCTGCTCGTTCGGCAGGTGCTGGCCCGCCAGGAAGAAGATCACCAGCGCGATCACCAGGCAGCCGATCGACCAGACGAGCTGGTGTTTGATGCGGTCGATGATCTTGACGTCCTGCAGTCCGCAGCTGAGTACGGTCACATCGGAGATCATGCCGATGTTGTCGCCGAAGCAGGAGCCGCCGGCGATGGCGCAGATCGTCAGGATCGCGTCGCCGCCGACCAGGTGGTTGAGCCACAGGAAGATCGGCGCGCAGGCGGCGAAGGTGCCCCAGCTCGAGCCGGTGCCGATCGACAGCACGCAGGTCACGAGGATCGCGATCGGTGCGACCGTGCGGGCCGTCACGCCGAGCCTGAGGGCGATCAGGATCACGGCGGCGCCGACGCCGGTGGCCATGAAGCACTCGGCCACGCCGTAGGCGAACATCAGGATGAAAAAGATCAGCACGATCTTTCGCGTCGCGGCGACGCCCTGCTCAAAGGCGTGCTCGAAGCTCGTGCCGTAGAGGATCATATAGACGGCGACGGCCGTAAAGGTGGCGATCGGCGCCGCGATCAGCAGGTCAAGCTTGAAGGCAATGACCAGGATGGCGAAAACGATCAGCGGAATAAACTTGATCACGGAGACAAGAGCGCTGTTCTTCGGATGTTTCACGGCAGAATCCTCGCTTCTCAATCATTCGGTGAATAATCAAATTTTACTATAAGATCCTGGGAAATTCAAGAGCCCGGACAGGCCTCACTTGCCGTCGGGGAAGCTGGTGAAGCAGTCGTGCTCCTGGGCGGGCAGACCCTGTGCGGCCTTCGCAGCGGCGATCGCCTTGATCAGAAAGGCCATGTTGCGGGCGAGATTGCGCATGGTCTGCAGGCCCTCCAGATCCTTCTCCACGTCCTCGGCCAAGAAGCCGTGCACCTGGTTCCAGTAGCTGCTGGAGGCCACGGGCATGCCGGAGATGGTGAAGTACTTGTTGAGCGCGTCGAAGGAGGCGGTGTTCCCGCCGCGGCGGCAGCTGACGACGGCGGCGCCGACCTTCATGTGCATGGAAAACGGGGCGCTGTAAAACAGACGGTCCATGAAGGCCAGGGCCGTGCCGTTGGGCGAGCCGTAATAGACGGGGCTGCCGATGACAAGGCCGTCCGCCTCCTCCAGGAGCCGGGCCGCCTCGTTGACCTTGTCGTCAAAGACGCAGCGCCCGTTTTTATGACAAAAACCGCAGGAGATGCAGCCGCGCACGTCGGAATTCCCGATCTGCAGCAGCGTCGTCTCGATCCCTTCCTCGTTCAGCGTGCGGATCATTTCCTCCAATGCACGCGCGGTGCAGCCCTTCGCGTGCGGGCTGCCGTTGAGCAGCAGGACTTTGTAAGCCATGTTTTCTTCTCCTTTTCTGTTTCTTTTTCAGGCAGTTTTATCGTTTCACAAAACGCGCGATCTCCTGCTGCAGCAGGAGAAACACCTTCGCCACCAGATACCCGTCGGCGATCGCGTGGTTCAGCCGGACGCTGACCGGCATCAGGAGCCGGCCGTTTTCTTCGCGGTAGCGGCCCCAGTTGACGATCGGCATGAAGTACAGATAGCCGTCCGGCAGCTCGACGTGCAGCGAATCGTAGGACAGCCAGGGGATGCAGGAGGCGTCGAACCAGTTCGGGTGAGCGGCCATGTCCAGACCGTAGTCCCGCGTCTGCTTGGCCCGCTCCAGATCCTCCAGCGCGCGGGCGTAAAAAGTCTCGTAATCCTCGCAGTATTCCGTATAGACGGGCGTGCAGGTCTCCGTATCCTCGTGGAACACGTACTGCGTGGGATGGATCACATCGTAGCAGATCAGTTCCTCCGTCTGCCAGAGCCAGCCCATCCGGTAGTCCTCCCGGGAGTTGAGGACTTTGGAGAGGATGTACAGGAAATTGAGATAGAATTTCGTGTTCGTCTGTTTGGAAAAGGCGACAAGATCCGTGACGTCGATGCGCGCCGTCATGGAGGTCGAGCATTTGCAGTCTTCCGTAAAGTGGCGGAACACGCCCCTGCGGTAATAGCTGTTTTTATCGATCACCCGGTAGCTCATCGTGCGATTCCCCCAAAGCGCCTTCCGGCAGTGCAGATTGATAAACCGATTATAGCATAATCGACCTGCGCAGGCAATAAAGAAAGCTCTTTCGCCGCGATGGCGAAAGAGCTTGTATCGGCCGCGGGATCGGCCGGTCACTGCAGCTGCGCGGCGACCCAGCAGAAGGCTCTGGCGGTGCGCAGCTCTGAGTCCTGAAAGTGGTTGCCGGGATTCCATTCCAGCGTGACGCGGTGATCGGCCTGCAGCAGCGCGTATTGCGCGCGGATACAGTCGGCGACCCGGGCCATGACCGGGTTCTTTGCCCGATCTTCCCGGTCGCCGAGGCTGAGATAGACGGTCCCGGCATGGATGGGATGCTCCGTCACATAGTCGATCCAGCCGGGAAACCAGACCGAGGGCGAAGCCGCCGCCGCGCCGGAAAAAAGCCCGGTCTTCGTCGCCGCCCAGAGGGCGAAGAGCCCGGCCAGCGAGTAGCCGCCGATGCACAGCGCGATACCGTTCCCCGGCAGCTGTGACCGCAGTTCCGGCAGCAGCCGGCCGGTGAGGAAGGCAAGCGTATCCGCCGCGCCGCCGCCGAAGGGGACTTTGCCGAAGACCGGCGGCGCTTCCCATGGGCTCAGCTCCCGGTTCCAGTCCTTCACCTCGAAGGCCGCCAGCGCAAAGGGCAGCGCGCAGCATCGCATGGCGTCATACTGCCGGTCGAGCAGCTGCGCGTCGTGCGCGTCCACCGGCTGCAGAAAGAGGATCTGCGGCGCCTCGTCGGCGTACAGGCGCACCAGGCGCCCGTCGAGTTCAAAGGTCTTGCTTAACATGAGCGATCAGCTTCTCCTTTCGGCGGATGTGCGCGTAGAAAACGAAGCAGGCGGCGATCTCCGCCAGCGTGGCGCCGGGGATGCCCAGACCGATGTAAAACAGCCGCCCGGTGGTCCGGCACATCCACCAGGCCACGGGGATGCGGATCAGAAACGCGGAGGCGACGCCCTGCGCCATGACAAAGCCCGTCTCGCCCAGGCCGTTGAAAAAGCCGATGAAGCAGAACAGGAAACAGGTCAGCAGGCAGTCGATGCCGTAGGCCCGCAGATAGTCGGCGCCCGCCGCGATCACGTCGGCGTCCCTGGCGAAAATGCCGCAGAGTAGGTTACCGTGGAAAAAGGCCGCCCAGAACATCGCCGCGCCGAAGGCCGTGGACACCAGCACGGCGATCCGCAGGCCGCGCTCGGCCCGCGCGTTTTCCCCCGCGCCGTGATTCTGCGCCACATAGGCGCTCATGGCCTGCATGAAGGCGATGGGGATCAGCATGATGAAGGCGCAGACCTTCTCCGCCACGCCCACGCCCGCCGAGGCAATGAGCCCCAGGGAGTTGACGATGGCGAGGATCACGAGGAAGGACAGGCCCACCAGCAGATCCTGCAGGGCGATCGGCGTGCCGAAACGGACGATGCTGCGCAGAATGGATGCTTCCAGGCGGATATCCCGCCGCGTAAAGGAGAAGGGGAGCGTCCGGCGGCGCAGGACCAGCAGGGAGATCAGCACGCTGATCGTCTGGGAGCTGACGGTGGCGATGGCGGCGCCGGCGGCGCCCATGTGCAGCCCGGCCACCAGCAGCAGGTCGCCCGCGATATTGCAGGCGCTGGCAATGGCGACGGTCATCAGCGGCGTGCGGGAATCGCCCAGACCGCGCAGGATGCTGCCCAGCACGTTGTAGGCCACGATCATCACCGAACCGAGGCCGCAGATCGCGATATACTGCCGCGTCTCGGCGAAGGCTTCTTCCGGCGCGTTCATGGCCGCGGCCAGCACCGGCGACAGCAGCGGGAGCAGCGCCGTCAGCGCCGCGCCCACCAGGAAAAAGAGCGCGATGCTGGCGCCAATGATCCGGCCGCCCTCCTCACGGTGGCCCGCGCCGATCTTCTGGCCGAGCAGGACCGTCGTTCCCATGGCGAAGGAGCTGACGAGGCCGGTGACCGTCTGCATGATCTGCGAGCCGACCGCCACGCCGGACACGTCCTGCGCCAGCGCGTACTTGCCCACCACCAGCAGATCCACCGCACCGTAGAGCGCCTGCAGAAACAGCGCCAGCAAAATCGGCATGGAAAAGGCCAGCAGCGGACCCAGGATCGGCCCTTTGGTGAAATCTTTGACTTGTTCCATGGTTCCTCCAAAAAAGCCGGATAAGGAAGCAGGCGTTTCAGCCCGCTCTCTTATCCGGCTTCTCATTTCTCACGAATGATATGCCCTCCGAGGCCCATGTATCCTAACAGATTCAGGAAGGATTGTCAAGGCGGGAGCGTCCTTTCAGAGGGCGGCCGCCATGGCGGAGATCCGCTGCAGCACCTGCGCGTCGTGATTGGTGAAGAGCCCCATGTCCTCCAAGCCCAGGTACCCGAGGAAGTCGCCCTCATACGAGAAGCGGGCGCCCGTATCCATCTCCGGGTCGCCGGAGGCGAGGAACATGGCGACCTTTTTCAGCCGCTCCGGCGCGCTGGGATAGAGCGCCGCGTAGAAGCGGTCGATCACGCATTTGAGCTGGCCGCTGATGTTGTGGTAATAGATCGGCGAGGCCAGGACAAGCATGTCCGTCTCCGGCAGCGCATCGTAGATCTGCCGCATGTCGTCCTTCTGGGCGCAGGCGCCGCGTCCTTTCCCGTGGCAGTATTCGCAGGCGAGACAGCCGCGTATGTTCAGGCGGCAGACCTCGATCACGCGTACTTCGTGCCCGGCTTTTTCGGCCGCATTCTTGAAAGCGGAGACCATGTTCGCCGTCTCGCCCTGCGGACGGGGACTGCCGTTGAGCACAAGAATGTTCATCCTTCCGCCTCCAGCCGGAGGCTAAGGGTCACGTCGCCGTGCCCCAAAAGCGCCTCCATGTCCGCTGCGCTCTGATCGCTGATGTGTCCGAGGCGCGTATAGGCCCAGGCATTGGAGCCGTAAAACACCACGATCTGGTTGCCCGCGTAGAGGACGATATCCCCGGCGGCGGTCGTCGTCTGCACATCGCTGCGCGGCAGGCTTGCCCCGATCGGTCCGACCTGCTCAAAGCCGCCGTACATCGACAGCGAGATCTGCAGCGGCTCGGTCCGGCACAGCTCCCGGAGCGCGTCTACGGATTCATTGTCTTCCCAGTCCACGGCGACCGGGGTTTCTCCGATCATCATCGAAAGCATGGCGGTTTCTTCCTCCTCAGGCAATTCTTCAGTCTCGGCAGGCGTTGACACCGGCGTCTCCGGCGTATCGGTCGGCGTTGGAACCGGTGTTTCCGCCGCATCGGTCGACATGGGTATCGCGCTTTCGGCGGCGGGCGTTTCCTGCGGCGCTTCGGCCCCGCAGGCGCTCAGCATCAGGGCAAGGCAGATCCCTGCCAGAAAACGGGCGGCTCTGCTGCTCATGCCAGGTTCTGGCCGAGCGCGTAGGCGGCCTGCAGCTTCTCCGGGTGACGGCTGCCCTCTCCGGCCTCCGTCACGCCGCCCAGGAACACCGTTCCGGCCAGCCTCGCGCGCCCGAAGCACTCGATCCAGCCCTCCACGCCGCTGACGGCGCGCTGCGGGACGTAGTCCTCGTCCTCCGCCGCGGCAGTCAGCAGATACACGTCGGTGAAGGCGTAGTCGCTGGGAAACAGCGGGTTGAGCCGATCCAGCAGGGTCTTGAGCTGGCCGGACATTTCGTAGTAATAGATGGGCGTGGCAAAAACCAGCACGTCGGCCGTCAGCGCCTTCTGGCAGATCTCGTCCGCATCGTCGCGGATCACGCAGCGCTGCTTCTCCTGGCAGACGAAGCAGCCGCGGCAGAAGTTCACGGTCTTTCCCCGCAGGGAAACGAAGTCCACCTCGTGGCCCGCGGCCTTCGCGCCCTCGGCAAAGGCCAGCGCCAGCGCCTCGGAATTGCTGTTTTTGCGCGGACTGGCGGAAACGATCAAAACCTTTTTGCTCATGTCTGTTCTCCTTTTATTTCAGATACTCTGTGAAGAAGCTCTCCAGCTTGTCGAAGGGGATGGCGTTTTTGCCGCCGCCGTCGTAAAGATCGGTGTGAACAGCGCCGGGGATGAGCAGCAGCTCCTTGTTGTCGGCGTACTTGCTGTCCTTCACCATATCGGCGAAGGCGTCGCGGCCGAAGTAGCAGGAGTGGGCGGCGTCGCCGTGCATGACAAGCACCGCGCTGCGGATCTCATTGGAATAGCGCAGGATGGGCTGATTCATGAAGCTCTCGCAGCCGGTCACGTTCCAGCCGCCGTTGGAGTTGAGGGAGCGGGGATGGTAGCCGCGCGGCGTTTTGTAGTAGTCGTAGTAGTCCTTGACGAAGAAGGGCGCGTCCTCCGGCAGGGGATCGACCACACCGCCGCCGAGCTTGTATTCGCCGGCCTTCAGATCCTCCAGGCGCTGGGCGCACATGGCCGCTTTCTTGGCGTAACGCGCTTCCTCGCTGTCCTCGGAATCGAAGTAGCCCTTGGCGCTGACGCGGGTCATGTCGTACATCGTGGAGGCCACGGTGGCCTTGATGCGCGTATCCAGCGCGGCGGTGTTCAGCGCCATGCCGCCCCAGCCGCAGATGCCGATGATGCCGATGCGCGCGGGATCGACGCGCTCGTGCAGGGACAGAAAGTCCACGGCCGCCATGAAGTCCTCGGTGTTGATGTCCGGGGAGGCCATATAGCGGGGGAAGCCGCCGCTCTCGCCGGTGAAGGAGGGGTCGAAGGCCAGGGTCAGAAAGCCGCGCTCAGCCATGGTCTGGGCGTACAGGCCGGAGCACTGCTCCTTGACCGCGCCGAAGGGGCCGCAGACCGCGATGGCGGGGAGCTTCCCGTCAACGGCTTTCGGAATGTACAGATCCGCCGCCAGCGTGATGCCGTAGCGGTTGACAAAGCAAACCTTGCTGTGCGCAACGCGATCGCTCTTGGGGAAGGTTTTGTCCCAGGCTTGGGTCAGATTCAGAGTTTCGGGTTTCATCATCGGGATTTTCTCCTTTACAGTTCCTTTGCTTTGCGGATCAGCAGATCCAGGCGGTCCAGCTGCTTCTGCTTTTCATGCAGCGCGTCCAGCTGTTCGCAGCGGCAATAGCGCAGACAGCGGATCAACTCGTCCCGCGCGCCGGCGGCGTAGAGCGCCTCCGCCTTTGCGATGCTGCTCTCCCCGCAGCCCGCGTCTTCCATGCGGCTGCGCAGCTGGGTCCAGGCGTCCATGGCTCTGCCTCCCTTCTTTTCGTGTGATCCCATCATAATGATCATCGGATGGCAAAATCAATCGATTATTCGATTGATTTTGCTGCCAAACGACAAGTTTGGCAGCGAATGATTCTATGATTGCAATGAGTATATGGCAAGGCAGCTACGCTGTCTTGCTGCGCCGCAAAGCGGCGCGGCGAAAAGCTTTTTGGCTTTTCGCCATCCTATAATCATTATAACAGATTGCTTTTTTCTGCGCAAATAGTTATAATGTATATTGTGATATACGTTATATGCATATCGATTACGGAGGGAAAGCCATGGAGATCCGCAGTCTGCGTTATTTTCTCGCCGTCGCACGGGAGGAGAACATGACCCGCGCGGCCGAGCTGCTGCACGTCACGCAGCCGACGCTTTCGCGCGCGATGCGCGCCCTGGAGGACGAACTGGGCAAAAAGCTCTTTATCCGCCACAGCTTTCATATTTCTCTGACGGAGGAGGGCGTGCTGCTGCGCGACCGGGCGGAGGATCTGATCACGATGGCGGACAAGATCGAAAAGGAGTTTCTGTCCCTGGACGACATCACCGGCGGCGAGCTGTATCTTGGGCTGGCCGAATCCTGTCAGATCCGCTATCTGGCGCGCGAACTGCGGACGCTGAAGGCCGCGGTGCCCGGCCTGCGCTGCCACATCACCAGCGGCGACACCGAGCAGGTCACGGAGAAGCTGGACAAGGGGCTGCTGGATTTCGCTGTGCTGTGTGAGACGCCCGATGCGCGCAAGTACGATGCGATCCTCTTCCCGGAAAATGACGTCTGGGGCCTGATCCTGCCCGCGAACGATCCGCTGGCGCAAAAAGAGTGCATCCGTGCGTCCGATCTCGTTGGGCTGCCGCTCTATACCTCGGAGCAGGGCTGGGAGGGGGATATCAAAACCTGGGCCGGAGACCGCTTCGGAGAGCTTCATCTGGAGGGCTCCTCGCGGCTGGCCTACAACGCCTCCCTGTTCGTTCGGGAGGGACTGGGCTATCAGCTGAGTTTTGCGCATCTGGTGGACACCTCGGCGGAGAGCGGGCTGGCTTTCCGGCCGCTCTCACCCGCGTTGGAGGTCAGACTGTATCTGATATGGAACAAATATCAGAGCTTCACGCCCCTCGCCGAACGCTTTCTGGCGCAGGTCAGCGCGTCCTTTGCGGCGCAGCGGCACAGCCAGGGCAAATAACAAAACTCCCCGTCCTATGGACGGGGAGTTTTGACCTGTGCGTCAGTTATTTTTCGATGAGCGAGAGGGTGTGCAGCATATAGGTGAAGCGTCTGCCGATGCCTTCGGCGCTCTCGAGAGAGCAGTGCTCCGTGGCAACGATGCAGCCTTCACCCGCGGGGATGACGTACACGGTCTGCACATGCTCGGGCGAGTAGCCGCCGCCCTTGACCGAGGAGGCGCTGATGTAGATGCAGCGGCCTGCGTGCTCCAGCATGTAGGAATCATCCCGGTAGAGTTCATACTCCGCAGAAAGCGCTTCGCTGATCGCGCCGGCGGCATATTCGGCGCTCTCCGGGCTGTAGCTCAGTTCAAGATAGTTTTCAGGGTTCGCGGGATCGTCCCAGACCAGGACGAAGCGTTCGCGATCCGCTTCACTGCTGCGGGAGAAGGTTTCATAGTCGTAGTCCATCTCAAAGCCGAGCGCCTCATTCCGGATGTGCTCGTAGTTGACGGTCTCCTCCATACCCTCCATGACGATGACCGCTTCAAAGCGCTCGCCGTCCTGTCTTGCGACCGCAGGTTCGGCTGTGCCTTCGGCGGCCGCCTTGGCCGCGAGGTCGTTGATGTAGAGATCTTCATAGCCCTCGGCGCGGAGCATGCCGTCGTTGCCCAGATGATATACGACGCCGTCCTCGGTCGTGAAGACCCCGTCCTCGCCCGTCAGGATCACGGGCTCGCCGCCCGCACGGTAGGCGGTGGCGGTGTTGACAGCAGCTTCCTCTTCAGACGAAGCGGGAGCCTCGGTCGCCTCCGCGGCGGGCTGTTCGGCATCCGCTTCAGCGCTCTGCTGCGGCGCGTCCGTCACGAGCGGCGCTTCGGTCGCGGCGTTTTCCTGGGGCTGAGCGGCCGGGGCGCTGCCGCAGGCGGCCAGCGACAGCACGAGCGCCGCGGCGATCAATATGGTAAGTAATGTCCTTTTCATTTTGTTCCTCCCGTTGTTTGATATGACAATCATTATAGTACTGCAGAGGGAAAAAACAAGCGACCGACATACAGATTAATGATTATTAAGAAAGACGAGGAGAGGCGTGCGCGATCCGACAAGCCGGAAGTCAGCGATGGATATACATCCTCGTCATTTCCGGTTCTCCGTCTCCCTGGACCATGCAGAGGAACTGCCAGCCATATCTTTCATAAAAACCGATATGATCCGTTACCAGATAGACGGGCGTGATCCCCTTGCTTTTCAGATCGCAAACCGTCAGATCAAGCAAACGTCCGGCGATCCCTTTGCAGCGATATGCTTCGTCCGTATACACGGCGCAGACGTTCGGGCTTAGATCTTTCCTGTCATGAAAGTCGTTTTCAATCACACCCATGCCGCCGACGATCTGGTCCCCGTGCATGCACAGATACCAGCCATATTCTGTTTCATGGTTCAGATAGCTGTCCATGCACGCCAGATAGGCCTCTTTCGGCACGCCCCATTTGCTGTGGAACCATTCCGCGGCCGTTTCTTTCAGCGCAGGACGATCCCTCAACGTGATAAATGCGAATTCTTCCATTTCGACCTCCACGAATCCCGAGTGATTGAGACAAGTATATCTGCTTCCAAAGGCATGCTGCTATAATCAAATACTAATTGCCGAAGAAGGCAACAGAAGTAATTGTTCCATCTTGGCGCAACGACGCGACATTAATGCCTGTATATATTAGTTATAAAGAATCACGGATAGATTCTTCTATGGGGCGTGGGCGGTAATCAAATTCGCGGGTGGCTTTCTCGTGAGAGAAGCGTCCGTTTGTGTGCAGCGTATAAACCGAATAGGGAGTAAGCAGCGGAGCTTTCTTGCTGAACACACGGGAAACCCACTCAGCCGCCGGGGCTATCATCTTCGCTACGGCATGCGGAGCTTCGAACCTTGTTGTTTTCTTTCCCTGAAGCCTGCGAACGGTGTTGACCAGTTCCAGTACGCCAATATAGTGGCCGTTCAGAATATAGCATTCTCCGGGGCGGCCTCTCTCCTCGCAGCGAAGAATACCGTCTGCAACATCTCTCGAATCAACAAAGTCGTATCCTCCCTGCAATCCGACAGAGATTTTTCCCTCTGCCATCGCTTGAATGGTGCGGATCATATGATTTCGTGACTGAGTATCTCCGGGTCCAATGATTCCGGACGGATGGACAACGCTCACATTGAGTCCCGCATTCGCGTAGTCCAGAACGATTTGAGCGGCAGCAGCTTTGGATTTCGCGTACTGACCGTGAACCAGATTGGGAGAAAAACTGCTGACTTCTGTAATCGTTTCGTTCGCAGGTCTCTCCGGAATGGCATGAACAGAGCTGACATAAACAACGCGGTCGACTCCTGTATCCCGGGCCAGACTCATCACGTTGTTAGTGCCATGTACATTGATATTCCAGACCTCCGGATTGTGCTTTGACGCAATGGTGATCAGTGCCGCACAGTGAACAAGAGAAACATAGTCGTAGTCACCCCGGTCAAAAAAAGGCTTGAGCGATTCTCTGTCCCGAATGTCTCCTTCACAGATCTCAACGTTTGAATGTGCCGGAAGGCTGCTGTTTGGCCGTACAAGAGCGCGGACATGTTCACCCCGCTGCTGAAGAACAGAAACGAGTATCGTCCCGACATGGCCTGTAGCGCCGGTAACGAGCCATAGCTTTTTCATTTCGATCACCTCAACGAATTAAGTCTCACCAGTATAATAGCACGGTATCGACTCAAAGGCCACTCAGAAATTGTCGAAATCCTGCTGTCCGGCAAGCTTACTAAAGAGCATGAACTCTTGAATGATGTATTGTTTTCAAGTCCTTCGGCGGCAGCATCATTTGTTGGTGGGGCATCATTGAATGGGAATTTGCTTTGGAAGGATGATAAT
The DNA here is from genome assembly GCA_902778115.1 of Oscillospiraceae bacterium. GTDB lineage: Bacteria > Bacillota > Clostridia > Oscillospirales > Oscillospiraceae > Limivicinus. The sequence goes on along the minus strand of CACYWG010000019.1, from coordinate 28,927 downwards.
GGCAGACCAATAAAAGGACTGGATAAGCATTGACATCAAATACAGCGGAGATGCCGCTTAAGAAGAAGCCGTTTATCATGTACTTGACCTTGAGCCAAACTTTTTCGCGTATCTTCAGAAACGCCAAAAAGTGTAGGGGGTGGGTGCAAGGTGGGTTCAGATTATGTAAACCGCACCTGCACCTATCTATTTTGCCGAATACATCCAATTGGACATTGCGTCTAGGGTTTCTGCTAGCTATAAACAATTACGGATTAAGAAGCTTTACAACTTCTTTTGCCTTCAGCACACGCCCCATGGAGACCACTTTGCCGTCGATCATCAGCGCGGGGGTACTCATGATACCATATTCCATGATCTTGGCCATGTCGGTAATGTATTCAATCTCCGCCTCGATCCCTTTTTCTGCTACGGCGTCTTTGACCGCACTGAGCAGATTCTCACATTTGCAGCATCCGCCGCCTAATACTTTGATATTCATTTAAGGTCCTCCTGTCAGAGTAAGATATTTTGGAAGGCGTTAAAGCCGTATCCAACGAGAATAATGCCGAGGATGCAAATCGCAATAAAGGTTCCAAGCAACCGCGGCTTGAGCGCCTTGCGCAGCATGATGAGAGAGGGCAGGCTCAGCGTCGTGACAGCCATCATGAAGCTCAGGATTGTTCCGAGCAGTGCGCCCTTGCCCAGAAGCGCCTCGGCCACCGGGATCGTGCCGAAAATATCTGCGTACATCGGCACGCCGACGAGCGTCGCGAGCACGACACCGAAGGGATTGCGGCTGCCGAGGATCGTCTCGACCCAAGCCGCGGGTATCCAGTTGTGGATGACCGCGCCGATGCCCACACCGATGAGGATATATGGAAAGACCTTCCTGAAAGTGGTGACCACCTGATCCTTGGCGTAGACCAGCCGATCCCGCACGGTCAGGTTCGGGGCCTCGATATCGACGCTGCTGTTGGCGTTGCGGATGAAGTCCTCGATCTGATCCTCCATGTGCAGCTTTTCGATCAGCGTGCCGCCCAGCACGGCGATTACGAGTCCGAACACGACATAGGCCAGAGCGATCTTCAGCCCGAAGATGCTCATGAGCAGTACGAGGCTGCCAAGGTCGACCATCGGGGAGGAGATCAGAAAGGAGAAGGTCACGCCCAGGGACAGGCCCGCGCTGGTGAAGCCCATGAAAATCGGGATGGACGAGCAGGAACAGAAGGGCGTTACCGTGCCGAGCAGAGCCCCGATGATGTTCGCGCCAATTCCGTGAAAGCGGCCAAGAATCCTTTTGCTCCGCTCCGGTGGGAAGAAGCTCTGAATATAGGAGATGATAAAAATCAGCAGGCAAAGGAGGAGCGTTATCTTGATCACGTCATATATAAAAAACTGAACGCTGCCGCCGATCAGTGAAGTTGTATCCAGCCCAATAGCGGAAAGCAGGCTGCCGATCAGCGCATTCAGCCATTTCATTCCGAGTATTTGATTCTGAATAAAAGTACCCATAATTACACCTCTAAAGTTTGATATATTCAAATGTGTCGATATATAATGCCTCTATAAAGGCAGTCTGTAATGGACTGCCTGTTTGATGGCGTTTTAATCAACCAGTTGTATTACAGCAACAGGTATCGCTCTCGTCTTCCTCGCATTCGCAATCACAGCGGACGTAGGTGCCGATCATATCTCGGAATGTGGCTATTCCTTCCCTGGAAAGGGAGTAGTGCATCCATTTTCCTTCTTTTCTGACGTTTACAAGGTCGCTGTCGCAGAGGATCTTCATGTGATGGGACAGAGTCGGCTGCGTGATGCTCAAGTCCTCCAGTAGAACACATGCGCACTTCTCGCCATGCTGCAGCGCCAGCATGATCGCCAGCCGGTTCTCGTCAGCCAGCGCCTTGATTTTTCTAACATCTTCTCTGAATCCCATAGTCGGTCACCTCCGTGAGATATATATACTATCACTTATATAGAAACTTGTCAATATATAAATGTGTCAATGGACATATTTCATTCATCTGTTGGTTTGGTATGATTGATTGGTATAATTCTCTAACTTGTAAAGCCGATTATAGAAACATAAACCTTTTGGCGAATCTTGAGAAACGCCAAAAAGTATAGGGGGTGGGTGCAAATTTGGAATTGCTCCAACCCTCGAAGAAAACAGAGAAAGAAAGAAAGCGAGACGGGCAGATGCAAGTTTGCACCCACCTGTCTCGCTTTGCCCTTGAATCAAGGGTTTTCCCGGGTAGATACGCAAAAAAGTACACAGGCTATTGTATCATAGCCTGTGTACCAATGTGGCGGAGGGTGCAGGATTCGAACCCGCGTGGACTTTCGCCCTAATGGTTTTCAAGACCACCCCGTTATGACCGCTTCGGTAACCCTCCGTGTGCCGTTCAAAAATATCATATCCGCCCGGTGATGTCAAGCCGAGTCCGGGCGGGACAGCCTGCGCCGGAGGGATGGGCGAGCAAAAGGGGAGAGCGAAATATATTACAAAGATATTAAAGAAAAATTATGCAAAGTGCCTAAAATGCCGGTGGAACAGGGCGGCTGACTTGACATGAACGTGCAAAGACTGTTAAAATAACTACGATTTGTATGGCGAGGCTCTACGGATTGCCGAAGACAACGCTGGCCTGGCGGGACCCGATCGGACGATGCGGGGATCACAGGCCTTTGCTTTTGGGCGCCGGGCGCCGCTGTGCAGATCAAAAACGCAATGAAAAGGAGACAAAACATGAAAAAGCTGATCGCATTGCTTCTGGCTGCCGTGATGGTCTTCGCGCTGGCCGCCTGCGGACAGCAGGCCGCTCCTGCCGAGAAGCCCGCCGAGGCTCCTGCCGAGAAGCCCGCCGAAGCGCCCGCCGAGGCCCCTGCCGAGGCGCCCGCCGAAGAGGCGAAGGACTATTCCGGCTACACCATCCGCATCTACTCCAACTCCAACTCCACCGAGCGCGTGACCTGGCTCGTTGAAGAGGCCAAAAAGGCCGGCTTCACCATCAGCCTCGACACCAACGAGGTCATCTCCGGCGATACCGCCGCCATCCAGGCCGCCAACGAGAACAAGGACGGCGACCTGATCTTCGGCCTGAACGAGACCCGCTGGAGCCAGTTGATCAAGGGCCAGTACGAGAACCTGTCCATCATCGACTGGACGCCCACCTGGGCCGACCAGGTCGACTACAAGTATGACGGCAAGGCCTACGGCCTGGTCGTTCAGAACGTCCTGATGCTCTACCGCACCGACGAGTTCGGCACCAACGGCGAGGCGCTGCACTTCCAGCACTGGGCCGACGTCATCGACTCCGGCTACACCTGGTACCGCCAGAACAAGGTCGGCGGCACGACCAACATGAACCTTAACTCCGCCATGCTCTACCCCTTCACCGATCCCAATTCTCCTGCCGGCGGCATCAGCATCGACGGCTGGAAGGCCCTGTGGAAGTACTGCGCTGACGGTAAGTTCAGCTCCGACGACGCCTACAAGTACGGCCTCGAGCCGCTGAACAGAGGCGAAGTCCAGATCGGCTCCTTCTACTCCTCCTCCCTCTACGGCAAGATCGACGCCGCGGCGGAGAGCTCCGAGCATCCTCTGCTCGGCACCCTGGAGCCTGAAAACTGGGCCCTGGTCGAGATCGACGACGGCACCTACTACATCAACGAGTACATCGGCATCCTGGACAAGGCCGGCCGTACCGAAGAGGAGACCGAGGCTGTCAAGGCCTTTGCCGAGTGGTTCGGCTCCGGCGAGGTGCAGGCTGCCTGGGGCGAGGAGTTCGACTCCTATCCCTGCAATAAGGAAGCTGCCGCCGTTCTGTACCCGGACGGCGTCCCCGCGATCTATGAGATCCCCAACTTCGCAATGAACACCGTCGAAGGCACCGACCTGAGCTATGCCGAGTATGTCGCGCTCCACAACAGCGAGTGGACCAACATCATGACCAACCTGGGCTTCTACTGGAAGGACGCCGCTGACGCCCCCACCGAGCCCGACTGGGAGAACATTGACTGGGCGACCCTGACCCAGGCTGCTGCCTGATCGAACACACAGAAACTGGATATGGCGACTTGGGCAACCAAGTCGCCATATCTGTATCGGGAGAAAAGACCCGGACTGCCCTCCGTTCCCGCCGGGAACACAGACACAGAGCAAAGGAGTTGTCCATATGATCAAACTCAACGACATCGTAGTGAAATTCGGTGATTTCACCGCTCTGCACGACATCAACGTCCATGTGAAGGAAGGAGAGTTCTTCACCTTCCTCGGCCCCTCCGGCTGCGGCAAGACGACCACGCTGCGCACGATCACCGGCTTTATCGAGCCGGTCTCCGGCACGGTGGTGGTCAAGGACCGCGACATTACCAACGTTCCCATCGAAAAGAGAAATATCGGCATCGTGTTCCAGAGCTACGCGCTGTTCCCGACGATGACCGTGTACGATAACATCGCCTTCGGCCTGAAGATCCAGAAGCTCAAAAAGAACGAGATCGACCAAAAGGTGCGCGACATCGCCAAGAAGGTCGATCTGTCGGACGAGCAGCTGCAGAAGGCAGTCAGCCAGCTCTCCGGCGGCCAGCAGCAGCGCGTGGCCATCGCCCGCGCCCTGGTGACGGGGCCGTCCATCATCTGCATGGACGAGCCGCTGTCGAACCTCGACGCGAAGCTCCGCGTGCAGCTGAGAAACGAGCTGAAGAAGATGCAGAAGGACTTCGGCATCACGACGATCTATGTCACCCACGACCAGGAGGAGGCGCTGACGCTGTCCGATCGCATCGCGGTGTTCAACAAGGGCTATATCGAGCAGATCGGCACGCCGAACGAGGTCTACAACTTCTCCAAGACGGAGTTTGTGTGCAACTTCATCGGCGACATCAACCGCCTGAGCGACGAGGTCGTGCGCAAGGCCAACGCCGAAGGCGCAAAGCTCGATCCCTCGAAGCACAACTACGTCCGCCTCGAGCGCCTGCACGTCAACGTCGAGCCGCGCCCCGGCCAGGTCGTGCTGGACGGCGTTGTGACCCTGCGCGAGTACTACGGCCTCTACATCAAGTATTACATCGACCTCGGCAGCCAGACCATCAAAGTCATCGAGAAGAACGACGGCGTGCGGATCTACGAGGAAGGCCAGAGCGTCCAGGTCATTCTTGACCCGGCGGACATCATGGCCTATGAGCCCACGCAGGAAGACGAGGTGGCCAAATGAGCCAGACTCTGGACAAAAAGCTTCATCCGGAGTGGCTGCTGCGCGTGTTCGGCGTCGCATTTTTCGCCTATCTCTTCTTCGGCTTCATGCTGCTGCCGTGTCTGAACACGCTGACCAGCATCTTCAACACCACCAACGCCGCCGGGGAGCGCGATCCCTTCGCCGTGATCCGCTTCTTCCTGGCCGGCACGATGGGCAAATACGTCTGGAACTCGCTGAAGCTGGCCGTGCTGCTGGTGCTCACGGTCAACGTCGTCGGCATCTCCATCGTGCTGCTCACCGAGTACTTTGACATCAAGGGCGCGAAGATCCTGCGGCTGGGCTATATGACCACGATGATCTACTCCGGCGTGGCTCTGGTCACCGGCTACATGTTCCTCTACGCCAGCGACGGCATCCTGACAACGGCGCTGAAAAACGCGTTCCCGGCCTTCAATCCCAACTGGTTTTCCGGCTTCAACGCGGTGCTGTTTACGATGACCTTCGCCTGCACCTCGAACCATATGCTCTTCCTGCGCAACGCCATCCGCGGCATCGACTACAACACCGTGGAGGCCGCGCGCAACATGGGCGCCAATCCCTTCAAGGTGCTCTGGAAGGTCGTGCTGCCGACCCTGATCCCGACCCTGTTTTCCCTGACGGTCATGACCTTCATCACGGGCCTTTGCGCCATGTCCGCGCCGACCCTGCTGGGCTATGACTCCATCAACCCCGAGATCGTGCGCCTGGCCGGCTCGTCCACGGCGGACGAGGCCTTCCCGCAGGCCCGCGCGGCCCTGCTGTCGATCATCCTGGCCATGTTCACGATCATTCTGCTGACGGTGCTGTCCGCCTACGAGCGCAAGGGCCACTACCTCTCCGTGTCCAAGACCAAGGCGCGGCTGCAGAAGCAGAAGATCAACAACCCCGTGGCCAACGTCATCGCGCATATCTACGCCTACATCCTGTTCATCATCTACATGACCCCGGTCGTGATGATCGTGATCTTCTCCTTCCAGACCTACAGCGCCATCCGCCTGAAAAAGCTCGATCTGAGCCACTGGACGCTGATCAACTTCATCGGCAAGCAGGACTATGAGTACCTCACCAGCCGCGGCAAGTACAAGACCCGCGTCGGCTCGATCTCGGGCGTGTTCTCCAACGAGGCGACGCTCGGCGGCATCAAGCTGAGCTTCATCCTCTCGGCGCTGGCGGCGGCGCTGGCCTGCGTGATCGTCGTGGTGGCGGTCAACTATATGTTCAAGAAAAAGAACAAGGGCACCGGCGTCGTGCTGGAGTACGCGCTGCTGTTCCCCTGGCTGCTGCCGACCATCCTCATCTGCTATTCCTACCGCACCTACTTCAACTCCGATACGGTCTGGTACGTGGGCAACACGAACCTGTACTATGCCCAGAACGTCCGCATCTTGATCGTCATGGCCTACACGGTGACGAAGCTGCCCTTCTCGCTGCGCATGATCAAGGCCTCGTTCTACACGATCGACGAGGAGCTGGAGGACGCGGCGCGAAACCTCAGCTCCAGTCCGGTCCGCACCTTCCTCAAGGTGAAGCTCCCCATCATCCTGCCGAGCGTCCTGGCGGTCTTCGCGCTGAACTTCAATGCTCTGTTCACCGAGTACGACATGTCCGCCACCTTCGCCAGCACCTACGGCACCAGCTACGCTATGGTCATCCAGGCCATGTGCGCCGAGGAAGGCCTGTACGGCTACAACATCAACGCCTCCGGCCGCCGCTGCGCGTCCACGGTGTTTATCATGCTGGTGTCCGGCCTGATCCTCTACCTGGTCTACGGCGTAGGCTCGCGCGACCTCGGCGACCGGCTGGAGATCCGCGACCGGCGGCGCAAGCGCATGGAGGCGCTGCGCGCCAAATTCAGAAAAGGAAAGGCGGAGCGGGCAGACGCATGATCAGACAAGTCGTTTTTGATATGGGAAACGTCCTCATCGAGTGGGACCCGGACAAGATCATCGCCAGCAACGGCATCGCGGGGGAGGACGCGAAGCTCCTCCGCCGCGAGGTCTTCGACGGCATGGAATGGGTGACGATGGACCGCGGGACGATGAGCCAGGACGAGGGCCTGGAACGCATCTGCCGGCGGCTGCCCGAGCGCCTGCACGGCGCGGCGGAGCGCTGCGTGCGCGACTGGTGGAAGGGAGAGCTGGTCCACATCGAGGGCGTGGAGGCGCTGATCCGCGAGATCCACGCGCTGGGCTACGACCTCTACATCCTCTCCAACGCCACGAGCTTCCTGCACGACTACTTCGACCGTCTCCCGGCGCACGAGTGCTTCCGGGGACTGCTCGTCTCGGCGGACGAGAAGCTCCTCAAGCCCCAGCATGAGATCTACGAGCGCTTCTTCGAGAAATTCCGGCTGGACCCGGCGGAGTGCTTCTTCATCGACGACAGCCCGCTGAACATCGACGGCGCGCGCTGCGCCGGACTGCGGGGCACGGTGTTCTTCCGGGATATGGCGCGGCTGCGCCGCGAGCTGAACGAGGCGGGGATCCCCGTCCGGAGTGAATGATGGAATCGTTTTACAAACCTTATCTTGCGTCCGCCGGGGCCGGGGAAGCGGTCTGGCTGGGCGACCTGAGAGCCTCCGGCGCAGCTGCGCCGGAGGCTGAACGCCTTGTATTGCGCCTCACCGGCTGCGACGGCGGCCGGGAGGATTTCCCGCTGTTCCTGCCGCCCTGGCAGGGAGACGGGGAGCGGGACTTTGCGCTGTCGATCCTGAGCGCCTGTGTTTTCAATCTGCTGTCTGCCCGCGGCGGGCGCGAGCTGCGCGTGTTTTTCCGCACGGAGAACGAAGCGCTCGCCGGTCTCGTCGGGGAGCTGGAGACGGTGTTCCAGCTGAGGCAGAGCGTAAGGCGCGGCTATGGCAAGGCGGTGAGCGTGTCAAACCGCATCGGCGCCGCGCTCGGCGCGCAACCCTTCGCCTTCGCGCAGGAGGACATCGGCCGCTATGCGCCGCTGCCTCCGCGGGAAGGAAAAGCGGCTGCCTGCGATCTGGGCAATAAGCTGCGCACGGCGGCGGAAAAGGGAAAGGACGTCTTCTGCTGCGGCATGGACGTGGGCGGCACGGATGTGAAGCTCGCCGTCTCCCGCGGCGGGCAGCTGCTCTATACCCGCGAATACGACTGGGATCCCTCCCGCAGCCCGACGGCGGAGGGCATTATCGCGCCGCTGCTCGAATTGCTGGACGAGGCGCTGGCCGCAACCGGCGGGCAGCGCTTTGACGCGATCGGCCTGAGCTTTCCCGACGTGGTGATCCGCGACCGCATTCTCGGCGGCGAGACGCCCAAGACCCGCGGCCTGCGGGACAATCCCGCGCTCGACTACGAGAGCGAATTCCGAAAGCTCGGCGGCCTGAAGGATCGGCTGCTGAGCCGCTGCGTCCCCGGCGGGCGCGTGCGCATCACAAACGACGGCAACATGGCGGCCTTTGCCGCCGCGATGGAGCTGGCCTGCGGCGGGGAGACGGGCCTGGAGGGCGGCGTGCTGGCACACACCCTGGGCACCGACCTCGGCAGCGGCTGGCTGCTGCCGGACGGGCGGGTGCCGGAGCTGCCGCTGGAGATGTACGATTTCCTGGTGGATCTGGGCAGCTTCCCGCAGCGGCGCTATGCGCCGACGGATCTGCGCTCGGTCTGCAATGAGAACTCCGGCCTGCCCGGCGCGCGGCGCTATCTGGGCCAGGCGGCCTGCTACCGCATGGCCCAGGAGCTGGAGAGCGCGATGCTGGATGGCTTTACCGAAGAAACAGACGGCCTGCTGCAGATCCAAAGCAGCCCCCGCGATCTGCGAAAGCCCTGCCTCGAGCATCTGATGGCGCTGGCCGAAGAGGGGAAGCCGGAGGCGGAAGAAATCTTCCGCCGCATCGGGCGGCACCTGGCGCAGGTGAACCGCGAAATGGACTTCATCCTGCACCCCGAGACTCCGGTACGCTATCTCTACGGCCGCTTTGTCAAGCGGGCGCGCTGTTTCGAGCTGATCCGCGAGGGCTGCGCGGAAGTGATGCCGGAGCTGCGGCTGATCGCCGCAGACGAGAACCTCGCCTGCTCGCCGCTGATGCGGCAGCTGGCGCAGCGGCCCGGCGTGACGGTGGCGCAGTTCGGCCAGGCGGTCGGCGCGATCTACTATGCCATGATGGAGGACGAACGATGAAACGAAGTGAGATCAACGCGGCGCTGCGTGAGATGGAGCAGATGATCCGGGACTACCGCGTGTCCCTGCCGCCGTTTTGCGCTTTTACGCCGGAGGACTGGCAGCACGTCGGCCACGAATACGACGAGGTGCGCGACTGCATGCTGGGCTGGGACATCACGGATTACGGCCTCGGCGACTTTGACAAGGTGGGCTTTTCGCTTATCACCCTGCGAAACGGCAACCGCGCCATGGCGGACAAATACCCCAAGGTCTACGCCGAAAAGCTGCTGTATCTGAAGGAGAGCCAGTATTCCCCGATGCACTTCCACTGGTACAAGACCGAAGACATCATCAACCGCGCGGGCGGCAACGTGCTGATCCGGGTCTATAATTCGCTGCCGGACGAGGAGATCGACTATGACAGCGACGTGACCGTGCACACGGACGGCCGGACCTACACCGTGCCCGCCGGCACGCAGGTGCGCCTCACGCCGGGCGAGAGCATCCACATCCAGCAGCGTCTGTACCACGACTTCACCGTCGAGCCCGGCACCGGCCCGGTGCTGCTGGGCGAGGTGAGCCAGTGCAACGACGACAATACCGACAACCGCTTCAACCCGCCGGTGGGCCGCTTCCCGACGATCGAGGAGGACGAGCCGCCCTACCGCCTGCTCTGCGGCGAATACCCCGAAGCATAAGAAAACGCCGCCGGCTCAGCCGGCGGCGTTTTCTTATCATCATATCGGGATATCCTCTGTTTTGACCTTGTCCCAGGAGAACTCGGACAGGAGTTCGCGCGGTGTGAGGGCTTCTTCCTTTTCAATCAGCCCGCACAGCCGGGCCAGACGACCGACGAGCGCTTCCGGCGTATAGTCCTGCCGCAGCTGCCGGGTGCTGAGGCTCCCGAGACGCTTGGAGAGCTTTCCGTCGCCGGAGGCGATCAGCGGGCCGTGGCAGTAGTCCGGCGCGGCGCCGCCGAGCGTTTCGATCAGCCATTTCTGCCGCGGCGCGGAGGAGAGCAGGTCGCGCCCGCGCACCACGCGCGTCACGCCCATTGCCATATCGTCCACGCTGACGGCGAGCTGATAGGCATATACGCCGTCCGCGCGGCGGATGATGCAGTCTCCGGCCTCGCGGGCGAGGTTCTGCGCAAGCGGGCCGTAGTGCCCGTCGCTGACGCAGACCGTCTCATCCGGGCAGCGGAGCTTCCAGGCGGGCGGCCGGCCGCCGCGCAGCAGCTCTTCGCGCTCGCTCCGGCTCAAACGGGCGCAGCGGCAGCCGAAGTCTGCCTGCTGCTCGCCGGGGTGAGGCGCGGAGGCCGCAGCCAGACGCTCGGCGCGGCTGCACCAGCAGGGATAGACGAGATCCCGCGCCTCCAGCTGCCGGAAGGCCTGCTCATACAGCGCCCTGCGCTTCGACTGGGCATAGGCGGGATCGGGCCAGCCGCGGTCCCAGTCGAGGCCCAGCCAGCGCAGGTCGTCGGCCAGCGCCGCGATATACTCCGGCTTGGAGCGGGCGGGATCCAGATCCTCCATGCGGAAGACGAGCTCTCCGCCGAGGGCGCGGCAGTCCAGCCATGCCAGCAGCATGGCGAGCAGATTTCCCATATGCAGATAGCCCGAGGGGCTGGGCGCAAAGCGCCCGACAACAGCTTTTTCCATTGTATTTCAAGACAGACCCGCCGCGGTGAACACGGCGGGTCAAGTTTTTTTATCTTCTCGCCCGCAGCTCGCGCAGCGCCACGACGAAGCTGATGCCGGCGGCGATGGCCAGGGCGACGATCAGCGTCTGCTGACCGTAGCTGCGCGCGGCCTCCAGCCGCCCGTGGACGACGTTTTCCATTGTATAATAGAGCGAGCCGCCCGGCACCAGCGGGAGGATGGCCGGCACGACAAAGAGCGTGGCGGGCGTTTTCAGCAGGCGGGCCAGCAGCTCCGCATAGACGACGGCGAAGGATGAGGCCAGCAGGCAGGAGAGAAACTCCATATGCGTCCAGGCGTCCATGCCGAGGTAAACGCCCCAGCAGAGCAGACCGCCCAGCGCGGCGTAGGCCAGAAAGCGGCGGCGCAGACCGAAGACCATCGAAAAGCCCAGCGAGGAGAGGAAGGCGGTCAGAAGCTGGATCAGAGCAGGTTTCATGTCGCTTCCTCCTTTCAGGGCAGCAGGCCGACGATGACCAGCGCGACCATGAAACCGCCGGCCAGGGCCGCGGCCCAGATCAGGCTTTCGGCCAGACGCACCACGCCGGAGATCGTGTTTCCGAGCAGGGTGTTGCGGATGGCGTTGGTCATGGCCAGGCCGGGGATCAGCAGCATGATGTCGCCGATGAGGATCTTGTCCATGTGCAGGGCGGGGATCAGCTCCGCCACCAGGCCGACGCCGAGACCGATGACCAGCGAGACCATCAGGTTGGAGGCGACCACGCCGAGCTGCGTCCGGCCCAGGCGCCGCTGCAGCAGGCAGACCACCGCGGCAAAGACCGCCGCGACCAGACCGTCCCACAGATCGCCGCCGAAGAAGACGGCAAAGCCGCCGCCGCCGAGAACGCTGCCCCAGAAGACCATGGAGAAGGGCTTGCGCCCGTGCGCCACCTTGTCCAGCCGCGCACGCAGCTCATCCAAAGGGAGCGGCGCGGTCGAGCACTGGCGGCTCATGGCGTTGATCTTCTCCAGCCGGCAGAAGTCCGTGTTGCCGAAGGAATGGATGCGCCGGGTCTCGGTGATGGCCTCCGTGTCAGGAAAGCTCATGCTGACGCTGATGAGAGAGGGAATGACGAACACATTCATCTGCTCGGCGCCGTAGGCATGGCCCATGCGGCTGAGCGTGTCCTCCACGCGGCCGATCTCCGCGCCGCAATCGAGCAGCAGGTCGCCCATCTCCAGCAGGCAGTCGAGCAGCCGGCCCTGTTCCTGTCTTGTCAGATCCATGTCGATTCTCCCCAAAAAAGAGATAGTCTCTGGCCGTATTGTATGGGGCGGCGGCAGAAAAGTCAAGGGGAGCGGCGGGGATAATTTGCAACAAGGCCTTGCAATTATCGCCGCAATCAAGTATAGTCAAAGCAGCGGACGGCAGGCCGCGGCCTGTCCTGTGCGGTAAGATTTGCAACAATTATTATTCAGGAGGATTGCACCATGCGTTATGTATGCGATATCTGCGGCTGGGTCTACGACGAAGAAGAGACCGGCGTGAAGTGGGAAGACCTTCCCGAGGACTTTGCCTGCGAGCTCTGCGGCGCCGGCAAGGACAGCTTCAGCCCCGAGGAATAAGAGCTTCCGGGGCAAAACTCCCCTGCCGAAGCGGCAGGGGAGCTTTTTTGAGAAAGGGAAACTATGAGCAAGATTCGTGAGCTGTTTTCTCCGCGCGATATGAGCCAGGGCGAGCCCTGGCGGCGCATCGCGGAGTTTGCGTTTCCGCTGCTGATCGGCAACTTCGCCCAGCAGCTGTACAACACGGTGGACGCCGTGGTCGTGGGCAACAGCCGCTGGGGCTACCAGGCGCTCGGCGCGGTCGGCAACGCCTCACCGGTGCTGAACCTGCTGCTGGCGCTCTTCGTCGGCATCTCCACCGGCGCGGGCATCCTTGTCTCCCAGCGCTTCGGCGCGAAGGATTCGGAGGGCCTGGCCCGCACGATCGGCAACTGTGTCACCGCCACCGCGATCGCCAGCGCCGTCATCATGATCGCAGGGCCTCTGCTCACGGGGCCGCTGCTGCGCGCGGTGGGCACGATGGACAGCATGTACGGGCAGTGCAAGGCCTATCTGGACATCTTTTTCTACGGCATCGCGGGCTTCTTCTTTTATAATATCTTCGCCGGCATCCTGCGCGGCCTGGGCGACTCGTTTTCGGCGCTGCTGTATCTGATGATCACCTCGGCCATCAACATCGTGCTGGACCTGGCGCTGGTGGACAGCATGGGCGTGGCGGGCGTCGCGCTGGCGACCATCATCGCCCAGGGCATCTCCGCGGTGCTGTGCGCCGTGAAGCTGCTGTCCCTCAAGGAGGTTTTCCGCCTGCGCTGGACGGATCTGCGCCCCGAGCGGCGCTATATCGGCCTCATCATCCGGCTCGGCGTGCCCTCCGGCCTGACCCAGGCGATCTTCTCGCTGGCGATGATGGTGGTGCAGCGGCTCATCAACAGCTTCGGCGACGAGATGTTCGTGGCCTGCAACGTGATGGTCATGCGTGTGGACGGCTATGCCATGCTGCCGAATTTCAGCTTCGGCCAGGCGATGAGCACCTACGCCGGGCAAAATATCGGCGCGCGGCGGCTCGACCGCCTGAAGGACGGCACCCGCCAGGGCCTGATGCTCTCGGTCGGCACCGCCCTGGTGCTCACGCCGCTGGTGCTGCTCTTCGGCCCGGCGCTGATGCGGCTGTTCACCCCGGAGCAGAGCCTCATCAAGCTCTCCATGGGCATGATGTACATCCTCGCCGTCGGCTATGTGGCGATGTCCGTCACGCAGGTGCTGCAGGGCGTGATGCGCGGCGCGGGCGACACCGTGACGCCGATGTGGATCAGCTTCGGCACGACGATCGCCATGCGCCTGCCCGTGGCCTACGGCATGGTCGCGCTGACGCGCCGCCTCGGCGCGCCGCTGCTGACACAGGAGCGGATGGTCTTCGTGTCGCTGCTGGCCGCGTGGCTCACCGGTATGCTGGTCACGCTGATCGTGTACCGCACCGGAAAATGGAAAAAGAAGAGCGGAATTGAATAAAAATACCGCGGCGAAAGCCGCGGTATTTTTGCACCCAACACAACCATTATATGATGAATGATATCATATTGTCAATGCTTTTGCGCACTTATTTCATAAATTTAAAGTAAAATCGGCGCTTCTCACAATTGAACTGACATTTTTTTGTAAAGATTACCACTGGATTTTCTCGCAAAGATCCTGTATATTATAGTCACAGGGAACCAAAAGAAAGACCTCTCTCAGGGAGGGGAGAGGAAACCGCAGAAATCAATCGCGGGGAGGCAAAAGGCATCAAGCGTTTCCCACTTATGGGAAGGGGTCAGAGAGCCCACAAGAATGAAGATGTGCCTGGCAGGTCCGGAATGATGGAGCGGTCGTATTCTGAAGAAAGAGAGGTAACCAGGATGTTAGATACCAAGAACAAAGAGAAGTAAGCCCTGACTGCGAGTGAAAATGAGGTCGGTCAGGGCTTGCTTCTTTTTTTATGCCTTTTCGTATGTCGGCGGCCGGGCGGCCGTCTTTTTTTGCGCCTGTGTGCGGATTTTCTTTTAGCTGGCTATTATTGTGAATTATAACAAAGGAAGGCATCTGCTCGGAGGCAAAACCGGGCAGAATCCCGAAAATCCCGCTTCTCGCTTGACGGGACCGGCGGGACATGCTATCATGCACACATCCTGAAGTGAATACACCGCAAATGCGAAGAAGAGAAGAGTAACCCGTCGGAGATCTTGGCAGAGAGCCCCGGCAGCTGAAAAGGGGCAGAAGGAACACGGGCGAACATGGTCTCGGAGCGGCGGATCCAAGGCGCGAAGGCGTTCAGGGTCCGACGGGAAGTCCCGTTACAGACGATGCGTATGTCAGTACGCTCTGAGGCGGCCGCGCAGTCATGCCGTGCCGCGAAGCAAGGTGGTACCACGAGATTTTATCCCGTCCTTACGTTTGGTAAGGGCGGTTTCTTTTTTGTACGGAGGAAAACACATGATCGAGCTTCGGCATCTGAGCAAGAGCTTCCGCAGCGCCGATGCGGAGATCCGCGCTCTGGACGATATCTGTCTGCGGATCCCGGACGGCGAGATCTTCGGCATCATCGGCCTGTCCGGCGCGGGCAAGAGCACGCTGGTGCGCTGCATCAACCTGCTCGAGCGCCCGGACAGCGGGCAGGTGCTGCTCGACGGCCGGGATCTGGCCGCGATGAGTGCGGGAGAACTCCGCCGCGCCCGCAAATCCATGAGCATGATCTTCCAGGGCTTCCACCTGCTGATGCAGCGCACCGCGCTGGAGAACGTCTGCTTCCCGCTGGAGCTGGCCGGCGTCAAAAAAGACGCGGCGCGCCGGAGGGCGAAGGAGCTGCTGGAGCTGGTCGAGCTGCCGGACAAGGCCGGGGCTTATCCGGTGCAGCTGTCCGGCGGGCAGAAGCAGCGCGTGGCCATCGCCCGCGCTCTGGCCAGCGACCCGAAGGTGCTGCTGTGCGACGAGGCGACCTCCGCGCTCGACCCCAAGACGACGCGCGCGATCCTCGAACTGCTGAAAAAGCTCAACCGGGAGCTGGGCGTGACGGTGGTGATCATCACGCACGAGATGCGCGTGGTCGAGCAGATCTGCGGCAGCGTCGCCATCCTGGATCAGGGCCGCGTGCAGGAGACGGGCCCGGTATCCGAGGTCTTTTCCAATCCGCAGTCCGCCGCCGGGCGGCGGCTGGTGCTGCCGGAGGGCGAGAAGATCCACATCCTGCCGGCCAACCGCCTGGTGCGCCTGGTGTTCAACGGCGCCTCGGCCGCGGAACCGATCATATCCACGCTCGCCATCGAGCAGGGCATCAGGCTGAACATCCTCAGCGCCGATACCCGTTCCATCGGCGAAAAGACCTTCGGCAACATGGTACTCGGCCTGCCGGAGGACGAGACTGAAGCGGCCCGCGCGCTGCTGTATCTGCGGGAGCTGAGCGGCGTGTCCGCGGAGGAGGTGACCGGGTATGTTTGATCCCAAGGATCTGGAGCTGCTGAAAAATATCGTGCAGCACGATCTGCTCCGCTTTATCGGAGAGACGCTGGCGATGACCTTCCTGCCCACGGTGATCGCCTTCCTCATCGGCCTGCCGCTGGGGATCCTGCTGGTGGTCGGCGAGGAGGATGGGATCCTGCCGCTGCCGAAGGCCGTGATGAAGGTGATCCACGTCGTTATCAACCTCCTGCGCTCGCTGCCGTTTCTGATCCTGCTGCTGGTGGTCATGCCGCTCTCGCGCGCGATCGTCGGCACCTCGGTCGGCACGGCGGCCATGATCGTGCCGCTGTCCATCGCGGCCTTCCCCTTCGTGGCGCGGCTGGTGGAGACCTCGATCCGCGAGGTCGACCACGGCGTGGTCGAAGCGGCGCTGTCCATGGGCGCGAGCCCCGCGCAGATCATCTGCAAGGTGCTCATCCCCGAGGCAAAGCCGGCTCTGATCGCCAACTTTATGGTCTCCATGATCACGATCTTCGGCTACGGTGCCATGTCCGGCGCGGTCGGCGGCGGGGGACTGGGCAATATGGCCATCCAGTACGGCTACAACCGCCACCGCCCGCTGGTGATGTACGCCGCGGCCGTCTTGCTGATCCTGCTGGTCCAGATCTTCCAGAGCGTCGGCAACGCGATCGCCAAACGATCCGACCGGCGCCTCCGCTCCTGAAACACGCAGAATAAATACAATAACAATAAAGGAGAAATGAAACCATGAAAAAGACTGTTGCGCTCGTCCTTTCCGTGCTGCTGATCGTGGCGCTGCTGGCCGGCTGCGGCCAGAGCAAGACCGAGCCGAGCAAGCTGCGCGTCGCGGCCACCGCCGTGCCCCACGCCGAGATCCTCGAGGTCGCCAAGGACGTACTGGCCAAGCAGGGCATCGAGCTGGAGATCATCGTCTACACCGATTATGTGCAGCCGAACCTCGTCGTGGACAGCGGCGAAGTGGACGCCAACTACTTCCAGCACACGCCCTACCTCAACGACTTCAACGCCTCCAACGGCACCCACGTCGTCTCCGCGGGCCTGATCCACTATGAACCGCTCGGCCTCTACGCTGGCAAGACCGCCTCCGTCGACGCGCTGAGCGAAGGCGCGGAGATCGCCATCCCGAACGACGCCACCAACGGCGCGCGCGCCCTGCTCCTGCTGCAGCAGGAGGGCATCCTGAAGCTCAAGGATGACGTCGGCGTCAACGCCACGGTGTACGACATCGTCGACAATCCCCTGAATGTGAAAATCGTCGAGATCGATGCGGCACAGGTGGCCTCCGTCCTGAAGGACGTCGACCTGGCCGTCATCAACGGCAACTACGCGCTGGACGCCGGACTGAACGCCGGCAGCGACGCGCTGGCCGTCGAATCCGCCGAGGGCGAGGCCGCCCAGTACTACGGCAACCTTCTCGGCGTCAAGGAAGGCCGCGAAAACGACCCGGGCATCCAGGCCCTGCTGGCCGCGCTCCAGTCGCAGGAGGTCAAGGACTTCATCAACAGCACCTACAACGGCGCCGTCGTCCCCATTTTCTGATAGCCGCGTCATGACGTGAAAAAGCCACCGGCACAGCCGGTGGCTTTTTCCTGTTCGGATCCGTTTCAGTCGATGGAGACAATTTCATAGTCCCGCAGGCCGAGATGATGGCGCTCGCAGGCGGTCTCCACGGTGTGGATGCCGTGGCGGGAATCCATGCGCTCGATGAGCGCGGCCTTGCCGGGATCCTCGGCGTTCTTGACCGCGTCGTAACAGGCCTGGTCGACGGCTACGGGGTCGAGCGAGGCAAAGATGCCGAGGTCGCCCATCTCGGGCTCGTGGGGGTTGCCGTCGCAGTCGCAGTCGACCGACAGGCGGTTGGCCACGTTGATATAGGCCATGTTCTCCGCGCCGACGAAGTCGATCACGCCCTTGCAGGCGTCCACCATCGATTCGAGAAACTCGTCCTGCTTGGCGCGCTTGAGCGCCCAGCAGAGCTTGGTGTCGGTGGTCTTGCCGGCGGAGTGGATCTTGGCCTTGCCCGCCGAGGAGGCGATGCCGATGCTGATGTTTTTCAGCGCGCCGCCGAAGCCGCCCATGACGTGCCCCTTGAAGTGGGAGAGGATCAGAACGGAATCATAGCTCTTCATGCCGCTGCCGACAATGTCGGTGTCCAGATGGCAGCCGTTTTCCACCGGGATCTCAAATTCGCCGAACTCGTCCATGATGTCCACCGGGGCGATCTCCTTGAAGCCGCGCTCGTCGATCTCTTTCCAGTGCTTGCGGATGTTCTGCCGGTGCCCGCCGTAGGCGGTGCAGCACTCGACGATGGTGCCGTCCAGCTTCTGCACCAGCGGGCCGATCAGCGCGGGGCGCAGGTAGTTGGATTTGCCGCTCTCGCCGGTGGAGATCTTGACCGCCACCCTGCCCTTCAGCTCGCGCCCCAGCGCCTCATAGATGCGCACCAGGCTTTCGGGCGTGATTTCTTTGGTGAAATAGACTTTTGCTTTTTCCATGGGTCATGCTCCTTTCAGAAGTTCGTCTCGTAGATGTGTGCGGCCAGCGGCGCAGAAAAGTAGTCCAGCACGATCCAGCCGGACAGCTCCCCGGACGGCGTTTCAGCCAGCCGCGCGTTCAGCGTTTTGGCAAAGCCGTAGGGGTGGCCGTAGGCCGCCGTACCCTTGGTGCTGAGAAAATGCAGGGCGACGTCGCCGGGCGCGGCGCCGTTTTGCGCGATGCCGGCCGTGAAGGCGGCCCACTTGTCCTGGGCATCGTACTCGTAGCGGTCCTGCACCCAGAGCCGGTAGCTGCCGTTGTCGGTGACGGCGGTGTGCAGGCTTACGTCGTCGTGCCCGTTCTGATTCGGCCAGAGCAGCGGGATGCCCGCCGCCGCGCCGAGACCGGCCTCGTCCTCATAGCGGCGCATCAGCACCAGCTTCCCGCGCGCTTCGTCGAGAGTGGGGACCGTATCGGTCAGCAGCCAGTGGGCGGGGGAGGCCTGCACATAGGCGTTCAGCAGCGCCTCGAAGGCAGCGACGCTCTCGTCCCCGTGCTCCTGCTTGACGGCAAAGACCACCGCCTCCGTCGGGTGCGCGTCGAGGAAGGCGTAGCACTGGCGCAGCACTTCGTCCAGGTACAGCGTGCCGCCGAAGGCGGAGGTCCTGCACTTGGTGAAGCCGTGCATCAGCTGCAGCCGCTCGCCGTCCGCGCCGAGGCGGATGTCCAGATAGCGCGCGCCGGCATCGAGCTGCCCGCCGACGTCCAGACTCTGGCACTTGGAGAACCAGGCCAGCTGCACATACTGCGTGGCGCTGTCGTGCGTGCCGGGCAGGCTGATCTCGCTCAGCATCAGGCTGCCGTCCAGGCGGCCCATCCAGTCGGCCGAGCCGTCCACCCTTGCGCGGTCGCCGTGCTCGGTCAGCGGCCAGAGGAGAAAAAAGGCCGCGGCGCAGAGGATCAGCGCCAGAAGAAGGCCGAGGATGCGCAGGATCACGCGCCCGGCGCCGGTTTTCTTTCTTGTTTTTTCCATTTTGCACCCCCTGTTGGGAAGGATGATTCATTTTACCACAGCTATGCGCAAGAAAAAAGAATTATTCTTGCAAAACGGGACAAATTCCCCTATGATAGTAGAAAAAAGTGGAGGGATACGAATGAAAAATGTACTGATGTTTTATCTGGAGGACTGCGGCTACTGCGACAAGGCCCGGCGGGCCCTGGTCGAACTGCAGAAGGAGCTGCCCGGGGTCGATCTGCGAAACATTCAAATGGTCGAGGAAAGCCTGGAACCGGAGTTTGCCAACCGCTATGACTATTATGCGGTGCCGACCTTTTACGTGGACGGTGTGAAGCTCTTTGAGGCGCATATCGGCATGAGCTATGCGGATATCAAGAGCGAAGTGCGCCGTGTGCTGGAGGCCGCGCTGGGCGAAAACGCTCTTGACAAGGCAGCGGCGCTGTGATAATATACTCGGGCAATGTAAAGACTTTACATTCGGCCTGCAGAAGTACCCAAGAGGCCGAAGGGGCTCCCCTGCTAAGGGAGTAGGCCGGTTTAGACCCGGCGCGAGGGTTCAAATCCCTCCTTCTGCGCCAAAAAGAGACTGCCCGTCGGGCAGTCTCTTTTTGATATTGGAGGATGGAAGCGGAACAGAGGATGAGCAAGGAAAAAATCATGAACGAAGCGATCAAACAGGAGCAGCGCCTGACAGCGCTGGTGGAGGCCTTCAAGGCCGATTCCGCGGATTACAGAGAACTCGATACGCCGCGGGATGAGGAAGGAAAAAGACGGCTGCTGCGCTCGCTGATGAATATCCGGCTGCCGCGGCCGATGGCGCAGGAGACCCTGCTGCTGCAGGACGAATACCTGCAGGCGAGGGCCGCGGAGAAAGGGATCGTGTCGCTGGACGAGATTCCTCCCGCCGAAGGCGTGATCTCCGTCTGGCAGGGGGATATCACGCGCCTGGCCGCCGACGCCATCGTCAACGCCGCCAATTCCCAGATGCTCGGCTGCTTTCAGCCCTGCCACAGCTGCATCGATAACTGCATCCATACCTTCGCGGGCGTGCAGCTGAGAACCGAGTGCGGCCGCCGCATGGACGAGCTGCGCCGCCGCTATGGGCGCAGCTATGAGCAGCCCACGGCGGAGCCGATGCTGACCGACGCCTATAACCTTCCGGCCAGGAAAATCGTCCACATCGTCGGGCCCATCGTATACGACCGCGTGACGCCCGAGCTGGAGCGGGAGCTGGCCGCCTGCTATTCGAACACCCTCGACCTGTGCCTGGAAAACGGCCTGCGCTCGGTGGCCTTCTGCTGCATCTCCACCGGCGTGTTCCGCTTCCCGAAGCAGAAGGCGGCCGAAATCGCGGTGCAGACGGTGAGGCGGTGGCTGGCCGGGCATGAAGGCGCGATGGAACGCGTGATCTTCAACGTATTCAATGACAAGGACAGGGAGCGCTATGAGCAGATTCTTCATTCAGCATAAGCCGGATTACAGCCAGACGCTGCGGAAAGGCGTTGACTATGTGCGCGGCCTGCGCGGCGGAATCACCGACGACACGGGCAGCCGGGAGGAGAATCTCCGCCGCCTGAAAGAGGAGATCGAAGCGGCCGACGCGATCGTGATCGGCGCAGGCGCCGGGCTTTCCACCGCAGCGGGCTTTACCTACAGCGGAGAGCGCTTCGAGCACTGGTTTTCCGATTTCCATGAACGCTTCGGCTTTACGGACATGTATTCCGGCGGCTTTTATCCCTATCCCGACAACGAGACCCGCTGGGCCTTCTGGGCGCGGAACATCTATATCAACCGCTATACCGATCCGGTGAAGCCGGTATACCGGGATCTGCTGGCGCTCGTGAAGGACAGGAACTATTTCGTGATCACGACAAACGTGGATCACCAGTTCCAGCGATCCGGCTTCGACAAGACGAGGCTTTTCTATACGCAGGGCGATTACGGCCTGTTCCAGCACGCCGACGGCAGGCTGAAAAAAACCTATGACAACGAGGACTGGGTCATGCGGGCGATGGCCGCGCAGGGCTTCGTCCGCGATGAAAACGGCCGCTTTCAGGTGCCGGAGGACCGCCGGATCGCCATGCGCATCCCGTCCGGGCTGATCCCCGTCTGCCCGGACGACGGCGGGCCTGTTTCGATGAATCTGCGCGCCGACGACAGCTTTGTCGAGGATGACGGATGGCACAAGGCGGCCGACCGGTATGCGGCCTTCCTGCACGCCCACGAGGGAGAGCACGTTTTGTATCTGGAGCTCGGCGTGGGCGGCAATACGCCGATGATCATCAAGTATCCCTTCTGGGCGATGACGGAGGAGAATCCGAAGGCGGTCTACGCCTGCCTGAACCACAGCCAGGCCGTATGCCCGGCACAGATCCGCGCGCAGTCGATCTGCCTCGACGGCGACAGCGGCGAGGTGCTGAAAGAGCTGCTGAAGAGCGCACACTGATCCCAGACAGGTAAAAATGCCCCGTCCGCCGGACGGGGCATTATCTTTATTATGGCAGAGCCTATGCTCTGTTTTCTCAGGCATTCTCCGCAGGCGTGCCGCTGGCCTTGGCGAGATAGCGCAGGATCAATATAACGCATGTGGACGATTCCGTAAATAAGCGAGGAATTGAACTTTCTCTACCTGCGGTTGAACTTTTGCGCCGCGTGATCGGAAGGATCAATATCCGCTGCGCGTTTTTCCTGTTGACGCAGGGCGCGGCTTTGATTATACTGCTTTTGTTGCAAAAAAAGGAGAGAGTTGCCATGAAGAAACTGTCTGCCCGCACCGAGGGCTTTACCGATTCCGTCATCCGCCGCATGACCCGCGTCTGCAACCAGTACGGCGCGGTCAATCTGAGCCAGGGCTTTCCCGACTTTGAGCCGCCCGCCGCGATCCTTGACCGCCTGCAGCAGGTGGCGCACGAGGATTACCACCAGTACGCGGTCACCTGGGGCTCGCAGCGCCTGCGCGACGCGCTGGCCAGGAAGCAGAGCCGCTTTATGGGCTGCCCGATCGACCCCAACAGTGAGATCGTCGTGACCTGCGGCAGCACCGAGGCTATGATGGCCGCCGTGATGACCGTGACCGACCCCGGCGACAAGCTGATCGTGTTCTCGCCCTTCTATGAAAACTACGGCGCGGATGTGATCCTGGCCGGCGCGGAGCCGATCTACGTTCCGCTCTATCCGCCGGAGTTCAACTTCAAACCCGAGGAGCTGGAGGCCGCCTTCCGTCAGAACCCGAAGGCGCTGATCCTCTGCAACCCCTCCAACCCCAGCGGCAAGGTCTTCACCCGCGAGGAGCTGCTGCTCATCGCAGACCTTGCCGAGAAGTACGACACCTATGTCATCACCGACGAAGTGTACGAGCACATCGTCTACGCGCCGCATGAGCACGTCTATTTTGCCACCCTGCCCGGCATGTGGGAGCGGACGCTGTCCTGCTCGTCGCTGTCGAAGACCTATTCGATCACCGGCTGGCGCATCGGCTACATCATTGCGCCGCCCGCGATCATTGACGTGGCCAAGAAGGTGCACGATTTTCTCACCGTCGGCACGGCCGCGCCGCTGCAGGAGGCCGTGGTGCCGGGGCTGCTGTTCGAGCAGAGCTATTACGACTGGCTGCGCGAGCTCTACACCGGCAAGCGCGACCTGATGCTCAAGGGCCTGGACGATCTCGGCATCGCCCACACCGTGCCCCAGGGCGCATACTATCTGCTGCTGGACATCTCCCGCTACGGCTTCGCGTCCGACCTGGAGTTCTGCGAAGTGCTGGCGCGCGACGTGGGCGTGGGCGCCGTGCCCGGCTCGAGCTTCTTCCGGGAGCCGGTGAACCACCTGATCCGTCTGCACTTTGCCAAGAAGGACGAGACGCTGCTGGAGGCCCTCAACCGCCTGGAGAGCCTGGACAAAAAGATCAAGCCGAGACGCTGAAGAAAACAGCGGAGCACCGCCCGGTGCTCCGCGTTTTTTCTTGACGGGGACTTGCTTTTTTCGACGCTTTTCAGTATTGTTATATATAGGAAAGAAAGAGGCGGGAGGAATCACTGTGAAAATCACAAAGATCGTCATCACCGGCGGCCCCAGCGGCGGCAAAACCACCGCGATGAGCTGGGTCCAGAACGCGTTCACCAAGCTCGGCTATACCGTGCTCTTTGTGCCGGAGACGGCGACGGAGTTCATCACCGGCGGCGTCGCGCCCTGGACCTGCGGCACCAACCTCGAGTACCAGAAGGTGCAGATGCGCCTGCAGCTGGAAAAAGAGCGCCTGTTCGAGCAGGCGGCGCGCACGATGAAGGCCGACAAGCTCCTCATCGTCTGCGACCGCGGCGCGATCGACAACAAGGTCTATATGACGGACGAGGATTTTGCGCAGGTGCTGGCCGACGTGGGCTGCACCGAGCGGGAGCTTCTCGACCGCTATGACGCAGTCTTCCATCTGGTGACGGCCGCGAAGGGCCTGCCGCAGTTTTATACCCTGGAAAACAACAAGGCGCGCTATGAGAGCATCGAGCAGGCCGCCGACGTGGACGACCGGCTGATTGCCGCCTGGTCGGGCCATAAGCACCTGCGCGTGATCGACAACGCCACCGACTTCAATTCCAAGCTGCGCCGCCTGATCGCCGAGATGCGCGCCTTCCTGGGCGAGCCGCAGCCGCGCGAGATCCAGCGCAAGTTTCTCATCGCCTATCCGGATCTGGACTGGCTGGAGAGCCTGCCGGACGCTTCAAAAATGGAGATCGTGCAGACAGACCTTATCTCCCGCGAGGACGTGGCGCTGCGCATCCATCAGCGCGCGGAAGGGGACAGCGTCTTTTACTTCAAGACCTACAACCACCCGCTGGACGATTCGACCCGCGTCGAGGTGGAGGAGCGCCTGAGTAAGCGCGAGTACCAGGATCTGCTGCAGGAGGCAGACCCCAACAAAAAGCAGGTGCGCAAGACGCGGTACCGCCTGACCCACGAGGGGCAGTATTTTGAGATCGACCTCTATCCAATGTGGGACGACAAGGCGATCCTCGAGACCGAGCTGAGCGAGGAGAACACGCCCATCCACTTCCCGGGCCACCTCGGCATTATCCGCGAGGTCACCGAGGACGCAGCCTACACCCGCGCCGCCATTGCCGCGCAGATGTGACTCGGCCTCCCTTCCGCAGAAGGGAGGTGGCGTCCGGCGTCTCCCGCAAGCCGGACGACGGAGGGTTTCTCCCGAATGGAGTGTCCTGCAAACAAGGCAACCCTCAGTCGGCTTCGCCGACAGCAAGCTTTGATCGTCGCACGCTTCCCGCGCGTCGATATGCACCCTTTTGCGAAAGGGAGCCAAATTTGCCCGCCTTTTCCCTGTTGACAAGCGCATTTTTCGGTGATATAGTACCATTCATCAAAGGCTTTGACGGAGAACGCGGACTTTGTTCCGGCACAGAGAGGGCAGGCCACCGGCTGCAAGCCGCCCCGTGGAACAGCTTCCCATGCGACCGCTCCCGAGCCGGGAGGAGGAAATGCCTCCCCGTGCGGCGCGCGTTATGCGCCCCAATGAGTGAAACATCAAGGTGGAACCGTGTATTTTCATGCACCCTTGACGGTACAATACCGTCAAAGGTGCATTTTTTGTATTGGGGAGGAAATACCATGAAGATCATCTACAGAGACGGCCACGTGGACGAGTGCCCGCCGGAGGAAGAACTCCACGTCATCCGCCATACGGCCGCGCACATCATGGCCCAGGCCATCAAGCACCTGTTCCCGGAGGCCGATTTCGCCTACGGCCCGGCCACGCAGAACGGCTTTTACTACGACGTCGACCTGGGCGACAGAAAGCTCGGTCCCGAGGATCTCGAGAATATCGAGAAGGAAATGAAGAAGATCGTCAAGCAGAACCTGCCGATCAAGTCCTTCGTTCTCAACCGCGAGGATTCCAAGAAGCTGATGGCGGAGCGCGGCGAGAAGTTCAAGCTCGAGCACATGGACGATCTGGCCAACGAGACCGAGTTCAGCTTCTATCAGCAGGGCGACTACATCGATATGTGCCTCGGACCCCACCTGACCTACACCAAGGCCCTCAAGGCCTTCAAGGTCACCCAGCAGTCCGGCGCCTACTGGAAGAACAACAGCGAAAACCAGATGCTCACCCGCATCAACGGCGTGGCCTTCCGCTCGGCGGAGGAGCTGGCCGAGTGGGAGAAGCAGCAGGCGGAAGCCCGCGAGCGCGATCACCGCAAGATCGGCCGCGAAATGCAGCTGTTCATGACCGACGACCTCGTCGGCCGCGGCCTGCCGATGTTCCTGCCCAACGGCTACACGATCTGGAAGGAGCTGGAGGCCTATATTGTCCAGAAGGAGCTGCGCCTCGGCTACCAGCACGTGATGACCCCCTGCATCGGCACGGTCGACCTCTACAAGACCTCCGGCCACTGGGATCACTACAAGGACAACATGTTCCCCGCCATGGAGGTGGACGGCGAGGCCTATGTGCTGCGCCCGATGAACTGCCCGCACCACATGCGCATCTACGCCAGCCGCCCGCGCTCTTACCGCAACCTGCCGCTGCGCATCGGCGAGATCGCCCACGACTTCCGCTACGAGGCCTCCGGCACGCTCAAGGGCATCGAGCGCGGCCGCCACTTCTGCCAGAACGACGCGCACCTGTTCGTGACGCCCGAGCAGATCAAGGACGAGGTCAGCAAGGTCTGCGACCTGATCTTCGAGGCCTACAAGGACTTCGGCATCACCGATTACCGCTGCGTGCTCTCGCTGCGCGATCCGGCCGACAAGAAGAAGTACCACGACGACGACGAGATGTGGAACAACGCCGAGTCCGCCCTGCGCGAGGTGCTCAAGGAGCTGGGCATCGAGTTCACCGAGGAGATCGGCGAGGCCGCCTTCTACGGCCCGAAGCTCGACGTGAACGTCAAGCCCGCCGTCGGCGCGGAGTACACGCTCTCCACCTGCCAGCTCGACTTCTGCCTGCCCGCGAAGTTCAACCTCACCTACATCGACCGCGACGGCACGGAGAAGTGCCCGGTGGTCCTCCACCGCGCCATCCTCGGCTCGATCGACCGCTTTATGGCCTATATGATCGAGGAGACCAAGGGCCGTTTCCCGGTGTGGCTGGCTCCGCTGCAGGTCAAGGTGCTGCCCGTCAGCGAAAAGACGCTCGACTACGCCGACGCTGTGACCGAAAAGCTCAGCGACGCCGGCATCCGCGTCGCGCTCGACGCATCCAATGAGAAGATCGGCTACAAGATCCGTCTGGCGCAGCAGGAGGACCGTGTGCCCTACATGCTCGTGCTCGGCGCGAAAGAGGCCGAGGCCGGCAACATCTCCGTCCGCACCCGCGCGGGCGAGGATCTCGGCGCGATGAGCCTGGACGATTTCATCGCCCGCGTCACCGAGGAGATCCGCACCAAGGCGCGCGACTGAAACGCATATTTTTCAACATTCCCCCACAAACTAACAAAAACGTTTGTGGGGGAATTGTTATGAGCAACAACATGAAACGCCGGGCGCTGGCTGTCGCCGTGATCGCGGCGCTCAACGCCCTGCTGATCGCCCTGGCGCAGACGGCCTATGCAGACCTGTATAAGCGCGGCTCCTCCGGCCAGCGCGTCACCGAGATCCAGACAAGGCTGAAAAACTGGGGCTATTACGACGGCGGGATCGACGGCGTTTACGGCAGCCGTACGGAGGCCGCGGTGCGCTGGTTCCAGCGGCAAAACGGCCTGAGTGCCGACGGGCAGGCCGGGCCGCAGACCCTCGCCGCGCTCGGCCTGCCGACAGGGGAGGGCGGCACGCCCCAGGACAGCAGCGGCGACGTCTGGCTGCTCGCGCGGCTGATCTCCGCCGAGGCGCGCGGCGAACCCTATGTGGGGCAGGTGGCCGTCGGCGCGGTGGTGCTCAACCGCGTGCGCCATCCCTCGTTTCCTTCGACGGTCTCCGGCGTCATCTACCAGACCGACGCCTTCACCTGCGTCAGCGACGGGCAGTTCAACGAGCCCATCGCCGAGAGCGCCTACCGCGCCGCGCAGGACGCGCTGGGCGGCTGGGATCCCAGCGGCGGCGCGATCTACTATTTTAATCCTGCCACCGCCACCAGTCGCTGGATCTGGTCGCGGCCGCTGATCGTGACGATCGGCAATCATCGCTTTTGTTCGTGATTTTTCCCGCGCCGCTCTTGCAAAGGGCGGCGCGGTATCATATAATAATAAAACACGCACCAACTCTGCACGCGATGATCGGAGGGGATTCCATGGCATACTGTGATCGCTGCGGCGCCTACATCCCGGACGGATGGACGGCCTGCCCCGGCTGCGGATACGACAAGGAAAAAGAAACGGCACAGGCGCAGCAGGCGGCAGCGGCGCAGGCCCATCAGGCCGAGCAGGAGAAGTTTGCCCGCGAGGAGGCGGAGAAGCGCCGCGCCCAGCGCCAGGCCTATGACAAGGTCTGGGCCGAGAACGAGCAGCGCCGCCGCCGCGAGGAAGAGGAATTCCGCCGCCGCCAGCAGGAGCAGGAGGAGCGCAGCCGTCAGGAACGCGAGCGCCGTCAGCAGGAGCAGGACTTCGGCGGTGTGCATGTCTTTGTCGACTCGGACGGGAAGAAAAACGTCCGGATCGGAGACCGTGTGCACGTTGTCGTCAACGCCGACGGCAGCAAGGAGGTCAAGGTCAACGGCGTGACGCGGGATTTCGACGACGCCGACCGGGAGTCTGATTTCGATTTCGGCCGGGCCGGGGACAAGGTGCGCGAGTTTGTCAATTCCGATGCGTTCAACAAGGCCGAGGAGACCTTCTCCACCGCCGGCGGGAAGATCCTTCCGCTGCTGTCCTATCTGGGGCCGCTCTGCTTTATTCCGCTGATCCTCGGAAAAAATCGCTTCACAAACTTCCACGCCCGCCAGGGACTGCGCCTGTTTCTCTGGAGCGCCGTTCTGGAAGCGGTCGGCGGCTTCTTCGGCATCGGCTGGGCGGTCGGCTTTTTCCAGATTTTGATGTCGATCATCGGCATCAAGAACGTCATCAACGGCGAGGAGAAGAAGCTGCCCTATATCGGCGGCTGAAAAAAGGCAGGCCCCAAGCGCTATTTTGTGGCCTCTTTTCAACAAAAACCACAAGATTTTGGAGACGAAAAAAATCTTCAAAAAAGCGACAAAAAAATGTTGACAAGAGGCAAATCAGATGCTATATTAACAAAGCACCTCAAAAGTGCGTCCTCCGAAATACGCAGGAGCTTGCATCGATCTGAAAAAGAAAGAAAAAATTTCTTGACAAACGTGTTTCGCTGAGGTATACTAATCAAGCTGTCGCCCGAAAGGGCCGGCGCTTAGAATGTACCTTGAAAATTGAACAATGTAAGAAAAGCTTATGCAAATAAGCACCAAGAAAAGGGCTTTTAAAAGTCTGAAAAGACTATAAAAATTCTTTTGA
>CACYWG010000018.1 GCA_902778115.1 Oscillospiraceae bacterium | reverse complement strand
CACCGCCATCTTCTTCGGCCTGTCCGGCACCGGCAAGACCACCCTGTCCACCGACCCGAAGCGCCTGCTGATCGGCGACGACGAGCACGGCTGGGACGATAACGGCGTGTTCAACTTCGAGGGCGGCTGCTATGCCAAGGTCATCAACCTCGACAAGGACTCCGAGCCCGACATCTACAACGCCATCAAGCGCGACGCGCTGCTGGAGAACGTGACCGTCGACGCCAATGGCAAGATCGACTTTGCCGACAAGAGCGTTACCGAGAACACCCGCGTCTCCTACCCGATCGAGCACATCAAGAAGATCGTCAAGAACGTCCGTCCTGTTTCCTCCGGCCCGGACGCCCGCAACGTCATCTTCCTCTCCGCCGACGCCTTCGGCGTGCTGCCTCCCGTGTCCGTCCTGACCCCGGAGCAGACCAAGTACTACTTCCTGTCCGGCTTCACCGCGAAGCTGGCCGGCACCGAGCGCGGCATCACCGAGCCCACCCCGACCTTCTCCGCCTGCTTCGGCCAGGCCTTCCTCGAACTGCATCCCACCAAGTACGCCGAGGAGCTTGTGCGCAAGATGGAAAAGAGCGGCGCGAAGGCCTACCTCGTCAACACCGGCTGGAACGGCACCGGCAAGCGCATCTCCATCAAGGATACCCGCGGCATCATCGACGCGATCCTCAACGGCGATATCCTCAACGCGCCTACCAAGAAGATCCCGTACTTCAACTTTGAAGTGCCCACCGCCCTGCCCGGCGTGGACAGCGGCATCCTCGACCCGCGCGACACCTATGCCGATCCCTCCGTCTGGGAGGAGAAGGCGAAGGATCTGGCCGGCCGCTTCATCAAGAACTTCGTCAAGTACGAATCCAACGAAGCCGGCAAGGCCCTGGTCGCCGCCGGCCCGCAGCTGTAAGCTTAGCCAAAATAACAAAAAAATCCACCGGCCCTGCCGGTGGATTTTTTTGTTGATTCGAAACAAGAAAACAGCCTGTCTTCCCGGAAGGGGAATACAGACTGCTTTCAATAACCGGTTTTAATGCCAGCCTTGACTGATTGGCGCGTTGCCCGTTCAACGTACCGTCTACGATGCCGACGGTGGGCCCACAAGTAACCGTTGCTTGCTTTCCGGGTTTAGGTGCCGATCTCACCGATGGGTGCCGCCCATCTCCTGTATTATGTATACCATACTTTTTGATCGGTGTCAAGAGAAAATTGTTAAAAATACATGAATTTCTCAATCTTTTCAGCAAATAGATAGATAAACTGCACAAAAGACAGATTTTTCACAAGATATGGCGCTTTAGCGCAAAAAAGCAAACAAGATCTGGGGAAGAAAAGATCCCGTGCCGACAGGGCACGGGATCCTGGATGATGTTTGGCAGAAAAGATCAGGGATTTTCCTTGATCACGATGCGGCCCTGGCCGAAGGGATTTTCGTAATCGTCGCTGATGACACCGCCGAGGTTCTCGGCGATATAGTCGATCAGCACCAGGTTATCGAGCTTGACGCGGTCCTGCAGGACCTTGCAGCTGCGGAACATGCCGAAGCCGTCCTCGCCGTCGATCAGCAGGCGGTCGTTGCCGGCCAGCGTATAGACGCCGTAGTACTGGATGGGTTGGCCGTTGACCTGGATGTTCTGCACGCGGTGCAGCCCGTAGCAGCCCCTGTAGTCGCCGTTATCGTCGGTCATGGTGGTCTCCTGCAGATAGGTGTGAATCTCGAAGCTCAGACCGGAGACCTGCAGGAAGCTTTCAAGCTTCTCCGGCGCCTTGCGGGCGGCCCATTCCAGCGCGTCGACGATCTGGACGCCGCTGACTTCGATCACGCACAGGGAGTTGCCGTCAGGGAAGACGCGCAGGATATCGCCGTAGGAAATGTCGCCGGCGGGGATACTTGTGCAGATGTCGCCGCTGTTGATGAGGGCGATTTCGGCGCCGGACTGGACGCGGAAGGCGTCGGCGCAAAGGTCGCCGAGGTTGGTCTCCGCGCTGTCGATCATGCGGATCGGGTTGCCGGCGATATCAGTGGTCAGGGGATCGCTGACGGTCAGTTCCACGCGGTTGCTGGCAAAGATCTGATCAAGAGCCGTTGCCAGATCGTCTTCGGCGGCAGCCACGGCGGCGGTCATCTGGTTGTTGAGTCCCATCATTTCGGGAGCGGAGATCTCGTTGGGCCAGGTGTAGACGCCGACGGAGAGGCTGCCGTCCGCGGCGATGCGGCAATAGCCGATGTTGTCGAGCTTGGAGCCGCCGGCGATGCGGAGCACGTCCTTGCCGTCCTTGTTCTGCACGACGGCCTGTTCCGTGTCGTGGCTCTGGCTGTCAAGCAGCACGTCAATGCCGTTGGTATTGGAGATGATGTCGGAATAGGTCCAGGGGTGGTTTTGATCCCCACCGCCCAGGTGACCGAGGACGACGACATACTCGGCGCCTTCGACACGGGCGTTGTCAACTGCTTTCTGCACGGCACTGTAGAGATACCGGCCGGAGTCGTCCTGATAGAAGCTGTAGACGAACTTGCCGTCCTCATTCATGAACTGGCGCGGGGCGATGGCGGTCAGCGTCCGGGGCGTGGTCACGCCGATGAAGGCGACCAGGTGGCCGCCGAGCTGGCGCGTGACATAGGGCGCCAGGAGCAGCTGACCGTCTTTGTTGAAGTTGCAGCTGACATAGTCGAAGCTGGCCATGTCGGACAGCTCAAAGAAGCGGTCCACGCCGTAGTCAAACTCGTGGCTGCCGGGCACGGCGATCTCATAGCCGACCTCGTTCATCAGGCTGACAATGGCCTCACCCTTGCTCATCGTGCCGAGAGGTTCGCCCTGAATGGCGTCGCCGGTATCGACGAGGATCACATCGTCGCCCTTGTTGACCAGGTAATCGCGCAGCTGCTGCAGTCCGGCGAAGCCGAAGCCGCGGTTGACGGCGCAGTGTACGTCGCCGGTGAAGAGGATCACGGCGTCGCCGCTGAGATCGATGGATGAGGGGCGCTGGGCCGGCTGCGGGGTCGGCTGCTGAACCGGTTCCTGGGTTGCCTGCTGGACCGGCTGTGATGCGGGCTGCTGGATCGGCGTTTCGTCCGTATCGCCGCCAAAAATGGAGGGCAAAATCCCGCAGCCGGTCGTCAGCAGCATGGCTGCGGCCAGAAAAACTGCGAGAAGTTTTTTCTTCATGTTTCTACCTCGTTCTTTCTGCAGCCCGGCGGGAGCGCATCGCGCGGCCGACACTGCTTTTCTAACCCAATTAGTATACCATAAATATAAAGAGCTCTGCAAGTGCTTGTTGCGTTTCGGCGAAACTTGAAATAAATACCAAAAATCAGTCTCCTTCGGGCGTTTTGTCCGCGCCGAACAGCGCGCTCGCGCGCGCCTGCAGCTCCCGCCAGCGGCTCAAAAGATCGTAAGCCTCGTCCTCGGACAGGACGCCGCGCGGAAGATCCCCGGGCAGGAGACCGGCGCGGTCGCAGTCGAAGTCGTAAAACCAGAGCTCGCTGCCGTAGTATTTGCCCAGCGCGTCGACCTCGCTGCGCAGAGCCTCATAGCCGTCCAGCGCCTCGTCCAGCGCGCGGCAGGCGGCTTTGGCCCGCTGCAGCACGTCCTCCATCCGGCGGATGCGTTCGATTTGTTCCATGCACGATCCCTTCCTTCTACCCGGCATCTTAGCACAAAAGTTTCAGCCCTGCAACGGTCGAATCGCATTGACATTTGCAGGCGAAACAGATAAACTGTAGAAGACCAAATCGGTTCATAAACAAGGAGGAAGTTTATGCAAGTGAGAGAGAATCTGATCAAGCTCTGCGAGAAGATCAACGACGGGCATTATAAAATCACGCCCGACTGCGCCGAATACAAGGTGTTCGAGCAGTGGATCACCGACGAGCAGATCACCGTGATGCTGGCGCTGACCAGCATGAAGCCGGGCTTCGTGCCCATCATTGCGCACAAGGCAAAGATGCCGGTCAAGCGGACGAGAGAGGTCCTGCATGAGCTGACGGATATCGGCCTTGTCGTGCAGGTCGTGGTGCCGAAGGTCGGCCTGGAGATCTATCTGCTGCCGCCCTACACCCCCGGTATTTTCGAGTTCCTGCTCATCAACGAGAAATTCTGTATTGCGCACCCCGAAATCGCATATGCCTTCCACCAGCACGCCACCACCAGCCAGATCGAGCACGCGCCGAATACCCCGATGGGCGCCGGCATCATGCGCGTCATCCCTGTCGAGAGCGCCATCCCCGCCGGCACGGAGCAGATCGACAACGAGCGCTGCAGCAAGTATCTGGAAGAGAACGAGGGCCATCTGAGCATCACGCCCTGCCAGTGCCGCCGTGTGCGCCGCATGATGGGCGAGGGCAGCGGCGACCTGGACGAGGGCCTGTGCATCTTCATGGGCCACGTCGGCGATATGTTCAACCGCACCGGCAAGGGCAAGCCCGTCTCCGTGGCCGAGGCCAAGGAGCTGCTGAAAAAGTGCGAAGAGCGCGGCTGCGTCCACCAGATCACCACCCTGCACCAGGGCGAGACCTTCGCCATCTGCAACTGCATGACGGAGAGCTGCCTGGCGCTGGGCGTGAGCCAGTACTACAACACCCCCGCCACCTCCGCGAGCAACTATGTGGCCGAGATCGACCAGGAAAAGTGCGTGGCCTGCGGCCAGTGCACCGACCACTGCGCCAACAACGCCATCCAGATGGGCCAGAAGCTCTGCGCCAAGACCCCGATCACGCACGAGCCGCATGAGCTGCCCGACGACATCGAGTGGACGCCGGAGCACTGGAACCCCGAGCATCGCTCGAACCGCGAATACATCGCCCCCGAAGGCACCGCGCCCTGCAAGACGGCCTGCCCCGCGCACATCGCCGTCCAGGGCTACCTGAAGCTCGCCGCGCAGGGCCGCTACCTCGAGGCCCTGGAGCTCATCAAGAAGGAAAACCCGCTGCCCGCCGTCTGCGGCCGCATCTGCAACCGCAAGTGCGAGAGCGAGTGCACCCGCGGCAACATTGACCGCGCCGTCGCCATCGACGAGGTCAAGAAGTTCATCGCCGATCAGGAAATCAGCCGCGATACCCGCTTCGTGCCGAAGAAGCTCTATGACTTCAGCGACAAGAAGATCGCGATCATCGGCGCCGGCCCCGCGGGCCTGAGCTGCGCCTACTTCCTCGCGGCCGACAACTACCGCGTCACCGTGTTCGACAAGAACGAGCAGCCCGGCGGCATGCTGCGCTACGGCATCCCGAGCTTCCGTCTCGAGCGCACCGTGCTCGACGCGGAGATCGACGTGCTCAAGGAGCTGGGCGTCATCTTCCGCTGCGGCGTGGAGATCGGCAAGGATCTGACCATCCAGCAGCTGCGCGAGCAGGGCTTCGACGCCATTTACCTCGCCGTCGGCGCGCAGAAGTCCGCCTCCCTCGGCATCCCGGGCGAGGAACTCGAGGGCGTCTGGGGCGGCGTGGACTTCCTGCGTGAGGTCAACGCCGGCGCCCGTCCCGCCATCGGCAAGAAGGTCGTCGTGGTCGGCGGCGGCAACGTCGCTATGGACGTCGCCCGCACGGCCGTGCGTCTCGGCGCCGAGGTGACGGTGGCCTACCGCCGCAAGGAGAGCGACATGCCCGCCGATCCCGCCGAGGTCGCCGAAGCGAAGGAAGAGGGCGTGAAGTTCCTCTTCGAGCACAAGCCCGTCTCCATCGAGGGCAAGGACGGCAAGGTCGCCGCTCTGGTCTGCGAGGCAGGCACCATCGAGTGCGACGCGATCCTCGCCGCCATCGGCCAGCGCATCGACCTCGAGGGCCTGGATCTCGGCGAGCTCAAGACCGACGAGAAGGGCCGCGTGATCGCGGACGAGGTCACCTACCAGACCGCCCAGCCCGATATCTTCGTCGGCGGCGACGCCCACACCGGCCCGAAGTTTGCCATCGACGCGATCGCGCAGGGCAAGCAGGCCGCCATCTCCATCCACCGCTACGTCCATCCCGGCCAGAGCCTCACGCTGGGCCGCGACCGCCTGACTTACCGCGCCTTCGACAAGGAGAACGTGGACTTCGATACCGTCAAGCGCGACTACGACGCCTCCGGGCGCCAGGTCCCCGGCAAGGACGCCGCCAAGGCCTGCAGCTTCAAGGACGACCGCAGGACCTTCACCGAGGAGCAGGTCAAGAAGGAGACCGCCCGCTGCCTGGGCTGCGGCGCTTCCTTCGTCGATCCGAATAAGTGCCTCGGCTGCGGCGTGTGCACCACCCGCTGCAAGTTCGACGCCATCCACCTGCGCAAGCGCACCAACGTCGAGAGCATCGAGTACTTCGACCGCCCGAAGGTGCTGCCTCAGTTCGAGGCCGAGCGCCGGAAGAAGATCGAGATCCGCAAGATGCGCGAGAGATAAGCACAATAAGCCCAAACATAAAAAAGCAGCCGTTCTTCGGAACGGCTGCTTTTGCTTTATCTGTCAAAGACCCGCCTCGGGGAGGCAGTGCATCTGCGTCTTGCCAAGCACGCGGAAGCCCTCGGCCCGCCCACAGAAGCTGCGCAGGCCGAAATCCGCGGCGCGGAGCTTCAGATACAGCTCCAGCGAGCCGAGCGCCCCGGAGCCCGCCGGAAACTGACTCTCGTGGCAGCGGATGGCCGTCAGCTGGCGGTCAAACGTGTCCCTTGTCCCGACGTAGCGGTTCGGATGCGCGGTCATGTAGTAGGCGATCGCCTCCACCGGGGCGCTCTGCGCACCGTAAGTGGCCATGATCTCCGCGAAGGGCGCGAAGAAGGCCAGCTGCCGGGCGGCCCCGCCCACGTTCAGGTGGTCGGCGTGGCACTCGCTGGCGACGAAGGGGTCGGGCGCGAAGATGATCTCCGGCTTCACTTCGCCGATCACACGCGCCATGCCGCGCAGCAGTTCCTCCTTGTCGTAGAGTCCGCCGTCCGACAGGCCGAGGAAGCGGACCTCGCTCACGCCGAGGGCCGCGGCGCCTCGGATGCTCTCTCTGCGCCGGATCTCCGCCAGCTCCTGCGGCGTGGTGCCGGCGTGCGCGTTTTCCAGGCCGAAGCGCCCGTCCAGACAGATCAGAAAACTGACCTGTTTGCCTTCGGCGGCAAAGCGCGCGGCAGTGGCGCCGGCGCCGATCTCGATATCGTCCGGGTGAGGGCCGATGAACAGGCAGCGCCGGAAGTCCCCGGGACGGGGAGCGGGCGCGGCGAAACGAAGAGCGAGCTTGGTGAGACCCATGCGGATCGTCCTTTCTGCCAAAGGGCGTTTGATTCTGCCCAAAGTATAATGATCATCGGATGGCATAATCAATCGATGATTCGATTGATTTTTGGCAGCGAATGATTCTATGAATCATTCGCCCGATGCTCATTGCAATGAGTATATGGCAAGGCAGCTACGCTGTCTTGCTGCGCCGCAAAGCGGCGCTGCGAAAAGCTTTTTGGCTTTTCGCCATCCTATAATCATTATAGCATGCCGGGATGGAAACCGCAAGGCGGCGGCTTTGGCAAAAAGCGCGTTGACAGGGGGCAGCAGCGCCGGTAAAATGAAGGGGGAGGGATGCAAACATGAAGGAACTGGACATCCGCGAGCGGCTGCTGCGCGGCAATCTGCGCTGGCAGGAGGCGGGCGCCGAGGCGGCGGACAAGCGCCGCGAGACCGCGCAAAAAGGCCAGCGGCCCTATGCCATCGTCATCGCTTGCTCGGATTCCCGCGTGATCCCGGAGCAGATCTTCGGCGCCGGCCTGGGCGAGCTGTTCGTCGTCCGCGTGGCCGGCAATGTGCTCGACCGGCATCAGCTGGGCAGCATCGAATATGCCGCCGGGCATCTGGACTGCCGGACGATCGTGCTGCTGGGGCACACGCGCTGCGGCGCCGTGTCCGCGGCCCTGTCCGGCGGCGGCGACGGCTTCATCAAAACTATCACCGACGAGATCCTGCTGGCCGTGGGGGAGGAGCGGGACGCGCTGCGCGCCTGTGAGCTGAACGTGCGGCACGGCGTCGACGAGCTGCGGCGAGAATTCGGCGCGCATCCGGAGATCGCATCCGACGGTCTGGAGATCCTCGGCGCGGTGTACGACGTGGAGACCGGCGCGGTCCGCTGGCTCTGAATGTGTTTGAACAAAAAAGATCCATCCCGGAGGATGGATCTTTTTTGCTGTTATAAGCTCAGACAGGGATGAACACGAGCTCCTCGCCGGTCACATCGTTGACCCAGTGGAGCTTGCCGTCTTCCATATAGAAGCTGCCGGACTGGTCAAAAGCCTCGTCGGAGACCGTGTAGCTGCCGTCCTCGGCATAGGTCTCGACCCAGGAGTGGCCGTCGTTGTAGATCATGATGTCATCGCGGTAGACGTTGGCAGTCATCTCCCAGCAGCTGTGCACAGCGGCGGAGTCCGGCCAGGCGATCACCACATGCACGCTTCCCTCGCCGGCATAGCTGAATTCAGCCGTGCAGCGGCCGGCGATCTCCTCGGCCCAGAGGCCGTCAAAGCCTTCGCGCTCTTCGGCGGGCAGGCGCTCGAACACCATGTCGCTGCCGGACTCGGACTGGTCCTCGTGCCAGGTGAAGCTGCCGTCCTCATTGAAGACGATGCTGCCGGTGCCCTCCTCATACACGGGCTCCTCGGTCTCCTCGCTGCCGTCCTCGCTGGTGGTGATGATCGACTTCGAGCCGCCGGTGTACTGGAAGCTCATCGTTTCGGGATCGGGACGGCCGTAGATGAACCAGCGGGCCATCTCCCAGGCGCTGCTGCCCCATTCGACGGTGATCAGGAGATCCTCGTTGCCGATGGTGTCCACATGGGCGCGGGCCCTGTCGCACTGATACTCGCCGACGCAGGCGTCGAGCGGGTTGACCCAGTCGAGATCCTCTTCGAACACGGCGATGAAGTCCGCGCTTTCATCCAGCAGCACGGTGATCTGCGGCTCCGTGGAGAAGTCCTCGCCGTTCTTCGTCCACTTGACAAAGCGGCTGCCCGCGCGCGGCCAGGCGAGAATGGTGTGGGTCGCAGGCTCAGCCAGATTGATCACGGCGGACTGGAAGGGATATTCCGGATCGATCTCCGGCGTTTCTTCGCCCTCGGTGTATTCGATGGCGCCGTCGCCTTCGACGTTGACTGTCACGAAGATCGTGGCTTTGGGCAGATCCATCTCCTTGAAGTGGTAGGTCTCGCCGCCCTCAATGACAAGCTGCAGGCCGTCCTCGCCCTCTTCCGTGACGGTGACGATCAGAGGCTCGGCGTTCTCATCCCAGGCGTTCAGATCGCCGTGCAGGCTGTTGCCCTCCTGCGGGAGCATGCCGCCGCGGGAATCCTCGACCGGGTCATCGCCGATCGTAACGCCGACATACCAGCCGGGCACTTCTACGTCTTCCATCCAGACGACGGAGAGCGTGTTGCCGTTTTCATCCGTAAAATAGCCCGTGCGCGTCCATTCCTTCACTTCCGGTTCCTGCTCGGCCGTGGGAGCGGGAGCCGCGCCGCCGCAGGCGGCCAGCGCCAGCAGCATGGCAAAAGCCAGCAGCAGGCAAAGCGTTTTTTTCATCTTTGTTCTCCTTTTTATTCATGAAATAATGATTTGGCGTAGGAAGCATTTCTCGTGCGTATATATCGAACTGTTGCTTTGCGCGGTTTTCCATCGATAGTTGGACTGTCTTTTTTTAGCCCAAATCATCATCACCGAACAATACCCGCAGATAATCCTGACGGGCATCTATGATTCTGGCAACGAATACTGCTTCATTTTCAATTTTGTACAGGGCAATATGTTTCCCGCATAAGAGCATCCGCAGTCCTGTCTGAAATCCGGTGAGGGCTTCGATGGACGGCCCTTGCTCCGGATATCGCCCCAGCTCACGCAGATCTTTCAGGATGCTGCCGACAATTCTGTTTGCGGCGCTCCGGTTTTTCAGTTCCGTGGAAATATACTGCTTGATCTGCGATAAGTCTCTCGCGGCCTCCGGGGATATGAAGACCTTATTCATTCTCTGACCCGAGCTGTGACGATACCTCGTCGAGCGTCAGCCAGCCTTCCTTTTCTGCAGAATCCCAGCCCTTTTGTGCCTCATCCAACAGGCGGCGCATCGCTTTTGCTCTCATGAATTCAGCATTTTCGGGGGAGGCCAGAAACGGCAATCCGTTGTCATTGAGGGATTGCTGGATGAAGATATTAACAGCATCGGTAAAGGATAGGCCCTGGCTTGCGTAGACCGCTTCCACGCGGCGCTTCACTTCGGGATTGATCCGCATTTGAAAGGTGGCGGTCTTGGGGGCAGTTACGACATTCAAGTTCGGATCCATGTTCATCAACTCCTTGGCGATATTATAGTCCGTCAAGGCCAATCTGTCAATACGTTGTAATTACATTATCAGGTCTGTTTCTTTCAGGCAAAAAGTGAAACCGTGACTGCTCATCGATCATCTTTCAGAAGCGCAGACAGATAAGCAAGCTTGTTTCATAGCACAAAAGAAAAGAACGGCAATTCTGTCAGAATTACCGTTCTTTCTTGGTGGAGACGGAGGGATTCGACCTTCGCTGCAGCGAAGGCCAGGTCGCGGGGAAAACGTGCCACCGGCACGTTTTCCAACACCGCTCCCGTTCAAATCCCAAATCATACGCAAAACAAAAAGACAGGTACAAGACCTGTCTTTTGTTTTGGTGGAGACGGAGGGATTCGAACCCTTGACCTTACGGATGCGAACCGTACGCTCTCCCAGCTGAGCTACGCCCCCAAAAATCTCAAGCCTCTGTATTATATCACAAATTTTTCATTTGTAAAGAAAAAGATTGCACTTCCAGAAACTTTGTAGTAAGATAGCACCGTGGCTTTTGACAAGGCTGCACTAGTCGGGGAGCCAGCGGTGCCCTGTGACCTGCAATCCGCTACAGCAGGGACGAATTCCCACCATAGGAACTGTTCTGTGTCGACTGACCCCGGTAAGCAGCGTTGATGATCCGGTCTTGCGCAACGGGAATCCGTGAACCATGTCAGGCGGGGAACCGAGCAGCATTAAGCGGGACCTCCCGTGTGCCGTGAGGGTGCCGGATCTGAGCCGGCTGCCGGCGGTACGGATGTAGGGCATGTTTCAACGGTGGGTGTGCAGTCTTGTCAAGAGCCATCAACTTTTACGGGCAGGTGAGCGCCTTGTACCAGGCATTGTACCGCAAATGGCGGCCGCAGACCTTCGACGAGGTCGTCGGCCAGCAGCATATTACCGAAACGCTGAAAAACCAGGTCAAAACCGGGCGCCTGTCCCATGCCTACCTCTTCATTGGCACGCGCGGCACCGGCAAGACCACCTGCGCGCGCATCCTGGCCCGTGCGGTCAACTGCGAGCACCCGGTAAACGGCAATCCCTGCGGCGAATGTCCGGCCTGCCGCGGCATCCTTGAGGGCAGCGTAATGGACGTGGTGGAGCTGGACGCGGCCTCCAACAACGGCGTGGACAATGTCCGCGCGCTGCGCGAGGAGGCGATCTATTCGCCTGCCGCCGTCAAAAAGCGCGTGTACATCATCGACGAGGTGCACATGCTCTCCGCCGCCGCCTTCAACGCGCTGCTGAAGATCCTGGAGGAGCCGCCCGCGCATCTGATGTTCATCCTCGCGACCACCGAGCTCAACAAGGTGCCCGCCACCATCCTCTCGCGCTGCCAGCGCCACAGCTTCAAACGCATCGACGTGCCGGAAATCGCGGAATACCTCGAATATATCGCCTCAAAGGAGCATTTTACGCTCAGCCATGAGGCCGCGGAGCTGATCGCCCGCCTGGCCGAGGGCGGCGTGCGCGACGCGCTGAGCCTGCTGGACCAGTGCTCGTCAAGCGAGACGATCGACGTTGAAACGGTCTACGCCGCGATGGGTCTGGCCGGCAAGCGGAGACTGGCGGAGCTGCTGGATCTGATTCTCAAACACGATTCCGCCGCCGCGCTGCAGCTCTTCTCGGAGCTGTGGATGGACGGCAAGGACCCCGGCACGCTGCTGTCTGAACTGGCGCAGCTGCTGCGCGACGTGCTGATGCTGCATGTTGCGCCGAAGGGCAGCCTCAATCTGCTGTCCTCGGGCCTCGATCTGGAATCACTGCGCGCCTTCGCCGCCCGGATGACCCGGGAGGAGCTCCTGTGCGCGCTGGAAAAGCTGCAGAGTACGCAGGGCGCGATGCGCACGGTGAACAATCCCCGCATGAACGCCGAGCTCTGCCTCGTCTCCCTCTGCGACAACAGCCTGGGAGACAGCACGGCGGATCTGCGCGCCCGCATCTCGCGGCTGGAAGAGGCGGTCAGAAACGGCGGGAGCGCCGCTCTGGCCGCTGCGGACAGCGCCGCGCCGGCGTCTGTTCCCGCCGCGCCGCCGCCGGAGCCCCTGCGTGTGCCCGAGCCGGTCGTGACCCGGCCGGAGCCCGCCCGCGAGGAGCCGCAGCCCGTTCCCGCCCGCGCGCCCGAAGCGGCGGCGGAGCCGGAGCCGCAGCCTGCGGAAGAACCGGCCGATCTCTGGAAGGCGATCCAGAAGCGCCTGGCCCCGCGGATGACGATGGAGATGCGCACCATCCTCCAGAATCCCGACCTGGTCTTCGGCACGCTCAGCGGCGATACGCTGCAGGTCGAGGCAGCGCCGGGCTACGCCTATATGCGCTTCAACCGGCCGGAGCTGCTGCAGCTGCTGGGCGAGACGGCCACAGCGCTCCGCGGCCGCGTGACCCGGGTACAGCTGGCTGACCGCAAGCCGCGGCAGCAGAGCGGGCGCAGTCTGGACGAGCTGCGGGATTTCAAAGAAGTACATTTTATCGAATAATGGTCATCGAATGGCGAGATCAATCGAGGTTTCGATTGATCTCGCTGCCAAACGACAAGTTTGGCACCGAATGATTCCATGAATCATTCGGTCGATGTTCATTACAATGAATATATGGCAAAACAGCATAGCTGTTTTGCTGCGCCGCAAGCGGCGCCGAAAAGATTTTTGGCTTTTCAATATCATATAATCATTCTAATCACTTTGGGAGGAAAGACAAATGGCAAAAGGCGGATTTCGCGGCGGCATGCCCGGCAATCAGATGAACATGATGCGCCAGGCCCAGAAAATGCAGCAGGATTTCATGAAGATGCAGCAGGAGCTGGAGTCGAGCAAGTTCGAGTTTACGGCGGGCGGCGGCGCGGTGAAGGCCGTGGTGTCCGGCACGCGCAGCTTTGAGAGCATCACCATCGACCCCGAGGTCGTCGATCCCGAGGATGTGGAGATGCTGCAGGATCTGATCCTTGCGGCGGTCAACGGCGCGCTGAAGGCGGCCGACGACGAGACCGGCAAGGCCATGAACAAGCTGCAGGGCGGCATGGGCTTTCCCGGGCTGTTCTGATCGTCAGAATCGAAAAACGGATGGCTTCCAAACAGGAAGTCATCCGTTTTTCTTTTCTGTTCCGCCGATGCAGAGCGGCAGCGTCAGCAAGGCGAAGATCCCGACGAACAGCACCGAGTACAAGAGCCCGCGGCCGAGCGCGAGGCTGATCGCCTCGGCGGCGACGGTCGGCAGCAGCGCCGCCAGCAGCGGCAGCCACAGCCGTTTGATGCGCGGCTTTTCGAAGGCGCCGAGCGCGGAAAGCAGCCCAAAGGCGCCGGCGGCGATCATCAGCGCGCAGATCACGCAGCGAAGCCGGTACTCCGTCCGGTGCGCCGGCAGGCGCAGGCTGAGTTCTTCGCGCGACGCGTCCAGGAAATCCTCCCCGGCCTGCTTTCGGTCGTAGATGGCGTCGTCGGCCAGCAGCTGCGCGCGGAG
This sequence comes from Oscillospiraceae bacterium, assembly GCA_902778115.1. Lineage (GTDB taxonomy): Bacteria > Bacillota > Clostridia > Oscillospirales > Oscillospiraceae > Limivicinus. Next base: position 71,284 of record CACYWG010000018.1, on the reverse strand, counting down.
CGTGCGGTACTGGGCAAGCGCGTCCTCATAGCGGTCGATCACGGCCTCCAGCCCGTCGAGCTCGTCCTTTTCCGCCTGCAGGCGGATACGCCGCCGCTTCATGCGTTCCAGCTGATGCAGCAGATCCTCCTCCGTGCGGTCGATCTGCCGGTAGCCGTCCTTCACTTTCTGCTGCCCGTCCAGGATCGCGTCCCGGCCGACGGCGAGCTGGTGCTGGGCGTCGTCCATCTGCTTTTTGGTGTCGAGGATGGTCGGCTCCACCAGACCCAGCAGACGCTGGGCGGCGTCCAGGCCCTCCTTGAAGGAGGCGATCAGCAGCTCGGCTGCGCTCATATCGTGGGGATCGGCGCGGAAGGCCGCCTCTTTTTCGCTCAGATCCCGGTCGCTGTCGTCCAGCAGGCCGACGGCGAGATCGACCAGGTCGCGGTCACCGGGCATCTGCTCGAGCAGCATGTTGAGCATTTCCGGCGAGATGGACGTGCTTCCACCGCCCTCGCCGCCGCTGTCGGCGGGTTTGTTTTCGCCGAGCCACTGTCCGACCTCGTCAAAGCTCAGCCCGAAGCTCTCCGCGCACAGCCGGTCGGCGGCGGCGCGCGCCTCCTCGGGGGACAGGCCGCCCTCTATCCCGGACTCCATGGCCTCGGCGGCCCGGTCGTACAGCGTCTGCGTGACCCCGTAGGCCAGCTGCTCCACGCTGAAATCCTCCAGATCCGGGCTGACCTCGCCGTATTCCTCCATCGCACGGCGGACAAGCTCGGCGGCCTGCCGCTGATCGGCGGGCGTTTCGGCTTTCAGATCCTCCAGCAGCTGCCGCGTCTGGGCGTTGCCGCGGTGGCCGAGCTCCGCCAGCGCCAGGATCTCCTCCGGCGTGAAGACGACCTCCTCGTCGGAGCCCTCGGGCACGCGGGAGGCGGCCTGCTGATAGATCGCCAGGCCCTGGTCGAGCGTACCGCGCAGCGTCTGATAGACGCCGTAGATCTGGTCAAAGGACTTCTTGCCCTCCGTGAACAGGATCAGCCCCTGCCGGAACAGCTCCATACTCTCGTCGAGGGCGGCGGCCGCCTCGTCCAGCTGTTTGCGGCCCAGCACCAGCCCGGCGCGGGTGGCGGTATAGGTGGCAAGCTTCATGCGGAAATCGGAGCGGGCGCTGTTGTGCTTTGACTCTTTGTCGGGAAAGACCTCCGTTGCCGCGTCGTAGGCCGCCTGCTCCTCCTCCATCTGCAGGCGCAGCGCCTCGGCCTTCTGGATGCGGCTGTCCAGCAGCGTATCCTCGCGCTGCTGCTCGCGGTAGTCTCCGGCGGCCCGGCCGAACCCAAGGGCGCCCGCAACGAGCGAGATGACACTGACCACGGCGAGAAAAACGCCGAGCATGCGGGTTAACGCGGGATGCTTCACGGCCTGACCTCCTAACTTTTCAAAGAATACTTTATTATATCCTGTAATTATGAACATTCCAAGTCCCGCGCCGATTTTTTCTTGGCAGGCGGGTAGGGATTTGGTATAGTATTTTCATCGAAACTGATGAGAGGTGAGTGCATGCTTTTGAGCTTTGCCCCGATGGAGGGCGTGACGAACGCGGAGTACCGCCGGGTCCACCGGCGCTTTTTCCCGGAGGCCGACCGCTACTATGCGCCTTTCATTGCGCCGGACGCCGGCGGCCGCTTCAAGCGCAGCCATCTGAACGCCCTGCTGCCGGAGGCAAACGAGGGCGTGACGCTGGTGCCGCAGATCCTCGCCAACAACGCGGAGGCCTTTCTCGGCGCGGCGGAGACGCTGGCGGAGCTCGGCTATACGGAGGTCAACCTCAACGCCGGCTGCCCCTCCGGCACCGTGGTCAGCAAGCACAAGGGGGCGGGCATGCTGGGCGATGCCGCGGAACTCGACGCATTTCTGAAAGAAGTGTTCCGCCGGACGCCCGTGGCCGTCTCGGTCAAAACGCGCCTGGGCCTGCACAGCACGGCGGATTTTCCCACCCTGCTCGCGGTCTACCGGCGCTATCCGCTCTCGGAGCTGATCGTCCACGCCCGCGACCGCGAGGGCATGTATCAGAGCAAGCCCGACCGCGCGGCTTTCGCGGCGGCGCTGGAGGACGCGCCCTGGCCGGTCTGCTATAACGGCAACGTGTTCACTGCGGGAGACCTCGCCTCGCTGCGGCGGGACTTCCCGGCACTGGACCGCGTGATGCTCGGGCGCGGCGCGGTGACGAATCCAGCGCTCTTCCGGGTGCTGAGCGGGGGAGAGCCGCTCCGCCGGGAGGAGCTGCGCGCCTTTCACGACGCGCTGCTGGACGAGGCGCTGCAGGGCGGCCTGCCGCCGGTCTACGCCCTCGCGCGGATGAAGGAAATCTGGTACTACATGATCTGGCTCTTCCCGGACAGCGCGAAGCTCTGTAAGGCCCTCAACAAAAGCCGCGACCTGTCCGCCTACCGGGACGCGGTGAGCGCGCTGTTCGCGCAGGCGGCCTTCGATCCGGCCGCGCGCTTTCAAGGCTCCCTTGCCTAAAGGGGGCTGTCGCCGCAGGCGACTGGGGGATTACTTCCTCTGAATCTCTCCGGCCTCGCTTTCGGCAAGGGAGGCTTTTGCTGACCCGGCCGCCTGTATGTCTGCCCGTAGGGGCCGGCGCCCTCGACGGCCCGCCCAAGATATCGTATATGCCACATCCCGCAACAGTTTCATGCTGCGTACGCTTGGAGTGCTGAATCTTGACCGTATCCTCCATCTGTGATATTCTGTTTACAGAAGCAGGCAGTTTGCGCGGTGTCACCGGTATTTCTTCGGAAATCCGCCCCGCGGGTTGACGGCCTGCTTTTTCTTTCTACAATGCATGGAAATCATACTGTTTCCCGAAGCCTCCCGCCGCGCGCTTCGGCGGCTGAACCGGGCGGGGCAATGTCACCAAATCGCTGCCCGCACCTTTGTGAAAAGCGCCGGTAAATGGGCCCCAATGGGCCGTTTGAATTGACAAAAACGGCAAAAGTTTTTATAATATTCATAAATTGGGCGGCCTGTGTCCGCCTTCGGATGATTCGGAAACACCGGCGCCTCCGCAGGGACCGACCGCCGCGCGGAGGAAATGAAGATACGAAGAGAATGGGGGAGTAAGAAAATCAATGAGAGACCTGAAGCATCTGCAGTTCTTTGAAGACCTGCTGCAGGAAGCGAACAACGCTTTGATCGGGCAGGCCAAGCAGGACGGCAAGGTCTGCGTGGCCTATACCTGCGAAAACGTGCCCGAACCGCTGGTCAACCTGCCCGGCACCTTCTCGATCCGTCTCACCGCGCCGAAGACCGGCTCGATGGACATCGCCACCTACTACATGACCAACCTCCTCTGCGAGCCGAGCCGCGCTCTGCTCGAGCGCGCCATCGAGGGCGGCTTCAACTTCGCCGACTGCGTCATCACGCCCGACGGCTGCACGATGATGAACCGCGCGGTGGAGAACATGGAGCTTTTGAAGACCATGGGCAAGGACAACCCGAACTTCTTCCATGAGTACATGGAGATCGCCTTCAAAAACACCGAGAGCGACGTGGAGCTTGCCGTGCTGCAGTGCACCAACCACATCCTCACGCCGCTGCACGAGAAGTACGGCATCGACATCTCCGACGCGGCCATCCGCAAGGCCGTGGAGGATCACAACAAGCTCTGCCGCCTGATCCGCGCAATCGGCGAATTCCGCAAGGGCGACAAGCCGCGCATCACGGGCTATGAATTCCATGTGCTGTGCCTGGCCTCCTACGTCTGCCCCAAGTACCTGATCCTTGACAAACTCGAAGAAACGCTCGAAGAGCTCAAGACCCGCGAGCCGGAAGAAAAACCCTGGCGCGCCCGCGTGCTGCTGGTCGGCTCGGAGATGGACGACAGCGGCTTTGTCAAGCTGGTCGAGGAATGCGGCGCCTTCGTCTGCTGCGACCGCTTCTGCTTCGGCTCCTATCCCGGCCGCGTGGAGATCGCGCTCAACGACGAGGAGGACGCCCTGACTCAGGTCTGCCGCCATTACATCCAGCACTGCCAGTGCCCGCGCATGATGAACCAGGAGAAGGTCTACGGCCGCAAGCAGTATGTGGCGGATCTGGCGAAGGAATACGGCGCGGACGGCGTGATTTACGAGCAGGTCAAGTTCTGCGATCCCTGGGCCTATGAGCGCACGCTCGGCTCGGCGATGCTGTCGAACGACTTCGGCTATCCCGTGCTGTCCGTCGACCGCCCGTACAACATCGCTTCCTCCGTCGGCCAGATGCGCACCCGCGTGCAGGCCTTTGTGGAGAGCATCGAGATCAAGAAGATCCAGAAAGGTGGGCAAGCATGAAGACTGTCGAAAAGATCGTCAATCCCGTCAAGCGCGCCGGCGAGCAGTCCCCCGGCAAGATCTATGACGAAAAGCTGAAGGTCCGCGCCCGCCGTGAATGGCGCGGCCTGAAGGACACCCTCTACGATTACACCCGCTGGCTGTACCTGATGAGCGTGCTGGGCCGCTTCATCATCGTGCCGCGCAACGTCAAGGGCTTCTTCCGCTACCGTTGGATGATGAGCTATCTCTTCGTGCCGCACGGCATGGACAAGTTCACCATCGGCCTGCGCGACGAGGCGCTGCGCATCGCCCACACCTCCTTCAACTTCGTCATCGCGGACGTGACCCAGGCCATTGCCAACTGCTTCCGCGGCGACCGCCGCGTCGGCAACGACAAGGCCTATTCCGACAAGTGCGTCATCACCGACGAGAACTCCATGGTCACCTTCATGATGGGCTTTGACCGCGACAAGGTCCACACCATCCTGCGCGAGGTGCCCACGATGTTCGCCTCGAACATCTTCCACCAGTTCAACGTCATGCACTACCTCGACATCGCCCAGCAGTACGGCATCCCCGGCGACGTCTGCCCGATGCCCGAGGCCGAGGCCGGCATCTCCATCGACGACGACTTCTGCGTGCTCGGCTGCTGCGCCGTGCAGAACAACACCACCTGCGACGGCTCTCTGATGGGCAACGGCATCATCGCCAAGCGCCTCGAGCGCGAGTACGGCATCCCCACCTTCCAGCTGGCCACCCCGCTGCGCCACAAGGAGCCGGACGTGATGGACTACGCCGCCCGCGAGATCAAAAAGGCCATCGCCTTCGTCGAGGAGCACACCGGCGAGCACTGGGACTGGGACCGCTACTTTGCCGCCGCCAAGCGCGTCAACGACGCCACCCGCTGCCGCATCGCCCAGCTGGAAATCAACTCCACCCCGTACCCGCAGTTCTTCGGCGCCGCCTTCAGCCTCTATAACGACACCAACTACATGGGCAACTCCGGCCGCGACCCGAAGTTCGTGGACATCGACCACAAGCTGCTGAAGCTGGCTGAGCAGGGGTACCGCGAGAAGCGCATGTACGCCAAAGAGTATCGCCACCGCTGCATCGTCTGGGGCGTGCAGCCTCAGTACACGATCGACATGCTCTACTGGCTGGTGCAGTGCTGGGGCGTCATGCCTCTGGCCGACATGCTCTCCATCATCAACACCGACATGATCGCCGACGAGGACACGCCCGCCAACCGCGAGCAGGCCTACCGCGACATGGCCATGCTGAACATGGAGATGATCATGCGCAACCACACCCATGGCGGCTATAAGGTGCTGCTGGACGATCTGTGGGAGCTGTGTGAGAAGATGAACGCCGATATGGTCATGATGTGGGAGCACATGAGCTGCAAGGCGCTCACCGGCATGCACGGCATGTTTGAGGAGCAGGCGCGCGAGCGCGGCATCCACATCATGTGGGTCTCGCATGATCTCTGCGATCCGCGCGTGTTCACCCGCCAGGCTATCCGCGACCAGGTCAACCAATACATGCGCACGGTCATGCGCGAGGAGCCGCTGGATCCCTCGATCGAGATCGTCCCCGACAACGAAGCCTATTAATGTGAAGGAGAACGAAGATGAAGAATAAAGTTCTGAAAGCAATCGGAAAGCTGCTGTTCAAGCTGGTGATCGCCGGCGCGGCCTTCTTCGTGATCACCTTCACGGTCTATATGTTCAATCTGGATATGAAGGCGACCGCCATGCTCGCGCCCTTCCTGGAGAAGTGGTACGACAAGCTGCCGCACAACCAGTACATCTGAGCTTCTGTTTACGGCAAAGGCCCGGGATCCGTCCCGGGCCTTTTTCTGTTGCGAAGTGATCCGATCTGTGATAAAGTAAAGATAAACGAGATTGTTTCCGGAGGAAACCAACCATGACCGATTATCCGCTGCTCTGTGAACAGCTGCGGAGCCTGGCCGAGAGCGAAAGACACTGGATGCCGCTGCTGTCCAACGCCTCGGCGCTGCTCTATGACGCTCTGCCCGATCTCAACTGGGCGGGCTTTTATCTCATCGAGGGCGGCAGCCTGCTGCTCGGGCCCTTTCAGGGGAAGATCGCCTGCATCCGCATCCCGCTGGGGAAGGGCGTCTGCGGCACGGCGGCCGCGCGGGACGAGACGCAGCTCGTGCCGGACGTGCACGCCTTCCCGGGCCATATCGCCTGCGACTGCGCCTCCAATGCGGAGATCGTGGTGCCCCTGCACCGGGGCGGCACGGTGATCGGCGTGCTGGATATCGACAGTCCGCAGCTCGGCCGCTTTACCGAGGCCGACCGGGCGGGTCTCGAGGCCTTCGCGCGCGTGCTTGAGGAGACGGCGGAATGGAGGGAGCTATGAAGACGAAGATGAAAACGGGAGCGATCGTTTGTTTCGTGCTCGCGGCGCTGGTGATGCTGGTGCTGCTCGAACTCGGCAAAAACACGCTGTGGGGCTGGGCGCTGACGGCGGCGCTGTTCGTCGGCTTTTGCCTGCTCTATCCGCGCATCTCCCCGAAGGGCCTGCGTCTGCTCGCCTGGCTGGGGCTGATCGTCCTCTTCGCGCTGGTGATGAAGCTGACAGAGCCGCCCTATCGCCCTATTCCGGCGACGGAGGGCAAACACCCCGCCGTCACCGGCGTCGTCACGGTCGCGCAGGGCGATCTGACCGGTCTCACCAATGCCGACGGCAGCGTGGAGGTCTACGCCGGCATCCCCTATGCCAAGCCCCCGGTGGGCGAGCTGCGCTGGCGCGAGCCGCAGGAGCCGGAGCGCTGGGAGGGCGTGCGCGCCTGCGACGCCTTCGCGCCGATGTCGATGCAGCAGCGTCATTCCGCGCTCTATGACACGCTCTACCGCCTCATCGGCTACCATGAATTCAAGCCCAGCCTCACGGACAACTTCCGCGAACCGGTGAGCGAGGATTCGCTCTATCTGAATATCTGGAAGCCCGCGGGAAAGCAGGAGAAGCTGCCGGTGATCTTCTATATCCACGGCGGCTCGCTGATGACCGGCCAGCCCTCCTACACCGACTATAACGGCGAGGCGCTGGCCAGACAGGGCGTCATTATGATCACCTTCGGCTACCGCCTGGGCGTGTTCGGCTATTTTGCCGCGGAGGAGCTGGCGGCCGAGTCTCCCAACGGCACGACCGGCAATTACGGCCTCCTGGACCAGATCGCGGCGCTGCGCTGGGTGCACGAGAACATCGCGGCCTTCGGCGGCGATCCGGACAACATCACCATCGCGGGCGAATCCGCCGGATCTTCCAGCGTCAACGCCATCTGCGTCTCGCCGCTGAGCGAGGGCCTTTTCCGCCGCGCCATCGCCGAGAGCAGCGGCATCACCGCTGTGAAGCCTTACCACACCTTCCGCACGATGGACAAGGCGCTGGAGATGGGGCGCGAGATCATGGCAGAGCAGGGCGCCGCGAATATCGAGGAGCTGCGCGCCGTCCCGGCCGAACAGCTCGTGCAGACGCGCTACTCGAACGACTCCATGACCGTGGACGGCTATGCCATCACCGAGCAGCCCTATCTGACCTACGAGCGCGGCGCCAACCACGAGGAGGCGCTCCTGAACGGCTTCAACGGCCATGAGGCGGACGTGTTCCGCCTGCTGCAGACCGTGAACCCCGAGCAGTATCCCGAGGCCGTGCGCCGCCTGCTCGGCGACGAGACGGAGCGCTTCCTCGCACTCTATCCCGCCGCGGACAAGAAAGAGGCCACGGAGAATTTCAACACGCTCCTGAGCGTCTGCTGGTTTGCCTACAGCCACCACGATTGGAGCCGCCGCCTGACCGAGCAGGGGAGGCCCGCCTACCTCTACTATTTCACCAAGCACAACGGCGCCATCAGCGACTGGCACTCCGGCGAGATGATCTACGCCTACGGCAATGTCTGGCGCGTGCCCGCCAACTACGGCGCGGACGACCGCGCCCTGTCGGACACGATGCTCGCCTACTGGGCCAACTTCGCCCGCACGGGCGACCCGAACGGCCCCGGCCTGCCGCTCTGGCAAACGGCAGGGGAGGCCCCGGGCGAGGTGCTGAACTTCGACAGCGAGGTAAAAATGCTCGAGGACCCCTATCTCGCCGTCTACGACATGGTGGACGATCACCAGAACACGCTGCGCTGACAATTCCTATGAAAAGCAAACGATCCGCCCGGGAGCTCCCGGGCGGATCGTTTTTTACAGCTCCTTGATTTCTCTGTCGAGGAAGGCGCGCACCGCGCGGTCGCAGCCGCCCTCAAAGCTGTACAGCCGCTTGCCGCGGGCCTTCAGCTTTGCCATGGCCTTCGGCCCGAAGTTCCGGCAGATCAGCACGTCGAACATGGATCGGCCCATTTTTTCGATCAGATCATCCGTGCTCTCGGGGAAAAGGCTCAGCAGCTCACGCTTGTAGATTTTCCCGTCCTCGATGTAGTAGGCCCAGAAGTTGGTGGCCTTCTCAAAGACCGGGATCGAGGCCTCGCCCGCGTAGGCGACGGCGACAAAGGTCATTTTCTTCACGCTGTTAGACATATTTAACCACCCTTTCGCGCCCAGTATAGCACAGGCGTCGGAAAAGCGCAACGAAAACCGCCGACTTCTGATTCTATACTGGTATTTCCCGGGAAAATGTGCTAAACTCGGAGCAGAAAAACATCCGAAAGGAGATCATCAACGAATGAGCAAAGTGGAACCTGCGACGATCCGCGCGCGCGTGGCCGCGCTGCGGAAGAAGATGCGTGAAAACGGCGTGGACGCCTATCTGGTGCTGACGGACGATTTCCACGCCTCCGAGTATGTGGACCGCTATTTCAAGTGCCGCAAATGGCTGTCGGGCTTCCGCGGCAGCGCGGGCACGCTGGTCATCACGGCGGACGAGGCCGGCCTCTGGACCGACGGCCGCTATTTCCTCGCCGCGGCGCAGCAGCTGGAGGGCAGCGGCATTGAGCTGCGCAAGATGGGCGAGCCCGGCGTGCCGACCATCCCCGAATATCTGAAAAACACGCTGACGGACGGCCAGTGCCTCGGCTATGACGGCCGCACTGTCACCGACGCCTATGCCCGCACGCTGAAAACCGCCCTCTCCGGCAAGGAGATCCGCTATGCCGAGACGCTCGACCTCGTGGGTGAGCTGTGGACTGACCGCCCGCCCTTCCCGGCGCACGCGATCTGGGAGCTGGACGCGGCCTACGCCGGCCGGAGCCGCGCGGACAAGCTCGCGTTCCTTCGCGCGAAGATGGCGGAGCTCGGCGCGGACTGGCACCTGATCGCCTCTCTGGATGACATTGCCTGGCTCTTTAATCTTCGCGGCGGCGACGTCGCCTACAGCCCGGTGTTCTATTCCTACACCCTCCTGAGCGCGGATCACGCGATCCTCTATGCCGCGCCCGAGGCCGTGTCCGAAGAACTCCGCGCGAGGCTGGAGGCCGACGGCGTCACGCTGCGGCCCTATCTGCAGGTCTATGAGGATCTGAAGGCCCTGCCCGCGGGCCAGAGCCTGCTTCTCAGCCGCGCCAAGACCAATGTCGCGCTGATCGGCGCGGTGGCCGAAGGCGTGAAGCTCATCGACAAGCCCAATCCGAGCACCCTCGCCAAGGCCACCAAGAACCCGGTCGAGATGGAAAACGAGCGGCAGGCGCACATCCAGGACGGCGTGGCCGTCACGCGGCTGATCCGCTGGCTGCGCGAGCGGGAGAAGGACGGCTCGATCGCGCGCGGCGAGATCACCGAGCTCGATGTGAGCGAGCAGCTGCTGGGCTATCGCAGGGCGCGTCCCGACTTCGTCGATCAGAGCTTTTCGCCGATCGTCGCCTCCGGCGAGCACGGCGCCATCGTCCATTACGAGGCCACCGAGGAGTCCAATATCCCCGTGCGTCTCAACAGCTTCCTGCTGGTCGACACCGGCGGGCATTACCTGCAGGGCAGCACCGACATCACCCGCACCTTTGCGATCGGAGAGCTCAGCGAGGAGCAGAAGCGCCACTATACCGCCGTGCTGCGCGGCCATCTGGACGTGGCGGCCGCCTGCTTCAAGCAGGGCTGCACCGGCGTCAACCTCGATCTTCTGGCCCGCATGCCGCTCTGGGAGCTGGGCCTCGACTATAACCACGGCACCGGCCACGGCGTCGGCTACCTGCTGAACGTGCACGAGGGCCCGCAGGGCCTGCGCCTGCGCGACGTCAACGGCGGCGCGCCCTTTGAAGAAGGCATGCTCACCTCCGATGAGCCCGGCCTCTACCTCACCGGCGAGTACGGCATCCGCATCGAGAACCTGATGCTCTGCGTCAAGGGACAGAAGACCGAATACGGCCAGTTCATGGGCTTTGAGATGGTCACGATGGTCCCCTACGAGCGCCGCGCCATCCTGCCCGAGATGCTCACCGAGCGGGAGCTGCAGCAGCTCAACGACTACCACGCCAAGGTCTGCCGTCTGCTCTCTCCCTGGCTGGATGAGGACGAGCGCGCCTGGCTTGCAGCCGAGACCGCGCCGATCACGAAGTAAGCCATGGTTGAAATCTATGGGACCCTCGGCCCGGCCTGCGCCTCGGCGGACACGCTGGAGGCCATGCTGCGCGAGGGGATGACCGGCGTGCGCCTCAATCTCTCGCACGTCACGCTGCCGGAGGCTGCCCCGATGGTGGAGGCGCTCCGGGAGGCCGGGAGGCGCTGCGGCCTTACGCCGAAGCTGCTGATCGACATGCAGGGCCCGGAGCTGCGCATCGCGGCACTGCCCGCGCCGATCGAGCTGCGCGAGGGCGAAACCGTTTCCCTCGGCTTCGTCTCCGCGCCGATCCGGGAGAAGATCGCCGCCGGGCAGGAGATCCTGCTCGACGACGGCAAGCTCCTCCTGCGCGCCATCGACGGCCAACGCGCCGAGGTGCTGCGCGGCGGCGTGCTCGCCTCGCGCAAGAGCATCGCCCTGCCGGGACTGGAGCTGCACCTGCCGCCGCTGACGGAGAGCGACCGGCGCAATCTCGCGCTGGCGTGCGATTACGGCGTCACCGGCGTGATGCAGCCCTTTGTGCGCTGCCGCGAGGATCTGGACGCGCTGCGGGAGGAGCTGAACAGGCACGGGGGAGAGGCGATCCGCATCTTCGCCAAGATCGAAAACCGCGAGGGCGTGGCGAGGCTGATCGAGCTGATGCCCGCCGCCGACGAGATCGTCATCGCGCGCGGCGACCTCGGCAACAGCGGCCCGCTGTGGGAGCTGCCCGCGCTGCAAAAGCGCATCGCCGCAGCCTGCCGCGGCGCAGGAAAACCCTTCATGGTCGTTACGCAGATGCTCGCCTCGATGGAGCACAGCCCCGTGCCCACCCGCGCCGAAGTCAGCGACATCTTCAACGCCGTGCTCGACGGCGCCGCCTCCGTCATGGTCACCGGCGAGACCGCCGTCGGCGCCTGGCCCGCCGAGACCATCCGCTATCTGAACCGCACGGCGCGGGAAGCGGAAAATTACGGTAACAATATTATGTAAACTCAACGCCACATAGAAAAGCAGCCGCACCGGATCCGGTGCGGCTGCTTTTCTATGTTTTACTGTTCGGAAAGATCCGATTCGCTGATCTTGGGCTCTGCCTCAGCCTCAACGGCGGAGGACTCCGCTCCGGCCTCGACGGCGGCGGGCTCGGCAGGCTCCTGCGGCGCTTCCGCCGCGGCTTCGGCTTCCGCCTGCTTCTGTGCCGCCTTGCGGCGTTTTCTCTTTTTGATCAGGCGGATCAGCACGATGACCAGGATCAGCAGCAGAAGGGCCACGCCGGCTGCGCACCAGATCATCAGCGTGATGTTGTATTCGCAGACCTGCACGTAGAAGCAGAGCTCCGAGCCGGTGGCGTCGAAGATCATATAGCTGCCGTCCACGCGGTACTCGCGCTGTTCGGGCAGGCCGCCGGCCATCACGGTCAGGATCTGCTTTCCGCGCAGGATCGAGGTCTTCGGCACCTGGTAGTGCACCGAGTAGGATTCCAGATCCGCCGCGTGGCTCTGCACGTTCAGCTTCATGCCCTCGAGAAGCATATAGTGCTCGGGCACGATGACGCCCTCTTTCCAGGGGGCGACCGATACCGTCGCGTCGGGCTCAAAGAGGCCCTCGATGATGACCACGGACAGGGGAGAGCCGGGCCGATGGTAATTGGCGGCCAGACCGGTCAGCCGGTCCAGATAGATCGCGTCGACGGTGACGGAGGACTTCAGCCGGTTCAGATTGGTCTCCGGCCAGTAGCCGCTGTAGCCGTGCAGCTCCGGCACGGCCGGGATGTCCTTGGGATCGACGCTGCCGCCGTAGGGGACGGTCAGCTCGCGGATCACCATGCCCTCGGCGCGAAAGCTGACCTTCAGGCTCTTGAAGCGCTCGGGCAGGGCCTCGTTCCGGTAGAGCTCGCGGTAGCTGATGGGCTCGGCCGCGCCCTCGTAGCTGATGCCGTCGATGCCGCCCAGCGTATCGCTGACATAGGTGTTGCGGTAGATGAACAGGTCCTCGTCGGCCGCATCCGCCCAGCCGCAGATCGCGCCGCTGCAGGCGATGGTCTCGTCCAGGTCCACGATGGAGCTGCACAGCGTCACGCGCTTGCCCTGGCCGGCGATGCCGCCCACATATTCGCCGCCTTCCACCGCGCACAGGGCGTAGCTGCCGGTGACGATCGACTTGGACTGCCCGATGACGCCGCCGCAGTAGTTGCCGCCCGCGCTGACGTCGCCGTAGTTTTCGGCGGAGGAAATGACGCCCAGCTCGGCCAGGCCGCAGATGCCGCCGGTATAATCCTTCTTGCCGTTGATGCCGCCGTTGTTGACGCACTTGCGCACGATGCAGCGGGCAAAGTAAGAGTCTGTGGAGATCTGCACGGTGTCGGTGATGTTGGCCGAAAGGATGCCCTCCAGGTCAAATTCCGCCTCCACGCTCATGGCGCCCGCGATGCCGCCCACGTCTGTGTCGCCGTTGATGTCGCCGTTATTGGTGCACGAGAGCACCTTGCCATCCATGTCCTCGTCGGTGTCCAGGTCGGAGATGTCCTCCATCACGCGCATCTGCAGATTGCCGGACAGGGCGTTGGTGAACATGGTCAGGATGTTGCTGTAGTGGTCGTTGACGTTTTTCATGTCGCCGGCCAGCCCGGCCATCGTGCCGTGCAGGGTGCGGCCCATCGTATTCAGGCCGCTGGCGAGCGAGGCGTATTCGGCCCGCATGCGGGCGCGCTCTGCCTCCGCCTCAAGCTCCTCCTGAGATTTTTCCTCCCGCCGCTCCGAGATCCGGTCGCCCAGCGCCGTGCCGCCCTCGTTGACAAGCCCCGTGCCCACGGTGCCGATCTTTTCGTAGTCCTCGTCGGTGAGATTGCCGCTGGTCATATTGCCGATCGTGTCTTCACCCAGATCGCCGGCCGTCTCGCTGACCTTGTCAGAGCCGGTGTTCACTGCGTTCTGGAAGTTCTCGCGCTTCTGCTCGCGTTCGGCTGCCTTGTCCTCCTCGGACTGGGTGTCCATGTACTCGTTGGCGTAATGAGTGCCGATGTTGGTGCTGCTGGAGCGCACCTGGCTGGCGGAAGAGCCGAGTGCGGCGGAATTGGCGTCCATGTCGTTCATGGCGGTATCCATGGCCTCCTGCAGCGCCTGGATCTCATCGACCAGGGAGGAGGAATCGTCCAGGATCAGATAGGGCTCCATCTGACCGACGATGCCGCCCACGTCCTTGCGGCCGAAGATCGCGGCGTTGTTGACGCAGTCCTCCAGGAAACCGGACTGCCGCCCGGCGATTCCGCCGATGTTGTAGCCGTAGTGCTGATAGCCGACGGTGCCGTTGTTCGTGCATTTTCCCACAACACCGAGGCTGATGCCGACGATGCCGCCGATATCGGAGACGGTGTTGCCGTCTTCGGTGGAGACGAGGTTGATGCCGATCAGATCCTTGATATCCAGGGTCTCGATGTCCACGGCCTCGTCCTTGATCTCGATGTTGACCTCCGCGCTGTTTTTGCACAGGCGCAGGGTGCCCTCGTTATAGCCGCAGATGCCGCCGGTAAAGTGCTTGCCGCTGACGCTGCCCTCGGTGCTGCAGCGGCTGATCGTGCCGAGGTTTTCTCCGGCGATGCCGCCGACGGAAATCAGGCCGTCCACGATGCCGCTGAAGCTGCAGGAGACAACGCTGCCGCGGTTGGTGCCGACGATGCCGCCGACGCTGCAGCGGCTGCCCTCGGGGGCGATGACGCCGCTCACCTTGAGATTGACGATGCGGCCCTCGCTCTCCACATAGCGGAACAGGCCCTGGTGCGAGCCGTTGGAGGCGCAGCTGAAGTTTTCAATTTTGTAGCCGTTGCCGTAAAACTTGCCGGAGAAGGAGGGGATCGGCATGATGGCGCGCCCTTCGAAGTCGATATCGGCCTGCAGCTTGACCGTCAGACCGACCGACCAGGCGCTGCTGCGGCAGTTGCGCGCGAAGTCCTCAAACTCCTCGGCGCTGCGGATCGTGATGGTCCGCTTGCGGATGCTTTCCTCGTCCTCGCTGCCGATGATGAGCTTGCCTTCGGGCTCTTCAGCGGCTTCAGTCTCGGCCTCGCCCTCAACCGTCGTGTCGGTATCCGTCTCTGCAGCGAAGGAAGAGACGGGCAGAAGGGAGAACAGCAGCACAAAGGCGCACAGCAGCGCCAGGATCGCGGATGTCATATTACGCTTCATGTTCATTTCCCTCCGTTTCTTCTTCGCTCGCGGCCGTCTCGCTGACGGCGGTGGTGTCGATATCGAGGTTGGCGTTGATCTCGCCGGAGAAGCGGCCGTGGACCTCGGCGTCAATATAGCCGTTGACATAGCCGCGCATGTGTCCGTCCAGGTGGATGGCGCCGGAGGAGCGGAAGAGGTTCCCCCGATGGGTGGCAAAGCTTGTTTTGCTGATGAAGCGGTCGCCCAGCAGCAGGATCTGCGGCAGCACGCAGGTGACCAGCAGCATCGAGATCAGCGTACCCTTGCCGAGATACACGCCGATGGCGGAGATGGTCTCGTTCGAGGCCACCAGCGCGATGACGACGCCGGCGGCCGCCATCATCGTACCGGAGGTGACGACGGTGGGGAAGGCCTTGTTGAGCGCGTCGGTGATGGCCTCCTTCGGCTCCATGGAGGCGCGCGCCTCCAGATAGCGGTCGGAGATGACGATGGCGTAGTCGATGTTTGCGCCCATCTGGATGGCGCTGATGATCAGATAGGTCAGGAAGAAAAGCGGCTTTTGCAGCAGATAGGGCGAGGAGAAGTTGATGAGGATGCTGCCCTGGATCACCGCGATCAGCAGCAGGGGAAGGCCGCCGGAATGGAAGGTGAAGATCAGGATCAGCGTGACAAAGACGATCTCCAGGATCGTGATGACGGTGTTGTCCTTTTCAAAGGAGGCCTTCAGGTCGCTGCAGCTGGTCGTGTCGCCGACGATGAAGCTCGTGTCGTAATAGCGCGCGGCGATCCCGCGCAGGGCGCTGAGATATTCGTAGCTCTCCGGCCCCTCGGAACTGACGTCGGATTCGATGACGATGCGGCTCCAGTTGTCGCTCAGCAGCTGCAGCTTGCCGTCGTCGAGCTCCTCCTTCATCTCGTCGATCTTGTCCTGGGTCTCCTGGTCGAGGTTGAGCGTGAGATTGTCCTTGCTCTCCAGCAGGTAATCAAAGATGTCCAGCAAAGCGATGCGGTAGCTGTCCATGCCGGTCACGGCCTTGCCGTATTCGTTATGTTCGAGCGCGTAGCTGCCGTAGGCAAGCTCGGCGACCTCATAGTCGATGTCCATCAGCTCGGCAAACTGGCGCGGGGTGACCTCGTCGAGCAGCTTGTAGTCGTCGATGGCGTCGATATCGGAAAGGCCGATCACGTTCTGCGTGTGCCGCAGTTCCTTGATCTCCGCGACGATCTCCTTCTCGCTCTGGTTGTCGCCGGCGGGGATGATCATGGCGAAGGTGTTGGGCGTGCCGAAGGTGGATTTGATCTTCTCCTTGGCCAGCTGGATCTCGTTTTTGCGGATCGATTCCACACTGTACTGGTCGTAGACGTAGTTGACGCGACTGGAGCAGAAGTAGGCGCCGATCAGCAGCGCGATAAAGAGGAAGGGGACCACATAGCGGGTCTTGAAGGCGAATTTGCCGAGGAAGGGCACGTCGGGCAGGAACTTCCGGTGCGCCGTGCGGTTGATGAGACCGGAGAACATCACCAGCAGTCCGGGCATCAGGCAGAAGACGGACAGCAGGCTGAGCAGCACGGCCTTGATGAGCACAAAGCCCATGTCCGCGCCGAGGCGGTATTGCATGAAGGTCAGCGCCAGCAGGCCGGAGATCGTGGTCAGGCTGCTGCCGGCGATCTCCGGGATCGCCTTGCTCAGCGCGGCGATCGCGGCCTCGCGCGGCGCCTTGTCGGCCTGCTCCTCGGTGAAGCGGTGGCAGAGGATGATGGCGTAGTCGATCGCCAGCGCCAGCTGCAGCACCAGGGCGATGGAATCCGTGACGAAGGAGATCTCGCCCATCAGGAAGTTGGTGCCCATGTTCAGCAGCGCCGCCGCGCCGAAGGTCAGCAGCAGTACCGGAATCTCGCCGTAGGTGCGCGAGGTGAGCAGCAGCACGAGGATGATCACGACGAAGGCGATGATATCGACGATGACCATCTCGCTGTCGATGATCGCTTTCAGGGGATTGCCGACCTTGGTGTTGACGTAGAGATCGTAATCGGCAAGCAGCCGCTCGATCTCATTCAGCGCGGCCTTGCTCTCCGGCGCGTCGCCGGAGCCCTCAAAGGTCACGTCATACAGCGCCGAGAGCCCCTCGTAGTGCTCCGGGCCGTCGTCAAATTCGACCTCCTTGACCTGGCCGACGTCTTCGATCATGCCGAGGATCCGCTCCGCCTGATCCAGAGAGATGTTGCGGACGACGACCTGGGCTGTGTCATAGGTGACGAATTCCTCATCCATGATGTCCAGACCGAGGCGCGTCTCGGTATCTGCCGGGAGGAAATGCTCCAGGCTGTCGTTCGTGACCACCAGTGTGCTGGTATAGATGCTGGCGGCGGCGAGCGCGGCGAAGATGATCAGGATCATCGTGCGCCGGTCGACGATATAGGACGCGATCCGGGTCATCAGTTTGTTTTGCTTGTTCATTCTGATCCCTGTTCCTTTCCGCCGGCCCGACTTGGCTCCCGACCCGGCAGAGTTCAATCCATTCTAAACCGTTATTATACAGGAAAATGAAGAAAAATCCAATCATAGATATTATTTTGTCAATATAAATAGAAAGCGGCTCCGGAAGCGTATCGCTTCCGGAGCCGCCGATGATTCGGGTCGCTTCAGAGGTTCTTCTGGTACAGGACCCAGAGGCCTTTCAGCAGCAGGTGGTCGTCGCAGACGACCTCGCGCCGGCAGTAGGGCGTGATTTTGGAGGCGAGGCCGCCGGTGGCGACGACCTTGCAGGGCAGGCCGAGCTCGGCCTCCATGCGATCGACCATGCCGTCGATGGTGGCGGCGGTGCCGAACACAGCGCCGGAGCGCATGCAGTCGACCGTGTTGGTGGCGATGCACTTTTTCGGCGGAGTGATGGAGATATCCGGCAGGAGGCTGGTGCCCGCGGCGAGGGCCGCATAGCTCAGCTTGATACCGGGGAGGATCGCGCCGCCGCGAAAGCACTTGTTCTCGTCGATCAGCGTGATGGTGGTGGCGGTGCCGAGATCGAGCACAATCACCGGCGCGCCGTACTCCGCGATGGCGGCCACGCCGCCCACGACGAGGTCGCAGCCGAGCGTGCCGGGGTCGTCGATACGCACGTTCATCCCGGTCTTCATGCCCGGGCCCACGATCAGGCATTTCACGCCCGTCAGCATTTCGATCGCCTGGCGCAGCGGCTCGTTGACCGGCGGAACGACGGAGGAGAGGATCGCGCCCTCAAAGCCCCTGCGCTCGATGCCGAAGAAGTCAAAGAGCTGCATCAGCTCGATGCCGTATTCTGCGGCGGTCCGGCCGGGCTCGGTGCGCACGCGCACGGTGTTTTTGATCTCACCCTGCTCCAGGCAGCCGATCACGATATTGGTATTGCCGACGTCTACTGCGAGGATCATAGGATCAAACCCTTCCTTTTCTGCCGATTCGGATCAGCCGCACGATCACGGGGCTGAGAACGATGCTGATGGCCATTTCAATCAGGAAATTCACACCCACCAGTCCGAAGATCATGAATTTGCCCGCGCTTTCAAAGCCTGCGCCGGCGGCCCACTCGTTGATGGTGGGCATGAAGAAAAGCAGGCAGCCGAGCAGGAAAATGCCGGTGTTCACGACGGGTGCGGAGATGGCGGCAACAGCCACGGCGGGGACCTCATGCTTTTCGAGCGCTTTGTAAATCAGACCGGAGACGAGGCCGGCGCAGGTTCCCTTGGTCAGGACGGTGATGATGGTGCCGGGAATGTTGACGGCCAGGAAGGCGGCGGCGTCACCGCTGATCAGGACCACGGCGCTGAACACGAAGCCCAGCCAGGCGCCGGCACCAACGCCGTACAGAGCGGCGCCGACCACGATCGGCACGAGAGCCAGCGTGAAGGTGAAGATGCCAACGTGTCCGACGGCGGCGGAGACGGCCTCCAGGACGATGACGATGGCGGTGAAAATCGCCAGCCCCGTCAGGGTGCGGGTTTTCATGTGCTTGTTTTCCATATGCAATTCCTTTCTGCTGTCGCCCGGGTCAGGCCCGGTGCGGCGCAGGGATATGATAGTATCTTTGGAAGCGTTTGTCAAGAAAAGCAAAAGGAAAAGCTTGATGCGCAAAGCGCGCTGTGGTAGGATGAAGAAAAGGGAAAGGAGCTATCGCCATGGCCTGGAAATGCATCGTGGAAGGAAAAGAGCTCGCGGACGTGCGCGCAGACCGCAAAGACTCCGAGAGCATCGAGAAATACAGGATCTCCAAAAACGCCGTCTATTTCGAGGGGCAGTATCTGCCGACGGCGCTCGTCACCGCCCTGCGCGCGCAGCCCTCGCTGTATTATCCCCAGTGCTGCTGCGGCCGCGGCGTGCCGGTATTCAAGATCCGCCTGGATTATGGCGCGGAAAAGCCGCTGATCCTGATGGTCGAGAAGGAAAAAAGCGCGGAGAAGGTCGTCGCGGCGATCCGCGCGGCCAATCCCGCTGTCACCGTGGAGGAATACGTCGACCCGAACGCAGAGCGGCAGGAATGAAATTATGTAAATATTTTTATGTAAACTTAAAACGGCAAAAAACAAGCACCCGTGTTGGCGGGTGCTTGTTTTTATATGAAGTCAGTTGAAGATCTTGTGCCGGGCGCCGTAGGAATCCTCCTGCAGGGGAAGGAACTGGTAGCCGTTGTCGAGACCCCATTTGATGATGTCCTCGACCGCCGCCACGCTGAAATCCTTGACGTCGTGCTGCAGCACGACGTTGGTGTCGTACTGGGCGCAGCCGTTGATGACATTGCGGTAGACCTCGTAGGTCGGGATCTGCACGGGCTTGGCGTCGCCGCTGGAGACGTTCCAGTCAAAGTAGTAATAGCCCATGTCGCGCATATAGGTGGCGAGCATGCCCATGATGCCGGGATTGAAGCTGCTGACGGTGTTCGAGCTGCCGCCGGGGAAGCGGAAGAGCTTGGTATAGGTCCCGGTCTGCTCGTAGATCAGGTCCTCGCACTTCTTGAAATCGTCGAAATAGGCCTGCACGCCGCGGTAGATCTGCCGGTAGTCATGGCAGAAGGTGTGCACCGCGATCGTGTGCCCCTCGTTATAGGCGCGGCCGATGCAGTCGTAATAGTCCGGGTAATTGCCGGTGATGAAGAAGGTGACCTTCACATCGTATTTGGCCAGCAGGTCGAGCAGCTGATCGGTGTAGGGCCCCGGGCCGTCGTCGAAGGTGAGGTAGATGGTCTTCTGCTCGGGGATGACGGCCTCCTTGCGTTCGGCCGCCACCACATGCACCGTACGGCTGGCGCGCAGCGTATCGCCGCGGCCGTTGCTGATCTGATAGTTCAGCGTGTAGTCACCCAGCTTGTAGGGCGTCACGCGCCCGCTGACCTGCACCAGCTCGCTCAGATCGGTGCCGTCGCTGTCAACGACCGAATAACCGGGATCGACCCAGTCCATGGCGGCCGGGCAGGTATAATCGCTGCCGCCGGTGAGCATGATCTCCGGGGCGACGCTGCCCTGCGGCGGCGTGCGCTCCAGCACGGCCTCGTTGCCGTGCTCGTCCGTGACGGAGTAGACGACCTTGCCGTCGAGATGCGTGACCTCGACCCGGTCGCTCAGATCGCCGTCCACCAGATCGTAGGCGCTGACCTCGGGTTCGGAATAGCCGTTCATCCAGCTGCTGCCCTCGACGTTTTCGGGGTCGGTCACGCTGATGCTGGGCGCCGTGGTGTCCAGCACGTTGACGATGCGCTCAAAGCGCTGCTCCTCGCCGTCGTCAACAACGACGTAGTGGATCTTGAACTTGCCCAGCGTGTCGGTCGTCATCTGCTCCTGGGCGTGGACGAGCTCTGTCTCGTTCATGAACTTGAAGAGCTTGCCGGTGCGGACGATCTCCACGCCGGGATCGACGAATTCGCTGCCGTACTCCACGTTCATCTCTTCGTCGCCGAGCATCATGATCTCCGTTTTCGATCCGTTCAGGCCGAAGAGCAGGGCGGAAGCGGCCGCCAGCACCAGGAAAGCGATCATCCCGGCCGAACCGCTGCGTGTTTTCTTTTTCTTTCGCATGTCTATAGACCAGCTTCTTATTGAATGATAGTTCCGGTTTTAGGATTGACCGTTGAGCGAAATACATTCATCAACGATCCTTTCCAGCGCATGGAACTGCAGCGGGGAAAGCTGACGCAGCTTGTCGGAAAGCAGAAGAAGATCTTTTTCAATGATCTCGCCGGTCAGCAGATAATCCGTGCTGACGCCGAGCGCCGCTGCGATTTTCAGCAAGTTTTCCGGACGCATGGCCCGCTTGCCGGATTCCGCATAAGAAATGAACTGCGGCGAAAGATCGGCTTTTTCCGCAAGCGTCTCCTGTGTCCAGCCAAGCTTTTTGCGCCGCTGGGTGATACGAAGGCCGGTTTCCGCCTGGCGGTTTTCTTCGGTGCTCATGCTCCCGTCTCCTTTTCTTGCTTTTGTTAAATTATATCCACAGGAAACGATGAAATAAATCGCGTGTTGTTGTGTAAAAACAACAACACGCGATATTACAGGGCTCTTTAAGAATGATTAAGGGGGCGGGAGTTGACAGACGGGCTCCTGTTAATTTTCAGATAATATTGCCCTTGGCAAATACGGGTGATATAATAATAATTCGTCGGGAAAACCGGCAGAAATTCATATCTCCGCGGCAGCCAGCCGCGGGAAAGGACGATCCAATGAACAACACCGAAAAAACCATGGACAAGATCATTGCCCTGTGCAAGAACCGCGGCTTCATCTTCGCCGGCAGCGAGATCTACGGCGGCCTTGCCAACACCTGGGACTACGGCCCCCTCGGCGCCCGTCTGAAGAACAACGTCAAGGACGCATGGCGCAAGCGCTTTATCCAGGAGCGCCGCAACAGCTACGAGGTCGACGCCGACATCCTGATGAACCCCCGCGTGTGGGAGGCCAGCGGCCACGTCGCCAGCTTTGCCGATCCGCTGCTCGACTGCAAGGAGTGCAAGATGCGCTTTCGCGCCGACAACCTCATTGACGACTTCGATCCCGACGCCCATGCCGACGGCATGACCAAGGAAGAGATGTTCGACTATATCAAAGCCCACCACATTCCCTGCCCGAACTGCGGCAAGCACAACTTCACCGATATCCGTGAGTTCAACCTCATGTTCCAGACCTTCCGCGGCGTGACCAACGACGCGAAATCGGTCATTTATCTCCGTCCCGAGAACGCCCAGGGCGAGTACGTCAACTATCCAAACGTCCAGCGCACGATGCGCGCCAAGCTCCCGTTCTCCATCGGCCAGATCGGCAAGGCCTTCCGCAACGAGATCACTCCGGGCAACTTCACCTTCCGCACGATCGAGTTTGAGCAGATGGAGTTCCAGACCTTCTGCAAGCCCGGCGACGACCTGGATCTGTACGAGTACTTCAAGGGCTTCGGCAAGAAGTTCTTCGAGGACCTCGGCCTGCCCGCCGAGAACCTGCGCTTCCACGACCATGAGAAGCTCGCGCACTACGCCAAGGCCGCCTGCGATATCGAGTTCCTGTTCCCGTCTCTTGGCTGGGGCGAGATCAACGGCACCCACGACCGCACCGACTTCGACCTGAGCCGCCACCAGGAGTACAGCGGCCAGAAGCTCGAGTATATCGATCCCTTCACCAACGAGCGCTATGTGCCCTACATCGTCGAGAGCACCTACGGCCTCGACCGCACGGTGCTGGCGCTGCTGTGCCAGGCCTACGACGAGGAGCTTGTCGATGCGGAGAAGAACGACGTGCGCGTCGTGCTGCACCTCAATCCCGCCCTCGCGCCGATCAAGGCCGCCGTTCTGCCGCTGTCCAAGAAGCTCAGCGACAAGGCGCTGGAGATCCGCGACGAGCTGGCCAAGGAGTTCATGTGCGACTTTGACGAGACCGGCTCCATCGGCAAGCGCTATCGCCGCCAGGACGAGGTCGGCACGCCCTTCTGCGTGACCTACGACTTCGATTCCGAGCAGGACGGCTGCGTCACCGTCCGCGAGCGCGACAGCATGGAGCAGGTGCGCCTGCCGATTTCCGAGGTCAAGGCCTACATCGCAGAGAAAGTGAAATTATAATTCGGAATTCGGAGTTCGGAATTCGGAATTATAAGGAAGGATTTTGATATGAGAGACGGATTTGTGAAAGTCGCCGCAGCCTCTCCGGTGATCCGGGTGGCTGACTGCGAC
This sequence comes from Oscillospiraceae bacterium, assembly GCA_902778115.1. GTDB lineage: Bacteria > Bacillota > Clostridia > Oscillospirales > Oscillospiraceae > Limivicinus. Next base: position 48,154 of record CACYWG010000018.1, on the reverse strand, counting down.
TATAACGCCGAGCGCGTGATCGAAACGATCCGCAGGGCCGACGCGCTGGGCGTGAAGGTGCTGGTCTTTCCGGAACTGACGCTCACCGGCGTGAGCTGCTATGACCTCCTCACGCACCGCGTGATCCTGGACGGCGCGAAAAAGGCGCTCGACAAGGTCGTGGAAGCCACAAAAGATACGGACGTGCTGGCCTTCGTCGGGCTGCCCTGGGCGGACGGCGCCGAGGTCTTCAGCGCGGCGGCGGCGATCTGCGGCGGCGAGCTGCTCGCCGTGCTCTCCGGCGACGACGATGAGGACGAACGCCTGTTTTCCCACATTGCGCTCGACGAGCTGACCGTCGCCGTGGAGATCGGCGCGTCGCTTGACCGCAGCACGGCCGGAACCGACGATCTGGCCGCCTCCGGCGCGACGCTGATCTGCCAGATGGCCTCTTTCCCGGCCACCACCTCCTCCACACAGGAGGCGGAGCGGAACGTCCGCTATGAGTCCCGCAAGGGCAAGGCCGGCGTGATCCTGGCCGCCCCCGGCACGGGCGAGAGCACGACCGATAACTGGTATTCCGGCCTCTGCCTCGTGGCGGAAAACGGCAAGATCCTCGCCGAGGACGAGCGGGCGGACAGCCTCGCCGTCAGTGAGATCGACGTGCAGGCTATGACGAATCTCCGCCGCGCCTCCGGCGGCTTTGACGGGGCGCTTGCCTATGAGACGATCGTGTTCGGCCGCGAGAGCGCCGACACCGTCATCACCCGCAAGTATCCCAAGCACCCGCATCTGCCCGAGGATCCGAAGGATCTGCCCGCCTACTGCGAGCGGATGCTGGAGATCCAGGTCGCGGGTCTCGTCAAGCGCATGCAGTACGCCCACCTCGACCACTGCGTCGTCGGCATCTCCGGCGGCGTGGACTCGACGCTGTGCGTGATGGTCTGCGCGATGGCCGTGAAGAAGATGGGCCTGCCCTCCACGAACGTCATCGCCTGCACGCTGCCCTGCTTCGGCACCTCCAGCCGCACCAAGTCCAACGCCATCGTGGTCGCCGAGCAGTGGGGCTGCGAGGTGCGCGTCATCGGCATCGGCAAGAGCGTCTACCAGCACTTCGACGACATCGGACATGCCCACGACGACTACTCGGTCGCCTTCGAGAACGCCCAAGCGCGCGAGCGCACCCAGGTGCTGATGGACATCGCCAACAAGGTCAACGGCCTCGACGTCGGCACCGAGGACCTCAGCGAGTACATCGACGGCTGGTGCACCTATAACGGCGACCACATCAGCATGTACGACGTGAACCTCGGCCTGACCAAGACCCAGGTGCGCGCCGCCGTGGCGCACATTGCGGAAAAGACCGAGGACCGCGTGCTCAAGGCCGCGCTTTATGACGTGCTCGACTGCCCGGTCACGCCGGAGCTTCTGCCGATCCATGACGATATGATCGAGCAGAAGAGCGAGGACGCCGTCGGCTCCTACAGCCTGCAGGACTTCTTCACCTGGCAGATGCTGGTCTGCGGCTTCGGGCCGCGCAAGACCTTCCGCCTGGCGAAGCTCGCCTACGGCGAGGAGTTTAGCGACGAGGAGCTGATCCGCTGGCTGAGAAGCTGGTGCAAGCGCCTGTTCACCCAGCAGTTCAAGCGCAGCTGCCTGATGGACGGCCCCGCGGTGATGGACTTCTCCATCTCCCCGAGAAACGGCTTCCTCATGCCCTCGGACGGCGAGTCGGCGCTCTTCCAGAAGGAGCTCGACGAACTCGAAGCAGAGCTCAGGCAATAACGCAAAAAACACCCCCGGAGCAATCGGGGGGTGTTTTCTTGCTGAAAGCCCAGAACATGTCATTGCAGACGGCGCGTATTACACTGCGGCGGGGAAAACCGGAGCGTAGGGGCGCTTCACGAAGCGCCCGCCTGTCAAGAAGGAAAGAGCGAAAACGGGCGATTCATGAATCGCCCCTACGGCGAAACGGCGACTTGCCTCTGCCGATAAAAAGACACCACCGGAGCGTCCGGGGGTGTCTTTTTATGTCTTACTGTTTATTCAAGATTTAATGTCGCGCCGAGGAAGAGTACCGGCAGCGCGCAGATCAGCATGTACAAAAACAGGAACAGCACGCTCACGCCGCCGGCGGAGACCAGGCGGATGAAGCACAGCAGCACGCCGAGAACGGCGCTGGCCGCGGTGAAATACAGGTTCGTGCGCGTGGCGACGTAGACTTTGCGTCCCACGTCGGCCATGCTGCTGAGCGGGCCGAGCCCGTCGCGGCAGACCACGGCTGCCACCTTGCTGTCCTCTCCGGGCTTGACCGAGGAGATCGCAAAGCGCTCCACATAGGGCGGGAAGTCATAGCCGTCGGTGGCCACATCGAAGGTGTCATGCAGCATCACCGGGGTCACGTTAAAGTCGCGGATCGCAAAGATCGGATGGCGGCCGGAACGCATCAGACCGATGAGCGCCTTGCGTACCTGCGGATCGGCCGTGTACTTCATATTGAAGATGCCGTACAGCACGCCGTCCACCGCCAGCAGGATGCTGGTGCGGTCGACCAGCCGGAAGGGGATGCGCACGTTCATCAGCTGCATCAGGTCGCTGCTGCCGCAGAGGATCACGCTCGAGTCGATCACGCCTTTCATGCCGCCGCCGGGCAGATACTCAAAGTCCTCGATCTGCCGCATGACGCAGTTGTTGCGCTCCATCAGGTCGGCAAAGCTCTTGGACACGCAGCTGCCGCTGGCGATGAGCATGCTGCCGGCGTAGGAGATGATGCGCTCGGGCTTGGCGTCGGCAAAGATGCGCACCTGCTCGATCTCCACGCAGCTGTCCGGGAAGAGGTCGCGGTCGGTGACGATGAGGTTGCGGCTGCGGCCCACGTCGCAGGCCCCGGACCAGCCGGCAATCGCCGCACCGCTGGGGAAGATGCGGAAGGAGCCGGTGAAGTAGGGGAGGGCAAAGCACAGCAGCGAGCAGAAAGGCACGGCCGCGCACAGCAGCACCGAAAAGATATAGATCAGATCTTTCAAATTGCGGGTGAACGCCGCGGTCAGCAGCGTGAGCAGGGCGACCAGCGCCAGCATGGGCAGGCCCATCTTCTGAAACAGGGTCTCGTCGGCGGGCGCCTCCTCGCTGCGGCGGACAAAGCCGGTGTAGGAGCGCTGGGATTTGAGGATGGTGGTGCCGCGCTCCTTCATGCTCATCTCTCCCGTGACCGTATAGGCCCGCTTGGCGATGGCCGGCACGCGCAGCGATTTGCGCAGGCCGCGGCAGCTGAGCAGGGAGGCCAGCAGCACGCCGGCCAGCGACAGCGAGGAGAGCAGGCACAGCGGCATGTGCGGCTGCGTCAGCTTTCCGGTGCCGACCAGCAGCGCGTCAAAGCCGGTGACAAGGCAGGCCAGCACCGCCATCGAATCCGCACCGAAGCGGCGGCGGACGGCGTTGAGCACGCCGCCGGTCAGCACGTCCTGGCACAGCAGCATCACCGTGCCCTGGATGGCCAGGCAGAACCAGGCCGCCACGCGGATATTGCCGAGCTCACCGAACACGGGCAGGCCCAGGGAGATCCAGGCCAGCACCGCCAGCAGCACGCCGCACAGGCGCAGGCGCAGCCGCATCGAGCGGATAAAGCGCCCGTAGTAGCGCGAGGCGTTGGCGGGCGTTGCCTCGGGGCCGAGATCCTCGTCGTCCTCCTCGGCGGTCACCAGGGTTTCGGCGCCCTTGCGCAGACCGTAGAAGGCCGTGGTCGCCAGGGTACTCAGGTATTCTTTGAAGTTTGCGGGGAAAAAGCTGTCCTTTTTCAGCGGGATGCGCGCGTCGCCGTCCTCGGTGACCGCGCCTTCCTCCGGCGTGTCCGAATAAATGGCGGGCGAGGCGCTGGTGTCGGGAAACAGCGAGGCGTATTCCCGCGTGGATGCAGCGCGCGTCCAGCTCGGGGTAAAGCGCGGCTTCTCCGGCGCTTCTTCCGCTTCGTCATCGCCCGTTTTCTCTTTGCCCGATTCCTCCGGCCTCTCTGCCGGGGGCATTTCTTCCTCCGGCTCCGCCGGAGGAGCATTGGTCAGCGGCTCAGCGGTCTCCGGCTGCGGAGCGGGACGGGGGACGTCCTCGGCAGGCTTTTTCTCGCCGGGCAGGATCAGCTCCTGCGGCTCGGGAACTTCGATTTTGCGGGATGCCTCGCGCCGCTCGGCCTCCTGCCGCTCCTGCTCCCGGCGCCTGGCCGAAAGCTTGTCGCGCATTTTCTGAAAGAGCTTCGGCGGCGTCGGCTCGTCCGGGCGTTCTTCCTCCTCGTCAAAGGCGTCGACGTGGGTGGGAATGAAGCCCTCGGCCTTCGGCGGCTGATAGCTTTCGTCGGCGCTGTTGTCCACGTCCGCGCTGCCGTAGCGCAGGCGGCGGCGCTCAGCGCGGCTCTGCGCCGTGACGAAGCGCTCGTCCACCGCGGGAGGCTCCGGCCCGGCCTTGCGCCGCGGCTCGAAGGAGGGCTCCGCCTCGCCCCGGGCATAGGAGGCGAGATACGCGCGCACCTCTTCCTCGGTGGGCAGGCTGCTGCGCCTCGGTGCGGGCTGCTGCGGCGGGATCTGAAAGTCCCCGGGCGCCGCGTCCTTCTTGTATTCGTTGATGATATCGTCCAGAGCAAAGCTGCCGCTTTGCTCCGGCACGGATCCTGTCTGGCTCATGATCTCTTCTGTCCTTTATCTGTTCAGCTTCTCTGGCGGAGCACCTCGTACATGACGATCGCGGCAGCGGCGGAGGCGTTGAGAGAGTTGATCTGACCGCGCATCGGGAGGCTCACGATGAAGTCGCAGCACTCGCGCACCAGGCGGCCCATACCGTCGCCCTCCGAGCCGATCACCAGCGCGACCGCGCCGGAAAAGTCGGTCTTCCACAGCTCGCTCTGCCCGTCGGCGGCGGTGCCGTAGACCCAGAGCCCGCGCTTTTTCAGCTCCTGCAGCGCGGCGGGGAGATTGGCCACCCGCGCCACAGCCATGTGCTCGGCCGCACCCGCGGAGGCCTTGTCCACAATGGCGGTCAGGCCGGCGCTGCGGCGCTTGGGGATGATGACCCCGTGCGCGCCGGCGCATTCGGCGCTGCGGATGATCGCGCCGAGGTTGTGCGGGTCGCTAATCTCGTCGCAGACAATAACGAAGGGCGGCTCGCCGCGCTCTTCGGCGATGGCGAAGATGTCGTCGATGCTGCAGGTGTCCCGCACGGCGCACAGCGCGATCACGCCCTGGTGCGCATGGGTTTTGCTCATGAAGTCCAGCTTGCGCCGGTCGCACTCCACGACGACCACGCCCTTTTCGCGCGCCTTGGAGGCGATGTGCCCCAGCGTCTTGTCCACGTCGCCGCGGGCGAGATAGATCTTGTCGATCGACCGGCCGGCGCGAAGCGCCTCGATGACGGCGTTGCGGCCCTCGATCAGTTCGTTTTCCACTTCAAAACTGCGTTCTTCCGACATAATATCTCTCCAAATATAATAATCCGCATATCATCATACCACAGCTTTGTGAAAACGCAAAGAGGTTTTTTAGTTTTACAATTATTTCATTTACTTCTTTTTAAAAACGGGGTATATTGGTTTTGTTACGGAAAGGAGGCGTGTCCATGAAAGATCCGATGGCCTGGGTGGAACGCTTTTGCTACAAGCATCCCCGCTTCGGCATCCCCAATCTGATGCGCTATGTCGCCATCGGCAGCGCAGCCTACTGGCTGCTGAACCTAGTCAACCCGCTGCTGGTCAGCTATTTCAGCTTTTCGGCCGAGCGTGTGCTGCACGGCGAGGTCTGGCGTCTGCTGACCTTTTTCTTCATCCCGGAGAATATGGGCTGGCTCGGCCTGATAACAATTTATTTCTATTTCTGGATCGGCTCCACGCTCGAGCAGCACTGGGGCACCGGCCAGTTCACGATCTATTTCTTCTCCGGCGCTGTTCTGACGATGCTTTACGGCATCCTCCTGTACCTGATCGCCGGAATCGACATGTATCTGACGCCGACCTATGTGTATCTGGCGATGTTTTTCGCCTTTGCGGTGTTCTTCCCCGATCTGCAGGTGCTGCTGTTTTTTGTCATCCCGGTCAAAATCAAATACCTGGCCTGGCTGGACGCGGCCCTCTTTGCCTACAGCGTCATCACCGCGCCGTTCCCGTACAATCTGCTGCCGGTCATCGCCATGCTGAATTTCCTGATCTTCTGCGGGGGAGAGCTCCTGCACATGCTGCGCGGGAACCGGACCACCAAAAACGCGGTCAACTTCCGGCGCGAGTCGCGGCGCATCCGCTACGTGCAGGCGCAGAAGCTCTATAACCACAAGTGTGCGGTCTGCGGCCGCACGGATACGGATTATCCTGATCTGGAGTTCCGCTACTGCTCGCGCTGCGCGGGCTACCACTGCTTTTGCCAGGATCACATCAACAATCACATCCACTTTACCGAGTAAAAAACCGGGTCTCCCTGAGAGACCCGGTTTTTTTCGAAAATTAGAAAAATAAAGCTTGCATTTACATGCGTGTTGTGCTAATATAATCGGGCGAACGCGGAAAGCGTTCTTTACATACCGGGTCGCGGCTCCTCGGGAGCGCGATTTGGAGTTATCCGGGTGTAGCGCAGATGGTAGCGCGCTTGAATGGGGTTCAAGAGGCCGCTGGTTCAAATCCAGTCACTCGGACCAAGAAACCGCCGAAATCATAAAGATTTCGGCGGTTTTTCGTTGAAAAAGTTCACGAGAAAACGCCGAAGAAAATGAATACCCCCAAATTACCCCTTGAGCTAAAGAAAGTGAAAGCAAGAAAAGAAAAAAAACCAGCCTCCCGGAGGCACCAATCAGGTGAGCCGGAAGGCTGGTTTTGTGATATGTAATTATTCCTGGTCGTCGTTGTCTGTGGGGATCTCCGACGCGGTGCTGTCAGCTTTGCTCTTCAGGATATCAATAGCGCTCTTCAGCGGGGGCGGAAACGGTACGCCCATCAGACCCATGTTTTCGACGATCGACAGGAGCTCGTTGACACAGAACGCGATCACGATGCCATCGCGTGCATAATCAATATTCAGCATCAGATCCAGTCTTGCACCGATCAGTACGATCAGCAGCGCCATACCCTTCCGAACAAGGCCTTTTGCCATTGCCTTGCTTTCCAGTGCCCCGCCGTTGCTTTTCGGGGAAGAGTGAAATACGGCTGCCAACAGGAACCCGGACAGCAGGTCCACGCCCATGAAAATGAGCAGGGTTGCAATGGCTGCATCCCACCCGCCGAAAGCGTTGGCAATGAAGGCACCAACAATCCCGCAAATAGTCAGAATGATTTCTTTCATCTTTCTTTCCTCCAAAAGTTATACGTTATTATACGACCTCGACGTAAAGGCCGACGAGATCCTTGAGTGCTGCGTACACGGGATTGACCGTGTCGCGGGTGCAGCGGTAGGTCACGCCGTCCTGGGCGTAATACTTACCGCTGATCAGGGCCATGTTCCCGCCATCGGGCGTCCAGTCGGCCTGCGAGGTATGGGCCTGTACACATCGGTACAGTTTTTCTCCGTAACGGATTCGCTCATCGGTGGCATAGGCTTTGCCGACAGCCCACGCGGGGAACAGTTCGACCGCTTCCAGCGCGTCCTCATCGTCAAGGCTGACGGCGGCTTTGTGCATCATGTCCCGGAGTTTGATAGCGTGACTTCGTTTCATTCAGCACCTCCAAACAGGATTTCGTAGACCTCGGATTCGGTCAGTTCTTCCTCCGGGTCAGGGTCTGGCATCGTGGGAAGTTCAACAAGTTCCCATTCCATTGTATCGGCACAAAGTTTGTAAGCGTACCCATCGGGAGGTGTCGGAGCAGTTCGGATGATTTCGAGAATATTGCTATATTCTTCCTCCGTGATTTCCTCGCCGTATTCGCCTATGGCAACGCAGGAGATGTAATCTCCGCAAAGAACTTTTCTGTATGTTCGCATTATATTACCTCCGTTGGGTCGATTGGAAATTCATATAACTTTATCGTTTTTCCAGCATCAACATAATACCAAGCTGACGTGGCGGTGACGGCAACGTATCCGTCTTCATCTATATACCACGACCCGCCATCATTTCTATTTACAGATGAAATAGGAGGCGTCCAAGATGGTCTGGCAGAGAAGAACGGGCGCGAATAGTTTGAGCTTGGGAAAGCTCCGCCAATGAAAAACAATCCCCATCCGACATTGTTTACAGAACCGCCATAGCCTGTTTGCCCTTCGTTTTGAACCCACAAGATAAACTCTGTTTTGTATTTCGGTTTAAATCTATAGTCGGTATAAATAAAAGGAACATGTGCCGAAGTGGCGGTATATTCCGCTGTAAGATAAGGATTACCGCCGCCTGTCTCGATGGCCTCAATCGCTTGCACGAAATCGGCCGGGAATGCAAGCTGTGCAGAAGTGCCGCCTTTGGTACGGATCGCGTCTGCGACCGAGGCGAGGTCAGCGTCAAGCTGAGCGCTGTCGATTGATTTGTCAATAGCCATCAGTAACTTCCTCCTTGCCAGGTCGGCAGCGCCTGCAGCACCGCCGAGACGAGATCAAACCCAGCGGGATTGGGCCGTCCACCATCATTCGTCCAGTTTAGCACGCCGGAAGAAGAAACGCCCGGCGTGAAGGTGACGCCGTTGCTTCCGGCGGGCCCGGTTGCGCCGGTATCGCCCTTCGGTCCCTGAGGGCCGGTCGCGCCGGTATCGCCTTTCGGACCCTGAGGCCCGGTTGCGCCGGTGTCACCCTTCGGCCCCTGGGGGCCGGCTGCGCCGGTTTCACCCTTCGGGCCCTGGGGACCGGTTGCGCCGGTATCACCCTTGGGTCCCTGGGGACCGGTTGCGCCGGTATCACCCTTGGGTCCCTGGGGTCCGGCTGCGCCGGTATCACCCTTGGGTCCCTGGGGTCCGGCTGCGCCGTCTGCACCGTCAAATACACCGTTGTCGGCATCCTCTCGCACGCTCTTCGCGACGGATACGGCTTCCGCAGCTGCGGCAAGAATCTGGTCGACGACGCTCGGCGTCGGCGGAGCTTCCTTTTTGCTGTTCGGCATCAGCGTCGGCTCCACGGATCCAAGCAAAACCGGCACCGTGCGCCGCACGATTGTCCCGTCCGGAAGCGCGCCGTGGAAGCCGAGATATACGGGCAGCTTCTCCGTGGCCAGGACTTCATGCGGGATCTGGATCTCGGCGCCGTCTGCAATTACGATCACATCGATCGCGGTATTGAAGGCGGCGAACACAGCAGTTACTGCGAGCGACTGCCATTCCTCGCTGAGTTGTACCGTGATCGGATATGCGCCGACACTCCCGGCTGTCAACTTTTCCATGTTTTCGATCCGGCAAGCGGATCCGCTTACTTTCGCAATCATTTGGTTACCCCCCATAAGCATCCTTGGCACTCCGGGCCGAATTCACCATCGACCTGAAGGAGGTGCTCTTCCTGGAACTTTATCACGGCTTTCTCAGTGTTCTCTCCAAAGTCGCCGTCAGCGCCGTCGGGACCGCAGTCGTAGCCGTGCGCGATGAGCGCGCCCTGCATGGACTTTACAGCCACGCTCTTCATCATCCCGCGTTTCAGCAGGGGCAGATCGTTAGTGGTCTCCGCGGGCACGGTGGCCGGCGTGCCCGATTCGGACACATCGGGATCTTCACTGTCGCCGCTGTAGCGCAGCGCACAATCCCAGGGGTGATTATAATAGCTGCGCACGCAGATCTCGCGGCCGGTCTGATCGCCGGGCTGCCCTCCGTGGGCTGTACCTTTTTCGTTGATGCTGGCATGCACCAGCTGACCGTTGCCGACGTACATGGCCATGTGCTGCGTATAGTTCAGCAGCAGGTCACCTGGCTGCAGGCCGGATCCGGTATACAGATTGACCCTCGCGGTGACGTCGACAAAGCCGAGGCGCAGCGCAGGCCCGCGCACGTTGCCGGTGTAGCTGGCGCCGGCCGATTTTAGCTTGACGCCGATCTGCTCCCAGACGTGGATCAGGAAGGACGAACAGTCGAAGTCCGGACCCCAGCGGCCGTCCTGATCGTAGCCGTGGCGAGGGTCGTTTGCCATCATTACGGCCAATTTGACCGCTTCTGCAGTTTTACTCATATTTGTCTCCATATGACCGTTACGATTGAGTGTTCAAATAAGTGAGTCTCGCATGAGCACTCGGATTGCCAACAGCTGAACTGGTGCAGCGGTAAAAGTTGCAATAAATAGTCCCGGAGTTTTTGAATATAAGGGGTAAATACTCCCCGGAGTTTCCTATGTATGTTATTGCAATGCCGATCAACTGCAAATCAGGGTGTGGATCGGGGGCCGACAACTGCAAAGCTCTGGTGCCGATGGTGCCGGCGTCGAAACGATCGGACGAGAACGTGAGATCCTCTGTGACGATCTCCTTAATGCCAATGTTGGCCTTAGCGCGCGTTTTCTGCGCGGCGGTGAGACTCTGGCCGCGGTCGTAGGAAACCGCGCCAAGAGGCACGTCGCCGCTTGTGCCGGCAGCAACGCCGTCGACGGAGTTGGCAGCGCCCAGGCTGCGCGGAATCCCCAGCGTGAGGACGCCGGTCTCGGCGTTGTAGCTGGCAGTGACGTCGGAGCCTACGGGAAGGGTAAGCGCACGGATGTCGAGAATATTGCGGTTAATGAACTCCTTCAGCAGCGCACCGAGGACGTACTTGGCCACGCCGCCCTGCTCCAATGGGATCCGGTCACTGTCGTCGATGTATTCAGCCTGCGGCAGCTCGCCGATCGCGGAGTCGGTAGAGTCAGGCATTGTCTGGCACCTCCTTTGCAGGGGATACTGCCGCCTCGGCCTCCGCGACGAACTGTTCCAGCGCGTCCAGGCAGCCTGCGATCCGCGACATCGTCTCGTCGCCGCGGCGCGCTGCCCCAAGCGGGAACGGCAGCGAGTCCAGCGTGTAGATCACATTCCGGAGGATGTTGATATCCGGGTACTGAGGTTTGCCCTCTTTGATTTCGTCAGCCATTGTCAGCCTCCTCAAGCATTTGTTCGATTTCATCGCGTCCGCCTCTCAATACGGCCTGGATGCCATAGGGCTGGACGCCGAGCATGATCAATTCGGTATAACCGATCAGCCGCATGTTTCCGTAGACCATCGCCCTCGTCTTTTCCTGATCGGCAAAAATAGCCGCAGCAGCTGCGAAGTCCACGTCGTCAAGGGCGATATAGGCCGTTTTGCTGGATCCGTCTGGGACGGTCGATAGAAAGCTGCAGGATTTAATTGAGCCGTCTGCAAATCTGATGCTGTCCATTAAAGTCTCCTTATGAAGTCCTGCCTAAATAGTAGACAGTCGCATATTCTGCTACGCCGCCGATGACATCCGAAACATAGCGCAGCGATTTCCACGTAACGCCATAACCTGAAAAGTTGAAAAAGGATCCGGAAAGGATTTCCAGCGTGCTCTGGCCCGTGATGCTGAATTTCTTCGCATTGAGCAGCGTCATGTTAGCCGAGAACGAAGCGCCGCCGGATCCCGTTACGGTAATGCCGGTTTTTGCGTACAGCGTGCCGCAGTTGAATACGCCAGGATAGTTTGATGTGCCCTGTACGATCGCCATGCCATAGCCGGCGGCATATCCCAGGTTGGTGTTGATGCCGGACGCTGTGTTCCAGGTCGTCAAGGTAGACCCGCCGATGTTGCCGCCGCTGCCGCCGGAGATTGTTCCGGCGGCGATTTTTGCGCCTGTCAGGCTCGCACTTTCGATCCGGTCGACCGACAGATAGCCGGCGGTGATCTTTTCGGCGTTGATGTTGTCAATGTTGGCGCTCGCGATTTTCAGGACACCGTTTTCGATCAAGCAGTCGCCGATTTTGCCGGAATTGGCGATGATCTCGCCCTCGACCTTGAGGCCGCTGCGCTTGACCTCCATGACAAGGCTGCCGTCGGCATACCAGGCATGCCGCGTCAGATCCATCTTCCAGCCGAAGGATGCGTTGTCGCCGCCCTCGCGGGAGACCTTGGCTTCGATATTGCCCTCGGCAATGATGAGCTCCGCGCGCAGCATCTTGACCTGACGCGTAAATTTCCGCGTGGCTGGTGACTTGTAGGGATACTCGTGATTGATCTCCTGCTCGCCCGGGGCAGCGATCTGAGACAGAGCTCCCGCGGTGAGCTTGGTGCTCTGCTGATACAGCACGCCGCGGACGCCGCCGATGCTCAGCGTATCGCCAAGTTCGACGGCAGGGTCAAGCTGCGCGTCTTTGGCCTGGAAGGGCTGATAGGACTTGCCGGCGAGACTGCGCAGGATGTTTTCGGCCATGGCCTTCGTGCCCCAGGGACATTCGATCTGCAGGGTATAGCCGGAATCGTTTCCGGCCGAAACGGCCGTGTCGTCATCGATGTTGATCACGACGCGGCTGTACGGTGCAAAAGGCTTGACCGGGGTGAAGGTCTTGAAGCTGCGGCCGAGGTATTTGTAATCAGACAAGGATCCTCACACCTCCGATCGTGATCGGCTTGCCGGACTCCGTCACCAGGTAGTGCGTCGTCTCGGCCATGCTGTAGAGAGTGATCAGCTGCAGCTGCGCGAGATCCGACATGACAAAGCAGCCGGCATACATGGCCGCGATGTAGCCGAGCACCTCGCGCATGGTGTACTGCGCGGGAAAGGGTACCGGGTACCGATTGGTCATCAGGGCGACGGTGCGGGGGTCGACCGTGACGCCCATGTGCTTTGCGATCTCCCGCACGACGTCGATGTCCGTGGCCGGCCAGCTGAGGGAGCTGCCGGGGTACGGCGCATCCGCCTTGAGCATATCGTCGTAGCCCTCGAAGGAGAGCTGCCCGGGCGGGGCGTCGGGATCCCGGGTGTCGATATAGTAGACACCCTTCGGGATCCACTCGCTGACGCGCACGCCGTCGGTGATGCGGCTCATGGGCTCGAGCTTGGCCATAGGCGGGATCGTAAGGCCAAGGTCGACGATCGTGGCCTTGATCGTCCTGGACGGGCAGGCGCCGATCTGCAGTGTGCTGCCCGGGATGACAGCGCCGCTCAGATCCAGCGAGAAATGCTCACCTTCCGCATAGTCGACGCCGTTGACCACGAGCTTGTGCTCTTTGTAGTGAGGCAGCTGCAGCAGCTCTTTATAAAGCGCAGACGTCTGATGCATAGATCCACCTCACTGTTCGACCAGGGTAAACTTGGTGCTGTCAAAGTAGGTCTTGCTGCCGACGGTGCCGACCTCCGTGGCCTCAATGTCCGTGCCGTAAAAGGTTTTGGTGATGACGCCAAGCCGCAGATCAAGAAACTTGATCTGCACAAAGGGCTTGTCCAGGGCGACGGCCAGTGCATGGCCGCGGGCGTATTCCAGCCGCTTGCAGGTGACGGTCAGCTGCCGCTTTTTGCCTTTGACATAGCGGCGCATGACAGTGTCCTGCGTGCGGCCGGATTTCTCGTCGTCCAGGTCGCTCTTTTTCCACTTGAGGCCGGAGACCTTCACACAGTCGGAAAAGTCCTCGCCGTCTACCCAGAAGCAGGCTTTGATTTCTTCCATGGTGGCCTCCTTATGCGAACACGGTCAGGCCGGAGCTGCGCGCATCGGAGGCCTGGCTTTCCCGCATCGTGCGGCCGAGAACCCGGTGATCAACAGCGATCACCTTGCCCTCGCGGATCGCGTCCAGGATGGCGTCCAGAATCCGGCTGTTATCGTTCTCCTCGCGGACGATCTGACGCAGCAGCTCCTCCGGCGTCTCGATGTTCATGCCCTGCGTCTGGTCGCCCAGAATGGCCATGAACTCATTGTTCGGAGGGATGACGGCGCCGGTCGCTAGGCGGGGCAGGGAGATCGATCCGGTCAGCGGAATGTTGAAGCCAACAGTCGCGCCGCCGATGCCCGGCACCCAGGACGGGATGGTGAAGGACAGGGAATTGATCGCAGATTTCAGCAGGTTAAAGCCGGCAATGATGCCGTTGATGAAGCCCTCCATCCAGCCGAGCAGACCGTTGATGATGCTCTTCGCACCGTTAACAACACCGGTCCAGATATTCGTGAAGACCTGGGAGATCTTCTGCCCGAGATTTTGAAAGAACGTAACGATCTCTGACCAGTGCTGCTTGATCAACACGACGGCGGTGGCCACTACGGCCACGATTGCGGCGATGACGGCTGCAACAGCAGCAGGCGCGCCGAGAATGACAGCGCCGATCGCGGCGATCGCAATGCCGACCACCATCAGAGCCTCATTGACCCAGCTAAAGCCATTCTTCAGCATGGAAACGAAGTTGGTGATAGCAAGGACTGCGCCGCCGATCAGAGCTCCGACGCCGGCGAGAATGGATTTCTTGCCAAAGACGGCATCCATCGCCTCGTGCAGCGTGCCGGCGCCGCCGGAGACGAGGGCAAATACTTCGGCGAGCTTCCCAATGTTCCCGGTCAGCGCGGGAAGATTGCCGAAGAACTCAATGCCCTGGATCCCGAGACCGGCAAGTTCCACTGCACCCAAGGCTGCAGCGACAGAAAGGAGCCCGGATTGCAGTGGATCAAGCTGCGCAGTGAAGTCGCCAAGACTAAGGTCGCCGGAGAGCAGATCCGCAAGATCGCTCAACAGATCGGAGATCTCGCCGAGCGCATCGATGCTCGTGTCGCCCGTCCATTCGGCAAGCGGCTGCAGGAAGTTCTCGAAGAGCCACTCACCGGCAGGGGCGAGTGTCTCGAGTGTCGCGTTAAGGAAATCTAAGGCGCTGGCGAGCGTATCAAAGAATGCCGGGAGCAGCTCGGAGACAGTCCAGGACGCCAGCGGTGCAAGGACATTGTCAAAGGCCCAGGAGAGGCCGTCTCCGATCGTTTCGGCCAGGGCCTTGGCAGAATCCTTTAGCCGGCCGAAACTTTCTTGTAGTGGCCCGAAATCGAGCCCTGCGGCAAAATCGCGCAGCTTGGTGAGCGCGCCCTCCAGCCAGCCGACGCTTTCGATCATCTCTTCGCCGCCGACGATCATTCCGCCGCCACCGCTGCCAATATCGATGCCGCCGGTGTCGGTGTCGTCGTCTGAGCCGCCGCCACCGCCGCTTTTGGACTTGTCGGCCAGGATGTGCAGCGTGTCAAAGCTGGCGGTGCTCAGCGCTTCCTTTGCTGCGGATCCCGCCTTCTTCGTCGCTGCGGCCAGCTTGTCCATGCCGGCTGCGCCGGCAGATCCGGCGCCGGCTGCAGCAGCAGCATAATCCACGGCCTGCGTGGTAACTTTGCCGCCGAAGACGTTGGCAAAGGCCACTGCGACGCGGTTGGCCGAAGCGACGCTGTTGAGCATGGGGATAAAGGCGGTGCTGCCGATCGTGAACGCCTGGCCAAACTGCGCCTTGATATCATCAAGGGTATTGCTGACCTGCCTCAGGCGGCCGCTCGGCGTGCTGGCAAGGGCGGCGTTCATGCCGCCAACGGACTGCGAGACCACGTCAGCCAGGACAGCCGCGCGCTCCGCCTCATCGCCGTACTTGAGCACGGCCTCTTGGGCTTCGGTAAAGCTGTAGCCGTAGCGGCTCAGCGCGCCGGTCTGCCCCTCCATGACCTTGCCGAGCATCGTTGCGATCGTCGTGGCCTGCTCTGCCGAGGCTTTCAGGCCGTACTGCTGTGCGACCATATCGTTGAGCACCGGCAGCAGCGTCTTGAGGCTGCTCGGCATCTGCAGATAGGTTGCCAGCTCCTGCGCCGCGGCGATCTGCGTGTCCGCGCTGATGATGCCGAGCTTCTGCTGGGCGTCGGCCAGCGCCTGGATCTCCGCGACCTCCTTGCTGGATGCGCCCATGGTATTGCGCATGACCTGGGCAAGCTTGGCCTGGGCCTCGGCCTGCTGGTCATAGGATTCTTTGGCTTCCTTGCCGGCGCTGGCAAGCGCTTTGGTAGCAGCTGCGAGAGCGCCGAAAGAAAAAGCCTTTTTGATTGTTGCGCCGACCTTGTCAAAGGTCGACTGCATGCCGGTTAGAGACTGATTGACCTTGTTGGCCTGCTTGGTGATCGCCGAGAAGTCGGCGCCGGCGCGGACCATCAGGTTTTTTACGACAGCCATCAATCGACCTCCTTTCCGCCCATAGCCGCGTTGAGCGCGCGGATCGTGGCGTAGATTTCGTCGTCTGTCATGTCTTTGGGTTTTTCAGCGTCGTCCGGGAACGCCGTCTCATAGGACGGCGGGTGACAGGCCCACACCATGGCGCGGATCAGGACTGAGAGGGAATACAGATTGCCGCGCACGGCCTTCTGCTCGGCGCGGATCCGCTCACCCTGCGCCCTCATGTACTCCCAGTCCCGGACGCTGATGCCAAGCGTGGCGGCCAGGCTCAGGCTTTTTCGCCAGTCCCAGCCGCCTCCGGAGGGGTTTCCTCGCCGTCGCCGGGCGCATCGTCATCATCGTCGAAGGCCGCTTTAACGGCATCGGCGACCGCTACGATCGCGGGCTTCAGCTTCGGCAGCTTGTCAAGCCAGTCGTCAAGCTGTTCCGGCGTCACGGTGGGGTCGTCGGCGTGCAGCATGCAGTAAAGCAGCAGGGTCAGCTTGTCATAGTGCTGAACCTCGTCCTGGACTTCGACCATGCTGCACCCCGTCATGGCGCTGAACTGCTTGAGCGCCTTGTGGCCGCAGCGGAGCTCGCGCGGGCGGTCGAGCTCAAGGATCACGGTGGTATTGTTGTCCATCTGTCAGGCCCTCCTTAGCCGTTGCCCTGCGCCTGCTGCGTGGCCGCGAGGACAGGCTGGCCGCTGACGGCAAGGGTCATATCGAACTTGACCGCGTCATTGACGTCGATCGAGGTCGAGAAGCGGATCACGCCGGCCTTGAAGGACCAGGTCTTGCCGATCTTTGCGGGGAGGACAATGGAGCAGTCGACGACGTTGCCGCTGGCCAGCAGGGTGTAGAGCTCATCCTGGCCCTCATCCTCACCGTCCATGAAGCCGGAGGCGGTCAGATCCGAGACGTCCTTCCAGCCGGGCAGCTTTTGTAGCCGGTGGTGTTCGAGAGGTCGGAGACGTCGATGCTGTCGGCGTTGATGTCGATGCCGTTGATGCTGGTAAGGCCGCCGACGGTCTTGCCGTCGACGATCAGCTTGGTACCGACGGAATTGGATTTCATAGTGGGATCTCCTTTCCTTATCTGGTGTATTGATAATCGATGTGCAGGATATAAACCCTGCGGTACAGGTTGACCTCGGTTTCTTCGAGATCCGGCGAGGCCAGCCGGACGGTGACGGACTCGATCAGGAGGCCGTCGCGCTCCACGCCGCGCA
Organism: Oscillospiraceae bacterium; assembly: GCA_902778115.1. Classification (GTDB taxonomy): domain Bacteria; phylum Bacillota; class Clostridia; order Oscillospirales; family Oscillospiraceae; genus Limivicinus. The sequence goes on along the minus strand of CACYWG010000018.1, from coordinate 30,956 downwards.
GCGCCAGCAGCGCAGCCCGGGCAGCCATGCAGTAGGCGCTCAGCTGCTCATAGGTCGCAACGACGATCGAGATCTCAAAGTCCGCGCTCATCAGGCCGGTGGGGCCGTCGAGCGCGTCCTCTTCGCTTTCAGCGCTGCGGCGGTAAAATCCGAAGGGCGCTGCAGCGTTTTTGAGCGCCGAGAACGGGTAAAGCTTCATCGGCCGGTGCTCCATTTGCTCCAGAGCCTCGGAAATCAGCTTTTCAGGGGTCATTTCTTGAGCCATTCGTTTTGCAGCTCCTTTACTGCGGTATCGATGACTGCCTGGCTCGCCGGCGCTGCCGCGGCCTCGGTGCCCTTGTCCATGAACTGATAACCGGGCACATAGGAATAGCCGCCGCCCTTGCTGCGGGTGAGAAAGCCGTACTGCATCGACGCGGGGTAATAGGCGTGGCCGCCTTTGGTGCTGGTGCTGCCGGCCTCGCCTGGGTGCTTGACCGGCTTCTGAAAGATGGAGTTTTTCGCCGGGTCAAACATCAGGTCGTAGACCTTCTTGCCCTTGATCCGGCTGCGCTCGCCCTTGCGCTTGATGCCGCGCTTCAGCTCGCCGGTCTCACCGACCGGGATCCGGCTGCGCACCTCGCGGCGCACGACAGTGGCTCCTTTGCCGGCGGCCTTGGTGGCCACCTTGGCCGGGATCCCGCCCATGCGCTGAATGGTCAGCTGAAAAGCTTTGAGCTCGCGGGTGTCAAAGGTGACGCTCATTCGACCAGCTCCTTTGCCATGATCAGCAGGCTCTCGTGCCGCTCCTCCCAGTCGATGATCGACACGATGTAGAAGCGGCGGGACTTGTAGTAGATCCGCATTTCGTTCTTGAGCCCGGGGCGGTACCGGCAGCGGATCTTGTGCGTGACCTCGCTCTGGCTCTGCCCGGCCTCGTAGAACTCGCGGCCGCTGATCGGGTCGATGGACGCCCAGACTGTGGCGACGTCCTTCCAGTTGCTCTCGTCGTGATCCAGCGGGTCGCCGTACTCATCGCGCTCGCCGTTGAATTGTTTGAACGTGATGCGGTGCCGCATCTTGCCGGGATCGATCACGGATTTCACCTCCAAAAGAAAAAGCCGGGGCCGCGTGTCCAAATCGGACACGTGGCCCCGGCTCTCAAAGCACCGGCCTTAACCGTAGTTAAAATTGGCCTGTTTCAGCTGATCGATCTTCAGCCGGATGTTCGCAGGGTATGCCTGGATGCTCTGCACGTCGTCCCTGTGGTCGTAATCGTGCAGCGTCATCCCAAAGAGGATGAGCCGGTACTGCGGATCATCCTCCGGGATGTTGTTCTTGGCCAGATAGCTGGCGGCGCCAGCCATGAAGTCTATGAAGAGCGCACGTTCGTCAGGGTTATCGGCAATCTCTTCCAGCTTGCAATATTGCAGGCAGCGTGTCACCAGATCGGCGGTGATTGTCGCCGCGACAGTGCTGCTCGTAGCCATGGGAATCAGCCCTCGCCGCCGTCGTCCTCGTCCTCGTCAAGGCCGCCGGCAAGCTGCAGATACTTGGCGGCATCGGTGTCCATAGTCTGCACGTCAAGACGCATGATGGCGCGACCTTCGGTGCTGTTGGTGTTCCACGCATTGCCGCCGACGTTGGTGCTTGCAAATTCCATGGCCTGGCGATTGAAGATCGTCATAAACTGCTTCAGATTGCCGATGAACAGCGGAGAACCGGCCTCCGCGTTGGCGAGGAGCGCATCGGAAACACAGTGGATGGGGCGCTTCTTGAAGCGCTCGAAACCGTTGTCGGTCAGATCCGGCTGAATCAGGCTGCGGTGCATGCTGTCCTCAAGCTGATCGAGGCAGTCATAAGCGCTCTGGTTGGCCAGCAGGATGGCTCCTCTGGAAATAGCGGGATCCAGGCCCTTGTTCAGAACGCGTTTGATCGCTTTGATTTCGCCGTCGGCAGCAACCGGCGTCGGGGTCAGCGCCTTGAGCTTGGCCAGCACGAGAAGATTGCGGGTGATGACAGCCTTCCTCGCCATCCAGCGGGAGAGGTATTCCATCAGGCCGGCATCGTTGTCGTTGAGCAAATCATTGGAAATAGGAACAATCAGCGAATACTCTTCAACAGAGTAGGGGACACGGCGGAAGGCCGGCTGATCATCCTTCGGGATGGCGCCCATTTCGGACACTTTGGTAAAGCCGGTGGTGGGGGCCGTATCGATCACGCGATAGCCGGACAGCGTGGTCACCATTTCTTCGTTGACCAGCTGGCCAAGGTCGATGTCTTCACGCATCAGCTCAATGATACGGGTCTGCATGTCAATGGGAACCAGGAAGCCGCCGTCGACGCCGTCGTTGCCGCTTTCAGTGAGAGCGTTCATCAGAACACCAAATCGGTCGTTGTTCACATTGTTGGGGGCAACGCGAGAACGGACAGCATCGCAGAAAGCGCGCGCATATTCGTTCGAAGCGCGGACAACACTCGCACGTTTAAACGCCGCTTCGCCGCGCTGCTGCTCGTTCATGGCGTGCTCAATGTCCGCGGGGGTCGCCTCATGGGCGGCGATCAGGTCTTTGACCTGTTTGATCTGAGCGTCCAGATCTTTGACCTTGGACATGGCTGCGTCAAACGCCGCCTGGTCGTTGGCTTCGAGGGCCTCGTCGGCCGCAGCCAGCTGCTGGGAGCGCTGAGTCGTCAGGTCGATCAGTCTCCGCCTGTGGTTGTTTTTCATGGTAGGATCCTCCTTAAAAATATTTTGCTTTAGCTATCGACAGGCGGGCACTGTTGCGCCAGTCGTCTTTCAACGCCTTTTCGGCGGGGAAAGCAGGGGAAGCGGCCGGGTCGCCGTTCGCCGGCGGCGTGAGGCCGAGCTGCTGATACTTGTCGCGCAGCTCCGCTGCGCTGGGCATACAGCCGGCGGAGAGGGCCAGAGCCCGGATCCCTCCGCCGAGCGCGTTAGTGATGCTGCCGGGGATCGTCAGGGGCGTTTCGCCCTCTTGGTACAGAATGCCGTCGGCCAGGCCGGCCGCGACGGCGTCCTGCGCCGGCATCCAGGTCTCTTTTTCCATCATCTGCCGCAGCGCTTTGCGATCGGTGCGGCCGGCGCAGCGCACCTCATAGGCGTTGAGGATACTCTCGCCGATACTCTTGAGCACCAGGGCACTGTGCTGATGATCGTGATAGTTGCCGTCGGAGGCCACCGCGGGCAGGTGGATCATCATCTGTGCGACCGGGCTCATCATTACGCGCCGGCAACCGAGGATTGCATAGCTCATGGCGCTGGCCGCCAGACTCTGCACCTCGGCGACAGCATCAACGCCCTGCAAGGCACGCAGGATGCTGTACATTTCGTTGCTGGCCATGACGTTGCCGCCGGGGCTGTTGACCTCAAGCACGAGCTCCTCGCCGGCGGGGTTCTTTTCGATGGCAGCGCGCAGATCCGCAGGACAAACGCAGCTGTATCCGAAAAAACGGTAAAAGAAAGCGTCGTCGTCCGAAACGACGTAACCGTTAAAGGGGACTCTCATGATTTCATTCCTTTCCGGCGCCCGCCGACGCCCTGCTGATCTCGCGGAAGTTATCCAGTGGGGCAAAGTTCTTGTTTCCGTAGTAGATATCGCCACCCTCGATCTTGGGCAGGTCTTCCAGATCGCGGATATCGTCTGCGCTGAAAGCGCCGACCTCGCGCATGGCCTTGTACCAGTTGCCGCGAGACTCGGAGTCGCCCTTGAGCTCTGCCATCAGGTTGATGCTTAGCCAGAGACCGTTGCGCAGTTCCCAGTCCGGCAGCAGCTTATAGCTGTTTTCCTCGTCATACTGCTCGGCAACCGGGTGCAGCGTGCTCGTGACATAGTCGATCGCGTTCTGCTCGTTGCTGTTGTAGGCCTGTTTCCCGGCATAGAGCTTGGACAGCGGCACGCCAAAGAAGCGCGCAATATCGCTCACCGTCACATCCTTGGACTCGACCAGCTGTGCGTCGACGTTAGAGATCGTGATGGGCTTATACTTGAGCCCGTGGTCGAGGATGGCCACACGGTGCGAGTTCTTCGGGCCGGAATGGACCTTTTCCCACTCCTCTCGCATGATCTGCCGATAGGTAACGGTTTCTGTCGTTCCGTCCTGCTTGATGCGTTCCTTCGTGCCGTTGAGGTCGGTGTCCGTTTCCAGCGTTCCGCTGGGAGCGCCGCCGTTGGCGAAGTAGGAAAGCTCATACTGCTGCGTTGCCCGTCCGGCGGAAATCACCTCCGCCGCCCGGCTCAGCACGGAGATCCCGTGGATCCCGTCGTGCGTGTAGGCCATCACGCGCTTGACGTCCTCATTCGGCAGCACCATCGGCTCGCCGGAGATCGGATTGATGACGCCGAACCACATGCGGCCGTTGTTGTCGCGCCAGGGCGTCACCAGCTCCCATGGAAGGGGGATCAGCTCTACCGGGCGCCCGGTGCGCGGGCTGCGGATGATCCACTCATAACCGCTGCCGCCGGCGAGGCGGTTGCCGTCGACCATCTGGCGCTCCACGCTGGGCGTCATGGCATCGTTGGGGCGGACATTCAGCAGGTAAAGGATATCGTGGTCGACGCGCTCGTGCGTCTTCTTGTTGACGCAGTAGATGGGGAGCTTGGCCACCGACTGGCTGATCAGCTCGATACAGCGGCAGACGGCCGAGAGCTTCATGGCGCTTGTTTCCGACACGCCGCTGATGCCGGCCAGGGTCGACGGCCAACCGGTGGCGTCGCCCAGGGTGAGCGTAGGGGAGGGCGAGGGGGACGCCTCATCCCGGATGCCAAAGACGGCCTTAATTCCTCTGTCCAGTCTCATCAAACGACCCTCCGATGATTGTCAGAATAGCCAGCGCCGCGGTCTCGACGCCGCCGACGATAAAGCCAGCCGGCGGGTAGATCAGCCAGGCGCCGAAGGCAACGGAGGCGAGGCCGATCACCAGGACCAGCAGGACAAGAACGTCCGCCATCTTGCTCTTTTTCTGCTTCACAGTCTTCTCCAGTCTGTGTCCAAATCGGACACTTTCTACATGCCCCACGCGCCAGAGGCGATCGCGTCGCCCAGCGATGGGTTTTCTTTCCTTACCAGCGCCCGCGCAAGGCCGTTCATCATGCCGGCCACGGGGTCGATGCGCTCGGTGTCGTCCTTGTGCTTCTTGCTCAGCTTGATATCGCCGTAGTTGTTTTTGATCTCCACGGCGTTTGCCAGGCACCAGAGCACCAGGGGGCTGTACTCGAGGACCAGCTTGCGTGCCAGCAGCAAATCGCGGAATCCCTTAACCGCGATGTTTTGACCGGCGCAGCTCTGCGCGATCTCTACGCAGATATCTTCATTGCTGTAGTGCTCGCAGAGGGCGATGGCCAGGTCCGTCGCGTTGTGGCCGTCGTAGCAGATTTCCACCAGACGCCAGCCGTGCTGCAGCTCGCCGGCCTCGATCCAGTCGGCAATATAGCTGTTGTCGGTGACGTCGCCGGGCGTCAGCGTGCAGTAGCCGTCTTTCGCCCAGGCGATGTAGGCCACGCGGTCGGTGCGCTCGTGGCGCTGGGCGGCGCCTTCCGGGAGGAAGCCGTACATCTTCACGGCGACGCGCCCATCCGGCAGCAGGAACACCGCACCGACGCCGGAGAGGTCGATGCGTTTGCCAAGGTCGAAGCCGATCCAGCATTCCAACCCATCCGTCAAGGCCGCGAATTCCTGTGGGGAAATCATGGACTCACGGACAAGCTGCATGCAGTGCTCGTCGAGGTAGTGATTGACGGCGCCGATCTGCCAGACGCACATCCGGCGGATCAGGAAGTTGCGGATCTTGTCGGGGTCGTTGCTGCCGTAGGCCTCGGTGTAGTCGTCGGTGATGGTCTGCAGCATCTGCCGCCCGTAGATGGCAGCCTCCCGGAGCGCATCCGCGCCGCCGAAGATCTCCGCGGCCTTTTCAGCGGAGGGGAGACCGGCGGCCAGCTCATCGGCCAGGATAACGGAACGCAGCGCGGGGTTGGCCTGTGGCCACACCGTTTTATCGTGGACGTTGGCCTCTGGCGCAAGCTCGCGGATCATCACAAAGTAATGCTCGGCAATCTGATCTCCGTCGAGGATCTGCTTGGCATAGAGCTCTTCGCGATAGCAGGGTTTGGACTGCGCATCGTCGCCGGCCGTGGTGATCACGTCAAGCAAGCACTGCGCACGCTTGCCCAGGGAGCTCTTTTCAATGTCGTAGATCGCGCTCGTGGGGTGGGCGTGATACTCGTCGATGACGACATAGCACGGGGCGCCGGAGTCCTTGTTCTTGGTGTCCCGGCTCAGCGGCCGCATAAAGCCGCCCAGCTTCTTATGCTTCAGAGGCGCCGTCTCGCTCTTGGGGATCTTCAGGCGCTTCGCAATCTGCGGGGAGGCAAGGGCCATCAGGCGGGCGTCACCGAACACGCGCTTGGCCTGCTCACGGTCGACCGCCGCGCATTCCACCTCCGGGGCCATCTCATACACGGCCTTCTCCGGCTCATAGGGCGGGTACATGGCGTCCGCGCACATGTGGAAAAGTGCCTGACCGGATTTCTCGGTGCTCTTCCACATGCCGCGGGCGCGCTTGTTGTAGGTGATGCGGAAACGCCTGGCGCCGGTCTCCAGATGGACCCATCCATAGACGCAGCCCAGGTCGAAGATCTGGCAGGGATCCAGGCGGATCGGCTGCCCGGCCAGCGGCCCGCGCACGTGCCGGCAGATCGTTGAAAACCAGCGGATGATGCGGTCGGCGCGCGTCGTGTCGAACACGTAGGGAAAATCCGGCGTGCCCTGGCGCTCCAGATCGCGCAGGTGGCGCTCATAGGCCTTGATCTCATACGGACCGCAGAAGCGGCGCCAGTCGCCCTGTGCGCACTTCTTGGCAACCTGGGACACGATATGGTGTTTTCCGCTTTTCCACCGTTCCGACATCTGGATCCTCGCTATTTGTTTGCCCGCTGCTTGCGCTCGGCACGGGCGCCTTTATCCCGTTCGTATTCCTGGCACGGCCTGTTCTTCTGCCTGGCCTCCCGGCGCACTTCGTTCGCGGCGTTATAGACGGCATAGTCCGGGCAATCCCCGTGACAATGATCGTTCCGCCGCGGGCAGTCCGGCTTGCAGGGGTTGTCCTTCAGCGCGGCCGTCGTCATGCAAACATATCTCCGTCCGGATCCTCGTCGGGCGACTGCACGGCGTTGAGCGCCAGGCGCGCCCGGCTCTCCGGCGTAAGACCGAGCTTGGTGGCGTAGCTGAGGATCGTACTCTCCAGACCCTTGATCTCCGCCGAGGTCGACAGGACGGCCTTGCGCGGCGTATTGTCGTTCTCCAACAGAGACGCAAACATGCTGCGCAGCGTCTTCAGCCGCACGAGCTGCCGGCAGTAGATCTCCAGCACGTCGGTGTCCAGGCGGTCAAGGATCTTGTAGCCCTCCATGTCCTGGATGATGCGATCCCAGATCCTGCGCTCGGCGCTCTTGACGGTGAAGCCCTTCGGCGGCGCCGGCGTCCTGGTCGGCAGGAAGTCGGCTTCAGCCTGGGCGCGGGCTTCCAGCTCCTCCTGGGTCAGATGCTTGGCCATGTTGGCGGTCGTTTTCGGCGGGGTCGGCATTTTCTCACCTCGATCGGGGAAATTTCTGCGCGTTTGAGGGGACACGGGGTATCCAGGAAGGGGCCTCAAAACTTTTTGACCCCCGGGGGAGGGGTTCGCCCCGAAGGGGCCGCGCCCGCGTGGCCTCGCACCGTGCGCAGGATGCCAGGGCGCGCCCGCTGCGCGCTACGTAGGCAGCGGCGGCAATCAAGGCTTGCTTTTGTCCGATTCCCGACGGTCCTGCGCCTGTTCCAACGCGGTCTTGCGGTTGTGGCAGGTCTCGCACAGGCTCTGCAGATTGCCAGGATCCGTGAACAGCGTCCAGTCCCCCCGGAAGGGACGGACGTGGTCGACGACGGTGGCATAGGTGCGGGTGCCTGACTTGGCGCACTCCCGGCAAAACGGCTCGCGTAGCAGCTGATCGGGCCTCAGCCTGTCCGTCCAGATCGGCAGCAGATACCAGCCGTGCCACTCCGCGCTGATGCGCCGCTTATGCTGCGGCCGGTGCTTGGGGCACCATCCCTCACGGGTGAGCACGGGACATCCCGGGTGCCGGCATGGGCGAAGCGGTCTCAGCGCCATGGGCTATCACCTCCATGGAATCAGCCGAAAACGCAAAAAGAGCCGGGGCCAACAACCATTTCGCATGTCTGCGTTGGTCATTGGCCCCGGCTCTCAAAGCACCGGCCCTCGGAAATCATGATATAAAATTCGCTTTTGCACTCCCGCGCCTTGCAGTACACAAGCACGCGGTCGGCGGACTCGTCAGGAGTGATCCTCTTGACCTTGTGTCCGCAGCGGGGACAGATCAGGAACCCGTCCTCGACTGTCAACATCTTACCACGTTTTCCTTTGGGAATCAATGCTTTTTCCTCCTTTTATCCTAAGAATAACATATTTTCCAAGGCTGAAAAATTAAATAAAAAGAATCAAGTCCGGACCTTCCGGCGCCGCCGTTTGGCGCGCACCGTCGGCCGCTTCTCCCAGCCCGGCGCCAGGTACTTGATGACGCGGGCGCTGCCGTACTGGTTGCTGTCGCTGAAGACGGAGATCTCCGTCGCGCCCTTCGGGACCTGCACGGTGGTGTCCTCCTCCACGCGGAAGGTCTCGACCTCGGGCTTGCGGGCGTTGCGGGTGTAGCTCCACTTGCGCTGCCCGAGTCGTTCACCCTCCTCCTTGCACATATAACGGGCGAGGGTCTCGTAGTTCTTCTCCTTGTCCACGCGCAGCGGCTTGATCTCGATGTCGCTGCCGTAGATCCAGAACCTGCGGATCAGATCGTAGTCGTCGCCGGTTGCGTTGATCACCGTGTGGTGGTGCCAGCGTCCGTCGCCGTGCTTGTGCTCGGTGTTCCAGATCATCACGAGCTCCTGGCCGGTCATGACGCGGTGCACGGTCAGCTGCTGCCGGAAGTACTTGAGGCGCAGCTCGGAGGCCTTGCGGCTCTCCGGCAGGTGGGCGTCGTCATAGGTCAGCGTCACGACGAGATCCCCGGGGCGGAAGTTCGCGGCGAGCATCAGCTCAAGCTTTTGCCAGCTGTAGATTTGATTCATCCGCTTCTGCGCCTCGGTGCTGGCCTTACGCTTGGCCGCGCGGGCGCGCTCGCTGTCCCGCCGATCCATACGGGGGTACACCGCCTCGATGACGAGCGCCCCCGCGTGGATGATCTTTTTCATTTTGTTCTTTGCCACGGTCTGATCTCCTTGTCAGTGATATCAGACCGCAGCGCTTAACGCATCCGTCTTCGTGTTTAACTAAAAGAGCATGGCGGCATAGTTCTTGCCGTCTATTTCAAATACAAGAGTGCCCTGAGGAATGAGCAGCTTGGGTTTGGATATGCAGCCGGCGGCAGCGCCGACTTCTCCCGCCCAGGCAGACGCAAATGGCGCACGCAGGAAAACAGCAGCCTCCGCCGCAGTCACAGCGGCGTTCCGGCTGTGGCCGATAGACATCATGAGTTTGATGAACCGCTTTTTACTGAGGTGCTTTGGAAGCTCACGCTCCCCGGCTGCCCATGGCATGAGGCAGGGCGAGGGAGCCCTCTTGTATTTAGCCCAATTGATCATTTCTGCGCCTCCATCCCGTAGTGGTTCACGAGGTCGGCCCAGGCTGCTGCATAGCTGCCGCAGTCTCTTGCGCCGGCTGCCGCTGCTGCCACGGCATAATCCCGCGGGACGCCCAGCGCCATGAGCCACTTGACAAAGCGCTTCCTGCTCAGCTTCCTGGGAAGCGGCTCCAGTGCAAGCAACCGCCGGAGCATGGCCCAATGTCCGGCAAACTCGCTGTCGGGGTCCACCGTGACAGTGACGGAAAAAGAGGAGCAGTCGAAATTGCACTGAGCACCCGCTGGATCGCCCTCGGGGATTCCTACGTAGGGGATCGTATCGATCGGAATGAGTATTCCGTCTTCTGTTTCATAAACAAGCGTGTGCTTTTCGTTGTCAGTTCCCACCTTGCACCTCCGGATCCGGAGTAAACAGCGGCGCCGGAGGGACCGGCACGCCCAGCACAGCGGGGATGAACACCGGGCGGTCGTCCTCATAGGCGAGGAAGTCGTAGTCCTCGGTCAGGCGCTGCGGCTTGCCGTTATCGTGGCTGTCCCAATACGCGCCGTGTTTCTCCGGCACGTCGATATAAGCATAGCTGCAGCCATTGATATCCTTGGCCATGTACAGATAGCCGGCGCGGTACAGCCCAGCCAGCTCATGGCGCTGGGCCTCTGTCAGCGGGATCCCTTCGGGCTCATCCGCATCAGGAGACGGAAGCAGCCCGGCGCTGATCAGCGCAGCCTCCAGTTCTTCTGCGCCGATGTAGATCTTGACAGTGAATTTGCTGGCCATGCCGACAACATAGCAGCCAGTGGAGCTGTCGGGAAACACACCGGGAACCGGGGTAATTGCCTCGATCGCCGAGGGATCGAAATAAGTATTTCCGAGTTTAATCATGCTGCGGATATCCTTTCTCTGATGGTGTGTCCGATTCGGGCACGTGGGCCGGGCAGTAGTATTTGTCACCGACCTTGCGCAGGGGCATGTCCGTCTCGCCGCAGCGGGCGCACCCGACAAAGCGGATGCGCCCGGCCATGGCTTTTCTTGCGCGCCGGTTCATAGCGGCAGCTGCACCCGGAGCAGCGCCAGCATGGCCACGGCCGCGGCCGTGAAGATGATCGCGTACTCGATACGAAATCTGTGCTGCTGGTCCCCGAAGAGGAAAAGCACGCAGGCGAGCATGACGATGATTAGCGTGACTTCAAATGCAATGGTCATGATGTTGATTCCTCCGATCCTTTTAAGGCGTTTATAAGTTGGCGGGTGGCGGCTGCACAAGCGTCCCAGTCGATGGCCTTCAGGGCTTTCGCCATTTGACGCAGCGCCCGTGCTGCGGGGAGTGTGGCCTTGTGAAAGCTAAATATCAAGGACTGACGACGACGCCAGTACTCGGCATAGCTCGGATAGGCTCTGGCGCTGTCTGCGAGCAGCTGCGCGTCGTTCCGGCTGTACCCGCAGCCCATGAGGAGCTTGACCAGGCGTTTCCGCGTCATAGTGCCGCCTCCATATCCTCAGTGCTTATCACAATCGCGTTCGGGCCTGGGCGCAGAATCCAGTCGGCGAGGCCGAGCTGGTTGCCGATCGAGTAGACGATGATGGAGAACTCGGCGAGCTCGTCCGGCGTCTTGCCCTGGATCTCCTGCCCCGCGGCGCGTCCTTCGGCATGTAGCTGGTGCCCGGCTCGGTCATCAGCAGGGCGCACGGAGTGAAGGTGTAGGCTTGTCCGATTTCCATGCTGCCCTCCTTATGCCGGCGAAACTTCGGCGAACGCATAAAAGCGATACGCCGTCCATTCCGTGTTCAGCGCCTTCGCGGCGGCGACGATGGCCGCCTGGGAATCCGGCGCGCAGGCCGTCACCGATTCTTTGTAATCGGGGTGCGTGACCTTCCAGAGCTTTTTACCCGTATAGCCCTCATAGGTCGCTTTGAGGATCTTTGTCTTCATGATCTGTCTGTCTCCTTAAAACGGGATCTCCTGGTCGTCCGGGAGCTCCACAAAATTTGTCTGTCCGTCGATCTGGCCGCCCTTGCTGGTTTTCTTTTGCGATGCCGGCGGCGGATCGTCCTCGCGGTAGTAAAAGCGCATGTGATCCGCATCGAACTTGAGGAAGAAGTTGCCCACAGGGCCGTCCTTGTTCTTGTCGACGATCAGCACGCGGTCGCTGTTTCGATCCAGGGTGTTTTCGAGATCCATCAGGATGATCGTCTCGCCGTCCTGCAGCAGCTGCTTGCTTTCGCGCAGGTCCTGCATGCTCACCCAGCGGCGCTTGCCGGATACCGATTTATCCGGCAGTGTCACCTGACTGAGTGCGATCACCGTGACGCCGAGCTCCTGGCACATGAGGTGCAGCGCCATGCTGGTGTCGGCAACGATGTCCTTCCGTTCTTTGGTTTGACTTTGCCCTGGGATGATCTGCACGTAGTCGATAAACACGACCTGGTAGCGGTTGGCGAGGACGTCGGCCCTCAGATCGCTTACCTTCATGTGGGCGCTCTCGATCAGGTCGAAGTCGTAACGCTCGGCGCGCGAGCCTTCATAGACCGTGTTTTCCCAGTCGTCCGCGCTCAGCCGCTTCTCCTTGATCGCCTGCAGGCTGATACTCGCGGCGTTGGCCATCATGCGGTCGCCGACGTGCTCTTCGTTGGTCTCGTAGCTGTAAAAGCCGACGCGCTTGCCGTTGCCGCTGATCGCTCGCGCCAGCTGCAAGGCAAAGGCCGTCTTGCCGACGGAGCTGTAGGCGCCGAGGATGACGAAATCTCCAAGGCCGACGTGCACGCGCCGGTTCATGACCTCAATGCCGAAGTCCAGGTAGTCCCGCGGCGTCTCGTCGTTTTGCCGGTCGGTGAAGCGGTTGACAATGTCGAGGTAGGAAAAGCGCCGGGTGCGCTCGTGGCCGCGGACCAGCAGCTTGGCCGCCTCGCCGAGCTTCTGCCTGGCTTCGTCCAGGTCGAGCGTGCCGGTGGCGATGTCAAAGCAGGCGGCCTTGATCGCTTCAAACTCGTGCTGCCGGACGACGATCGCTGCGTATTCCTCGCAGTTTTTCGCCGTCGGCGTCAGCTGCATCACGGCCGCGATAAATTCGGCGTACCGGTCGCCGCCCATGGCGTCCAGGATGGTGATCGGGTCGATCCTGTCGTTGGCACCCCAGAGCTTTTTGATGGCCTCAAAGGCGTTGCGGCAGACGGGATCGCTGAAGCAGTCCGCCGTCAGCGTCTGCATCATCAGAGGCACGGTGCGGGGATCGATCACCATGGAGCCGATCACAGAGACCTGCGCGGTCGGTTTTACGTCCATCGCTGATACCCTCCGTTCTGCGGCTCAGCTGCGGGCGGCGCCTTCTTCTCATCCTCCGGCGTAAACTGTTCGGCGTCTCGCCATCGCTGCCGATTGAGGAAGGTGGAGAGGTGAGGAATGCCGATCCCGCGCTTCCATTCCGGATCTTCCTTCATGCGAGATAGGCCTTTGGCCATCTCGTCAATCTCTTCGTCAGAAAGACGGAGCTTGTCCCACGCTCGAATCTCGGCCTGCTTATCCTTGCAGTAGCCATTTGGGTAGAACTCACGCAAACCGGCGAAACGCTCCGGCTTCCAATCGGGCTTATCCTTCAGCGCCGGATTCCGTTTTCTCCGCGTTTTCCCCTTGGGGGGATTAAGGGGGGATTCTGATAATATTTCTTGTTTTACAATAGTGGTTTTGACAATTTTGTCCGAACCGGTGGACAATTTTGTCAAAACCGGACCGGCATTTTTTCCGGTTTTGACAATTTTGTCAAAACCGCTTTCCGCGTCTCCGAGAGGGTTGATGCCTGCATAAATTCGCCGCCCTTCGATGGCGTTGTTCGGCCCTCGCTTCACCTCAAGCCTTATGTATCCGGCGGCATTCAGAGCGTCCAGAAGACGCCGAATTGTGCGTAGGGAGAACCCGAAAACCCGATGAAAATAATCATCGTCGGCAAAGCAATAGCCCGTCATGTGTGTCAAGCTGGATATCTCGGCGTAGAGAATTTTTGCATTCGGCGGGATGGATTCATCGTAACGCACCGGCGCGGGAACGACGGCCCAATAGGATGGCTCTATCGCGTTGTTATCCATCTGTTATCCCTCCCTTGCATTTGTTTTTGGATTGTGCTATATTATGTGTTGTCTTCATGGTCGTTTAGATCGTGAGTGCCCTTGTCTGTGTACCCGCACAGCCAGGGGCATTTTTATTGCCTGCGGCCTCGATCCCGAGGCGGAAGCCCTCATAGCGTCCGGCGGCCACGGCGGCCGTGATCTGCGCGTCGATCATGCAGGCGGCGCAGTAGGCGTCCAGCTGGGGCTGATCCGAGAGCACAAAGGTGAAGTGGCAGCGGTCGCAGATCGCCGCCATGATCTCATTGATCCGGTCAAGCATCGGTGTTCACCTCCTCCCGCAAATACGCGAGCAGGGCTTCCTTGGATTGGAACTCGCTCAGCGTGTAGAAGATGGCGTCGGCGAGGCCTTCGTCCGACTCGGCACGGAGGAGGTCGGCATTGGAAATAACGCCTTTTGGCCCGGGCTCTCCGACAATTCCCCAGTCGGTAATATTGCCATGTTCGTCCCACTGTACGCCGCCGCAGTTGCGCCCTGCTGTTATCTCGCGGTTCGGGCATCCTTGAACCGTGCAAACATTGAGGTATGTCACGTCTTGCCCTCCTCTGCCGGAAGAACTACGGAGCTGTGTAGCTTTTGACAGTAGCCGTGGCGGAACGCTGCGCATTTAATGCCGAGACAGCGCAGGAAGTAGGTCCGTGAGTGCGCTTCGCCCGGAATCGTCATAGACGGGCAAGTGTCGCTTTGCGGAAGCAAAGGGCAAGCCTTCAGTTGAACTTTATTTGACATCGGTATTCACCTCCTCTTGCATTTTCGGGTCATCCCAAAAATGGTCTGCCGGGATGATGGTGGGAGCGTGTTTGATATCCCTGATAAAAGAGTCAATGGCCTGAGGACTAAGCCATTTGCGTTCCTTCGCGAAAACGACTCTTTCTAAGCGGTCCGCATCGATCGCCCTGCCATGCGGCTGGACGGGGACGGCGGTCGCACCCTCTATCACGTTTCCGAAAATGCTTCTTATAGTCCCATCTCCGTAGACGACAACAGCAACGTAATCATCCTCGGACGGCATCATCACCATGCCGCTGATATATATGCTCATTTCCGGCTTCTCCTTCTGCTGGCTTTTACCAACTTCCGTTTGGCCCGCTTGTGCTGACGGTACCCATTTTTCGGCTTTTCCCGATTTCCTCTGTAGTGGCCGTGGCCTTCTCCAGTTTTCAGATTGGGGATCGCTATAGGGCGTTCGTATACTTCTCTAAGAGAATTTATGTATGCCGTGTATTCTGATGGCCACATACACCAGTTCACTCCTTTACCAAATGCCAAGACAATGTGTGATAAAAGCCAACCATAATACGACAAAGACGGATACCACAAACACACTGTTCATTCTGTTCATTCAGCCCACCTTATCATTTTTCGCTTCGCATTGCGCTTTCAACTATTGCGACTGCAACGGCGGCCACATGGGTAGCTTCCCTGATGATCTTTTCGTTGCCTCCACATTCCGGGTGGGCGCCATTTTTGAAAAAGGTCTCATTGACGGCCTCACACAGCTCGCCGAATTCCTCGCCGAGAATGCTCATCCATTCAAACGGGTGATTGTCACTGCGCTCGCCCCAGAGTTCTATTTGGCGGATCCTCTCCGCTAAAACCTTCTCAATAGCGGCGTACGCGGGGACAAGGGGACGGTAGTCGCTTCTTGCGCTTGCTATTAAGAGATCGGCGGAGGGGAATTTTTCAACGACTTCCATCGCTCTCAATATGCCTGCTTTGTAGTCAAGTGTGCCACATAATGCTTGTTCTGCCTTAATGGCGGATAACACATCATTGCGTTTAATGCAATCATTCATGTTCTGGTTCCTCCTGTCAAAGTCTTCGCAGTTATAGGCAAACGGACAGCCGGCTGCCGTCCATCTGGGGCAGCTCTGCACAGAGCAGGGGAGGATCTCGGTATCATCCATCGCCGGTATCTCCTCCGGGAAGAATAGAAAGGTCGTACCCGCTGTCAATGAAGCGAAGAGTTTTCGCGTGGTCGACACCATTCCCGAGGTATGTATAAATCTCATACATTTCTTCCTGCGAAAAGTCCGTGCCGAGGAAGCTGTTGATCCCGTTCAGGTGATAAAGCTGCGACCATCTGTAGATGCTCTTGGCGGCCTCGCGGGAGAGCCATTCGAGTATTTTCGCCTTCAGATCACGTTCGCTCTCTACACCGTCAAGCCGGAAATAGGTATTCCTCTTTGGGTTGATGATAAGCTCATTCTGTCGGCTGACGAAGAGGAGGGGAAAAGCAACGGCCAGCCGCTGCCGAATCTCTGCGTTATCGAACACGCTCATGCTTTACCCGCCTCCTTCATCTTCGCCACTGCGGCCTCGGCCTCCGCACGGGTGCGGAAGGCGTCGCGGCCCAGGCAGCTCCACTCATAGATGTCCGTCATGTCGTCGGGGTCGTCGGCCAGACTGCTGCAGCAAAAGCCGTGGTACCCGACGCCGTTGACCTTCATCGGCTCGCTGACCTGCAGGCCGCCGTACTCTTCAAGCTCGTAGATCAGAAAATAGACCCTGTCGCCGAGCTTGAGCGGCAGATCCGGCATGTTCTGCATCGAGCGCAGCCGCTTGAGCTCGTCCATGCAGGCTTCACCGTACACCTTGTCAAAGGGCGCGAAGTTCTCCGGGCCGACGATCTTGAGGATCAGCTCGTCGCGCTTGGCCTTGGCGTATTCGAGCTGCTTGTCCCTGTTTTCGTCGCAGTCAGAGATAAACATTTCCGCCAGCCAGTCCATGGCCTCGTGGTACGCTTCCGAGAAGGCTGCAGCGCGGCCGGGACCCATGTGCAGCGCCTTGTTGGCCGCAATGATCGCCCCGTCGAAGGAGATGGCGATGCGCGCCCGGGTCTGCTCGGCGATGATCTTCCGCGCGATTCTGTCAGCCAGGATCATCACGCTGTTCTTGCTGCCCATCGTTACACCACCTTCATGCCGGGGACATAGGTGCAGGGGCGCACGGCCGGCGTCTTGCTCCTACGCGGAGGGAGAACGGGCTCGACGCTCGTTTTCCGCGCCGCAAGATATGCCTCCACGTCCGCGCGGTCGATGCGCACGGCCTTGGGTGTCACCTTATAGGACGGCAGCTTCTTACTGGCAATCAGCTTTTCGAGGGTACTCTCGCTGATGGCAAGGAGCTCAGCCGCCTCTTTCTTTTTGATCAGTTCCATAAGCTCCTCCTATTCGTCCGGCTTCGCAAACTTCAGCTGCATGGCGGCCTGCACGATGACCTCGAGCTCGTCCACGATCTGATCGTAGATCTCACGCTCGCGGGGATCGATACGGCCGTCCTGGGCGATCTGCATTAAGTCCTGGCTGCGGTGGCGGCGGTCAAACTCCTGTACGCGGAGGATCAGTTGAATCACCGCCTGGGGCAGCGAAAGCCGCTCCACTTCCGGCAGCAGCTCGGAGGCGACGCGGGACTTGTTGAGCAGGTGCCAGTAGCCCAGCACGCGCATCCCGGAGACCTCGATCATACTGGTGACGACCTCGTCTGATGGCCTGATGATTCCGGCCTCGTACTGCCGCACAGCGTCATAGCTGACACCGATCATCTCGGCAAAGCGCTCCTGCGACTGACTGGTAGCCGCCCTCGCAATTTTGCAAATATTCCGGTAGTTGGACTGCATGGATTTCTCTCCCTTCGTGGGGTAGACTGACTCTGTAGGGCAGGTCAAAACGGGATCGCTCACGCGCTGCTCACCTCCCCGGTGCCCGATTCGGGCACAAACAGCTCGTCGATGCTGCAGTGCAGCGCCTCTGACAGCCTTGGAAGCAGAGCAGCCGGTGGCCAGCTCTGACCCGTCTCCCAAAGACAAAGCCGAGGCTGGGTGATACCGAGCCGATCTGCAAGCTGCTGCTGAGTCAGCCCGAGTGCCACCCTGCGGGGACGGAGCCCCACAAGTTTTTCTGCTGTCTTCATGGTTGTCTCCTTTGTGCAAAAGATAGTTGGAATGTTGAAAACTGATCCAAAATGGATTAGCGAATATAAAATAAATCCATAAAGGATTAATGTCAAGAGGAAAAGAATAATTTTAGTCCGATTTGGATATATTGCTTAAAAACAAATCGTCCTTGTTGTATAATTTTATCTAATAAAAGGGGGTGGAGATGTGAACCGCATTAGAGAACTCAGAAACGCCCGCGGTCTTTCTCAGGCGAAGCTTGGTGCAGCCCTCGGGTGCACGAGCGCAACGGTATCAAAGTACGAACTTGAGCAAAGAGACCTCGACCCGAAAACCATCAACGCCCTGTGCGGTATTTTTGACGTCACATCGGACTATCTCCTTTGCCGCAGCGCAACGCCGGCACCTGTTGTGTCCGACGAGGACGCTGCCTTGCTGGCTGCCTATCATGCGGCGGACGACCGAGCGCGTGCGGTTGTGGATCTGACGCTGGAGCCGTATAAAAAAGACGGCCAGCCGGAAATGATCCAGCTGGCCGCCCGGGGCAATCGTATTGAAAAGCTAAGTGGCACGCCCGATCGAGGCGAGATCCGCGAGGCATTGAGTCAGGTCAAGAGCGAGACTGAATAAAGGGCGCAAACTGCCGGAGCACTCGTCGCTCCAGGGGATGAATCAGGAATTTATTTCTGTCTCGGAGCTGGGCGAGACGCCCGGCGCGGTAGCCCGCCGCGGTGATCGACAGCCCG
Source organism: Oscillospiraceae bacterium (assembly GCA_902778115.1). Taxonomy (GTDB): domain Bacteria; phylum Bacillota; class Clostridia; order Oscillospirales; family Oscillospiraceae; genus Limivicinus. The sequence goes on along the minus strand of CACYWG010000018.1, from coordinate 12,580 downwards.
CACAGCTGCGCGATTTCTTCCGGCGTTTTGGTGTCCAGAGCGTGGAGCACGCAGGCCGGCGCCAGCAGCCGCGCAGCGAATTGGTTGGCCTGGGTTTCGTCGGCGTCCGGATCCGGTGCCCTGCGGCGCCAGATCGCAAAGTGGCCGGCGTCGAAGTGGCCGAGGACGACGTGGCCGATCTCGTGCGCGATCGTAAAGCGCTGCCGGCCGATCGGCGCGGCGTCGTTGTAAAAGATCCGGGGCACGCCCTCGTAAACGACCGTGAAGCCATCCGACGCCTGCGCCTGATCCCCCAGCTGCCCGCATATTTTGCGCAGATCAACCGGCAGCGTGTCCACGCCGCAGGCGATCAGCGTTCGCCATGCGGCGTTTCTTGCTTTTTTGTACTGTCTGTAATTTGTACTTGGCATAAACATCCCTCCGCCGCCATTGTAGAGGGATGCTGTCGAATTATCTGCAAGTAAATTCTGGTATTGTGCCCGATTCGGGCACGGGGGAGGAGTCCATGAAAACGCAGGAGATCGAGGAATACAGGAGATTCACTTCCGTGGCTGAATGCCACAAAGCAATCAATATGCTAAAGGGCTTGGTGGCCGGCATCTCGTCTGATGGAACGGTGTCCGGCGACGAGGCCATGGAGCTGACGCATTGGTGCAGCTTGCATGCCAACCTGCGGCATCTCAGCCCCTTTAATGAGCTGTACCCGGTTGTCGAGTCCGCGCTGGCAGACGGTGTTATTGATCCGGAGGAAAAGGAAGATATCCTTTGGCTATGCAGCCGAGTAACGGGAATATACGATTTTTATGATGATACGGCGTTCTCCATTCAGTACCTTCATGGGCTTGTGCATGGGATCCTGGCGGACGGTGAGCTCTCTGATGCAGAGATCCACGCTTTGAGAAAATGGATAGATGATAACGAATTTCTGTCCGGTACATACCCCTTCGATGAGATCTGCGCGCTTGTCTACACGATTCTTGCGGATAGAGTTATTACGCAGGAAGAACGAGATACGCTAAAGGCGTTCTTCGGGACTGTGGTCGAATTCAAAGACTCATACAATCTGGTCGAGGCCGATTATAAGGCGCTGCAGGAGAAATATACCGTCAAAGGGATCTGCGCGCTTTGCCCAAATATCGAATTTGAGGGAAGCACATTCGTTTTTACAGGTGAGTCGAACCGGGCGACAAGGCAGGAAATTGTGGAAATTATCGAGTCCATGGGCGGGATATTCCGCTCGGCTGTCTCGGGGAATACCGATTATCTCGTCGTTGGGAACGAAGGGAATCCATGCTGGGCGTTTGCCTGCTATGGCCGGAAGATTGAAAAAGCAATCACATTGCGCAAGGGCGGAGCAAAGGTCTGCATTGTAAATGAAAACGACTTTTGGGACGCGATTGACGATGTAAAGGGGTAAGCTATGTATAAAGCGCTTAGAATAATCTCGAGAATTATAGCCGTTTTAGTTGCGTTGGTCGGGCTGATTTTGCTGCTTGCTGTGAGCGACGCTTTGACTGAAGGCATATTTCTGGTTGTATGCGGTGTTCTGTTTTACTACTTTGCCGGGAAACTGAAAGCACCGGACAAGGGCACGAGAGTGCAAGCGACCACGGAGCCAACTACTCAGCCCGTGAGTGCTCCAAGGATCAAGCCCCGGGAAGTTACAGCACCGGCGCCGGTGTATCAAAGCAAAAAAGACAAGAACCGGGAGCGCATCGCAGCAGCCGAGGCGGCAGGGGAGGCCTACTGCCCGAAGTGCGGCAGCACCTCGCTCACGGCCAACAAAAAGGGCTATGGCATCGGCAAGGGTCTGATCGGCGCAGCCGTTGTTGGCCGGCAACCTCGGCCGTCAGAAGGTCCTCGTCACCTGCCTCAACTGCGGATATCAGTTCAAGCCGGGGAAAAAGTAAGTATGTAAGCATACATACCAACCTTAGCAATCGCGAAATGGGCGCGGAGGATCAGCATGCCGAAGAAATCAGAACGTAAATACGGCAATTATTATCGCAAACGGGTCCCGCTTCCCGATGGCGGTTATCGAGACGTCTACGGTAAAACGCTTGCAGAGCGCGATGAAAAGGTAGAGGCTCTGCAACGGCAGCTTGCCGCGGAAAAAGCCGAGAGGGAAGAAAAAGGGGAGGCTGTGTATTTCTTCGAATACGCTGCCGCCTGGTATGGCCGGCAGGCTCCTCACATGAGCGACCAAATGAAGGCGGTCCACGCCAGAAATATCAACTCTGTGATCTGTCCGGTGATCGGCCAGAAGAAAATGAACGAGATCACGACCGACGACCTGGCGGACGTAATGGTGGGAGCTGCAGGCAAATCCAAGTCTTATCAGAAAAAGTTGGTTATGACGATCAAGCAGATCTTCGCGGCAGCGGTCGACGCCAACCTTATACCGAAATCTCCGGCAGCAAAGCTGCAGCCGCAGGGGAGTGACCCCGCTGAGAAAAGGGCCCTCACGGAAGGCCAGCAAGACACTCTGCTGCAGGCCGTGGCTGGGCTTCCCGTGGAGACATTCTGCAAGATTGGGCTTTACACCGGAATGCGCCGGGAGGAGATCCTCGGCCTTCGCTGGGACTGCGTGGAGCTGGAAGGGAAGGCTCCCCACGTCACAGTCCGGCGCGCTTGCCATTGGCCGGATAATTTCAAGCCTGTCGTTACGGAGGAACTGAAGACGCCGAATGCATTCCGCACCATTCCGATCCCGCCGCAGCTGGTCGAACATCTGAAGGGCGAACTGCAAAAGCTCGGCAAAGAAAAAGTCGAGTCGGGGAGCGTCTATGTTATCCATGATGAGGAAGGCGGTGCTCTGACCTACTCGGCCTTCCGATCCATGTGGCGCGCCGTCGATGTGCGCTGCGTCTCGGACGACTATAAACTTGGAGATAAGATCCGAAATCACAAGATCATTGTAACGATGGATTTTAAGGTGACGCCTCATATTCTTCGGCACACTTATATCACAAGGCTGATCCTTGCCGGCGTTCCGCTGAAGCGCGTGCAGTATCTGGCGGGTCATTCGGATCCTCAAATCACAATTAAGATCTACACGGATTTGATGGGCCATGCGCCGGAAGATCTGATCGGCGACATATTGTCTGCTTTTGCTTCAGAAACAGCAGCAGACAATAAAAAGGGGAGTACCCCGGAGAGTACCCCTAAAGCGTAAATCCCACTAAAATACCCCTTGAAAATGGTGCCTTATTATTCATTTTACGCCGTGGGAGGGAATGGGATTTCGGAGCAAAAATGCAGCGATTAAGCGGATTTTCAGCTGTTTCAACGATGATTGGCATTCTGCATGCTCGGCAGACTCTGTGAATGGGGTTCAAGAGGCCGCTGGTTCAAATCCAGTCACTCGGACCAAAAGAGCAGAGGATACCGAAAGGTATCCTCTGTTCTTTTGGTCTCGGGAGTTTGGTTCGTATACCAGCGGCCTCTTGCATTTCAATTGTTAGCCGCTGGCGACGGGAGCGCAGCGACCTAGTCCCCTGCGGGGATTCAAATCCAGTCACTCGGACCAAATAAAGCAGATCGTCTTTTGACGGTCTGCTTTATTTCTTTCTGATGGCGCTGTGAACCAGCGGCCTCTTGCAATGCAATCCGCGGACGATAGCTGTTGACCTTTTGGAAAATTATTATTATGATAGAAGCGACAGAATCATCGGGGGAGGAGCGCGTCATGAATCGGGACCATCCGTCTTACGCACGCTATGTGCAGATCCTGAAGGAGGAACTGCTGCCCGCCATGGGCTGCACGGAGCCGATCGCCATCGCCTTTGCCGCCGCCAAAGCACGGGCTGTTCTGGGCCGGCTGCCGGAGCGGCTGCTGGTCGAGGTCAGCGGCAACATCATCAAAAACGTCAAAAGCGTGGTCGTCCCGCACACGGGCGGCCTGCGCGGGATCCCGGCCGCTGCCGCCGCGGGTGTCGTGGCGGGTGACGCGGACGCGGAGCTGGAGGTCCTCTCCCGCGTGACCGACAGCGGGATCGCCGCCGTGGCGGAGTATCTCAAAACCGCGCCCATCGAGGTGCGTCACGCGGATACCGGTCACATCTTCGATATTCAGGTCAGCGCTTTTGCGGGCGAGAACTGCGCCGCGGTGCGCATCGTGGATTACCATACCAACATCGTCCTCATCCGGCGAAACGGCAAAATCCTGCTGGAAAAGGAGATCGCCGCTGCGGAGGAAGGACTCAGCGACCAGAGCTTCCTGTCCGTGGAAGGGATCGTGGATTTCGCCGGGAGCGTGGAGCCGGACGACGTGCGGGCGACCCTGCAGCGACAGATCGACTATAACATGGCGATCGCCGAAGAGGGCCTGAAAAACAGCTACGGCGCCAATATCGGCAAGACCCTCCTGCGCGGGCATGAGGACTGCCTGGAATACAAAATGCGCGCCTATGCTGCCGCGGCCAGCGACGCGCGCATGAACGGCTGTGAACTGCCGGTGGTCATCAACAGCGGCAGCGGCAACCAGGGCATCACCACCAGCGTCCCCGTCGTCGTCTACGCCAGGGAGACAGGCAAGAGCGAAGAAGAGCTGCTGCGGGCGCTGGTCGCCGCAAACCTCGTAACCACCCACCTGAAAACCGGCATCGGCCGCCTCTCGGCCTACTGCGGCGCGGTCAGCGCGGGCTGCGGCGCAGCGGCGGGCATCGCCTGGCTGCAGGGAGGCCGCTTTCATAAGATCGCCCATGTGATCGTCAACGCCGTGGCCGTCACCTCCGGCATCGTCTGCGACGGGGCCAAGGCCAGCTGCGCGGCCAAGATCGCCTCGGCGGTGGACGCGGGGCTGCTGGCCCTGGCCATGTACCGCGACGGCAGCCAGTTTTACGGCGGCGAGGGCATCGTGAAAAAGGGCGTGGAGAACACCATCGCCAATGTCGGCCGCCTTGCGCGCTTCGGCATGGAGCAAACCGATAAAGAAATCATCTCATTAATGATGGAAAACTAAGGAGGAACGGATATGCAAGCAGGAACCAAGACCCACGGCTTCACCGTACGGCGCGTCCGGGAGCTGCCGGAGCTTTCGGCCCGACTCTGGGAGATGGAGCATGACAAAACCGGCGCCCAGCTCATCTGGCTGGATCGGGCGGACGAGAACAAGGCCTTCTCCATCGCCTTCAAGACGATCCCGGAGGATTCCACCGGCGTATTCCATATCCTGGAGCACTCGGTGCTCTGCGGTTCGGACAAGTATCCGGTGAAGGAGCCCTTCGTGGAGCTGCTGAAAAGCTCCGTGCAGACCTTCCTCAACGCGCTGACCTTCCCGGACAAGACCGTCTATCCCATCTCCAGCCGCAACGACCAGGATTACCTCAATCTGATGGACGTGTATCTGGACGCTGTGCTGCACCCGGCCATCTACCACAAGCCGGAGATTTTCCGGCAGGAGGGCTGGCGTTACGAGCAGGGGGAGAACGGCACCGTCTACCAGGGCGTCGTGCTCAACGAGATGAAGGGCGCCTTCGGCGCGCCGCAGGAGGTACTGGAGGCGAGCATGACGGCGCTCCTCGCGCCCGACACCTGCTACCGCTTCGTCTCCGGCGGCCATCCGGAGCATATCCCGGACCTGAGCTACGAGCAGTTCATCGCCAATCACCGGAAATACTACCATCCCTCCAACGCCCGCATCTCCCTCGTGGGCACGGTCCCGCTGGACGCGGCGCTGGAGAAGATCGACGGCTTTCTCAGCGGCTTTGACCGCCAGGAGATCGACTTCACGATCCCCATGCAGCAGCCGGTGGCGGCCGTGACGCGCGAAGTGCCCTATGAGATCGGGGCCGAAGAGCCGACGGAGCAGCGCGCGATCATCTCCTGCGGCCGCCAGCTCTGCCGCTTTGACGAGCGGGAGCGCTTTTTCGCCGCTGCCATCCTCGCCGATTATCTCGCCGGCGACAACGACGCGCCGCTGAAAAAGGCGGTCGTCGGCGCGGGCCTCGGCCAGGACTTCGAGCTCAGCGCGCAGGACGGCGTGCAGCAGAGCTTTCTCAACTGGACGGTATGGAACACCGACGCTGACAAGCTGCCGCAGATCCGCGAGACCGTCCGAAAAACCCTGACGGATATCGCCGAAAAGGGCCTGGATCCCCAGCGCCTGCGCGCCTGCTACAATTCCTTCGCCTTCCGCCTGCGCGACCGCGACGGCGGCTGGGCGCCGCGGAGCCTGTCCGAGGCGCTGACTGTGCTGGACACCTGGCTCTACGGCGGCGATCCGGCCCAGGCCCTGCTGGTGGAGGACGATCTGGCCTCCCTGGCGGAAAAGCTGGAGGGCGATGATTTCGCCGATCTCCTGCGGGAGCTGCTTCTGGACGACAGCCACAGTGTCACCGTGGTGCTGACCCCGTCCAAAACGCTCGGCGCCGAGAAGGCCGCGAAGGAAGCGGCCCGCATCGCCGCCGAGAGCGCGCGGTGGGACGATGCGCGCAAGGCGGAGCTGAAAGCTCAGGCCGAGAGCCTGGCTGCCTGGCAGCAGACGCCGGACAGCCCCGAGGCTCTGGCGACGATCCCGGTACTGCAGCTGTCCGATCTGAAAGAAAAGCCTGAGCCGCTGCCCGTGACCGTGACAAAGCTCGATGGCGTCCCCGTGCTGCGCCATGGGACAGCCGGCAAGCTGGTGGCCTTCAAGACGATCTTCAATGCCTCCGATCTCCGGCTGGAGGAGCTGCCCGAACTCGTGGCCCTGAGTATGCTGCTGGGCACGATGGGCACCGAAAAACACAGCGGGGAAGAGCTGCAGATGCTGGTGAAGGAGCGGATCGGCCGCTTCGACGTCAAGCCCGTTATTCTTTCCGGCAGCGATCCGGCGCATGCCCGGGTGCAGATGTCAGCCTCGGCGGTATGCCTGGCCGAGCAGGCCGAGGCCGCCCGGGAGCTGCTCGCGGAGATCCTAACGCAGACGGACTACAGCGACCGCAGGCTGCTGCGCGATCTGCTGCAGCAGTCGGCCATGGAGGCGCAGATGTCGCTGTCCTCGGCCGGCCACCAGTATGCCCTGATGCGCACCTCCGCCTATACCAGCGCCCACGGCGCCGCCCGCGAATACACCGGCGGCACGGAGCTGGCGATCTGGCTCAAGCGCCTGAGCACCGCCGCGGACGAGGAGCTGGACGCCCTGCTTGCCCGTCTGAAAGCGCTCGCCGGCCGCATCTTTACGGCGGAGCGCCTGACGCTCTCCTGCACGGACAATACGCCGGAGGCGCTGCAGACCGCGCTGATCGCCGCCTTCCCGCGGACCGGGGAGCCAGTCCCCGCAGAGGCCGCCTATGCGCCGCTCGGTATCCGCCGCGAGGGGATCGTCATTCCCGCCCAGGTGGGCTATGCCTCCCGTGCCTGGAACCAGCGACTGGACGGCGGAAAGTTCACCGGCAGCCTGCCGGTGCTGGCGAATATCCTGAACTTCGTCTATCTCTGGAGCGAGATCCGCGTGCAGGGCGGCGCCTACGGCTGCGGCTTCCTCGGCCGTGACGACGGCGATCTGGGCTTCTACACCTACCGTGACCCCCAGCCCGCGCGTTCTCTGGGCGTGATGGACCGCTCGGCGGACTTCGTGCGCAGCTTCTGCAAGGACGATCCGGACCTGACCGGCTATATCCTGGGCTCGGTGTCCACCCTTGATCCGCTGCTGACGGAGGAGAGCCGCCGCGCCGCGGCGGAGAACCGTTACTTCAAGGGCATCACCGAGGAGGACGTCTGCCGCTGGTACGGGGAGCTGATCCATACGACGAAGGAGGATCTGCTGGCCCTCTGCCCGCTGCTGGAGAGGATCCGCGACCAGCGCTCCGCCTGCGTGATCGCCGGCACGCCTCAGCTCGACGCCTGCGGAGACGCGCTGGATACACGCATCAGCCTTAGCTGATCGGAATAACCATCAAAAAAATGAGCCGTGATCTTCGGATCACGGCTCAATTCTTTATGATTTTGGATCAAAGCAGGTCGGCGGAGGAGAGGTAACGCAAATAGCGCAGCGCCGCGTCCGTGCGCGGACTGTTGGCCACCAGTCCGAGATAGATTTCGCTGCCGAAGCCGGCGTTTTCAAACAGCGGCAGGGAACTGAGGGCGAGCGCGTTCAGGACGGACTGCGTGACCCGCTCACGGTCTTCGGCCTCTCCCAGCATGACCTCGATCGAATTGTCCGACAATACGACCTCGTTTTCAACCAGCAGCGGGAAAAACTCCTTTGCCAGATCTGGATCGGTCTCCAGCAGAGCGGGCAGCTCCGCCAGATAGCCCTTCTGAGAGAGAATGTCATAGCCTTCCCGGTTCATGATGACCAGATCCAGCTTCTGCGACTGGATCGCTCCCATCAGCTTCATCTGCGAGGCGTAGGCATATTCGTGGTTGAGCGTGTCGGCGTCCTCGGAAATATAGAGGTCACGGTAGAGATAAACCTCCTGCCGCCTGGGATTGCCGCCGTCGTATGTGATGAAATCCACGGTCAGCGCGTTTTCCAGATCTTCGCCGACGGCGACGTTGATCAGCGCCAGCTGCAGCACGGGCTCCTTTTTCGTCAGCTCCCGCTGCAGCACGGAGCCCAGAACGAACACAACGACCAGCACCAGCAGGATCAGCCACTTGTAGTAGGTCAGGATGTGCTCCAGCTTTTTGTCCGGACTCATCGCGCGAAAAGCCGCCTTTTGGGCGGCTTTTTCCTGTTGGGAAAGCTTCATGGCGCCTCCTCCGTCTGTTCCTCCGCCCGGTCCTCCGGCGTGCCGGAGACGGATATCAGGATCCGGTCGAGCAGCCACGCGCTGATCAGCGCGCAGAGTCCCTCGCCGAACACGATCAGCGGCGTGAACCAGGCCACCACGACAAAGAACATGGCAAAATGCACGGCAAAGATCAGGATGGTGGCAAAGAGATAATGCGTGCCGATGAGAAAGGCGTTTTTCAGCATCGAGCGGTTGTCGTTTTCCACGCTGGCCAGCAGAGGGAAAAGATATTCCAGCACGATCACATAAGCGACGGCGGCCGCAATGATGATCGCAAGGACCAGCGTCCAGATCACGGCCATCGTGCCCGCACTGCTCTGACGCAGATGGTAGACGACGTAAGCGTCACCCGCAAGAAACAGACCGGCGCCAAGCATGATCAGCCACAGCACGGTCGCCTGCTTGAAATTCTGCCTGAACGATCGGAAAAACATCGCTCCGACATGGCTGTCCTCGTCCCGCACGATTTTCAGACAGGCGTAATTCAGGGCCGTCGTGGCGGCGCCGATCGTAAAGATCGGGATCGAGCACACAAACCACAGCAGATTCAGATAACAGGCGTAGCACAGCTTCAGCAGCAGCTGGCTGAATTTGCTTTCATAGGAAAAAAATCTCATGGCGGGGGAGCTCCTCCATCAAGCTTTGTCTATTTTTGTCGAATCGCGATAGATCAGGTCGGTCTCCGTGTGGACCACGCGGTAGTCCAGCGAAGGCTCCTTCATGCGCGACAGCAGCATCTGCACCGCGGTAAAGGCCATGATCTGGGTGTGGATGTGAACGGTGCTCAGGGCGGGACGGATGATGCGCGACTCCGGCGCGTCGTCGAAGCCCAGGATGCGCACGTCCTCCGGCACGGTTTTGCCGATGGAGAACAGGCCGCGGATCAGGTCGCCGGCGACAAAATCGTTGGCGCAGATGAACACGTCCGGCAGCTCATCCATGCCGGCCAGCTGCTCGATAAAGCTGTCAGCATGGTTGTGGCAGAAGCAGAAACGCTCGTCCACGGGGGCGCCGGCCATCAGCATGGCCATGCGGAAGGCGGTATAGCGCTCATAGAAGGACTGGCAGTGGTTGTAGTCGCCGACGAAGCCGATCCGGCGCTGGCCGGCGGCAAGCATGTCATTGACGAAGCGCGTGATGCCGACCGTGTTGTCCATATAGAGCTGGTCGGATGGGAGCGAATATCCGTCGCGCTTTACCGGCCCGTCGACAAAGAGCGTGGGCAGCCCCAGTTCACAGACCATCTCGTCGTAGGAGCGGTTGAACATCTCGATGCAGATGATGGCTTTCACCTGGTCCCGCCGGAAGGTTAGGGGAAGGCTTTTCTCGCGCAGGTTGGCTTCTGTGACGCGATGGGTGTTGAGCGTGAAGCCAAGCTGGGAGACCTCGCGCTGGAACTTGTCCAGCATGGTGGAGGCAAAGTGGAAATGGTTAATGAACGCCGCAGTCAGCAGCGCGATCTCGCCGCAGTACTCCGGCTCCTCCGCCTGGAGAGCGCGGATGCCGGTGTAAGTGCGAGCGTAGGAAAACTGCTTGTAGCCCATCTCAACGGCCTTCTGCAGGATCTTTTCCCTCGTGGCGTCCGCCAGACCTTCGGAGTTATTGATGGCCTTGGAAACGGTGTTGCGCGAGATACCGAGCGCGTCTGCGATATCCTGAATCGTTACTTTCTTCATAATCATTCGTTCCTTATATTTTTATAATAAAATCATATCACAGGGACGCTGCAAATGTCAATTTTCAGCATTCAGAATCCTCAATAAAGCAAAGGGGAAAAAGCCCGTTTGGCAGATTGACTAAAACGTGTTTTCCGGGTCTGTTCAAATTGTGCAAATGTAAATTATTTATTGACAGAAAAAACCTTGAATGCTAATATCGTAATGTAGTATTCCCCGATGGAATTGTGCAAATGCACAATAAAAAGGCATCTGCATCTGACGGAGGGAGAAAAGAGAAAAGGAGGAGAGTCCATGAAAAAAGCTCCGGTTCCTGCCGCTGCCGGAAGCGGCGGGAGTTCCAAAATGCACAACACTCTGGTCTATCTCCGGCAGCATTGGCAGCTGTATGCAATATTCATGCTGCCCGCGTTCCTGCTGACGATCATTTTCCGCTATATCCCGATGGGCGGTATTCTGATCGCCTTCACGGAGTACAACCCCATCCGCGGCATCCTCGCAAGCGAGTGGGTCGGCTTCGCGCATTTCCAGCGTTTCCTCTCGTCCCCCGACTTCATGCGCTACCTGATGAACACCCTGAAGCTGAGCGTTTACGGTCTGCTCTGGGGCTTCCCGGCCCCGATCCTGCTGGCCTTCCTGCTCAACCGTATCCTGAGCAGCAAGATCAAGCAGAAGATCCAGCTGGTTCTGTACATGCCCAACTTCATCTCGGTCATCGTTCTTTGTGGTATCGTGCGCATCATGCTTGCTCCGACCGGCATGATCAACTCCCTGCTGGGCACCAGCACCAACTTCATGACCATGCCCGAGGCCTTCCGTACGATCTACATCGCCTCCGGTATCTGGCAGGGCGCAGGCTGGGCCTCCATCATCTACACGGCCGCGCTGTCCAACGCCAGCAAGGAGCTGAAGGAAGCCGCCGTCATCGACGGCGCCAACATCATCCAGCAGATCAAGGCTGTTGAATGGCCCGCCATCAAGGACACCGTTCTGATCCAGTTCATCATGTCCGTCGGCAACATCATGTCCGTCGGCTTTGAAAAGGCCTACGCGCTGCAGACCGACCTGAACCTGAACGCTTCCGAAATCATCTCCACCTACGTGTACAAGAAGGGTCTTCTGGACGGCGACTACGGCTTCTCCACCGCCGTCGGCCTGTTCAACACGGTCATCAACGTCATTCTTCTGATCTCCATGAACGCCCTCGTCAAGAAGATGAACGAAGGCAAAGGCATTTAAGGAGGGGAGCGGAATATGAAGACCAAGAAAAAGAAAAGCGAATTTGCCAAGCTTCCCACCGGCGACAAGGTCCTGCTGACCATCTGCTACATCATCCTGGGCCTGTTCCTCGTGGCCATCATTCTGCCGGTCATCTACATCATCCTCGCGTCCTTTGTCGACCCGGTCACCCTGCAGAACAAGGGCCTGACCTTCGACTTCTCGCAGTGGACGACCACGGCGTACTCGCGTGTTCTGGGCAACTCCCAGATCTGGGTCGGCTTCAAAAACGCCCTGATCTACTCCATTCTCTTTACGATCATCTCCGTCGTCGTCACCCTGCTGGCGGCCTACCCGATGTCCCGCGCGGACTTCAAGGGCAAGGGCTTCTTCAACACGATCTTCGTCATCACCATGTTCTTCGGCGGCGGCCTGATCCCGACCTACCTGCTGATCTCCAACCTGGGCATGCTGGATACCATCTGGGCCATCCTGATCCCCGGCGCCTTCAGCGTGTGGAACATGATCATCGCCCGCACCTATTACATGGGCATTCCCCGCGACCTGCAGGAGGCTGCCGAGATCGACGGCGCCACCGAGATGGTCTACTTCTTCAAGATCCTGCTGCCCGTCTGCACGCCGATCATCGCCACCATCTCCATGTGGCAGTTCGTCGGCATGTGGAACAGCTACTTTGACGCGATGATCTACCTCAACAGCGCCTCCAAGCAGCCGCTGCAGCTGGTGCTCCGCGCCATCCTGATCCAGAGCCAGCCTCAGCCCGGCATGGTGTCCGACATGCAGTCCACCGCCGCCCGCGCCCAGCTGGCAGAGCTGCTGAAGTATGCGACGATCATCATCTCCTCTCTGCCTCTGATGATCATGTACCCCTTCTTCCAGAAGTACTTTGACAACGGCATCATGGCCGGCGCCGTCAAAGGCTAAGCGTGCTCACGCGTGAAAACG
>CACYWG010000017.1 GCA_902778115.1 Oscillospiraceae bacterium | reverse complement strand
TATCGACAAGCAGAAGGTCGGCCAGTTTGCCGCAGAAGTTCGTGGTAAGAGACCTCCCGAGCCTTACAAGGGCAAGGGCATCAAGTACGACTACGAAGTTGTCCGCCGCAAAGAAGGCAAGACCGGTGCCAAGTAAAGTGAGGTGTGCCTGAATGATTAAAAGACCTGATACCAGAGGACAGCGCATCAAGCGCCACAACCGCGTGCGCGGCAAGATCTCCGGCACCGCCGAGAGACCCCGCCTGTGCGTGTTCCGCAGCGAAAACCACATCTATGCTCAGATCATCGACGATGTAGCCGGCAACACTCTCGTTTCCGCCTCCACCGTGGAGAAGAGCTTTGAAGGCAACGGCAGCAACATCGAAGCTGCCAAGAAGATCGGCGCCGTCATCGCAGAGCGCGCTCTGCAGAAGGGCATCGAAGACGTCGTCTTCGACCGCGGCGGCTACATCTATCACGGCCGTGTCAAGGCTCTGGCCGAAGGCGCCCGTGAGGGCGGCCTGAAGTTCTGAGGAAGGGAGAGAACGAATCATGGCTTACAATAACGACAGAAACGACAGAAGAGATCGCCGCAACAAGGACGAGGCTCCCTCTGAGTTCATCGAAAAGCTGGTCTCCCTCAACCGCGTCAGCAAGACCGTCAAGGGCGGCCGCGTGGCGAAGTTCTCCGCGCTCTGCGTGATCGGCGACGGCAAGGGCCGCGTCGGCTTCGGCATGGGCAAGGCCAACGAAGTCTCCGAGGCGATCCGCAAGGGCCTCGAGGACGCCAAGAAGAACATCGTCACCATCACCCTGCAGGGCACCACCATCCCCCACGAAGTGATCGGCTCCTTCGGCGCCGGCCGCGTTCTGCTCAAGCCCGCCCCCGAAGGCACCGGCGTCATCGCCGGCGGCGCTGTGCGTGCGGTCGTTGAGTGTGCCGGCATCAAGAACATCCGTACCAAGTGCCTGCGTACCAACAACCCGGCCAACGTGGTCGCTGCCACGATGGAAGGCCTCAAGTCCCTGCGCGACGCCTCTCAGGTCGCCGCCGTCAGAGGCAAGGCTCCTGAAGAAGTTCAGGGTTAAGGAGGGCGAATCATGGCAAATCTGAAAATCAAGCTCGTCAAGAGCCTCAATGGCAGACTGGACAGCCATATCGCCACCGCCCAGTCCCTCGGCCTGCACAAGATCGGCAACGAGACCGTACAGCCCGACAACCCCGCGACCCGCGGCAAGATCGCCAAGATCGGCTATCTGCTGAAGGTTGAAGAAGAATAAGGAGGGCTATAGAGAATGTATATCAACGAACTTTCTCCCGTCGCCGGCTCCACCCACGTCAATAAGCGCAAGGGCAGAGGCCATGCCACCGGTAACGGCAAGACTGCCGGCCGCGGCCACAAGGGTCAGAAGGCCCGCAGCGGCGGCGGTGTCCGCATCGGCTTTGAAGGCGGCCAGATGCCTCTGGCCCGCCGCATCCCCAAGCGGGGCTTCAACAACATCTTTGCCAAGCCCCTGGAGTTCGTCAACGTTTCCGACCTTGAAGCCTTCGAGGACGGCGCCGTTGTCGACGCGCAGGCTCTGCTCTGCGCCGGCATCCTTTCCAAGTGCAGATATGGTGTAAAGATTCTCGGTAACGGCGAAGTTACCAAGAAGCTGACTGTCAAAGCTGCTGCTTTCTCCGAAACCGCGAAACAGAAGATTGAGGCGGCCGGCGGAAAGGCAGAGGTGGTCTAAGTGCTTCAGACTCTGCGTAACGCCTGGAAGGTCGAAGAGCTTCGCCGCAAGATCCTCTTCACCCTTTTCATCGTGCTCCTGTACCGCATCGGCAACGCCGTCCCCGTGCCTTACGTGGACGTCGCCAACCTGACGGCTTACATGAACTCGATGTCCAACACCTTCTTCGGACTGATGGACGTCATGAGCGGCGGTGCGTTCTCGAACGCCACCATCTTCGCTCTGGCCATTCAGCCGTACATCAACGCGTCCATCATCATTCAGCTGCTGTGCATTGCCATTCCGGCTCTCGAGCGGCTGAGCAAGGAAGAGGGCGAGGAAGGCCGCAAGAAGATCGCCTCCATCACCCGTTATGCCACCGTTGCCATCGGCCTGCTGCAGGGCTTCGGCTACTACATGCTGATGAAGAACAATGGCAGCTTTGATATCATCCGCGCCGACGCCGCCAACAGCGTCTGGGCCGCGATCGTCATCATCCTGACCTTCACCTCCGGCTCCGCGCTGGTCATGTGGCTGGGTGAGCAGATCACCGAGCACGGCATTGGCAACGGCATTTCCATCATTCTGTTCGTCGGCATCATCTCCCGCTTCCCTAACGCGATCGCGCAGACCGTTACCTACATCAAGACCGGCGCCCTGCCCTGGTGGGTCGCGCTGCTGATGTACCTCGGCGCCCTGGCGATGATCGTTCTGATCGTCTACGTCAACGACGCGGAGCGCCGCATCCCCGTCCAGTACGCCAAGCGTGTGGTCGGCCGTAAAATGTACGGCGGCCAGAGCACGCACCTGCCCATGAAGGTGAACATGTCCGGCGTCATGCCCATCATCTTCGCCTCCACCATCGGCACCCTGCCCGCCACCATCGCCGCGTTTGCCGGCAAGGCCGACGGCTGGGCCGCGAACTGGAACAACTCCCTGATCTATGCGGTCGTTTACCTCCTGCTGATCATCTTCTTTGCTTATTTCTACTCCACCATTCAGTTCAACCCCGTTGAGGTGGCCAATAATCTGAAGAAGAATGGCGGCTACATTCCCGGCTTCCGTCCCGGCAAGCCCACCAGTGAGTTCATTCAGAAGGTCCTGAACAAGATCACGCTCTTCGGTGCGCTGTATCTGGCGATCATCGCCATCGTTCCCATTCTGATCTCTCACTTCAGCAAGTCCGCAGCTCTCACCGGTCTGTCCATCGGCGGCACGTCCATCATCATCGTGGTCGGCGTTGCGCTGGAGACCGTCCGCGCGCTCGAAGCGCAGCTGCTGATGCGCAACTACAAGGGCTTCCTTTCCTGATGTGAGGATCCGACAATGAAACTGATTCTTCTTGGCGCTCCCGGCGCGGGCAAAGGAACTCAGGCTGAGATCCTGAGCAGAGAATATCAGATTCCCAGCATCTCCACCGGCAACATCCTGCGTGCGGCCATGAAAAACGGCACGCCCGTGGGTCTGCAGGCCAAGGCCTACGTCGAGGCCGGCAAGCTGGTTCCCGATGATGTCATCATCGGCATCATTGAGGAGCGCCTGGCGCAGCCCGACTGCGCGAACGGCTACATCCTTGACGGCGTGCCCCGCACGATCCCCCAGGCGGAAGCCATGGAGGCCAAGGGCATCGACATCGACTGGGCGCTGTCCATCGAGGTCGAGGACCAGGTCATCGTGGACCGTATGGCCGGCCGCCGCACCTGCAAGAACTGCAGCCAGACCTTCCACATCGTCTCCAATCCCCCGAAGCAGGAGGACATCTGCGACTTCTGCGGCGGCGAGCTCGGCATCCGCAAGGACGACGCGCCGGAGACCGTGTTGGGCCGTCTGCAGGTCTACCACAGGGAGACGGAGCCGCTCAAGACCTTCTATGCGCAGCGCGGCAAGCTGAAGACCGTGGACAACCAGCCTTCGATCGAGGCGACCACGGCGGCCATCCGCGCGGCTTTGGAGAACTGAAATGTCGGAAACGATCCATATCAAATCTGCCAGAGATATCGAGCTCATGCGCCAGGCGTGCAAAATCACCGCAGGCGCACGCTCGATCGGCCGTCAGGCCGTCAAAGACGGTCTGACGACCCGGCAGATCGACAAGGCGGTGCACGAATTTATCGTCAAATCCGGCGCCGTTCCCAGCTGCCTCGGTTACGAGGGTTATCCCGCTGCCACCTGCATCTCGGTCAACGAGGAAGTCATCCACGGCATCCCCGGCCGCCGCATCGTGCGAAACGGAGACATCGTCTCCATCGACCTGTGCGCGACCTACAAGGGCTTTGTGGGCGACTGCGCGGGCACCTATGCCTGCGGCGAGGTGAGCGAGGAGGCCCGCCGGCTGATGGAAGTAACACGGCAGGCCTTCTTTGAAGGACTGCGTTACGCGAAGGCGGGCAACCGCATCTTCGATATCGGCGGCGCGGTGCAGGACTATGTCGAGAGCTTCGGCTTCTCGGTGGTGCGTGACTTTGTCGGTCATGGCATCGGCCGGGACATGCACGAGGCGCCCGAAGTCCCGAACTATCGCCCGTCGCACGGCAGACGCCCCAATCCGCGTCTGGTCCCCGGCATGACGATCTGCATTGAGCCGATGGTCTGCGCGGGCGACTGGCATGTGGACATTCTGCGAGATGGCTGGACGGTTGTCACCGTCGACCGGTCTCTGGCCGCCCACTATGAAAACACCGTACTCATTACGGACGGCGAACCGGAGATCCTGACGATGGCAGAGGATTTGTAAACCGCTTTGGGAGGAAGTAAACTTTGGCAAAAGACGATGTAATCGAACTCGAGGGCACGGTTGTCGAATCCCTGCCCAACACCATGTTCCAGGTGGATATCGGCAACGGCCACACCATCCTGGCGCATATTTCCGGGAAACTCCGGATGAACTTTATCAAGATCCTTCCCGGCGACAAAGTGACGGTGCAGATGAGCCCGTACGACGTCACCAGGGGCAGGATCACCTGGAGAAGCAAGTAGGAGGTATAATCAATGAAAGTCAGACCTTCCGTGAAGCCCATGTGCGACAAGTGCAAGATCATCAAGCGCAAGGGCAAAGTCATGGTCATCTGCGAGAACCCCAAGCACAAGCAGCGTCAGGGTTAAGCAGAAACCCGGGGCCGCCGCCCCGCCCACATTTCCCCAGCAGACGAGGTTATTGATATAAACCTGTCCTTATACAAACACCCGCATCGAACGAGGGGCTCCCTCCGGCGGGAATAAGCCCCCCGCAGCAAGGAATGCGGGACAAATAATTCGAAAGGATGATCGAAGAATATGGCACGTATAGCCGGCGTTGACCTGCCCAAGGACAAGAGAATTGAGATCGGTCTCACCTATGTCTACGGCATCGGCAGAACCAGCGCGAACAAGATCCTGGCTATGACCGGGATCAACCCCAACACCCGTGTGAAGGACCTCACCGACGAGGAAGAGGCCAAGCTGCGTGAGTGCATCGACCACAACTACATCGTTGAGGGCGACCTGCGCCGTCAGACTGCGCTTGACATCAAGCGTTTGACCGAAATCGGCTGCTACCGTGGCCTGCGTCATCGCCGCGGCCTGCCCGTTCGCGGACAGAGAAGCAAGACCAACGCTCGTACCCGCAAGGGTCCGAAACGCACCATCGCGAATAAGAAGAAGTAAGGAGGGATATGAAACATGGCTGCTAATGCGAAGAAGAATGCGAAAGTCAGAACCCGCAGAAGAGAGCGCAAGAACATTGAAAAGGGTCAGGTTCATATCAGCTCTTCCTTCAACAATACCATGGTAACCATCACCGACACCCAGGGCAACGCGATCTCCTGGGCCTCCGCCGGTGGCCTGGGCTTCCGTGGAAGCAAGAAGTCTACCCCCTTTGCCGCGCAGACCGCTGCCGAGACGGCCGCCAACGCCGCCAAGGAGCATGGTCTGAAGACCGTCGAAGTGTTCGTGAAGGGCCCCGGCTCCGGCCGTGAGGCTGCCATCCGTGCGCTGCAGACCGCCGGTCTCGAAGTGACGATGATCAAGGACGTTACCCCTATCCCCCACAACGGATGCCGTCCTCCGAAACGTCGTCGTGTGTAATGGAAGGAGGAGACAGTAATGGCTAAGAACAGACAGCCGATCGCGAAGCGCTGCAAGGCGCTGGGCATCAGCCCCGCCGCGATGGGCTACTACAAAAAGGAAACCACCCGTAACAGCAACAGCCAGGTGCGCAAAAAGAAGTCCGAGTATGCCACCCAGCTCAATGAGAAGCAGAAGGTCAAGTTCGTCTATGGCGTTCTGGAGAAGCAGTTCCGCGGCTACTATGAAAAGGCCGTCCGTATGCCCGGCAAGGCCGGCGACAACCTGCTGATCCAGCTTGAGAGCCGTCTGGACAACGTCGTCTTCCGCCTCGGCTTTGCCGCCACCCGCCGCGAGGCCCGCCAGCTTGTCAACCACGGTCACTTCACCGTCAACGGCAAGAAGGTCAACATTCCCAGCTACCAGGTCAAGCCCGGCATGGTCATCACCCTGAAGGAATCCAGCCGCAGCATTGAGCGCTTCAAGCTCAATCTCGAGGCCAACGCCTATCACGTGATCCCCAAGTGGCTCGACTTCGATGCCGCCAACATGGTTGGTAAGGTTGTTGCCGCTCCCACCAGAGAGGATATCGATCTGCCCATCGAAGAGCACCTCATCGTCGAGTTGTACTCCAAGTAATCCATACACCCTCGAATTGGTAAGCTGAACCACCGCATCGCGCAAATGCGCACAACTTAAAAGGAGGGTACTGTAAAAACATGATTGAAATCAAAAAGCCGCGGATCGAGTGCATCGAGAATCCCACGGACAGCTCCTATGGCAAGTACGTCATCGAGCCCCTGGAGCGCGGCTATGGCACAACGCTTGGTAACTCTCTTCGCAGGGTACTCCTGTCTTCTCTTCCCGGAACGGCCTGCACCAGCATCAAAATTGCCGGTATCCAGCATGAGTTTTCCACCATCCCCGGCGTCAAGGAAGACGTGACCGAGATCGTTCTGAACGTCAAGAGCATCATCGCCCGTCTCCACAGCACCGAGCCCAAGACCGTCTACATTGAAGCCTCCGGCGAGGGCCTTGTCACTGCCGGCGACATCAAGGCCGACAGCGAGGTGGAGATCCTCAATCCCGAGCAGCCGATTGCAACCCTCGGCCCGGACGGCGCCCTGAATATGGAGCTGGTCCTGGACCATGGCAGAGGCTATGTTTCCGCGGATAAGAATAAAAATCCCACGATGGCCATCGGCACGATCCCCGTCGACTCCATTTACACCCCGGTTCTCAAGGTCAACTACACGGTGGAAAACACCCGCGTCGGCAATCAGACCGACTTTGACAAGCTGACCATCGAGGTGTGGACGGACAAGACCATGACGTCCCGCGACGCCGTCTCCCTGGGCGCAAAGATACTCTGCGACCACTTCCGCCTTTTCACGGAGCTGTCCGACGTAGCCGGCAGCGGCTCCACCGTTGTGGAGAAGGTCGAGACCCAGCCCGACACCGTCATGAACATGACGATCGAAGAGCTCGATCTGTCCGTGAGAAGCTTTAACTGCCTCAAACGCGCCAACATCAATACTGTCGCAGACCTGGTCAGCAAGACCGAAGAGGAAATGATCAAGGTCCGCAACCTCGGCCGCAAGTCCCTGGAAGAAGTCGTCCACAAGCTGACGATGATGGGTCTTTCGCTGGCCAGCGAGGACAACCAGTAATTATTAGGAGGAAATGCAATTATGCCCGGAACTAGAAAGCTCGGCAAGACCACCGCTCAGCGTATGGCGATGCTCCGCCAGCAGGTGACGGATTTCCTGGACAAGGGCCGCATGGAGACCACCGTGACCCGCGCCAAGGAGATCGCTCCGATGGCTGAGAAGATGATCTCTCTCGGCAAGGCGAAGGATCTGGCTTCCTACCGTCAGGCTCTGTCCTTCATCACCCGCGAGGACGTGGCGAAGAAGGTCTTTGACGAGATCGCTCCCAAGTATGCCGACCGCAACGGCGGCTACACCCGCATCACCCGCATCGGCGCCCGCCGCGGCGACGCCGCTGAGGTCGCGGTCATCGAACTGATCTGATCCAGTTCGGTTTCATCAAGATCAAATCCCTTGAAAAGCTGTGCTTTTCAGGGGATTTTCATTTGCCGCCTTCCCCTTGAGGGGAAAGGCGGCCCACTTATGCCTTCCCCTTGAGGGGAAGGTGGCCCGCAGGGCCGGATGAGGTGTTTTGAAACCGCTGATGAAATAAGCCTTGCTGTTGACGATGACTCGAAGCTTTGGTACAATCAATAAATCAGGAAGGTGGGAAGGGAATGAAGACAACAAGTATTCTCCTGCAGACGCTGTGCGTGCCCTGCGCCTGTCATTGCCGTTACTGCCTTCTTTCCTGGGACGGCGTGACGCCCGGGGCCGACTGGGAGCGTAGCAGGCGCTGTGCCGCTGCGTTAGCCGCATGGATCCGGGAGCATCGGCCGGACTTGCGCTTTCACTTTGCCTTTGGCTATTCGATGGAGCACCCCGCGCTGCCGGAGGCCCTGGACTTTCTCCGCGGGATCGCTTCGGTCGGCGCGGAGTATCTGCAGTGCGACGGGCTGCGCATCCGCGAGCCGGATGAGACGCTGGACTTTGTGCAGATGCTGAAGACGCACGGCGTACGGCATCTGAACTTCACTTTTTACGGCACGGAGACATACCATGACCGCTTTGCCGGGCGCAGAGGGGATTTCCGATGGCTGCTTGCCCTGCGCGATGCGGCGCGGGAGGCTGGATTGCGGACGAGTGTGGGTGTCCCGCTGAACCGGGAGAACGCCGGGCAGATCGACGAGCTGCTGGAGATCCTCGGCCCGGAGGATATTCGGCTGTTTATCCCCCATGCCGAGGGACGCGGCGCGCAGCTGGAGCCGATCCGTCTGCGGGCGGAGGATGTTTCCCAACTGAGCGAGACAGCGAAGGCATTGCTCAACCGGCGCATCTTTCGTACCGAGGCGGAATGGATCGCGGATCCGTCGCCTGCGCCGACGGAACGAAACCTGCTGCTGTCCCTGACGCCGGAGAATATCGCAGACTTCGAGCAGAGCGATTTTGCGGAAATGATAGCCCGAGCGGAGGCGCTGGACGAGGCCTATTACGCGCCGATCCCGCCGATGGCGGAACTGATGCGCCTGTACGGTGACCCGGGCGGCGACGCCTTCTTCGGCGCGCGCGATCTGGCCGCGCGCTATCAGAAGTGCTGGCTGCGGGATCACGGGCTCCATCCCTACGATGTGACCGACGAGCGGCAGACCGGCAGCAGGAGGTTTTGAGCATGAGAATATATGAAGCGGTTTTGGATGAGGCGCTGGAGCATGAGCTGATCCGCCTGTCGCGCGATTGGGAGGCGGAGGACAGCTGCCGGGGCTACCGGGCCAACACGCATGAGGATCTGGCCGGGCGCCGCGTCTTTCTCGCAGAGGAAAATGGATCGATCCTCGGCTATCTCTTCGGCCTGCGTGAGACGGCGGAAAAGAAAAACAGCATCATGGACGAAGGCACGCCGTATTTCGAGATCGAGGAGATCTATGTCGTGCCCGCGCGTCGTTCGCAGGGGATCGGCCGCCGGCTGTTCGCACTCGCGGAGGAGACGGCACGCGGGGAAAAGCTGCCGTTTCTGATGCTCTCGACCGCCACGAAAAACGCCCGCGCGATCCTGCATTTTTATCTGGACGAGCTCGGCATGGAGTTCTGGAGCGCCAGACTGTTTAAGAGCTTGGAGTAAAACCATGGAAAACAACTTTCTGAACGAGTATTACAACCGCTATGACGAGGAGGGGCGGCTTCTCTCCCGCCACGGGCAGGTGGAATATCGGACGACGATGAAATACATCCGCGAGAGCCTGGCGGGCGTCGATGATCCTGCGATCCTCGAAGTCGGCGCCGGAACAGGACGGTACAGCGTGACCCTGGCGAAGCAGGGCTATCGCGTGACCGCGGTGGAACTGATCGAGCATAATCTGCAGCAGCTTTGCGCCAAGCTGGACGGCACGGAACCGATCACCGCCCTGCAGGGCAACGCGCTGGATCTGTCTTTTCTGCCGGACGGGGCTTTTGACCTGACGATGCTGCTGGGGCCGATGTACCATCTGTACACGCGGGCCGATCAGCTGCGGGCACTTTCCGAGGCGGTGCGGGTGACAAAGCCCGGCGGCCGGATCCTGGTCGCCTACTGCATGAACGATCCGACGGTCGTGCAGTATGTGTTCGGGCTCAAGCACCTGCAGGAGGTGCTGGAACTGAACATGCTGACGGAGGACTGGCATTGCATCAGCGAGCCGAAGGACCTCTTTCAGATGGTTCGGACGGAGGACATCGCTTCGCTCGACGCGGAGCTGCCGGTCCGGCGCGTGAAGCTGGTGGCGACAGACGGCGCCACCAATTACATGCGGGAAACGATCGACGCAATGGACGACGAGAGCTTTGAGCGCTGGATGGATTATCATTTCACCGTCTGCGAGCGCCGGGATCTGATCGGCGCGTCCCATCATACGCTGGATGTTTTGGAAAAGGCAGGGATGACGGATGAAATTTGAAGAATCCTGCGGCGCGGTGGTCTTTACCCGCGCCGACGATGAGATACGCTATGTGCTGATCCGCTCGCTGGAGGGCGTTTACGGCTTTCCCAAGGGGCACCGCAAGCCCGGCGAGAGCCGGGAGGAGACAGCGCTGCGCGAGATCCGGGAAGAAGTCGGTCTCAGCGTGACCCTGCTGCCGGGCTTTTCGGCGCAGGAGGAATTTCCTCTTCCGGAAAAGCCGGATACGCGCAAGCGGATCGTCTATTTTCTGGCCGAGTATGAAAACCAGTCGATCGTGGCGCAGCGAGAGGAGCTGAGCGGCTTCGGGCTCTATGCCTGCGGCGAGGCGCTGCGGCTGCTGCAGCACGAAAGCAGGCGCCGCATCCTCGCCGAAGCGGACGCATTTTTGATGAAACCGGAAACCGATAAGTAAAAAACAGTCATTGCGAACCAGTGACCGATGTCACCGGTGTGAGCACCGGCTCGCAATGACAAATGGATAGAAGAAAGACCTGGGAGCGGAATGCTCCCAGGTCTTCTTATTCCGGTTTCCGGCAGGTGAAGAGGATCACCTGTCGGTTTTTGGCGATCTCACGCAGCAGCTGCATCGCCTGGTCGAGGCGTGTCTCATCCAGGTTGACCAGCGCGTCGTCGATGATCAGCGGGCAGGGCTCGCCGGCGGGCATCGCCAGCTCGCATACGGCCAGCCGCACCGCCAGATACATCAGATCCAGGGTGCCTGCGCTCAGGTACTCGGACTCCCGCGCCACGCTGTCGCCCTGGGTACGGGCGCGCGCCGAGAAATCGCGGTCGATCAGCACGTCGGCATAGCGCCCGCCGGTGACTTTGGCCATGTATTCCGAGGCGACCCGCCCCAGCTCCGGGGAAAAGCGGCTCTGCAGCTCGGTGTCGGCCTCCTTGAGCGTCTCGATGGCGAGCGTCAGCGCCTCATACTCGGTCTGCATATCGGCATAGCCAAGCTCCATCTGCTCCAGGTCGCTGGCCAGCACCAGCGGATCGCCCAGCACGGACAGGCGGCCGTTGAGAGAGGCGATGCGGGACGAGATGCGCTCCACGTCGTCACGGGCGGCTGCAAGCTCGCGCCCGAGCCGGGCGGCCTCGCTGTCGCCGCCGCTGAAGTCCAGCGCGTCGATCGCCTCATCCTCCAGCTCCTGCAGATCCTGCCTGGCCTGCTCATAGAGCTCTCGGCTGTCCAGCTCCCGCTGCTCGGCCTGCGTGACCGCATAGAGCTGCGCCTGGTAGTCACCCCATAGCTGCAGCAGTTCTTTCTCATTGCGGGCATGGTATTGCTTCAGCAGCTGCAGCCTTGCACTGCGGGCGGCCTCGGCGGCGCGGCGCGCGCTGCTCAGCCGGATGATCATCACGATGGCGGCCACCAGGGACAGTACGCTCGGCAGCAGCAGCCAGAGGTTTTCCCACACCGTATACAGCCCGGCGCAGGCCAGCGAGACAAGGATCAGCAGCAGGGAAGGCCAGATCGGCTTTTCCGCCGCGCCCTCGTCTTTCAGGCGCTTCATCGTTTTCAAATCCGCCTGGATCTGCCCCTCCAGCTCCTGCGGATTTTGTCCGCCGAACACGCCGCGCGTGAGCTCCTCCCGGCGCTGGGAGAGGGCGGCGAGGGCCTCGTCATGCGCGTCGCTGCTCTGTTTGAGCAGCTTCCGGCCCTGATTGAGGTTATCCAGCGCCCGGCGGCGCTGCTGCCTGCGGCTCTCGGTCATGGCGCTCTCCAGCCGCGCGCAGTCCTGCTGACGGGCGGCAAGCTGATCCTCCAGCTGCTCAAGGTCTTCCGAGGCGCGGTGCAGCTCGACCAGACGCTGCTTGACGTCGTCCATCTGCCCCTCGAGCGTCGGCAACGCGCCCTTGCGGTGGAAGCGCCGCTTGCGCTGCCAGTCGCGCAGCTGCTCGTCGGCCTCGGTGTAGGAGGTCTGCTCCTCACCGGTGGAGACGATGGCGTTGATGCGCTTTTCCAGCTCCGGGCTGCCGGAGACGGCCACGGTGCCCTGCTCGATGAAGGCGCTGCGGCAGAACACGTCCCGGTTGACGCCGGTCAGCAGCTCGCCGGCGTTCTGGCCGTCCATGCCCTCCACGGGGATGGCGGTGCCGGTATAGACGGCGGAGAAGTCGCGCATCGGCGCGCCCTTGGCGCGGGTGCGGCGGGTGAGGGTGATGTCGCTGTGCTCGGCGCGCAGCTCCATGCTGCCTTCCATCGGCGCGCCGGACCAGGGCGCATAGCGCAGCTTGTCCGGCAGATAGCCGCTGCGGACGCGCTCGGAGGAATCCACGCCGTAGAGCATGGCGCGGATAAAGGCGCACCAGGTGGATTTGCCGCTCTCGTTGGGCGCGTAGATCACGTTCAGTCCGTCGTGCAGCTTCAGCGTTTCGTTTTCCAGCTTGCCGAAGGAGGCGCGCAGATTACGGATGATCATGCGTCAGCACCTCCTCCCGGTGGTCGAGCGCGGCCAGGCCCCAGCGGGCGGCCTGCTCGATGAGCTGCCGCTGCTCCGGCGAGGCGGTCTCGGCCTGCTCGCGCAGCTTTTTCAGAAACAGGCCGCGCAGGCTGTCCTCTCCGGCCCGGTCCCACACGCTCTGCCGCAGGCGCGTTTCGTCGCGCAGCTGCAGCGCGTAAAACAGCTCGCTCAGGTTCAGCTGCAGGCGCTGCAGATCGGGCGGGCTGTCCACCTCGCCGGTCAGAACGATGCGGTAAATGTCCCGCGCCGTGTCGTCGGGCAGCTGACTGTGTACGGCCAGCAGCGGATCGCTGCCCGTCACGTTCACCGTCAGCTTTTCGTAGTGCCGCAGCGCTACGGACACCGGGCGCAGGCGGCAGTCCGCCCCGTCCAGCTCGACGATGCTGACGGTCTTCTCGCCGCACTCGTCAAAGCCGCGCCCCTCGGGACAGCCGGGCCAGGAATACCAGGTGGAGCCTGCTTTCTGCAGACCGCTGGCCCTGTGGATATGCCCCAGCGCCGCGTAATGCAGACCGCTCGAGGCCAGCTCCTCCTCGCGGATCGCCGCGTAGGGCGAGGGCTGCTTTGTCACCTCGCCGTGCAGGCAGAGAAGATTCAGCAGCCCGTCGCCGGAGGCGCGGAAGCCCTGCAGCAGGGGAGGGCTCTCCTTCCCGGTATAGGCTGCGCCGTAGACGCGCAGGCCCAGCTCGGGCAGCGAGACGGCTTCGATCTCGTTTCTTGTAAACACATGGACGTTTTCCGGCAGCGGCAGACGGGCATAGGGGGAGTGGGCGGAATACCAGTCGTGGTTGCCGGGCGCGATGAACACCGGCACGGCCATCTGCCGCAGGCAGGCGCAGAGCGCCTCGCCGGTCTCGGCGTAGCTCAGGTCGCTGTCGAGCAGATCGCCCGGCAGAAGCACCAGCTGCAGCTGCTCGGCCCGCACCAGCTCCGCCAGGCGCTGCAGCAGCTGCCGCTGCTCGGCGCGGCGCACGGCGGCCTTGCCGGCGCGCAGCCCCTCAAAGGGTGAGTCCAGGTGCAGGTCGGCTGCATGGAGGAAGCGGATCGCGCTCATGTGAGCCGCACCCCCTCCGCATGCACGCAGCGGCCGGTCTCGGTGTCGATCTCGAAGAGGCAGCCCTCCAGCTTGGCGGGGCCGGAGGCGGAGTTGTAGCGCTGGGGCGGATCGCCCAGGAATTTGCCGATGCTCTGCTCCGGGTCGATGCCGAGCACGGAGTTGACAGCGCCCGTCATGCCGAGGTCGGTGATATAGCCGGTGCCCTTGGGCAGCACGCAGGCGTCGGAGGTCTGCACGTGGGTGTGTGTGCCCCAGACGGCGCTGGCGCGCCCGTCGAGCAGCCAGCCCATCGCCTGCTTTTCACTGGTGCCCTCGGCGTGGAAATCGACGAGGATGACCTTCTCCTGGATCTCCTCCATATAGCCGTCGGCAATGACGAAGGGGTTGTCGGTGTTGGCGTCGAGCGTGAAGCGGCCCATCAGATTCAGCACGCAAACGTCGCCCTTGTCTGTGTGAAAGACGTTGATGCCCTTGCCGGGGCACTGGGGCGCAAAGTTCGCCGGGCGCAGGATACGCCGCCGCTCATCCAGATAGGGACGCAGCTCGGTGCGCGTCCAGGTATGGTTGCCGAGCGTGATGACGTCGGCGCCGGAGCGCAGGATTGCGTCGGCCTGGCGGGGCGTGATGCCGACGACATTGGCGTTTTCACCGTTGACGACCACAAAGTCAATGTCGTTTTCCTTTCGATAAGCCTTCAGCCGTTTGTCCAGAAAGCCCAGGCCCGGCTCGCCGCAGACGTCGCCGACGGCCAGAATTTTCATCGTCATGGCAAAGACCTCTCTTTCGTGAGAATTCCATTACATCTTATCATACCACAAATTGCCTGTGTGCATCAAGCCGCATTCCGCACATAATAGTCATGCAGAAATTGTCAGGAGGTACGAATCGATGAACAACAAGCAGTTCCTGCTCGGTATGTCGGCGGGCCTGATGGTGGGCGGCGCGGCGGTCGCGGCCATGGGCATGAAGAAGAGCAAAAAGACCGGCCTGGGCAAGACCCTGAAGACCATGGCGCAGGTCGTGGACAGCGTCGCCGGCAGCTTTGCCAAGTAAAAAAGAGCCTCCCGACCGGGAGGCTCTTTTTTCTGCGTCGAAAAACGCTGCGAGCTTCATGATTTCCTCTGTTTTGCCGTTCATTCCGAATTTCGAACTCTGAATTCCGAATTTGCTTACATGCTCTCGGGGGCGGAGACGCCGATCAGAAACAGCGCGTTTTTCAGCGTGATCATCGTGGCCTTCACAAGGCCGAGGCGTTCGTTCGTGAGCTCCGGATCGTCGGGATTGATGACCTTGCAGCTGTTGTAGTAGCTGTGGAAGACCTTGACGAGGGAGAGGATGTAGTCGGCCAGCTTGTTCGGCTTGCGCAGCAGCGCGTCGTTGGCCACCTCGGAGGGGAACTCGCCGATGCTCTTGAGCAGCTGCAGCTCCTTCTCGTCGGTCAGGCGCTCATAGCTGTCCTGTGTGTGGAAGGCCGGGGTCTTGGGATTGGAGAGGATCGAGCACATGCGGGAGTGCGCGTACTGCGCGTAGTAGACGGGGTTATTGTTGTCCTTGGAGCGGGCGAGCTTCAGGTCCAGGTCCATGTGGGTGGACACGTCCTTTGAGGCGAAGAACCAGCGCGCGGCGTCCACGCCGATGTCGTCGCAGAGCTCGCGGATCGTGATGGCGTTGCCGGTGCGCTTGGACATTTTGACTTCCTTGCCGTCCTCCACCATGCGCACCATCTGGATCAGGTCGACGGCGAGGGTGCCGGCGGGATAGCCCAGCGCGGTCAGCGCGGCCTGCATGCGGGTGACGTAAGAGTGATGGTCGGCGCCCCAGAGGTCGACGAGGAAGGGATAGCCGCGTTCCACCTTGTGGACGTGGTTGGCGATATCGGGCGTCAGATAGCTCAGCGTCCCGTCGCTCTTGCGCAGCACGCGGTCCTTCTCGTCGCCGTAATCGGTGCTCTTGAACCACAGCGCGCCGTCCTTTTCATAGGTCAGGCCCATTTCCGCCATGCGGTCGAGGCAGGCGCGGATGCGCGCACGGTCGTTTTCATAGAAGAAGGTCTCGTGCATCCAGGACTGGATCTCCACGCCGTAGAGCTTGAGATCGCGGTCGATCTTCTTCAGCTCGCGGGTCTTGCCCTCCTGCATGAAGTAGTCCAGGCGTTCCTTCGGGTCGGCCGTCAGCCATTTGTCGCCGTCTTTTTCGGCGATCTCCTCAGCGATGCGCTTGACGTCCTCGGCGTGGTAGCCGTCCTCGGGCAGGGGATGGTCGTCCCGGCCGAAGTGTTCAAAGTAGCGGGCCTCAAGGCTCTTGCCGAGCATGACGATCTGGTTGCCGGCGTCGTTGACGTAGTACTCGCGCAGCACGTCCCAGCCGCTTGCCTCCATCAGACGGCAGATGCTGTCGCCCCAGGCGGCGTTGCGGGCGTGGCCGCAGTGCAGCTCGCCCGTGGGGTTGGCGGACACCCACTCCACCAGCACCTTTTTGCCCTTGCCGGACTCGTTGCGGCCGTAGCTGTCGCCGGCCTCGATGACCTGGTTGATGAGCGAGGCGAGGGCGGTGTTTTTCAGACGGAAGTTGATGAAGCCGGGGCGGGCGACCGTGATCGACTCGGCCTCGGGCAGCAGCTCCCGCAGCTTTTCCGCGATCGTTTCGGCGATCTCGAAGGGGTTTTTGTGCAGCGTGCGCGCCAGCTTCATCGCAGTGCTGGTGGCGTAATCGCCGAGCTTGGGGTCCTTCGGGGTCTCGACGACCAGCAGGCTCTCGTCGGCTTCGATGTCATAAACAGCGCGGACCGCTTCCCGGAGCGCGTCAAAAATCTTCTGTTCAAAATTGCTCATGCCAGTTCCTCCGTGTGGGCGTTCGAATGCTGATACTATATCACAAAACTGGAAATTTACAAGGGTTTGCGGCTGAAAAAGCGGCGGATGCGCCTGGCGCATCCGCCGTCTGAGGAAATTGCAGAATTACCGCCGGATCACGGTGCCGGTCTTGCCCTCCAGCGCCTCGGCGGCGCGGGAGAGAGAGGTGATGAGCGCCGTACCGTGCTCGCTGTCCCTCAAAAAGGCCATGCAGCTTTCCACCTTCGGCAGCATGCTGCCGGGAGCAAACTGCCCTTGCGCGATATAACGCTCGCAGTCGGCCAGCGTCATCTCCGCCAGCTCCCGCTGGCCGGGCTTGTTGTAGTTGACGCACACGCGGTCGACCGCAGTGAGGATGATGAGCCGGTCGGCCCCGATATCCCGCGCCAGCAGGGCGCTCGCACGGTCCTTGTCGATGACGGCCGCCACGCCCCGGAGACCCTGCTCGGTCTCCACGACGGGGATGCCGCCGCCGCCGACGGTGATGACGATGTCGCCGGCCCTGACCAACTGCTCGACGGCCTTCAGCTCCACGATGCGCTTGGGGATCGGGGAGGGGACGACCCGGCGCCAGCCGCGCCCGGCGTCCTCGACGAAGCGGAAGCCCTTTTCCGCAGCGATCCGCTCCGCCTCATCCTGCGTATAGAAGCTGCCGACAGGCTTGGCGGGATTCTGGAAGCCCGGGTCGTTTCCATCCACGACGACCTGCGTGATCACGGTGGCGCAGGCCCGGTCGATGCCGCGCTTTCGCAGCTCAGCCTGGATGGCCTGCTGCAGATGATAGCCGATATAGCCCTGGGTCATGGCGCCGCACTCGGGGAAGGGCATGAAGGGCGTGCCGCCGCCCTTGTTGGCGGAAAACTCCATGGCCAGGTTGATCAAGCCGACCTGGGGGCCGTTGCCGTGGCCGATGATGACCTCATAGCCCTTTTCCACGAGGTCGACGATGGGTTTCGCCGTGCCTTCGACAAGAGCAAGCTGCTCCTCGGGCGTTCTGCCGAGGGCGTTGCCGCCGAGGGCGACTACGATCCTCTCCGCCATGGCTTACTTCAGCGTGGCGTACATGACGGCCTTGATCGTGTGCATGCGGTTCTCGGCCTCGTCGAACTGCCGCGCCTGCTTGCCGAGGAACACGTCGTCGGTGACCTCCATGGCCTCCAGGCCGAACTTCTGGTAGATCTCCTCGCCCACGGTGGTCTCACGGTCGTGGAAGGCGGGCAGGCAGTGCATGAAAATGGCGGTGGGCTTGGCCATGGCCATCAGCTCCTTGTTGACCTGGTAGGGCCGCAGGAGCTTGATGCGCTGGGCCCAGAGCTCGGCGGGCTCGCCCATCGACAGCCAGATGTCGGTGTAGGCCACGTCGCAGTCCTTCGCGCCCTGCGCGGGATCGTCGGTCAGCTCGATGACGGCGCCGGTCTCTTCCGCGACGGCGCGGCACTTGGCCACCAGAGCGTCGGCGGGCAGGAGCTCCTTCGGGCCGCAGGCGCAGTAGTGCATGCCGAGCTTGGCGCAGACGACCATCAGGGAATTGGCCACGTTGTTGCGCGCGTCGCCGAAGAAGGTCAGCTTGCGGCCGCGCAGGTCGTTGCCGAACTCCTCACGGATGGTGAGGATGTCGGCCAGCATCTGCGTGGGATGGAAGTCGTCGGTCAGGCCGTTCCACACAGGCACGCCGGAGTACTTGGCCAGGTCTTCCACCACGCTCTGCTTGAAGCCGCGGTACTCGATGCCGTCGTACATGCGGCCGAGGACCTTGGCGGTGTCGGCCAGGGATTCCTTCTTGCCCATCTGGGAGGAGGCGGGATCGAGGAAGGTCACGCCCATGCCCAGGTCGCGGGCGCCGACTTCGAAGGCGCAGCGGGTACGGGTGGAGGTTTTTTCAAACAGGAGAACGACCTGCTTGTCGCTCAGCCATTTGTGCTCGACGCCGGCTGCCTTGAGCCGCTTGAATTCGGCGGCCAGATCCAGCAGGTAACGGATCTCGGCGGGGGAGTAGTCAAGAAGGGTGAGAAAGCTTCTGCCTCTGATGTTGACGCCCATGGGAAAATCCTCCTGTAAAATAGTTTGTATGATGAAATGATACGCTCTGTTTTATTCTGCGCGGATGAGCGGCATGGACATGCAGCGCGGGCCGCCGCGGCCGCGGGACAGCTCTGCGGAGGGCATTTCAAGGACCTCGATGCCCTCGTCGCGCAGGATGGCGTTGGTCACGTCGTTGCGCTCGTAGACGACGATCCTGCCCGGGGAAATGCACAGGGTGTTGGAGCCGTCGTTCCACTGCTCGCGGGCCGCGGCGATCATATCGTCGCCGCCGCAGGGGATCAGCTTGACGTGATCCACGCCCGTATGGAAGGACAGGATGTTCGACAGCTCGTCGTCGATGCGGCGGATGCGCAGCCCGTCATGCACGTTGCCGGGGGTGATCTCGTACACGGTCAGCGGCCCGAGAATACCGGGGTGGACGGTATAGCGGTCGACGTCGATCTGCGTAAAAACGGTGTCGAGGTGCATGAAGGCGCGGCGCGCGGGAATGGAAAAGGCCAGCACGGTGCGGATCTTCGCCTCGGGATCCTTGAAGAGGTTTCTCGCGGCGGCTTCGATACCGTCGGGACTGGTGCGCTCGGACAGGCCGATGGCCAGGGTGTCCTCGGTGAGATTCAGTACGTCGCCGCCCTCGATGCTGCCGTGATAGCTGCGATCGTAGTAGCGCGTTACGAGCCCGGCAAAGTCGGGGTGATACTTGAAAATATAGTCGGCATAGATGGTCTCACGCCGCCGGTTGGGAAAGCGCATGCGGTTGAGGAAAATGCCTCTGCCGACGGAGGCGAAGGGATCGCGCTGAAAGTACAGGTTCGGCATCGGCCGGACGACGAGATCGTCGGGAGGAGCGGTCATGTCCTGCAGGGAATAGGCCGACAGATGGGGCAGCTCGCGCAGCGTGACGCCCTCCATGGTCTTTTCCACCAGGGCCTTGCCCTCGTAGTTGGCGCACAGATAATCGATCAGCTTCTCCTGCCAGCGCTTGGTGATCACGTTGCCCTCGGTCAGCCACTGGATCAGAAAAGGCTCGGTCAGTTCGGGGTGCAGACGCAGCACCTCGGCCATCAGGTCTTCCAGATAGACGACCTCAACGCCGTTGTCGCGCAGGATCCGGGCAAAGGCGTCGTGCTCCTGCTGCGCGACTTTCAGATAAGGAATGTCGTCGAACAGCAGCTCGGGGAGGCGATCGGGGGTGAGGTTCAGCAGCTCGCGACCCGGACGGTGCAGCAGCACCTTTTTGAGCGGGCGGATCTCGCTTGTCACGCAAATGCCTTTCATAGCTTCTCCTTTTCGAACGGTCCTCTCGTTGCTTTCCGCCGTCGGCACAGAAGGCGGCAGACGGCGGAAATCTCTGCCATCAAGCATACCATAAGCGCCCGAAAAGTTCAAGCACGGGAAAGCATTTTCGCCGATCCGAGCTTATTATTGCACATTTCTGCGGGCTGCAGCCAATTGAAAAATTTTTGAAAAAAACTCTTGCTATTCCGTGCAAACTGTGCTAATATAATCAAGCTGTCGGGCGAGAGCCTGATATGCGCTGTTAGCTCAGCTGGATAGAGCGTCTGGCTACGGACCAGAAGGTCAGGGGTTCGAATCCCTTACAGCGTGCCACGTCGTCGCGGACTTCGTATCGTTCGCGACGGCGTTTTCTTTTTTATAGTAAACGCCGTCTCTCACTCGCTCCGTCGCTCCTCCTTTCAAAATCAAAACCGCACGGCCGCTTCATGCCTCGTCGACAACTTCGGCATTCCGCTGTGCTGGGTTTTGATTTTGTATAGGGAAGCGGCACTTCGCATCCCGGGGATCCGCCCCGAGGGCAAAAGCCGCTGCGCGCAGGGCTTTGCCGGCACAGAAACAGCCCTCTTCGGCCGACAATCAGATTTTGCACATGCGCCTTTGTTCCTCTGTCGTTTTTTCTGTTTATTTCGCCGATTGACAGGCAAGCGCCTCAACCTCTATAATATTCGTGTCTTTAAAGCGACCCTGAGAGATCGGCAAGAGTACGCGGCGGAGAGGCTTTTTTCAGGCCGTTCCGTTTTGTTGCCTTTGTGCTTTTGTCCCGTCTCCGCCGGCGGGATTTTCTGTTTTTGGAGGACAAGCGCATGCGCCTGTTTGACAAGGTCAAAAGAATCGGCTGCGGCCGGATCGCCTTGCCCGTCAAGGGTGTCAACTGCGCGGCCTTGGTCCGCCTGCATCAAAATCCATACGCCCTTACGCCCGGTTACTGCGACTGAATGTCATCCTCGCAGACCGGGCTTTTTCTATTTCATCATACATTGACCGGCGGGACCGGTTACAGAACAGGAGGGACTTATGCGTAAAGTCGGCATCGTCATGGGCAGCGACAGCGACCTGCCCGTCATCGAGAAAGCAGTCAGGATCCTGCGTGAGCTGGAGATCCCCTTTGAGGCGCACGTCTATTCCGCGCACCGCACGCCGCTTGAGGCGCGCGATTTCGCCGTCTCTGCCCGCGAGAAGGGCTTCGGTGTGATCATCGCCGCCGCCGGCATGGCGGCGCACCTGGCGGGCGCGATCGCGGCGAACACCACGCTGCCGGTCGTCGGCATCCCCTGCAAGGGCCCCGCGCTCGACGGGATGGATGCGCTGCTGAGCACCGTGCAGATGCCCTCCGGCATCCCCGTGGCCACGGTCGGCGTCAATAACGGCGCCAACGCCGCGCTGCTGGCCGCCCAGATCCTCGCCGTGGAGGACGCTTCCATCGCCGCCCGCCTCGCCGCCAAACGCGCCGCTGACGCCGCGGCCGTCCTCGAAAAGGACGCCGGCATCGCTGCGCGCCTGTAAGACAAACAAAACAAACTTACATAAAAGGAGTCACGAACCATGGAAAAGAAGCTTGTTTACACCGGAAAGACCAAGAATGTTTACGCGCTCGACAACGGCAATTACCTGCTCAAGTTCAAGGACGACTGCACCGGCAAGGACGGCGTGTTCGATCCCGGCGAGAACTCCGTCGGACTGACCATCGACGGTGTGGGCGACGTGAACCTGCGCATGTCCATCTACTTCTTCGAAAAGGTCAACGCGGCCGGCATCCGCACCCACTTTGTCAGCGCCGACCTGAAGGAGACCACCATGGAAGTCCTGCCCGCCAAGGTCTTCGGCCACGGGCTGGAGGTCATCTGCCGCCACAAGGCCGTCGGCTCCTTCCTGCGCCGCTACGGCGAATACGTCGAAGAGGGCGCGGATCTGCCCGCCTACGTGGAAATGACCTTCAAAAACGACGAGAAGGGCGATCCCCTGGTCACCAAAGACGGCCTGATCGTGCTCGGCGTCATGACGGGCGAGCAGTACGACGAAATCAAGGACATGACCCAGAAGATCACGCAGATCGTGGCCGACGAGATGAAGAAGCGCGGCATGGTCCTCTACGACATCAAGTTCGAGTACGGCTACGACAAGGACGGCAAGGTCATGCTGATCGACGAGATCGCCTCCGGCAACATGCGCGTGTACAAGGACGGCAAGTACATCGATCCGATGACGCTGTCCAGGCTCTTCTTCGCCTGATGGGCGGCTTTTTCGGCGCGGTCTCGCACCGTGACGTCGTCCTCGACGTATTCTTCGGCACCGATTACCACAGCCACCTCGGCACCCGCAGCGCGGGCATGACCACATGGAGCAGCGAAAAGGGCTGGGTCCGGGAGATCCACTCCATTGCCAGCACACCCTTCCGCACGCGCTTTGAAAAGGACCTGCCCGACTTCTCCGGCAGCATCGGCATCGGCTGCATCAGCGATTCCGATCCCCAGCCGCTGCTGGTGCGCTCCCACCTCGGCCTGTACGCCATCACCACCGTCGGCCAGATCAACAACGCCGAGCAGCTGGTCGACACCTATTTTTCCGACCATGGCCACCAGTTCATGGCCATGGGCTCGGGGCGGGTCAACTCCACCGAGCTCGTCGCCGCGCTGATCAACGAGGGCGAAAGCCTTTGCGACGGCATCCGCCATGCCCAGCAGGTGATCGACGGCTCCATGTCCATCCTGCTCATGACCGGCAGGGGAGAGATCATCGCGGCGCGCGACCGCTGGGGCCGCCTTCCTGTGCTGCTCGGAAAGGACGCGGACGGCTTTTGCGTGTCCTTCGAGTCCTTCGCCTATCAGAAGCTCGGCTACCAGACGGCCTATGAGCTCGGCCCGGCGGAGATCCTGCGCATCACCGCTGACGGCTGGGAAGTGCTCGCTCCCGCCGGCGGGGACATGAAGATCTGCGCCTTCCTCTGGACCTATTACGGCTACCCCAACTCCAACTATGAGGGCGTCAACGTGGAGATCATGCGCATGAAAAACGGCGAGATCATGGCGCGCGACGAAGAGGCGAGGGGGAGCCTGCCGGATGTGGACTATGTGGCCGGCGTGCCCGATTCGGGCGTACCGCATGCCATCGGCTATGCCAACCGCTGCGACAAGCCCTTTGCCCGGCCCTTTGTCAAGTACACGCCGACCTGGCCCCGCTCCTTCATGCCTGCCAATCAGTCCATCCGCGACCAGGTGGCCAAAATGAAGCAGATCCCCGTGCCCGAGCTCATCGAGGGCAAGAAGCTCCTGTTCGTGGACGACTCCATCGTCCGCGGCACGCAGCTGCAGAGCACGGTGGAATTCCTCTATGAGTCGGGCGCCGCCGAGGTGCATATGCGTTCGGCTTGCCCGCCGATCATGTACGCCTGCAAGTACCTCAACTTCTCCCGCAACAATTCCGATATGGACCTGCTGGCCCGCCGGGTCGTCCGCGAGCTGGAGGGCGAGGAGGGCGAGAAGCATCTCCACGAGTATGCCGACTCCTCCACCGAGCGCGGCCGCTGCCTGCTGCACACGATCTGCGAAAAGCTCGGCTTCGATTCCCTCGGCTACCAGTCGCTTGACGGCCTGCTGGAGGCCATCGGCATCGACCGCGACAAGGTCTGCACCTACTGCTGGACCGGAAAGGAATAAAAAGGGAATCAGATATGGAAAACTCTCATTCCGCGTCCTATGCCGCGGCCGGCGTCAACATCGAGGCCGGCTATGAGGGCGTGCGCCTGATGCGCCGGCATGTGGAGCGCACCTTCATCCCCGGCGTCGTCTCCGGGATCGGCGGCTTCGGCGGCCTGTTCGCACCGGAGCTTTCCGGCATGAAAGAGCCCGTGCTGGTCTCCGGCACCGACGGCGTCGGCACCAAGCAGCGCATTGCCCAGCTGATGGGCGTGCACGATACCGTCGGCATCGACTGCGTGGCCATGTGCGTCAACGATATCATCTGCTGCGGCGCAAAGCCCCTCTTTTTCCTCGATTACATTGCCATCGGCAAAAATGATCCCGAAAAGGTGGCCAGCCTGGTCTCCGGCGTGGCCGAGGGCTGCGTGCAGGCCGGCTGTGCCCTCATCGGCGGCGAGACCGCCGAGCACCCCGGCACCATGCAGCCGGACGACTACGATCTGGCGGGCTTTTCCGTCGGCATCGTGGATAAGGAACAGATCCTGGACCCCGCCTCCGTGCGCCCCGGCGACGTCGTGCTCGCGCTGCCCTCGAGCGGGATTCACTCCAACGGTTTTTCTCTGGTGCGCAAGGTCTTCGACGTGGAGCACGCCGATCTTGGGCAGCATATCCCGGAGCTCGGAAAAGCGCTGGGCGAGGCGCTGCTCACGCCGACGCGCATCTATGTCAAGCCCGTGCTCGCCGCCATGGCGGCGGCCGAGGTGCACGCCGTCAGCCACATCACCGGCGGCGGCTTCTATGAGAACATCCCCCGCTCGCTCCCGGAGGGCCTCTGCGCGAAGATCGAAAAGGCCGCCGTGCGCGTCCCGCCGGTCTTTACGCTGCTTCAGCAGCGCGGCGGCATCCCCGAGCGCGACATGTTCAACACCTTCAACATGGGCGTCGGCATGAGCCTGGCCGTCTCCTGTGACAGCGCCGACCGCGTGCTGGACACGCTGAAAGAATCCGGCGTGGACGCCTACGTCATCGGTGAGATCACCGCGGGCGAGGAGAGGATCGTCCTATGCTGAGAGGCAGTCTGATCGACGGGATCCTCGCCGGCGCAATGGTCTCCATCGGCGGCACGGTGCTCCTGTCCTGCGAAAACAAGGTCGTCGGCGCCGTGCTGTTCTGCATCGCGCTGCTGTCGATCTGCTGGTTTGGCTTCAACCTCTACACCGGCAAGATCGGCTTTCTGCTGGCCGACCACAGCCGTGCCGCCCTGACGCAGACCTTCACCGGCCTTCTCGGCAACGCCCTGGGGACGCTGCTCTTCGGCCTGCTGATCGCCGCCGCCCTCCCGCAGCTGCGGGAGGCTGCCATCGCCGCCTGCGGCAAGCGCCTCACGCAGCTGCCCTGGCAGACGCTGCTGCGCGGCTTCTTCTGCGGCATGCTGATGTATACGGCGGTGTGGAGCTTCCGCGAGCGGAAAACGCCGCTGGGCATTCTATTCTGCATCCCGGTCTTCGTCCTCTCCGGCTTCGAGCACTCGATCGCCGATATGTTCTATTTCGCGCTGGCCGGGCTCTTCCGGCTGCAAAGCCTGTGGTTTCTGCTGCTGGTGGTGCTGGGCAACAGCCTCGGCGGCCTGTTCATCCCCTTCCTGCAGCGCCTGAAAGGAGAGGGCCATGGATAAAACGAAGATCGCCGTGCTGGTCTCCGGCGGCGGCACCAATCTGCAGGCACTGCTGGACGCGCAAGCCGCCGGCACGCTGAAAAGCGGGCAGATCGCGCTGGTCGTGTCCAACGTGCCCGGCGCCTATGCGCTCGAGCGCGCCAAAAAGGCCGGCGTCGAGGCCCTGACGCTCACGCGCGCCGACTGCGGCGGCCAGGAGGGCTTCGAGGCAGCGCTCCTGTCGGCGCTCGAGAGCCGCGGCATCGAGCTCATCATTCTCGCGGGCTTCCTCAGCATCCTGAGCGAGGCCTTCGTCCGGCGCTATGACGAGCGCATCCTGAACGTGCATCCCTCGCTGATCCCTTCCTTCTGCGGCAAGGGCTTTTATGGGCTGAAGGTGCACGAAGCGGCGCTGGCGCGCGGCGTCAAATATACCGGCGCCACGGTACATTTTGTCAACGAGATCCCCGACGGCGGCAGGATCCTCCTGCAAAAGCCCGTCCCCGTCCTGCCCGGCGATACGCCCGCGCTTCTGCAGCGGCGCGTGATGGAGCAGGCCGAGTGGATCCTCCTCCCCGAGGCGGCCGAGCTGGTCTCCTCCCGCATCCAACAAGAAAAGGAGCACAGACAATGACGGATTTTCTCGCTTTCCTGCGCAACACCTCCTATCCCGGCCGCGGCATCGCCGTCGGCAAGGACCGGGTCTATTACTTCATCATGGGCCGCAGCGAAAACAGCCGCAACCGCATCTTCTCCCGGACGGAGGACGGCATCCGCACCGAGGCCTTCGATCCCTCCAAGCTGACCGATCCCAGCCTCATCATCTACCATCCCGTGCGCCGCATGGGCGACAGCCTCATCGTCACCAACGGCGACCAGACCGACACCATCCGCGACATGGGCGATTTCCGCGCCGCGCTCGCCACGCGCGAGTACGAGCCCGACGGTCCCAACTGGACGCCGCGCATCTCCGCCATCCTGAACGCGGACGGCAGCTTCTCCCTGTCCATCCTCAAGCGCGTGGACGGGCGCTGCCTGCGCTGTACCTACGACTACGAGGGCTGCGACGAGGGGAAAGGCTACTTCATCAGCACCTATCAGGGCGACGGCAGCCCGCTGCCCAGCTTTACCGGCGAGCCGATGCCCATTTCCATGCCCGAGCCCGAGGAGGTCTGGGCGGCTCTGAATCAGGACAACAAGGTTTCGCTCTACACGAACGTTAAGGGCGAAGTGAAACTGTTCAATAAACATCTGGGGGACTGAGCAAATGAACGAATTTGAACTGAAATACGGCTGCAATCCCAACCAAAAGCCCGCGAAGATCTTCATGAAGGACGGCTCCGACCTGCCCGTCACCGTGCTCAACGGCCGCCCGGGCTATATCAACTTCCTCGACGCGCTCAACTCCTGGCAGCTCGTCAAGGAGCTGAAGGAGGCCACCGGCCTGCCCGCCGCCGCCTCCTTCAAGCACGTCTCGCCCGCGGGCGCGGCCGTCGGCCTGCCCCTGAGCGAGACCGACCGGCGCATCTACTTCGTCGCGCCGGAGGCAGAGCTGTCTCCGATCGCCTGCGCCTATATCCGCGCCCGCGGCGCGGACCGCCTCTGCTCTTACGGCGACTGGGCCGCGCTCAGCGAGGTCTGCGACGCTGCTACCGCCGCCTATCTGAAAGACGAGGTCTCCGATGGCGTGATCGCCCCGGGCTACACGGACGAAGCACTCGAGATCCTCAAAACCAAGAAAAAAGGCAAGTACAACGTCGTGCAGATCGACCCCGCCTATGTGCCCGCCGAGCAGGAGCAGAAGGACGTGTTCGGCGTTACCTTCGAGCAGGGCCACAACAACTTCAAAATCGACGAGAGCCTGCTGCAGAATATCGTGACCGAGAATAAGGAGCTCCCCGCACAGGCGAAGATCGACATGATCGTGGCGCTCATCACGCTCAAGTACACCCAGTCCAACTCCGTCTGCTATGTCAAGGACGGACAGGCCATCGGCGTCGGCGCGGGCCAGCAGAGCCGCATCCACTGCACGCGTCTGGCCGGCCAGAAGGCCGACAACTGGTATCTGCGCCAGCACCCGAAGGTGCTCGGCCTGCAGTTCGTCGACGGCATTCGCCGCCCCGACTGCGACAACGCCATCGACATCTACACCTCCGACGAGTATGAGGACGTGCTGCGCGAGGGCGAATGGCAGCGCGTTTTCAAGGTCAAACCCGAGGTGCTGACCGCGGAGGAAAAGAAGGCCTGGATCGCCACCCAGACGGGCGTGACCTGCGGCAGCGACGCTTTCTTCCCTTTCGGCGACAACGTCGAGCGCGCCCGCAAGTCCGGCGTGCAGTATATCGCCGAGCCCGGCGGCTCCATCCGCGACGACCACGTGATCGACACCGCAAATAAGTACGGTATGGTCATGGCCTTTACGGGCATGCGCCTGTTCCACCACTGATCGGGAGGCCTTTTCATGAAGCTTCTGGTCGTGGGAGGCGGCGGGCGCGAGCACGCCGTCATCCGAAAACTGAAAGAAAACCCCGAGGTCACCGAGATCTTCGCCCTGCCCGGCAACGGCGGCATCGCCGCCGACGCAACGTGCGTCAATATCGGCGCGAAGGACATCCCGGCCATCCGGGATTTCGCCGCGGCGCAGCGGATCGACTATGCCGTCGTCACACCGGACGATCCGCTGGTGCTCGGCTGTGTGGACGCGCTGGAGGCGGCGGGCATTCCCTGCTTCGGACCGCGCGCGAACGCTGCCATCATCGAGGGCAGCAAGGTCTTTGCCAAGGACCTCATGAAACGCTACGGAATCCCCACCGCGCGCTACGAGAGCTTTGAGCGCCTGGAGGACGCGCTCAGATACCTGGAGAGCGCGCCGCTGCCCGCCGTCATCAAGGCGGACGGCCTTGCGCTGGGCAAGGGCGTGATCATCGCCCAGACCCGCGAGGAAGCCGTCGCCGCCGCGACGGACATGATGCGCGGCGGCAAGTTCGGCAAGAGCGGCGAGCGGGTCGTGATCGAGGAATACCTCGAGGGCCCCGAGGTCTCCGTGCTGGCCTTCACCGACGGGAAAACGATCAAGCCCATGGTCTCCTCCATGGACCATAAGCGCGCCGGCGACGGCGACACCGGCCTCAACACCGGCGGCATGGGCACCGTGGCGCCGAACCCCTATTATACGAAAGACATCGCGCAGCAATGCATGGAAACAATCTTCCTGCCCACCGTCGCCGCGATGAACGCCGAGGGCCGCCCTTTCCAGGGCTGCCTGTACTTTGGCCTGATGCTTACCAAGGACGGGCCGAAGGTCATCGAGTACAACTGCCGCTTCGGCGATCCGGAGACCCAGGTCGTCCTGCCGCTGCTGGAAAGCGACCTGCTGACCGTGATGCGCGCCGTCACCGACGGGCGCCTCGGAGAGACGGAGGTCCGCTTCCGCGACAAGAGCGCCTGCTGTGTGATCCTCGCCTCCGCGGGCTACCCCGAGCACTATGAAAAGGGCTTCCCGCTGGAGATCCCCGCGGCGGTTCGCGACAGGGTCTATGTCGCAGGAGCCGCGGTCAAAGACGGGCAGCTCGTGACGAACGGCGGACGCGTCGTCGGCTGCACGGCCGTGGCGGACACGCTGCCGGAGGCGATCCGGGATGCCTATGACATCGCCGCGCAGGTCCGCTTTGAAAACAAATTCTGCCGCCGGGACATCGGCGCGAGGGCCCTGGCGGCCAGTGAGGCGTAAGATGGTCTATCGAATTTTTGTTGAAAAGAAGCCCGGCCTGGACAACGAGGCGCGCGCTCTCCTGAACGATGCCCGGAGCCTTCTGGGGATCCGGTCGCTGGAACAGGTGCGGCTGCTCAACCGCTACGACGCCGAGGGCATCAGCCGCGAGCTCTTTGATTACGCGGTGAAAACGGTCTTTTCCGAGCCGCAGCTCGACCTCGTCTGCGAAGAACCGGCGCTGGACGGCGCGGCGGTCTTCGCCGTTGAATACCTGCCGGGCCAGTTTGACCAGCGGGCGGATTCCGCCGCCCAGTGCATCCAGATCCTCTCCCAGGGCGAGCGGCCGCCCGTGCGCTCGGCGAAGGTCTATGCCCTGTACGGCGCGCTCAGCCCGGAGGAACTGGCGGAGATCAAAAAATACGTCATCAACCCCGTGGAGGCGCGCGAGGCGGCGCTCGATAAGCCCGAGACCCTCGCCGTCCGCTACGAGATCCCCACGAGCGTCGAGACCCTGCACGGCTTCAACGCCATGGGCAGGGAAGAACTGGAACAGTTCGTCAAACGCTACGGCCTTGCCATGGACGCCGACGACATCGCCTTCTGCCAGCAGTATTTCCGCGCCGAGGGCCGCGAGCCGACCATCACCGAGGTGCGCGTGCTGGACACCTACTGGTCCGACCACTGCCGCCACACCACCTTCAACACCGTCATCGACAGCGCAAGCTTTGCCGACCCTCTGCTGCAGAAAACCTATGAGGATTATCTGAACACCCGCCGGGCGCTCGGCCGCACAAAGCCCGTGTGCCTGATGGATCTGGCGACGCTCGCGGTCAAGGTCCTCAAGGCAAACGGAAAGCTCGACAAGCTCGACGAGAGCGAGGAGATCAACGCCTGCACCGTGAAGGTGGAGGTGGAGGTCGACGGCGTGAGCGAGCCCTGGCTCCTGCTCTTTAAAAACGAAACGCACAACCACCCGACGGAGATCGAGCCCTTCGGCGGCGCGGCCACCTGCATCGGCGGCGCGATCCGCGATCCGCTGTCCGGGCGTTCCTATGTCTACGGCGCGATGCGCCTGACGGGCGCGGCCGACCCGACCGTTCCCGTGAGCGAGACGATCCCCGGCAAGCTGCCGCAGCGCAAGATCGTCACCACCGCCGCGGCGGGCTATTCCTCCTACGGCAACCAGATCGGCCTGGCCACCGGCATCGTGGACGAGCTCTACCACCCCGGCTACGCCGCCAAGCGCATGGAGATCGGCGCGGTCATCGCCGCCGCTCCCGCGGAGAATGTACGGCGTGAGCGCCCCGCCCCCGGCGACGTGGTGATCCTTCTCGGCGGCAGCACCGGGCGCGACGGCATCGGCGGCGCCACCGGCTCCTCCAAGGCGCATGACGCGCACTCGGTGGAGACCTGCGGGGCCGAGGTGCAGAAGGGCAACGCCCCCGAGGAGCGCAAGCTCCAGCGCCTGTTCCGCAATGGCGATGCCTGCCGCATGATCAAGCGATGCAACGACTTCGGCGCCGGCGGAGTATCCGTCGCCATCGGCGAGCTGGCCGACGGCCTGGACATCGACCTCAACGCCGTCCCCCGCAAGTACGAGGGCCTGGACGGCACCGAGCTTGCCATCAGCGAATCGCAGGAGCGCATGGCCGTGGTCGTCGCAGCGGGGGACGTGGACGCCTTCCTCGCCCTGGCGGAGGCGGAAAACCTCCATGCCAGCCCCGTGGCGGTGGTGAAGGAAGATCCGCGCCTGACCATGCGCTGGAACGGCGTGAAGATCGTGGACATCAGCCGAGCCTTCCTCGACACCAACGGCGCGAGCAAGCATATCGAGGTCTCCGTCGCCGCGCCGCAGGACTGCCGGAAGGCGGTCACCGGCGGCTTTGCCGACAACATGCGCGCGCTCGTTTCCGACCTCAACTGCTGCTCCAAGCGCGGCCTGTCGGAGCGCTTCGATTCCACCATCGGCGCGGGCACGGTGCTCATGCCCTTCGGCGGCAGGTATCAGCTCACGCCCATCCAGGCCATGGTGCAGAAGATCTCGGTGGAGAAAAAGCACACCGACGACTGCTCCCTCATGTCCTGGGGCTACAACCCCTATATCACGGAAAAAAGTCCCTACCACGGCGCCTATCTCGCGGTGACCGAATCGCTGTGCAAGCTGGTCGCCACCGGCGCGGAATTCAGGGACGTTTACCTGAGCTTTCAGGAGTATTTCGAACGCCTCGGCAGGGACCCGAAGCGCTGGGGCAAGCCGCTCGCCGCGCTGCTCGGCGCCTTCCGGGCGCAGAAGGAGTTCGGCGTCGGCGCGATCGGCGGCAAGGACTCCATGAGCGGCAGCTTTGAAGACCTGCATGTGCCGCCCACGCTGGTCTCCTTCGCGGTCACGACCGAGAAGACGGGGCACATCGTCTCTCCGGAGTGCAAGGCCGCCGGACACCGGATCGTGCGCCTCGCCCCGGCAACCGGCGCGGACGGGCTGCCGGAGGCTTCCTCTCTGCTGGCGCTCTTTGACAAGGTCACCGGGCTTCTGCGCTCCGGAAAAGCCGTCGCCTGCTATACCCCCGGCATGGGCGGCGTCGCGGAGGCCGTGTTCAAAATGTGCATCGGCAACGGCTTCGGCTTCCGCTTTGCGGAAGGCCTCTCCATGGACGCGCTCTTCGGCTGGGACTACGGTTCCTTCCTGCTGGAGCTCACGGAGGAGCTGCCTGGCGCGCAGCTGATCGGCACCATCACGGACGACGGGCTGTTTTGCTGCGGCGGCGAGGCGCTTTCCATGGATGATCTTCTCGGCGCGTACGAAGGCCGGCTCGAAGAGGTCTATCCCTGCAATATCCCGAGCCCGGACATGCCGCTGGACGCCTTCTCCTGGACGGCCGATCAGCGCGTCGCCCCGGCGGTCCAGTGCGCCCGGCCCAAGGTGCTGATCCCGGCCTTCCCCGGCACCAACTGCGAATTTGACAGCGCCAAGGCCGTGCGCGACGCGGGCGCGGAGCCCGAGATCCTGGTCATCAACAACCTCTCCGCCGAGGGCATCGCCCGCAGCGTCGAGCGCGTGGCCGCGGCCATCCGGGACGCGCAGATGATCTTCCTGCCCGGCGGCTTCTCCGGCGGCGACGAGCCGGACGGCTCGGCCAAGTTCATCACCGCCTTCTTCCGCGCTGCCGCCGTGAAAGAGGCTGTCACGGAGCTGCTGGATGCGCGCGGCGGCCTGATCTGCGGCATCTGCAACGGCTTCCAGGCGCTCATCAAGCTCGGCCTCGTGCCATATGGGAAA
This sequence comes from Oscillospiraceae bacterium, assembly GCA_902778115.1. Taxonomy (GTDB): domain Bacteria; phylum Bacillota; class Clostridia; order Oscillospirales; family Oscillospiraceae; genus Limivicinus. Next base: position 13,179 of record CACYWG010000017.1, on the reverse strand, counting down.
ATCATCGACACGGACGAGAGCTGCCCCACCCTGACCTTCAACCGCATCGCCCGCCATCAGTCCCGCATCGTGCGCACGCGCATCGCCTCCAACAAGTCCCCCTGGCTGGCCCTCACGCAGGTGGGGGAGATCTACAGCGTGCCCATCTCCCACGGCGAGGGACGCTTCCTCGCGGACGAGGCCCTGGTGCGAAAGCTCGCGGAAAACGGCCAGATCGCCACGCAGTATGTCGATCTGGACGGGAAAGTCAGCGCGGACGTACACTTCAACCCCAACGGCTCCATCTTCGGCGTCGAGGGCATCACCTCGCCCGACGGGCGCGTCTTCGGCAAGATGGGCCATGCCGAGCGCATCGGAGCCGGCCTCTACCGCAATGTCCCCGGCAGCTACGATCTGCGCATGTTTGAGGCTGCGGTACATTATTTCAAGTGATCCGGAGGTAAGATCATGGCTTATAAAACTGACATTGAGATTGCGCAGGAATGCGAGCTTCGCCCCATCACCGAGATTGCCGCGCGGGCGCATGTGGATGAAAAGTATCTGGAGCCCTACGGCCGCTGGAAGGCCAAGGTCGATCCGGCGCTCCTGCGCGAGAGCGACCGGAAGGACGGCAAGCTCGTCCTGGTCACGGCCATCACGCCCACGCCCGCGGGCGAGGGCAAGACGACCACGACCATCGGTCTGGCCGACGGTCTGCGCCGCATCGGCAAGGACGTCACGGTTGCCCTGCGCGAGCCCTCGCTCGGCCCGGTGTTCGGTATCAAGGGCGGCGCCGCCGGCGGCGGCTATGCCCAGGTCGTCCCGATGGAGGACATCAACCTCCACTTCACCGGCGACTTCCACGCCATCGGCGCTGCCAACAACCTGCTGGCCGCCATGCTCGACAACCACATCCAGCAGGGCAACGCCCTGCACATCGATCCGCGCCGCATCACCTGGAAGCGCTGCGTCGACATGAACGACCGGCAGCTGCGCTTCGTGGTGGACGGCCTCGGCGGCAAGGCCAACGGCACGCCGCGCGAGGACGGCTTCGACATCACCGTCGCCAGCGAGATCATGGCGGTCTTCTGCCTGGCCTCCTCCATCACCGACCTCAAGGAGCGCCTCGGCCGCATCATCGTCGGCTACAGCTACGAGGGGAAGCCCGTCACGGCGGCGGATCTCAAGGCGGTCGGCGCGATGGCGGCGCTGCTGAAGGACGCGCTCAAGCCGAACCTCGTGCAGACGCTGGAGGGAACGCCCGCTTTTGTTCACGGCGGCCCCTTCGCCAACATCGCCCACGGCTGCAACTCCGTGATGGCGACGCGCATGGCGCTCAAGATGGGCGACTACACCGTGACGGAGGCCGGCTTCGGCGCTGACCTCGGTGCGGAGAAGTTCCTGGATATCAAGTGCCGCATGGCCGGCATCCGGCCGGACGCGGTGGTCATCGTGGCGACCGTGCGCGCGCTGAAGATGCACGGCGGCCTCGGCAAGCAGGAGCTCGGCCGCGAGGACCTGGCCGCGCTCGAAAAGGGCATCCCCAACCTGCTGCGCCATGTGTCCAACATCCGCCAGGTCTACGGTCTGCCCTGCGTGGTGGCGGTCAACCGCTTCCCGACCGACACGGACGCGGAGATCGACTTCATCATCGCCAAGTGCCGGGAGCTCGGCGTCAACACGGTGCTGTCCACCGTCTGGGCCGAAGGCGGCAAGGGCGGCGAGGCGCTGGCCCGAGAAGTCGTGCGCCTGTGCGAGGAAGAGAAGGGCGACTTCCGCTTCTCCTATGAGCTCGACGGCAGCATCGAGGACAAGATCACGGCCATCGTCACGCGCATCTACGGCGGCAGGGACGTCAACATCCTGCCCGCCGCGCAGAAGCAGATCGACGAGCTGACGAAGCTCGGTTTCGCGGGTCTTCCCGTCTGCATCGCCAAGACGCAGTACAGCTTTTCCGACGACCCCACCAAGCTTGGCGCGCCGGAGGACTTCACCGTCACGGTGAAAAACGTCAAGGTCTCCGCCGGCGCGGGCTTCATCGTGGCGCTCACCGGCGATATCATGACCATGCCCGGCCTGCCCAAGGTCCCCGCCGCCGAAAAGATCGACGTGGACGAAAACGGCCGCATCAGCGGGCTGTTCTGATCCGTCGGAACAAGAAAAAACCTCTCCGTCAAGCGGAGAGGTTTTTTGCCGTCTTGGGCTGTTGGCTTATTGGTCCTTTTTCCGCCGCACGCGGTCCGCAAGCTCGAAGGGGAGCGTGACCAGCAGCATATAGGGCAGAAGGATCAGCAGGCTCGGCATCAGGAAGAGATAGGGGTAGGGGAGCAGGCGGTGGAAGCGCTCCAGCAGGAAATTCCCCTCCGTTTCCACGGCGAAGAAGTAGTTGGCCTTGGGATGCAGGCCACTCCAGCGCAGTAGCAGGTCGATGACGAAGACCGTCAGCGAGATCAGCAGGATGGTGAGCACCGTTCTCGGCAGATCGCGCAGCCGCGGCCGGTACAGCCCGAAGCAGGCCAGCGCGAGCCCCTCGATGAAGATCATGAAATGGGTGCCGTAGTATCCGAGCATCCGCGGCAGGAGCAGAGAATAGCCGTCAAAGCCGTTGCCCGGCATGATCAGCGCCATCAGCGCGCCGAGAGGCCCGACAAAGAAGCTGAAGCTCATCATCGCCCGGTTCTTTTTCAGCACGGCGACGGGGATCAGCAGCATATTGATGTTGCACAGCTGCAGCGGCAGCTCGCCCCACCAGTTGAAGCCGCCCATGTTCGCCGTGATCTCGTTATAGCTGCTGTCGCGGGACAGGAAGGCCTTGTAAAACACAAAGCCGATCAGCGTCAGCAGACAGGCGGCGACAAGGACTGCGGACTTCGTTTTTTCGCTCTTCCCGCGCAGCAGAAGACTGGAAAAAACGAGCAGGAGAAGGAACAGGCCGAACACAAGCAGAAACAGCGCGTTCAAGGGCCGCAGGATCCATCCTTCCGACAGCAGCTGCATGGTGATCCCTCCATATTCCCGATGATTCTGTATTATACCACATTGTTCGCGCACAGGGAAGAGGGCGGAGCCGGAACCTCCAGAGGAAATTCACGGAAACAGGTTTTTTATGCAGAAAATGAGAAAACGGAATTGCTTTTCTGTATATTCATATGCTATCCTGTAAACAGAAAGAATATAAAATAAACAGGAGGGATGGGCGATGCTTCAGATTCCCTATGGCACCGGCGCGATCTCCTTTGAAGAGGGAGATGCGCAGGTCCTGTGTTCCCGGATCGGCGAGCTGAAGGCCGGGGGCGACGGCCTGTCCATCGTCAGAGAGGCGATGGAGCATCCGATCGACAGCCCGCGTCTTTCGGAGCTGGCCCGGGGCAGAAAAAACTGCGTCATCATCATTTCCGACCATACGCGCCCGGTCCCCAGCCGGGATATCCTGCCGAACATGCTCCGGGAGCTGCGGGAGGGCAGCCCGGATATCGAGGTCACGCTGCTGGTGGCTACGGGCTTCCATCGCCCCAGCTCGGAGGAGGAGCTGCGCTTAAAGCTCGGCGACGAGCTGTATCGGCAGTGCCGCGTCGTCGTCCACGACTGCCGGGATGCCGCGGCGAACGTCCGGGTGGGCGTTCTGCCCTCCGGCGCGCCCTGCGTGATCGACCGGCTCGCCGCCGAGACGGAGCTGCTGATCGCCGAGGGCTTCATCGAGCCGCACTTCTTCGCGGGCTTTTCCGGCGGGCGCAAGAGCGTGCTGCCCGGCATCTGTGACCAGGTCACGGTGATGGGCAATCACTGCAGCCGCTTCATCGACAGCCCGTATGCGCGCACCGGCATCCTCGACGGCAACCCGATGCACGAGGACATGGTCGCGGCCGCGGCCATGTCAAAGCTCGCCTTCATCGTCAACGTCGTCATCGACGAGAACAAGAAGACTGTGGCGGCCTTTGCCGGCAACTATGTCACGGCGCACCGGGCCGGCTGCGACTTCCTGCTCGGCTATGCGCAGGTAAAGCCTTCTTATGCCGACATTGTCATCACCTCCAACGGCGGCGCGCCGCTGGACCAGAATATCTACCAGTGCGTCAAGAGCATGACCGCCGCGGAGGCCACCTGCCATCCGGGCGGCGTGATCATCGAATGTGCGGCCTGCGCCGACGGGCACGGCGGTCAGTCGTTTTACGAATCTCTGCGCGACTGCGAGAGCGCCGAGGCGCTGTACGCGCAGTTCATGGCGACGCCGCAGGAGGAGACCATCGCCGACCAGTGGGAGAGCCAGATCCTGGCGCGCATGCTGAAAAAACACACGATCATCATGGTGACGCGCCCGGAGCTGAAAAGCATGGTCGAGGACATGAAAATGCGCTTCGCCCCGACGCTCGAGGAAGCCGTGGACATGGCCCGGGCGATGGGAAAACAGTCGATGACCGTGATCCCGAACGGGATCTCCGTCATTTTCAGTCAATCAGGGACAGGAGGTTGAGGCCATGGCGACATACAACAGGATCACCCCGGAGATCGCCGCGCAGCTGAGGGCCGTCGTCGGCAATCGCTTTTACGAACAGGGCGGGGTCGATCCGAACTATTCCCACGATGAAATGCCGATCTACGGCAAGTACATGCCGGAGGCGGCCGCGGACGTGGAGACCACGGAGGAGGTCTCCGCGATCATGAAGATCTGCTCGAAAAACAAGATCCCCGTCACCTGCCGCGGCGCGGGCACCGGCCTCGTCGGCGGCTGCGTCCCGCTGGCGGGCGGCCTGGTGCTGTGCACCAAGCGGATGAACAAAATCCTTGCCTACGACATGGATAACCTCGTCGTGCGCATCCAGCCGGGCGTTCTGCTGAAGGATCTCGCGGCCGACGCGCAGAAGCGCGGCCTGATGTACCCGCCCGATCCCGGCGAGAAGACCGCCACCGTCGGCGGCAACATCTCCACCAATGCCGGCGGCATGCGCGCGGTCAAATACGGCGTCACGCGCGACTATGTGCTGGCGATGACCGTGGTGCTGGCCGACGGCAGGATCATCGAGCTGGGCAAATCCGTCAGCAAGACCAGCTCCGGCTACAGCCTGCTGCATCTGATGATCGGCTCCGAGGGTACGCTCGGCATCATCACCGAGATGACCATGAAGCTCATCCCCAGCCCCGTCTGCGACGTGTCCTGTCTGGTACCCTTCCGGACCGTGGAGGACTGCATCCACTTCGTCCCCAAGGTGAAGCTTGCCAATCTCGATCCCCAGTCCATCGAATTCATGGACGCGGATATCGTCGCCTCCTCCGCCGCCTTTACCGGCAACCCGATCTTTCCCGAGCGGGTGCGCAGCGAGGATGTGGGCGCCTCCCTCCTGGTGACCTTCACCGGCTATGACGAGGACGAGCTCGATCAGAAAATGATCAAGCTGGGCCAGATCGCGAAGGAGTCCGAGGCGCTGGACGTGCTGGTGGTAGCCACCTCCGCCAACAAAAAATCCGCTTGGGCGGCCCGCTCCAGCTTCCTCACCGTCATCGAGGCGGAGACCAGGCTGGTGGACGAAATGGACGTGGTCGTCCCGGTGGACAAGATCCCCGCCTTCCTGATCTATATCCGCGGCCTCGGCGAGAAGGTCGGCATCCGCCTGCGCAACTTCGGCCACGCCGGCGACGGCAACCTGCACATCTACTGCTGCTCCAACGACCTGGAGGAGGAAGAGTTCAAGCGCCGCGTCAAGATTATCATGGATGCGGCCTACACCAAGTGCGCCGAGCTCGAGGGCCAGGTCTCCGGCGAGCATTCGATCGGCCACGCCAAGATGAGCTATCTGAGGGAATCGGTGGGCGAGGACGTGTTCGAACTGATGCGGCAGATCAAGGCGGTTTTCGACCCCGATATGATCCTCAATCCCGGCAAGGTCTGCGACAGCGGCCTGGCCGAACGCTGAGAGGGGAGGAAGTGCCATGCTGAACATACTTGTCTGCGTCAAGCAGATCCCGGATATCGATCTCGTAAAAATGGATCCCGAGACCGGCAACCTGGTCCGTACCGGCGTGCCGACCCTCACCAACCCCCTTGACCTCAACGCGCTGGAAGCGGCCGTGCAGATCAAGGAACGCTTCGGCGGCCGCATCACTCTCATCACCATGGGCCCGCCGATGGCGGAGAGCACGCTGCGCGAATGTCTCGCGGTCGGCGGCGACGAGGCCGTGCTGGTCAGCGGCCGCGGCTTCGGCGGGGCGGACACCCTGTCCACCAGCTATGCCATCGTCAAGGCCGCCGATATGAAAGGCAGATTCGATCTGATCTTCTGCGGCAAGGAATCGCTGGACGGCGCCACCGGACAGATGGCCTCCCAGCTTGCCGAGCGTTTCGACGCCGCGCAGATCTCCTGCTGTTTGAGCATCGAGGATATCAAAGACGGCAGGATCCGCGCGACGCGCGCGCTGGAAAACGGGCGGGAGCTCGTGGAAGCGACGCTGCCCTGCCTGCTGACGGTCGAGAAGGACAATTTTTACGGCAGGCTCCCCAGCCTGGACGCCTACCTCGCCTCCAAGTCCGCGCCGATCACCGTCTATGCCGAAACCGACATCGACGGCCTGGATCCGCAGAAGATCGGCGTGCCCGGATCCGGCACCATCGTGCCGAAGATCTACCCGCCCGAACTGCCCGAACCCGGCCAGATCATCCGGACCGGCAGTCCCAGGACAGACGTCGGCAGACTCCTGGAGCTGCTGACGGAAAAAGGCTCGCTTTGAGGGAGGTGACGGAGCGTGAAGAAATCGGACTATCAAAACATGTGGGTCTACATCGAGCATGACGGCAGGACCGCTGCGCCCGTTGGCCTCGAGCTCTGCTGCGAGCTGAGAAAGCTCTGCGACCAGACCGGCGACAGGCTCTTCGCGGTCGTCCTCGGCGAACTGCCCGAATCAGAGCTGGATAAAGTCAAGGACTGCGGGATCGACGGGATCATCCGCGTCAGCGGCACGGGCTACGAGTATTTCAACACCGACGCCTGGGCAAAGGCCTTTACCGTGCTGTCCCGCAAATACAATCCCTCCGCCATCTTTGTCGGCGGTACGATCGACGGCCGCGATTTTGCGCCGCGCTTCGCCGTGCAGCTGGAGACCGGCTGCACCTCCGACGCGATGGAGCTCGGCTGGGATGCCGAGACCGGCGACATCCAGTTCATCGAGCCTGCCGTCGGCGGAAAGATCATGGCGGTCATCACCGTGCCGGCGCTGCGCCCGCAGGTCGGCACCATCCGTCCCGGTACCTTTCCCTGCGCGCCAGTCGGCGCGAAACAGGAGATCGAGCGGATCGAGGAGCGGATCGATTTTGACCCGGAGAAGATCCGCTGCCGGCACCTCGGCTTCATCCCGGATGAGAGCGACCCAGAGCTCGACATCGCCAACGCCGACTGCATCGTCTGCGTGGGCAACGGCCTGAAGGATTCGGAGCATCTGGAGCGCTACCGCACGCTGGCAAAGCTCCTCGGCGGCAAGCTCGGCTGCACCCGGCCTCTGTACGACCGCGGCATCCTGCCCTACAAGCTGCAGATCGGCCAGTCCGGCGTGATGGTGAAGCCGAAGCTCTACATCAGCTTTGGCGTCTCGGGCGCTGTCAACCACACCGCCGGCGTGGACGCGGATGTTTTCGTGGCTGTGGGCAAAAATCCGGAGGCGCAGATCTTCAACTACTGCGACTACGGCATTGTGGGCGACATGGACGAGGTCTGCGACGAGATGATCGCGCAGATCAAGGCACTCAGACAATAGGCCTGCTCCGCAATACGGCCGTTGAGCGCAGGTTCACCGGGCGCAAAGCGGCGCAGAGGGGCGCTGATCCCCGACAAATGAAAGAGGAGGAGCCGCATTTGCGGCTCCTCCTCTTTTGTGAGTCAGATAACAGCGTATGGATTTTCCCGATCAGTACATGCCGCCCTGATGCTCCACGATTTCTTAAGACGGCCAAAAAGTTATTAAATCATATGAAAACACTTAAAAAACGATATAAATGCGATCAAAATAATAATTTTACCAAAAAACGGAACTTACGCATTTCTACAAAAATCTACGGGTCTCTACGGCCAAAATGCGTAAAAACCTGCGTAAAACACGCTTAATATAAATTCGTCACATACTAAGCGCTTCGTGGAAGGCGTGCTCGACGAAATCGTAATCGGAATGCGTATAAAGCGACATGGTGATCTCCGGATCGCTGTGCCCCATCACATACTGAAGGGACTTGGGATCAAGCCCTGCCTGCTGCATATTGGTGCAGAAGGTGTGACGCAATACATGCGGCGTAACGGTGGGCAGCGTGTCTCCGTAGAGCTTCCGATACTTCTTCTGCATCTGACGCATGTAGTTTTCCAGATGCATGGCAACCTTCGGCTTCTCAAAGGAATCCAGAAACAGGAATCCTCCGCATCCGTCGATGATCATCTCCACTGCAGGCTTCGGGCGCGCGGCTATCACACGCTGGAAAGCTTCATACGCTGTGTTCGACAGGGGGATCGTGCGAATACCGCTGCTGGATTTCGGCGGGCAGACGAAATACGGCTGGTCGCCCGTACGGCAGAGCTGCCTGCGCACATACAAACGGCGCTTGAAAAGATCCACATCCGACAGGGTAATCCCATAAAGCTCGCTGACACGCAACCCGGTTTCCAGCAGAATCACGATATCATCGTAATAAATGCCGCTTCCATAATCCCGGAGGAATTTCAGATACTTCTTCTGCTGCGCGGGGGTCAGCGCGACACGCTTGGCTTCGTCATCGGGGAGAAGCTCGGAGAGGTTGAACCGAAACGGATTCTTCCGGATCGCATCGTCATCCACGGCCATCTCGAAGGCAGGCTGCAGCACCGATTTATACACGGTGATGGTGTTCCGCTTTAAGCCCTCATCATGCAGCTTCACAAACCACGCCTTTGCGTCGGATTTCTTGATGTTACGAATCTTCCTTTGACCGAAGGCGTCGGCATGAATCCGCTTGACGACGGTACTGTATGACCTGGCTGTATTCGGCTTGATCGTTCGCTTCATGGCCATATACCGGTCTACCAGATCGCATACCTTTTCATCTCCTGCGGCGAAGTCGATCCCGTCCGCAATATCCCGTTCGATTTCTTTTTCTTTTTGTCTGAGCACGTCCAGCGTTTTCGCATAAACGCTGTGTGTTTTTCCTTTACTGTCTACAAATCTGTAATCGTAGGTGCCGTTCTTCCGTTGGGACTCGCCCTTTTTCAGAATACGGCCCTTACTGTCTTTGCGCTTTTCTGACATCATTGCTCCTTTCCGAAAAGCGCCTAATGAGTTGTAACTACATTATAGCTCATTTGGCGCTCGATTTCAATTAGATTGAGTAGGCTTCCGCAAGATACGCATCAAACTGTTTGCGCTTGATGAGCCGCTTGTTCCCGACGAACAGAACAAACGGACACTGATCCGCGTCGCTCAGCTCGCGCAGCCGGTTGATGCCGATATTGCTGTAAGCCGCCGCTTCTTCCAGAGTAAGGTTTGCTTTTTCCCACACTGGGACCTCACATCTCATTTGCAAGCCCCCTCTCTCGATTCAGATTCTTTCCCGTATACCGGAACACGATCTCAGGCGGGATCGCCTGCATGACGCGCTGCAGATTGTAATAGTCCGCCTTGAGCTGGGATTCCTCCAGCTTGCGTTTGGTACTGACCGTTGTGGCCTCCTTCAGCTCCTGCCGCAGCTCTGCATTCCGGTTCTCCAGCTTGCCCTTGCTGTCCTCCAACTGAGCAATTGCCTGTTCATACTGTTTGGTCTTGGTAAGGAACTTGCCCATTTCCGGGAAAAACCGATGCAGCAGCCGATCCAGCTCTGCTGCGTTTTTCTTGGCATTGAAAGGATTGGTGTCCTCCAGCAGTTCAAAAACCCGCTTCGCCTGCTTGTTCAGGTTGGCGGCCTGCTTGAAGACGCGGGGCGGGATATGCTCCCGGCCGGTCTTGCTGGCGCTCTTTCCACGCTCCAGCTCCGGATACTTGCCGACCATGTGCTTCCAATAGCGATCCTGCCAGGCGGTCAGTGTCTTTCGATTACCCAGGATACGCTTGGCGGAAAGATGCCCGTCCTCCGTGATCGGGACAAAAGAAACGTGCATATGGGGCGTCTTTTCGTCCATATGCACGACGGCGGAGACCAGGCGATCCTCACCCAGCTCCTGTTTGAGAAAACCCACGGCGTGCTCAAAGAAGCCGCGGATCTCGCTTTTTTTCTTGCCTTTAAAAAACTCCGGACTGGCAGTGATCAGCGTCTCCACGATCCGCACGCTGTCGCTGCGGACGCGGGGACACTCATACTGCTTGATCAGCGCCTCAGACATGGCGCGGTATTTGTCCGTGGGCTGGATGATGTGGAAGTTGTCCTTGCTGCGGCTCAGATCCACATCGGGATTGCTGGCGTATTTCTCTTTGGTGCGCTCGTTGTGAGCCTCGATGTTGCTGATCTCCGGCCCCTTGTATTTCGCAAAGCGCAGGATGGCGAACTGTCCTTTATCCATCAGCGTTCCCTCCGTTTCTGCCACACAATGTCATAGCCCAGCACATCGGCCAGCTCGACGACCTCGCGGTAGCGGATGCTCTCCCGCTGGAGCTTGGCGGAGAGGTTGGAAATGCTGTCGCTCCAACCGTAATCATCATGCAGGCGTTCCAACACCTCCTGCATGGTAAAGCCTGCGCGCACGATGTGCGCCTTGATCTCATTTCTTGTATTATTCATTTTGTCCTCCATTCATTTTTATAGAAGTTTTATGATGCTCAGGTCATAAGCGGCCTGATCGACTTTCCGGATTTGCGTTATCTTTCACAGAGCCGGAAAGAAGCCCGCGAAATGGCAAAACCTGTTCGCTCGTTCGAGAAACGCGTTTCGGGAAAGCTTTCCGATCTTTCCGGCAAGTATTTGCCGAAAAAGAAAACAGCCTTCTTCAGGCTGCCGAAACACACTTCTTTTGAATTGAAAAAACGCAGCGACTGAAATCATCCGTCCATCCGTACCACCGTACTGCTTCACGGCAATAGGGAGTAGATCCCGACATAGCCCCGAACCTGACGTCCATGGGCGTGAACTTTGTTGGTGGGCTCCAGGTTGTACTCTGCGGCCAGCGCCGCCATTTGCAAGCAGAAGCTGCGCGTGGTCAGCGGCTTCTCGGCGTTTTCCTCACACCAAAGCACGTACAGCTCATAGAGCCGTTGGGAGCTGATATCCAAGTCCGCCTTGAAGCCGATGTAGCCCTCGGATTTGAGGAACTCGATCACGTTATTGCTTTCGGTCATGCTCTCCTGCATGTTCTCCCGGCTGCGTGCGCTGATCGTGAACTTGTAGTCGTTGGCCTGTAGACGGTGCAGTCCCTCCAGCGCCCAGAGCAGGATCCCCTCGATTTCGCCGATCAGCTTTTCCGAAAGGAACGGATCATCTACTCTGTCCTTGGGGCGATCCTTCACCGTCAGGATGATCTGACGACGGAAGAAGCCGACGCTGCGGTCATAGAGAGATTTCAGCGTTCCGTTGCCAAAGCCCAGCAGCCGGACATACATGGTGCCCTGGTAGCTCTGCTTTCCCTTTTTCTCCAGATCCATCGGCATTTCTGCCGTGACCAGGGATTTGATGATATTGGTCTGGGGCAGCGCTTCCATCTTCATGTCATCGTCCACCAGCAGCAGTCCGTATTCCAGATCCGCGCGGGCAAAGGGGCTTGTCTCCACCTTGGCGATGCTGCCGTTGTACATATTCGTACCCAGCAGCGCGGAGAGCACGATCCCGACACGGGATTTGCCTTCTCCGCCCTTGCCGACCAGCATCAGCATCTTCTGCGCCTTGGTGCTGGGGATCAGGCAGTAGCCCATGAACTCCTGCAGGGTCAGAATATCCTCCGGGATCAGCAGATCATTGAGAAAGGCGAGCCATTTTGCGGGGAACGGAGCTTCCGGATCATATTGCACCGGTAGCCGGTTCAGGCAGAAATCTTTGCTCGTCTCGAAGCGGCCGTCAAGAAACAGTGTGCCGTTGGCCACATGGATGCGGTCGTGGTAGATCGGGAGAGGCGACGAATAGCAGCAGGCGCGCAGCGTATCCAGCAAAGATGCGATCTTGCGAGATAGCCCGCGGCGAACATAGGGCTTGAGCTTTTCAAAGATGGCGTTTTTGATCCAGCCCTCGTCTGTCACCTTTCCGTCCACGGTAAAGAAGACATCATGGATGCAGAGCATTGGGTGTTCTCTGCGGAGCTCCTCACAAAACAGCACCTCGTCGATCTTGTCCCCGTCCAGCCAGGACGGGCTTTCAGAAGATGTCGTCATACACGATCACCTCCCTCTGCAGCGTCTCTTCGTAGCAATCCAGTACGCCGCTCGTTCTGTGCGTATTCCGTTGTGATGGGATCGTCCATGCTTTGCGGTGCGGTCTCCCGTTTCTGCCGGTGCAGCCGGACCTCCAGATCCAGCAGCACATCATGGCAGCGCTTGGCCGGATCGGGCGGCTTAGGCGGCGAAGGTGCGTCCGGAATGAATTCACCGTCACCGAAATCCTCGATCAGCTTCTCTGCCGCTTCTCTGAGCGTCAGCTGGAACAGCTTGGCGGTGACGTCGATGACGTCTCCGTCCTCTCCGCAGCCGAAGCAGTGGAAACGCTCATCCAGCTTCATGCTGGGTTTGTGGTCGTCGTGGAAAGGACAAAGTGCCATCCCATGGCGGTTTATTCAGCCCATAGTGTTCCGCCGCCTCGCGGGCTGTGACAAGGCGTTTCGCTTTTTCGTAGATCATCATATGCAATCCTCCTCATAATTGATAGTTGGGACGATTTGTTTGTCCCTCCATGAATACTATGGGGAAAAAGCGAAAAAGCAGGCTAATGGCATGACAGGACGATTTCAAAAAACATGACAGCGGGACACAAGTACGGATGGACGGATGATTTCAGTCGCTGCACTTTTTTGAAAAGGCCGGGCAGATAAGACCGCCCTTGAAGAGAATAAAAGTCCCTCTTGCACATATGATAAAGTTGTGATAGAATTCTGATAGAAAAAAGGAGGGATCAAGATGATCAATATTCGTCCGGTATCCGATCTGAGGAACAAGTATCCGGAGATCGAGGAAGAAGTCATGAGCACCGGCGCGCCGGTCTTTCTCACAAAGAACGGTTACGGTTCTATGGTGGTCATGAGTCTGGAGCAGTATTCAGCTCTGACAGACGGCATTGAGCTGGCCTTG